>CAYVIJ010000014.1:0-69180 GCA_964451515.1 uncultured Phycisphaeraceae bacterium | reverse complement strand
CGATCCTCGACGTCGGCGACGGCGTCTTCGAGGTGCTCTCGACCAACGGCGACACGCACCTGGGCGGCGACGACATCGACGACTTGCTCATCAATCACATCGCCGAGGAGTTCCGCAAGCAGGAGGGCATCGACATCCGCAACGATCCGATGGCCCTCCAGCGCCTGAAGGAGGCGGCGGAGAAGGCCAAGATCGAGCTCTCCTCGACCCAGGAGACGTCGGTCAACCTGCCCTTCATCACGGCGGATCAGTCAGGTCCGAAGCATCTTCAGATGACGGTCTCGCGGGCGAAGTTCGAATCGCTGATCGAGCCGATCCTGAAGCGGCTCCGCGAGCCCTGCGAGGCCGCGCTCAAGGACGCAAAGGTCGATACGGGCAAGCTGGACGAGGTGGTTCTCGTCGGCGGCTCGACGCGCATCCCGGCGGTGCAGGCGCTGTGCAAGGACATCTTCGGGAAGGATCCGAACAAGAGCATCAACCCGGATGAGGTGGTCGCGCTCGGCGCGGCGATCCAGGGCGGCGTCCTCACGGGCGACGTCAAGGACGTCCTGCTGCTGGACGTGACGCCGCTTTCGCTCGGCGTCGAGACCTACGGCGGCGTGATGACCAAGCTCATCGAGCGCAACACCACCATCCCGACCAGCAAGAAGGAGACGTTCTCGACGGCGGCGGACAACCAGACGAGCGTGGCGATCCGCGTCTTCCAGGGCGAGCGCGAGTTCGCGAAGGACAACCGCTTCCTGGGCGAGTTCGAGCTCAAGGACATCCCGCCGGCGCCGCGGGGGATGCCGCAGATCGAAGTCGAGTTCGCGCTGGACGCCAACGGCATTCTGAAGGTCACGGCCACCGACAAGGGCACGGGCAAGAGTCAGAACATCGAGATCAAGGGCTCGAGCGGCCTGTCGGAGGACGAGATCGAGAAGATGAAGAAGGACGCCGAGTCCCACGCCTCGGAGGACAAGGCGCGCCGCGAGCTGATCGACACGAAGAACCGCGCCGAGGCGGCGGTCCACTCGACGCGCCGGAGCTTGGACGAGCACGGCGAGAAGGTCTCCCCCGAAGTGCGGGGCGGGATCGAGAACGCGATCTCGAACGTCGAGTCGGCGCTGAAGGGCGACGACAAGGACGCGATCGAAAGGGCCCTCTCGGAGCTCGAGAAGAGCGCCATGGAGCTCGGCAAGGTCATGTACGAGGAGCAGGCGGCGCAGGCCGGCGGGCAACAGGCCCCGGGCGGCGAGGGCGGCGCGGCTCCGGACTCCGGCGGCGAGTCCGGCGGCGGCGAGGACGTGATCGACGCGGAGTACGAGGTGAAGGACGACGAGAACAAGTCGTGACGTTCACCGACTGAAGAAGGACGAAAAGGCCCGTCGCGGGAACGCGGCGGGCTTTTTCTGTGTGTGAGGGGCGATTTCGGCGGCTTCGAGTGTTGCGTTTGTTGCGAATAGCCGATAGACTGTTCGTGGTCGAGGAAGGAGGCCGGTGGTGATCTCGAGACCCGCGATGGATGGCGGCGAAGGCTTCGGGCCCGTGACGCCCTCGGAGCGCGACGCTGAACTGGCGCGCGAGTCGAGCCGGCGACTGTCGGCGCACGCGGATGAGGATCTGCGGGTTCGCATCGCGGATGGCGACGGCGAGGAGATCGAGCTGCCCAGGGCGGCGGTGCAGTTGCTGGTGCATCTGCTGGCGCAGATGGCGGAGGGGAACGCCGTCACGCTGACGCCGATCCATGCGGAGTTGACGACCCAGCAGACGGCGGACCTGCTGGGCGTCTCGCGGCCATTCCTGATCAAGCTCCTGGAAGAGCGGAAGATTCCTCACCGAAAGGTCGGGACGCATCGGCGAGTGCTCTTCGCGGACGTGATGCGCTACAAGGAGGCGATCGACGCCAGGCGGCACGAAGTTCTCGACGAACTCGCGAAGCAGGCGCAGGAACTGGACATGGGGTATTGAGCGCGGGCGCGTCGGCGGGGAGGATGATCGGCGTCCATGGCGACGTTCACCGCTCTCTACGACTCCTGTGTGCTCTATCCGGCTCCGCTGCGCGACCTGCTTATGCGCCTTGCGCTGACGGACCTCTTCCGAGCGCGTTGGACGGACCGAATCCACGAGGAATGGATGGGGGCGCTTCTCGCCCGACGGGCCGATCTGTCGCGCGAGCAACTCGAGCGCACGCGCGAACTCATGAACGCGCACGTGCGTGACTGCCTTGTCACCGGCTACGAGTCATTGATCGACGGACTCGAACTGCCTGATCCGAACGATCGACACGTGCTCGCGGCGGCTGTCCGGACGCGCGCCCATGTGATCGTGACCTTCAATCTCGATGACTTCCCAGCCGAGGCGCTGCATCCGTTCGGGATGGAGGCGCAGCATCCGGATGCATTCATCGTGCATCTTCTGGACTTGGCGCCGGGGGCCGTCTGCGCTGCGGTGAGGCGGCAGCGCGCAGCGCTGCGGAGCCCGCCGAAGGACGTTGCGGAGTTTCTGGAAGCGCTCGGTCAACAGCGCCTGCCGGAGACAGTCATGCGCTTGCGGGAGTATGAGCGCCTTCTTTGACCTGCCGCTGACGCCAGAGCGTGTGCGCAGACGCGGCGGCGACGGCGCTCCAGAAGGCGATGTACGCCAGCGACCCGAGCGGGGCGGCGGGGTTGCCGATCAGCCAGAAGAGGCCGAACGCGAGGTTGGCGACGGAGACGGCCAGCATGAGCCAACTGAACGTCGGTCCGATCGCTTGCGTTGCTTGTTGCCTGAGTTCTCGACGATCGATCGTCGCTTCGGTCGGCGCGATCCGGTCGTGTTGCCTGCGGACCCAGAAGCGATACGCCCAGAGGTAGAGCACCACGAGGAAGCCCATCGCGGCGACGAAGGCGGCGATCCCGTACAAGGCGGCGAAGAATGTCGTCAGGAAGATGATCCAGAACGGCGCGAGCGCGAACCAGCGCTTGTACTCCTCGCGCATGCGGTCGTAGTGCATGCGCCGCGGGACCTCGTAGACCTGACGCTTCGGGCCCCAGGAAAAAAAGAACAGGCGGCCGTCCTCGGCTTCCTTGAAGACTCCGGCGGCGTAGGCGTCGCGCAAGCCCATAGGTGCAGGGTATGACGCTCTTGCGCTTGACATCATCCTCGCAATATGTCACTCTGTAGTGACATGATTGCCGCGGAAGATGAAGCCGTGTGGCGGGCGATTGGCGATGGGACACGCCGGGAGATCGTGGGGTTGCTCACGGAGGCGCCTCGGACGACGGGGGAGGTCTGTGCGCAGTTCCGGGGGAGATTGAGCCGGGTGGGGGTGATGAAGCATCTGGACGTCCTGGAGGACGCGGGGCTGGTGGCGGTGGAGCGCGAGGGGCGGAAGCGGTGGAACCATGTGCGGACCGCGCCGCTGGAGCGCGTGTGCGGGGGATGGATCGAGCGCGTAACGGCGCGGCATCGGGCGGCGCTGCTCGGGCTGAAGGAGCATGTCGAGCGCGGCGAGCGCGCGCGGCGGCAAGGCGAGGCGAGGGGCAAGCGAAAGGAAGGGTCGTGATGGCGAAGGCCGGCGCGGAGCTGAAGACGGGCGAGATCGGCGTGGCGGCGGCGCGGATCGAGGTCGAGATCAAGGCGGAGCGGGCGCGCGTCTGGGAGGCGTTCTGCCGGGAGATCGGGCGGTGGTGGCCCGCGAGTTTCCACTGCCTGGAGGGGTCGGACACGCTCGAGCTCGAGGCGCGAGCGGGGGGCTGCCTGATCGAGCGCGCCCCGAGCGGGGCGTCGCTGCTGTGGGGGCAAGTGCTGGCGGTGGAGCCTGCGGCGCGGCTGATGCTCGTCTCGTACATGGCGCCGCCGTACGCCGGACCGGCGCACGAGTTCTGCCACTACGAGTTCCTCGATGGCGCGGAAAAGGGGACGACGGTCGTCCGCCTGACGACGCACATGCTGGGCGATCTGGGGGCTGATCCGGCGAAGATGCGGGCGGACACGTCGGAGGGGTGGCGGCAGATCCTGGGCGGGCTGAAGGCTCACGTCGAAGGCGGCTGACGCATCGAAGATCGCCGAATCGAGCGCTTTTCATTTGACTCGCCGGGGGCGAGGCGGTGTATAACCAAGGCGATGCGTCGCCGACTTTTCATCCCGATCCGCCTTCAGGGCTGGGCGATGTGGACGCTGATCGCGCTGCTGAGCCTGGGCGTCGGCGGTGTGGGCCAGTTGGCGCACGCCCTGCTCGAGCACGCCCCGGAGACGGCGCACGCCTGCTGCGGGGAGGATCAGGCGCCACAGCCGTCGGGCGAGCATGACGACGGAGAGGACCCCCTCTCGCCCCATGGCGAGGAGGACTGCCCGATCTGCCATCTGGCCTTCTCCTCGGCGAAGATCGTCGCCGATGGGGGAGCGTCCGGTCTGCTGATCGAGACGGAGGCGCCCGCCTGGGCGCTTCCCGAGCGGCGCGAGGCCGCTCCTTGGCGGGGGCTGAAGGGCCGACCCACGCGCGGGCCCCCGACGGGCTGAGCCGTCGGAGTTCTGGATCGCGCGCACGCCATCGGATGCGCGCGCAGACGCGTTGCGGCTCCGCGCGAGCCGAAGTCTTTCCAATTCCGCAACTCAGGGCGCGCACGGATCGACGTGCGCGGGATGTTCCATGCGACAGAGAAGATCCTCCGGTTTCACGCTCGTGGAGCTGCTCGTGGTGATCTCGGTGATCGCGCTGCTGATCGGGATTCTGCTTCCGGCGCTGGGGCGAGCGCGCTGGGCCGCGAAGCGAACCACCTGCCTGAGCAACATGCGCCAGCTTCAACTGGCGAGTCTGCTCTACGCGCAGGAGCATCAGGGGCGCTTCGTCGAGCCCGGGCTGACGCACGGCGGCGTCGGCGAGGAGGAGATCGCGTGGGTGAACACCCTGGAGGAGCATTACGGCCATCCGCTGGTCGTGAAGTCCCCCGGCGACGAGAGTCCGCACTGGCCCGTCGAGAAGGGCGGCGAGGGCGTGCCGCTCAGCGGGAGCCAGAGCGTCTTCCGGCGGACGAGCTATGGGCTCAATGACTTCGTCACGCGCTTCATCACGCAAAGCGGCTCATTCCAGAGCAATGGCGGCAGCGCCCTGTTCAACCGGATGGATCGGATCACCGCTCCGGCGCAAACGATCCAGTTCGTCATGATTGCGGAGGAAGGTCCTTTCGCGGGCTCGGACCATGTGCACGCCGCCGGATGGTGGGTGTCAGTGGGTGGGCGCATTCCGCGGGAGGTCGCGGTGGAGGCGGCCCCGTTGCTTGCGTCCGAGGAAATGAATCTGGGCGTCTGGGGCGGCCCCGAGGGAGAGGACGCGGGCTACGGCTCGCGCGCCAACTACAGCTTCCTCGACGGGCACGCCGCCACGCACACCTTCGGCGAGGTCTACACGGGTCCAGAGGACAATCTGTTCGATCCTTCGATTCGTCCGTAATCGCGTCATTCAACCTGTTTTTTTTCATCACCACCAAGGTCGCCGAGCGCGCATCGTGCGTGAGCTCGGCTCAGAGAGGAAGAGACTGCCATGATTCGTACAATGTTCTTTGCGGGCGGCGCGATCGCCGCGATTGGAATGTCGGGCGGCGTCGCAGTGGCGTCGGGAGTGGATGTCCTGCTTCTGCGCGACGACGTCAACGGCGTCATCACGACGGGCGCGTTCGACGACGACACGGTGTCGGTCGTCAACACAAACCAGCGCGTCTTCGAGGGCGAGCTGGGCGGGCTCGTTCCGGGGAATCCCAACCTGGGCGACGAGCCCGGCTTCCGGGCGCTGGCCGGCGATTTCGACGGCGGCTCCTGGGGATTCAACGTGCTGAGCACGCCCCAGAAGTGGAATGGCTCGACGCTCGCCGACTCGCCGATCGGCTTCGACCTGAGCTTCGGTCCCGCGAGCGTGACCGTCGGCGCGGGTGGCGCCACGGGCTTCTCAATCCCCGTCAGCGCCGGCGGGTTCGACGATCACCTGGACATGGCGCTGCTCGCCGGCGATCCGGATCCGGGCGCCGACGGCGTGTACGTCCTGGAGTTCGAGGCGTTCTCGCTCGACTCAACGGGCGCGAGCGACCTGGGCGCGTCGGACCCCTTCTGGTTCGTTCTGGGGCGCGGCGTGGGCGATGACCAGATCGACCCCGTCGTGGACTACGTGCAGCAGAACCTTGTTCCGGCGCCCGGCGCGCTCGCGCTCTTTGGCGCGGTGGGTCTGGCGGCTGCGCGTCGTCGTCGCTGAGTCTCGCGAAGCCTGACAGTCAACACGCGGCGCGCCGGAGCTTGCGCTCCGGCGCGCCGATTCAAGGCGGTTCAACCCTTTTCCGGAGAAAAAGACATGCGGAGCTTGGCGATGATGACGACGACGGCGGCGACGCTGGCGATGGGCGCGGCGGCGCTCGGCAACGGCAGCGCGCTGCACGATGTGGACGTGATTCTGGAAGTCGACGAAGTCGAGAGCCGGATCATAACCAAACGCGTCGACGACAGCGGCGCCGTTGTGCCGGCGCGCGTCTACGACGCAGATCCAGTGCTGTTCTTCACCTTTCCCTTCACGGACGATCCCGGGTTCGACACGGTCCTTGGGACCTTCCAGGGCGGCAGCACCGTGCAGATCGACATGCTCGACGCCCTGCGCGTCTGGGACGGCGAGGATTTCGACGCCATCCATCCCGAGCCGCTGGAGCTCGAATTCGGCGTGCCCTTCCTCTCGCCCGCGACGCCGGACACGCGCGTCGCCGGGCCGTTGATCTCGGTTCCCGAGGAAGGCGACATCCATGTGCATCCGGACCACATCTTCGATGAGAATCTGCCGGAGGGCATCTACCTGATGACCTACGACATCTCGAACACGGCGCTGGCGAACCGCTCCGAGCCTTTCTGGTTCGTGTATCGCTGGGTCGTCGACTCCGACAACCTCACGATGCTGGAGGAGGAGCAGCAGGTCGCCATGCAGTGGGTGCTGGACAACCTCGCGGCGTCCTCGTGCTCGGCGGATCTGGATGGGGACGGCGTTGTCAGCGCGGCGGATCTGGCGATGATGCTGGGCGCGTGGGGCTCGTCCGATGCGTCGATCGACCTGAGCGGCGACGGGCTCGTCGACGCGCAGGATCTGGCCCAAATGCTGGGCGCCTGGGGCGAGTGCTCCTGAGGACGGAAACGGGCTGAATGAAAAACAGGCCGGGCGCCTTTCTCGCAAGGCGTCCGGCCTGTTTTCATATCGTGTGGATCGAGCGCCGGCGGATCGCCGGCTCCGTCAGGTCAGAGAAGTAGGAGCCTCTGAAGAACCCCCTCGCCCTCCGGGAGAGGGCTGGGGTGAGGGGCTCTCCGATCCAAAATCGACGCGTCAGACTCACGACGGCGGCCTGTTGCGCAGTTGTTCAGAGACCCCAAGTACTCAGACGAGTTCTTTGAGCGCCTTGAGGGGGCGGACCTTGACGACCTTGCGCGCCGGCTTGGCCTTGAACATCATCTCCTCGCCGGTGAAGGGGTTGACGCCCTTGCGCGCCTTGGTGGCGGGCTTCTTCTGGACGACGACCTTCATGAGCCCGCCGAAGTTGACGACGCCCGGGCCGCGGGCGGAGAGGTCCTTGGCGACGATGTCGGAGGCGACATCGAAGACCTGAGCGACCTGCTGCTTCGAGAGCTCGGTGTTCTCGGCGATCGTCTTGAAGAAGTCGCTCTTGGTGCGGGGCTTGTCGGCGGTGGCGATGCGAGTCTTGGTCGCGGTCCCGGCGGCGGACTTCTTGCGGCCGGCGGAGCGGCTGGCCTTCTTGCGGCCGCTCGTGGTGCGGGCGGTTTTCTTCCGGGTGTTCTTCTTGCGGGCCATGTTCGGAGCCTCCATGTTCATTGGCCTGGCGGGCGGGCGAACGCCCGCGCCGCATTTCTTCCTGTGATTGGAGTGGTTTCTACCCTTGGTTCGACCGCCGCACAAGCGGGGTGTCCCATTTTCCGCTTGTTTTTCGGGTGAATCACACGATCCGCGCCAAAGAATGGGCGTTTTGCCCGTGCTTGGGCGACGAAGGGGCGGCGAAGGGGGCGGACAAGGCGATGGCGACCCGCCGCGCCCGCCCGTCGCTCAGCGGGACTGGGTCGCGCGGAAGACGAAGTAGAGCAGGGTCAAAATGGCCGTCAACGTGGCGGCGACGTAGGTCATCGCGGCCGCGTTGAGCACCCGGATCACATGGACCTGCTCCTCCCCCGGGGCCACCATCCCCTTCTCCAGCAGGAGCTTCTTGGCCCGGGCGGAGGCGTCGAACTCCACGGGCAGGTTCACGAGCTGGAAGAAGACCACGCCGGAGAAGAGGGCGATCCCGCCCCAGACGAGCCCCGCGCCGAACACCGTCCCCGCCCCGCCCATCAGCATCCCCACGATGATCAGCAGGAAGGAGAGGTTCGAGCCGAACCCGGCGATGGGCACGGCGGCGTTGCGGACGACCAGCGGCGCGTACCGACGGGCGTCCTGGATGGCGTGTCCCGCCTCGTGGGCGGCGATGCCCAGAGCGGCGAGGGAGCGGCCCGCGTAGACGTCGCGCGAGAGGCGGAGCATCTTGGCGCGCGGGTCGTAATGGTCGGAAAGGCGGCCCTGGACCATCTCGATCTGGACGTCGTAGAGCCCCTCGCTGTCGAGGATCTGGCGGGCGGCGTCATGTCCCGTCAGACGGCTGCGAGCGGCGACGCGGGAGGCTTGTGCGTAGGCGGACTTCACCTTCCACTGCGCCCAGAAGGCGAGGAGCATGGCGGGTCCGACGATGATGAAGTACAGCGGGTCGAAAAAGTACATGGCTGATTGTTGACCTCACTCCTGCCTGAGCGGCGCGCTCAGGCCGAGGCGACCTCACTTTCATTCGGGGCCTCGTCGGGTGTTCGTACGTCGAAGACGAGCTCACCGTTCTGGAGATCGATGGACACCTGCGAGCCGTCGGGGATTTCGCCCGCGACCATCTTTCGTCCGAGGCGCGTCTCGATTTCGCGCTGAATGAACCGCTTGAGCGGGCGGGCGCCATAGACGGGATCGTAAGCGGACTCCGCGATCCACTTCGCGGCCTCCTCCGAGAGCTCCAGCCCGATGCGCCGGTCGGCGAGGCGGCGGCGGACGTCTTCGATCTGGAGATCGACGATCTGCGCGATCTGCTCGACCTGGAGCGGCGTGAAGAGCACGATGTCATCGACGCGGTTCAGGAACTCCGGTCGAAAGTGCCGGCGCAGCTCCCCCATGACGGCGGCGCGGGCGTCGCTGGTGATCTGGCCCGAGGGCGTGACGCCCTCCAGCAGGTGGGGCGAGCCGATGTTGCTCGTCATGATGATGACGGTGTTCTTGAAGTTGACAGTGCGCCCGTGGGAGTCGGTGACGCGCCCGTCGTCGAGAATCTGGAGGAGGATGTTGAAGACATCGGCGTGGGCCTTTTCGATCTCGTCGAAGAGGATGACCGAGTACGGGCGCCGGCGGACCGCCTCCGTGAGCTGGCCGCCCTCCTCGTAGCCGATGTAGCCGGGGGGCGCGCCGACGAGGCGCGACACGGCGTGCTTCTCCATGTACTCCGACATGTCGATGCGGATCATGTTCTCTTCGGTGTCGAAGAGCGCCTCCGCGAGGGCGCGGGCGGTCTCCGTCTTGCCGACGCCTGTGGGTCCGAGGAAGACGAAGGATCCGATGGGCCGCTTGGGATCCTTGATGCCGGCGCGCGCCCGGATGACGGCGTCGGCGACGAGCTGGACCGCCTCGTCCTGCCCGATGACGCGCTCGTGCAGGATCTGATCGAGCTTCAGCAGCTTCTCGCGCTCGCCCTCGACCAGACGCGCCACGGGCACGCCCGTCCAGCGTGAAACGATCTCAGCGATCTCCTGTTCGGTGACCTCCTCGCGCACCAGCGGTTCGCCGTCTGTCTCCTGGCGATCGGCGAGGCGCACCTCCTCCTCCTCCAGTTGGCGGAGGAGGCCCGGGAGCGTGCCGTGCTTGAGCTCGGCGGCGCGATCGAGGTTGTACTCGCGCTCGGCCTTCTCGATCTCGAAGCGCGTGTGCTCGATCGTGGACCGCAGCTCCTGGACCTTCTTGAGCGCCTCCTTCTCCGTCTCCCAGCGCGAGCGCATCGCGTCCGCCTTCTCGCGGAGATCGGCGAGCTCTTTGCGCACGCCTTCCAGACGCTCCTTCGAGGCTTTGTCCTTCTCCTTCCTGAGCGCCGCCTCCTCGATCTCGAGCTGCATGACGCGCCGCGTGATCTGGTCGAGCTCCGCCGGCATCGAGTCGATCTCCGTGCGGATCATGGCGCACGCCTCGTCGACGAGGTCGATCGCCTTGTCGGGGAGAAAGCGATCGGAGATGTAGCGGTGCGAGAGCGTCGCCGCGGCGACGAGCGCGTTGTCCTGGATCTTGACGCCGTGGTGGACCTCGAAGCGCTCGCGGAGCCCGCGCAGGATCGAGACGGTGTCCTCGACGTTCGGCTGATCGACGGTGACGGGCTGGAAGCGCCGCTCGAGCGCGGCGTCCTTCTCGATGTGCTGGCGGTACTCATCGAGCGTGGTGGCGCCGATGCAGTGCAGCTCGCCACGCGCAAGCATGGGCTTGAGCATGTTCCCGGCGTCGATGGCGCCCTCCGCCTTGCCGGCGCCGACGATGGTGTGCAGCTCGTCAATGAAGAGCAGGATGCCGCCGTCGGAGTCCTTCACTTCCTGGAGCACGGCCTTCAGCCGCTCCTCGAACTCGCCACGGAACTTGGCGCCGGCGAGCAGCGCGCCCATGTCGAGCGCAAAGATGGACTTGTCCTTCAGACCCTCGGGGACGTCGCCTCGAACGATGCGCTGCGCGAGGCCTTCGACGATGGCCGTCTTGCCAACGCCCGGCTCGCCGATCAGAACGGGGTTGTTCTTGGTCTTGCGCGAGAGGATGCGGATGACGCGCCGGATCTCACCGTCGCGCCCGATGACGGGGTCGAGCTTGCCCTGGCGCGCGCTGGCGACGAGATCGACGCCGTACTTGGCGAGCGCCTCGTAGGTCGCCTCGGGGTTGGCGCTCTGAACGCGCTGCGAGCCGCGGACCTGCGTCAGCGCGCCCAGAGCCTTGTCGCGATCGAGCCCGTGCTTCTGGAAGACCTGCGCGGCGCCGGACTGGCTGTTCTGCTTCGACTCGCCGAGCGCGGCGAGGACGAGATGCTCGACGGAGACGTACTCATCGCCGAGCCGCTTGGCTTCCGATTCCGCGTCGGCGAGAACCTTGCCAAGCCGCTGCGAGAGGTAGACCTTGCCCGCCTCCGTGCCCGGCGCGCCGGCGCCCGAGACGCTCGGGAGCCGCTCGAGATGCGATTGCAGATCCTGCGCCACGCCGGAAGCCTCGACATCGAGGCGGGCGAGCAGGCGCGGGAAAAGTCCCTCGCTCTGCTCCGCCAGCGCCAGAAGCAGATGCTCGACATCCACCTGCTGATGGCCGAACCGCGTCGCGAGCTTCTGCGCCTCCGCGATGCCTTCCTGAGATTTTTGCGTCAGCCTGTTCAGATCCATGTCATGCCTTCCTTCGCGCCGCTCGCTTCAGCCCGTGCGCGGGTTGAAGTCGGAGGCGTCGCGAAGATCTTCGAGCAACGCCCGTTCCTCCTTCGAAAGCTCACTGGGGACCACAATCCGCAACTGGACGTACAAATCGCCACGCTCCTGCTGCCGCTTCGGCAGACCCTTCCCGCGCAGCCGCAGCTTCTGGCCGGACTGGCTGCCGGGCGGGACGGTAAGCGTCACGGGTCCGTCGAGCGTCGGGGCCTCGACGCGCGCGCCTAGGGCGGCTTCCCAGGGAGTGATCGCCAGCGTCGTCTCGAGGTCGTGCCCGTGCAGGCGGTAGGTCGGATGCGGCGCGATGTGGATCTTCAGGAGCAGGTCGCCCGCCGGCGCGCCGGCGAGGCCCTTGCCACCCTGACCAGCGAGGCGAATCGTCGCGCCGTCGGTGGTCCCCGGGGGGATGCGCACGTCGTAGGACTTCGTCGAGCGCCGCATGCGACCCGAGTCATCCGGCTCGGCGACCTCCAGCGCGATCGATTTGGTCGCGCCTCGGTAGGCGTCCTCGAGAGAGATGGTCAGCGACGCCTCGACGGTCTCGCCCGTGCGCGCGCGCGGCGCTCGTGTGGCGCCGCCGCCTCCTCGGCGCGCGCCGGCGCGGGTGTCGCGGAAGCGGTCGCCGAAGATGGCCTCGAAGAAGTCGCTGAACCCGCCGGCGCCGGCGACGGAGTCGAAATCGATCCCGAAGCCGCCTCCCCCGCCTCCGCGTCCGAAGTCGACACCGACGCTCTCCCAACCCTGCGGCGGTGTGAAGTCCTGCCCCGCCTTGTAGTTCGCCCCGAGGCGGTCGTACTGCTTCCGCGTCTCCGGGTTCTTCAGAACCTCGTACGCCTCCGTCGCCTCGCGGAACCTCTCCTCCGCTTCGGCGGACTTGTTGACGTCCGGGTGATACTGCCGCGCCAGCTTGCGGTAGGCGCGTTGGATCTCCTCCTGGGACGCGTCGCGGGACACGCCAAGGGTTTCGTAGTAGTCGCGGAATTTCACGCTCATCTGGCGGTCGTTCCTCCCGTCCTCGGCGCCTGAAGGCTCCGTGAAACACGGATGCAAAGGGTGTTCCGACGCCGCGCGGCGCCTCTCGCCTCTCCCGGCAGGATCACGATATCCGGACGTGCCTCGCCGGCGTTCTGGCGACATCCCGATTGTCAGGTTGGCAGCGGAGCCCTGCCCCGTCGGCGGCCCTCTTGCGGGTGGGCGGGCTCGGGCGGGCCCGGAGGGCGGCGACAGCGGCGATTCAGGGCGAACGCCGACGCCCGGGCGGACTGGCGCCGAGTTTGTTTGAGGCTTTCCGGAAGCCGCGAATGGGCGGCTGTGGAGCGACTCTGTGGTCTGGAACAGGAGGATCAAGCCATGACGATTCAGAACGTGCCCATGACCCGCACTCGCACGACCCCCCCGGGCGTGCGGCGCAGCCCGTTGGCGCTGGATCCGCTCGGCGCCATGGACGCGATGTTCGACTCCTTCTTCGGCGCCCGCGCGCCGGTGGCGACCTCGGCCCCGCCCTTGAACCTGTGGGACACGGGGGGCTCGTGGGTGATCGAGATGGAGCTCCCGGGCTTCACGATGGAGCAGCTTGATATCTCGCTGCTGGGCGATCAGCTCACGCTGAGCGGCAAGCGGGAGGTGAGCGCGCCGGAGAGCGCGACGATCCTCCGCAGCGAGCGCCGCTCGCAGGAGTTCACGCGGTCGATCACGCTCCCGGGCGACGTCGATCAGGAGGGCGTCACCGCCTCGCTGCGAAACGGCGTCCTGACCATCGAGCTGCCCAAGAGCCCGGCCGCGCAGCCGCGGAAGATCCCGGTCGCCAACGGCTGAGCGCGGAATCGTCACGTCGAAACACGCACGAGTGAATGACGAAGGAGTGACTGCGATGACAGGCAACGGTTGCTGCAACACGATGCCGACGACGCAGGCGGAGTCCCAGGACGTGTTCCTCCCCGAGGTGGACATCCTGGAGATGGAGGATCAGATTCAGGTCCGCGCGGACGTCCCCGGCGCCGACGCCTCCCGAATCGACCTGGAGGCGCGCGACGGCGTCCTGACGCTCCACGCGCCCATTCTCGAGGCTGAGCAGCGCTCGGGGTGGACGTCCCTCCGTCAGGAGTACGGCGTCGGCGATTACCGCCGCCGGTTCCGCCTGGGCGAGGACATCGACGTCGAGGGAATCACCGCCTCCTACGCCGAGGGCGTGCTGACGGTCACGCTCCCGCGGATTCAGGAGCGCCGGGGAAGAAAGATCGAAGTCTCGGCGAACGATTCGGCGTCCTGAGACGTCTGATCAGTGCAGACCACTGTTCTCCTCATGGGAGAGGGCCCTGGACTTCCGGGACAGGGCCCTCTTCTTTTTTTGGATCCGACGGCGGTCGAACGGAGTAGCTTCGGGGGATGCTGTGGGCGATCGTCACAGGAGGACAGACGGGCGTCGATCGAGCGGCGATGCGGGCGGCGCGCCGCGCAGGTCTGGCCCTGCGCGGCTGGTGTCCCGCGGGGCGGAGCGCGGAGGATGGGCCCATCGGCCCGGAGTGGCCCCTCGTCGAGACCCCCTCCGCCGACCCCGCGCAGCGGACCCGCTGGAACGCCCGGGAGAGCGAGGGAACGCTGGTCCTCTCCCCCTTCGATCGCGGACCCGACGATGACTTGATCTCGCGAGGGACGGAGCTGGCAATCGAGCAGGCGCGGCGCTGTCGCCGCCCGCGACTCCTGCTGGATCCGGCGCGGGGCGGCTCGAGCAAGGCGCTGGCGGCGTGGGTGCGCCGATTCGACATCCGTATCCTGAACATCGCGGGGCCCAGAGAGAGCGAGTGGGCGGGCGCCGAGGAGGAGTCCTTCCGATTCCTCGCTGAAGCGCTCCCGGCGCTCGCGGCGCCGCCAGAGAGAAGGGAGGGGCTCGTGGAAGTCATGAATCGCGCCGGCGCCGGGCATGTGGCGCTGGAGACGACGGTCCTCGTGCATGGCGTGCCCCGCGAGCAGTCCGGGGCGCTGGCGCGGGATCTGGTCGCGGACGTTCACGCCGGTGGGAGCGAGGCGGCGTTCGTCGGCGTCGTGCATGGACGCCCGACGGTCGGGATGACGGGCGAGGAGGTCGGCGCCTTCCTCCAGGCGCCGAACGTGATGAAGGCGAACACCTCGAACATGGGGCTGGCGATTCACGCCGGGCGGCACGCGGCGACGACGGTCAGCGCCACGATGGAGCTCGCGTCGGCGTCGGGCGTGCGCGTCTTCGCGACGGGCGGGATTGGGGGCGTACATGCGGGGTATGGCGAGCGGCTGGACATCAGCGCCGATCTGGCGGCGCTGGCGCGGTTCCCGGTGGCGGTGGTTTCGTCGGGCGTGAAGTCAATCCTGGACGTCGAGTCGACGCGCGAGGCGCTGGAGACGCTGGGCGTGCCCGTCGTGGGCTTCCACGCGGAGTCGTTCCCGGCGTTCTACCGACGCGAGTCCGGCGCGCGTCTGGACGCCTCCTTCGACTCGGTGGACGATCTCGCTCGTTATGTGCGTCAGGAGTTGGCGCGGACGGGGCGGGGCGTGCTTGTGGCGAACCCCATCCCGGAAACGAGTGAGATCCCTGAGCGCGAGTGGGACGGCTGGCTGACGGAGGCGCGCCGCCAACTGGATGCGCAGGGGATGCGCGGACGCGCCGTGACGCCGCGCCTGTTGGCGCTGCTGCACGAAGTCTCGGAGGGCGCGACGTTGCGCGCCAACATCGCGCTGATCCGCAGCAACGCGAAGCTTGCCGGGCGACTGTGCGCCGCGATGCGCACGGCGTAAGCCACAGTCCCCCGGATCGAGGGGCGTGCGCAGGTCCGAGCCGCAGGCCGACCGCGGGATCAGAGGGTTTCCAGATTTCGAGATCACCTGTTCAGCAAGCTCGCCGAATACTCGACAATGGAGTCTGTTACGACCTGTTCGTGGCCCGCGGGCCGCATTCGATGCGGTGTGCCACGGCCGGTTTGCAGGGAGTTGGATTTTCTTGGAAGCCGCATCGGATTGAGTTGGGAAGCTGGGTTGACACTCCAGCGTTCGCGACCCGCTCGCACGGCGGGCGCCTCCGTGGTCGTCGTGACCACGCCGGTCACGACGACACTTTTTTCAGACCGCCCGGATCGGCGCGTGACGTGCGCGCCGACGAGTCTGGGCGAGCCGCGAGGCATCCGCGGCGAGATTTCGGACCTGTTTGTTGAACCCGTCTCGATGCTGATCCGAGGCCCGAGTGTCCAAAGGGACTGCCATGAGGCAACCGCTTTTTCCGAAGCCCGTTGGAGGGTTGATAGCCGATCAGAGCTTGCTCACGCTTGAGCGCCAAGATGAAGAATCGGCGTGGGCGGGGCGGGATGACGGGCGCGCGTATCGGGTTCTTCTCGTGGAACAGAACGTCAGCGCCGCCCAGCGGATCGAAGACTTGCTGTGCCAGGGCGGCCTGCGCTGCCTCGTCCATCATGTGCGGCGCCTGAGGGAGGCGGCCGCGGCGCTGGACGCGGGCGGCGTCGACATCGTCCTCCTGAATCTGACGCTTCCCGACAGCCGGGGGCTTCCGACGCTCCGGCGCCTCGGCGATCATCTGCGCGATGCGCCGGTCGTGGTGCTGACCCCGGAGAAGGATGTGAAAACGGGGCTCAGGGCGCTGAAGCTGGGGGCGCAGGAGTTCATGGTGATTGGCGCGCCAAGCCCGGACTCATTCGCGCGCTGTCTGCTGTACGCCATGGAGCGCAAACGCGCCGAGCAGGCGGAGCGGCGGCGGATCTCGATGGAAAGCGCGGTGGACGCGATGCGCAAGGCGCTCGGGACAGTGGCCCACGAGCTGCGAACGCCGCTCACCGCAATCCGATTGCTCGCTGAGCATCTCCTGAACAGCGCCGAGTCGTTCGACGATGTGCAGATTGAGCAGTTGCGGATCATGCACGATGAGACGATTCGAATGTCTGAGATGCTCAGCAATCTGCTGGAGAGCGCCCGAATCGAGAGCGGGATGGCGAAGTGGAACTGGTCTGCTGTCAACATCAGGGTGGAGTGTGAGCGGGCGGCGGCGCTGGTGCGTCATCTTCTCCATTCAAATGAGGTCCGACTCGAGCTCGAACTCGACGATGACGACCTCACGGCGCACGCCGACGCGGACGCCATTCGCAGACTCGTGATCAACTTCCTGACCAACGCCGTCAAGCACACGCAGAAGGGCCGCGTCGAGCTCAAGGCTCGCCGGTTCCAGGAGCATGGGAACCAATGGATCGAGATCGCGGTGAGCGATACGGGCCTTGGCATGTCCGGCGAAGTCGTTCAGCGCCTGGGAGAGGCGTTCGCGCTCAATCAGGGCGTTGTGGACGACCCGATGCGAGGGACAGGGCTGGGGCTCTTTATCTGCCGCGCGATTGCGGCGGCCCACGGCGGGGCCATCTCGGTGCGCTCGAAGCTCGGTGAGGGCTCGGTCTTCCGAGCTCGCCTGCGGGCGGATCTGGCGAGTCCGCTGCAGACCGAGTTCTCAACCTCCCCGATCGAGGCGGAAGCCCTCCCCGGGCCGTGAGAGGCCAGTGATGCCGACGATCCTGATCGTTGACGATATGGCGGTGATTCGGGAGCCGATCTCCGCGATGTTGAAGGCCGGGGGCCACAGGGTCCTGACGGCGCCGCATGGCGCCGAAGCCCTCGACATCTTGCGGTCGGCGAAGGTGCAACTGGTCCTGCTCGATGTCTCCATGCCGGTGATGGACGGCATCGAGACGCTGCGGCGCATCCGGGAGCAGCATCCGGCTTCGCGTCTGCCGGTGATCTTCCTGACGGCTTTGGCGGACAAGGACCACGTGCTCCAGGCCCGGGACCTGGGCGCCCAGGGATATCTGCTGAAGTCGAACTTCTCGCTGAAAGAGCTCGAGGCGCGGATCAGAAACTGTCTCTCCGGCAGGCCCGAGAAAGCCATGACGTGCGCGCTGAAGCCGGCCCCGGAGCAGGAGGCCACGGAGAAGCAGCCGTCTGCGCCCCCGCCCTCCGCTCCTGCGGAGGCGGACAACCCGGAGCAGGCGCTCAAGGAGTTGAAGCCCGTGATGCTCCGCAGCGAGATCGAAGAGATGCTCCAGAACTGCGGCGAGCTGAAGGGGCTCTCGCCGACCGTCGCGGAAGTGGTCAAGCTCTCGAACGATCCGAAGACGACGACGGAGCGCATCACCAAGGTCATCAAGCACGACCAGGCGATTGCGCTGAAGATCCTGAAGCTCGCCAATTCCTCCGCGTACACGCGGGGTTCGCCGGTCAACACGGTGCACGACGCCGTGGTGCGAATCGGTCTTGAGGCGATCGGGCAAGCGGTGCTCAACATCAGCGTCGTCGATCAGTTCGGCGCTTCGGAAGGCCCCCTGGACCCGCGCCTCTTCTGGGAGCATTCGATTGCGACGGGCCTCATCGCCGCCTTCCTGGCGCGCGAGCTGGGCGAGAAGGACCCCGACCAGTCCTTCACGCTGGGGCTGCTCCACGACGTGGGGAAAATGGTCTACGCCGATCTGCTCGAAGGTCGCTACGAGGAGGCGCTCCGGAAGAGCCACGAGCTCTCGCTCCCCGCCGAGCGCGTCGAGAGCCGCCTGCTGCTCGTCAATCACGCCGACGCGATGGACAAGATCCTGCACGCGTGGCGCTTCCCGCGCGATCTGATCGATCCCATCGTCTTCCACCATCTGTCGCTCGGGAACATCCGCAAGATGGCGGCGCGGCGCATGAAGGAGGTCTCCATACTCGCTCTCGCCAATCGTCTGGCGCACGCCCTGCTGCTTGGATCGAGCGGCAACGAGACGCTCTACACCACGGAGGAGTTCTGCTCAGCGCTGAAGCTGAAGTCGGGCGTCATCGACGAGATCATGGACGTGATCCCCGATCAGGTCGACGACGTCAAGCTCTCGTTGCTCTCCACCGTCTCGTCTGGAGCATGGCCATCACGGCTTCAGCGCTGGCGGGAGCAACTCGGCGCGCCGGTTCGCCCGATCTACGTCTCCACCACGCCGGATGTGGACGGCTGGCGGCTCTTCTGGACTCGCCTCTTCGAGCCATCCGAAGATCCGCCCAATCTGGCGGTCGTGCAGATGAAGACCGCCCGCGACCGCGTGCCGATGACGACGTCTCTGCGCACTCAAGAGCAGGAAGCGGGCGTGCAGGGCGTGCCGACGATCATCCTCTCCCCGAACGGAAACATCCGCCTCGAGGAAAGCGCGATGAACGAGCGCCCCACACGCCTGCTCCCGAGCGTCTGCACCGTGGCGCGCGCGATCGACAGCGCCCGCGCCCTGATCGAGCCCGAGTCCGGAGCGACGCCCGCACAGGCGGCGTGAGCCGCGCTCAGCCGCCCGCGCGGTGAACGCCCGTGGCGCGGATGGTGAAAACGTCCTCCGACGGACGCGGCCCGACGGTCCCGATGACGACGACCTCGTCCAGCGCGCCGAGCCCCTCGCCCAGCGGATCGACCTCGAGCGGCCCGCCGCTCTCATCGACGAGTTGCACCGTCGCGGCGGCGGCGCGGAGGGTCTCGGGCGTCTCGCAGCAATAGTCCCAGGGAGTCGGGCACTGGTCCGTCTCGTTCTCCTGCCCGCAGTACGGCACTTCCAGATCGACGATCGTGAAGACCGGGCTGTCGCTTGAAATCGGCGTCATGCGTCCGCCGATGCGCCCCCGCACAACGACGGTCTCCCCCTCCCGCGCACTGAGCTTCGCTTCCTGAACGCTCGTCGCGCCGGAGGGCTCAGAATCGAGGAGGAAGCTGGCGGGGCGAGTCGTCGCGCCTTCGGCGTCGGACTGCCCGGAGGACTCGCCGCCGCAGCCCGTGAGCAGGACGGCGAGGGCGGAGAGAAGCAGGGTTGGTGTGAGACGGTTCATGTTGCGAATCTCCTTGGAAATGGATGCGGCGCGCTCAATGCGCTTTGAGCGCCTCAGTGATCGGAAGACGAAGACAGCGAATGGCCGGCGGCAGCGCGCCGACGAGCCCGACGATGAGCCCCGCGCCGACGCCCGCGAGCATCACCGGCGCATCGATCGCGAGCGCGAAGGCGCCCATCGAGAAACGCACGGCCAGCCCGTCGAGCAGCAGCAGGCCCAGCCCCGCGCCGATGAGCGCGCCGCACGCGGCCGCGAAGACGGACTCCTCCGTGAGGTTCAGCACGATGGCGGGACGCGTGTACCCAAGCGCCTGAAGCATGCCCACCTCGCGGACTCGGGCCGCGAAGGCGGCGTACATCGTGTTCAGCCCGCCCAGCACGCCTCCCGAAGCGATCAGCACGGCCGTGATGAGGATCATGACGCGGATCGGCGCATAAAAGGCGGCGATGGAGGCGTAGTAGTCGCGCTCGCGAAGGGCGCTGATCTCGAGATCGAGGCGGCTCTTGGCGAAGAGGTCCGCCTCCGCGAACCGCCCGCCCTCCGCTGGATCCAGCGTGAGTATCACGCAGGAGACCGACGCCTCGCGGTTGGTCGCGATCTGGAGGTCCGTCAGCGGCAGCCAGATCTCCGCGTCCATCACCGTGCTCGGCGCCCGGAAGCGCCCGACGATGGTCCAAGCGCGATCGTCGAAATAGATCTCATTGCCCACCGCAAGGCGCTCGTCGGAAACGCCCAGGCGCGTCGCCGCCAGCGAGCCGACCATGAGCTCGTCGCGCCCGTTGCGCGGCGCCCGCCCCTCGGCGATCTCGACCTCGGGATGCACGAGCAACGCGACGGGGCGCACCCCGCGCATCACCGCGTTTCGCTCCTCGCCTCCCCGCTCCGTGCGCACCGGCAGCGCCGCGTGAATCTCGGGCGAGGCGTAGAGGACGCCCGCCTCCTCCTTGACCCCGGGGATGCTCGCCGCCGCGATGCCCTCGATGGACGCGTCGATCTGCGAGCGCTCGACGCCCTCCTCGCTGCCGGCGCCGAGGACGATGACGTTCTCATGAAGCCCCGCGTGCTGCGTGAGCGAAAGCTGCATGCCGCGGACAAATCCGCCCGAGGCGAGCGCCAGCAGCACGACGAGCGATGAGCCGACGAGGGACGCGGCGAGGCGCAGGCGGCTGCGCCCGAGGTTGCGGAATGCGTAATGGAAGGGGAGTTGGCGCATGATGGTGGTGATCAAGCGGCGCGGAAGCACTCGGCGATCTGTCGATTGGAGGCCTGCCACGCCGGGGCGAGACCCGCGAGAACACCGATCAGCCCGCAGACGACGAGCCCCGTCGCCAGCAACGCTCCATCGGCGACGATGGGAATGGTCGTTCCCTCGACGGAGAGCGCGAAGGCGCCGCGATCGGCGATGAAAAGCGCCGCGGCGGCGCCAAGCCCGCCCCCGATCAGCGCCAGCACGACGCCCTCGAGGACGATCAGCGTCGCCACCAGCGGCCCGGAATAGCCCAGCGTCTGAAGCACCGCGTGCTCGGACATGCGGCTCTGGACGCCGAGCACGATCGCGTTGGCCACGAGCGCGAGCACGGCCGCCAGACAGCCGATCCCGAGCCAGCGCGCGAAGCCGACGAGCTCGATGATGTCATCGGCGAGGCGTCCGATGAAGGCCTTTTCCGTGAAGGTCGCTGTGGGCTCCTGCGCGCGCGCAAAGAGCGCATCGATCTCCTTCGCCACCGGATCCAGCAGCGCCGGATCCTCTACTTTGACGTTGAACTGCGTCACGACTCCGAGCTGGTCCCGCCCCGCCAATTGGACGAACTCCAGCGCGGTGTACGCGACGTTCTGATCCTGCGGATCGTTCGAGCGGATGACCCCCGCGACATACGCCGTCACGCCCGCGGCGTCGAAGCGCTGGCCCGGCTCCAGCCCTCGCCGCTTCGCCAGCGTCTCGCCGACGAGGGCCGCGTCCGTCCGCTTCCTCCACTCCTCGATGGAGCCGGCGACGACCTCGAACTCATCGTCGCGGTCGGCGAGGAACTTCTCCTTCGGAACGCCCCGGAAGGTGATGACGTCAAGACTCGTCCGGCAGTTGGTGACCGCCACCTTCATCGGCATCGCCGCTTTCACCCCGTCGATGCGCTCGATCCGAGACTGGTAGTCCTGCGGGAGTTCGCTCGTCGTAGGGCAGTAGCGGTCCTCGCGATAGACCACGAGCGTCGTGTCGGACGCCGTCGCCTGCGTCGCCTCAGCGACGCCCTGATTCATCGCCTGCACCGCGGTGAAGAGAAACATGGCGATGGCGACGCCAAGGATCGTCAGCGCCGATCGCACGCGATGACGCGTCACCTGCTTGACGACATACGGAATGCAGCGAAGAGCTTTCATGCCGGGACTCCTTCCAAAGCGGGCTCATCGCGCTCCACGCCGCTCTCGACGAGCCGCCCCTTGTCGAGATGCAGCGTGCGCACCGCGTAATCGGTCGTCTTGGGATCGTGCGTCACCATGATGATCGTCTTGCCGAGCTCGTGATTGAACTCCTGGAGCAGCGTCATGACGGCGTGCGCCGAGGGCTTGTCGAGATCGCCCGTCGGCTCGTCGGCGACGAGGATGGGCGGATCGGTCACGATCGCGCGCGCGATGGCGACGCGCTGCTCCTGCCCGCCCGAAAGCTGGCGCGGGAAGTGATCGGCCCGATCGGCGATGCCGACGCGCTCGAGTGCCTCCAGCACGCGCTTCCGACGCTCCGAGCGCGAGAGCGGATGCAGCAGCAACGGCAGCTCGACGTTTTCGAAGGCCGTCAGCACGGGCACGAGGTTGTAGAGCTGGAAGACGTAGCCGACGTGCTTCGACCGCCACGCGGCCATTTTGTTGCGGCTGAGCGTGGCGAGATCGGTTCCCTCGACGAGGAGCGAGCCGCCCGTCGGTGCGTCGATGCCCGCGATGAGATTCAGCAGCGTGGTCTTGCCGCTGCCGGAAGGGCCCATGAGAGCGAGGAAGTCACCGCGCGGAACGTCCAGATCGAGCTCATCCAAGGGACGAATGATGTTCTCGCCCTTGCGATATTCACGCGTGAGTTTGCGGCACTGGATAAATGTCATGACGTCGCTCCCCTTTCTGCCTCGTCGGCGCCGCGCATCTGCACGCGCTCCCCGGGCTTCAACCCCTCGGGGTTCATCACCACCAGCTCCCCCGCCCTCAGCGACCCGGAGACGACCGCCCACCCCTCCTTTTCTGAGAGCATCTGCACCTCCAGCGGCCGCGCCACGCCTCGATCGCCGCGGCGCTCGCGCACCGCCCACACCCGCGCGCTCCCGGGCCGCCTCTCCAGCGCTTCGAGACGCACGAGCGTGCGCGCCCCGCCGGACTCGCTCTGACTCGACGACGCCGGGCGCCCCGCCGTCTCCCCCTTGGGCAGGAACTTCACGCGCGTGAGCATTTCCGGCTTCAGGATCGGGGAGGGATCCTTCACCCCGACCTGCACCTCGAGCGTGTTCTTCTGGAGATCCGCCTCGTGCGTGACGCGCAGGACCTCGCCCTCGAAGGGCGTCTCGGGCAGCGCCTCGACAACGACCTCGCAAGTCTGCCCGATGAAGACATGAGCGGCGTCCGCCAGCGGGACGTCGACGCGGACACGAAGGCTCGAAGGGTCGTAGAGATGAACGACATGGGATGAATATGGATCGTCCATCCCGAGAATGACCTTGTCGCCCGGGACCTTCAGTCGCCGCTGGACGTAGCCCGAGATGGGCGACTCGATGGTCATGCGCGAGAACTCAAGGGCCGCCTCGTCTCGCGCCGCCTCGGCTTGGATCACCGCCGCCTGCGCGCGCCGGACGTTCGCCTTCGCGACGTTGAGGTTGCGCCGCTCCTCGATGCGCAGATCCAAATGCCGCTCCGCGGCGCGGACGTCCGCCCGGCGCATCTCGATGCGCGCCTCCAGGATCGCCCGCCGGGCCTCCAGCGCCTCGACGCGCGCGCGCTGGGCGTTCACTTGCTCGCGCGCGATGACTGTCTCCAGCTCCGTCGCCGCGCCCCGCGCCAACGATCGCTCGGCGCCGGTTAGCTCCTCCTGGAGACGGGCCAGATCCGCGCGCGCTCCGCCGATCAATGCGGGGAGCTGGACCAGCTCCGCCTCCGCCTCCGCGAGGGCGGCCCGACCCACCTCAACCGCCCGGGTCCGATCGACGAACTCCTCCCAAGCTTCCTGCGCCGCGGTGAGCTCCGCCTCCGCCAGAGCCAGGTTGGCTCTCGCGATCTCGAGGCTCGCCTCCGCTTTCGCCGCGCGTAGCTCGGCGTCCTCCGCCACGAGCGTCGCCACCACCTGCCCCTTCTCGACCTGATCGCCTTCCAGAACCTCAACGGTCTCGATGACGCCGTCCGCCAGCGCCGTCGCGGCCACCCAGTAGGGCTCCGCCTCGAGCCAGCCCGCCGCCTGAACAGTCTCCCCGGATCGCGATGCGAAGCGCGAACTCCGCGCCGGACCGGAGTCGGGCTCCGGTTCATCGGCGGACTGGCGCGCGACGTCGATGGTCGCCGCCTCCTCCCCGCGCACAAAAACCGCCTGCGTGACGGTCACGACGCGCGTGGGGCTGAGCGCCGGCCACGCGCTCCAGGCGAGCAGCGCTCCGGTCGCGAGGGCGACGAGCGCGGGGATGATGATGCTGAGCCGGGCGCGCCTCGGCGGCGCTGGCTCCGGGGCGGATCGTCCGCCGATTCTCGATGTGGACATAGGAGTTCTCCAGGGTCTCTCGTGATGCGCATCCGCGCGGGATGCGCGCTCCTTCAGCGCTTAGGCGAAGGAGAGAGCCCTGGGAGGCCGCTTCAGGCGCGAGACTTCCGAGTTGTCATGCAGGTCGGAGCCGCTGGCCAGCGCGTCCGCGGAGGGGCCGTCCCGCTCGATCTCGGAGGGAGCGCTCGCCGGCGCGATGGGCGGAGTCGCCAGCCCGAGGCAGCAGGAGCGCGGGCAGTCGCAGTCGGATGGCGCCTCCAGGGGATCGCCACAGTCCGCCGGCGTCTCGGACGCCGGCGCCGGCTCGGGCGCCGTGCAGCAGCCGTGCGTCTCCGCCTCCACGTCCAGCCCCACCTCCGCGGGCAGCGTCTGCGGGGCGCAGCAGCAGTCCGCGAGCGACGTCGCAGCCGCCAGCCAGGGCTGGGCCACGAAGGCCGCGAGCAGCAGCCACGCAATGGTCACGGAGCGAGACATCACCCAGATCATAGGGTCGGCCCCCGGGCGGGTTGAGATCATCCGGATCCGAATCCGGTGCGAGAGGCATTTCCGGACCGCCGGACAGCCTCGAAGCCGATCGTCGCCCGTTTGCGTCTCCCGCATCGGCGCCCGAAAAACGGCTCAACGCGCGGCGTTGACCGCCGGGTCGTAGCCGCAGCTCCGCATGAGCTCCTCGATTTGGCCGCAGCAGCGTCGGACCAGGTCTTCGGGCAGGTGATTCCGCCAGTCGCCCGCCACGCCCTTGCGGTAGAACGCCCCCTCGCCTCCCGGGGCGCCGGCCTCGCGACCCGCCTTCTTGCGAAATGAGCCCGCCTCGAGGCACGAAGAGACCACCCCATCCGAGCTGTCCACGCCGAGGAACTCCAGCGCGCCGGTCAGCGCCTGCGCTGGATCGACCAGCAGATCCTCGTACCGGACTTCGCTGTACCGCGGGCCGAGCGCCGCCCCGGACTTCCTGGCCGACCCCACGTTCAGCGGCCAGACCTCGCGGAGGAAGTGGCTGACATAGTCATCGAGGCGCTTCCCCTGCGGCCTGCCAAACCGGAACCAGGCGCTCGTCGCCGCATCGCGCGGATCGCGGATGACGTGCAAAAAGCGGGCCTCGGGCGTTAGATGGGCCAGGAGATCCATCCGGATCGAGTGCTGAGGGGTCTTATCTCCGACGACCTGCACCTCGCCCGCCGAACGGCCCTCGCTCCGCAGATAGCGCCCGAACTGACCATCGATGACGCTCCGCAGAAGCGGCTCGACCTCCGCCGCGCCGAGCCGGTTCAGCTCAAGCTTGCCGTTCCGCTGCTGCACGGCGTTGAACTCGCCAATCGCGCGCTGGAGGCGGGGGAAGAGCTGCCACGCCAGGGCCCCCTCACCCTTCACGACCATCGAGGGATGCGCGTCGAGCAGGGTGGCGAGCCACGTCGTCCCGGAGCGGGCGCAGCCGACGATGAAGAGCTTCTCCAGAGCAGCCACGTCGCGAAGCGTGTCGAGCCACGCGCGGTAGCGATGGTTCACCGATCCAGACTCAACGGCGGCGGCTTGCGGCATCCCGGTGGTATCGGCTCCCCGCCCGAGACGACTTGCAAGCCCGCCGAGCGTTGCCGATCGGCGGGCGAAGCGTGGTCAGACCGGCATGGGGCGGGCCGCGTCGTACAAGCGGATGGCGGGCATGTCCCGCCCAAGATCGCGGAGGACGTCGCGGGCGCGCTTTTCAAGCGCCTCGCCATGCAGGTCGGAAGTGATGACGATGGCCTGCGCGTCCTCAGGGAGGCGGTCGGCGGCGAGGACGGGGATGCCGGCGATCTCCGGCTGGCGCGGATGGTCATCGAGGATGGCGCACGTCTCGATGCCTTCGCTCGGCCAGCGCTCGCGGAGGATCGACCGCGTCTGCGCGCCGGCGGGGAAGAGGGCGATGCGCTCGGCGCCACGGTCCCGGCAACGCCGCTCCAGGCTCCGCCAGAGGCACTCGCGGAGCCAGCGCGACAGGGCGAATGAGCTGTCGAAATCCGCCTCGATCTCGGCAGGGGTGAAGGTCGCCATGGGTGCGAGATCGGCCTCGGCGGGGGTCGGGCTGGTGATTCCGGGCGGCGGGGCGCAGCGGGTAGACTTTGCCGCTGAAGGGAGGGCGGCGCGATGCAGACCGACCCCAGTCCGGAGCACAAGTGGCTCTTGCAACTCGTCGGCGCCTGGGAGTGCGCGGCGGAGTGCCAGGAGCCGGATGGGAAGATGAGCACCGTCAAGGGGAGGGAGGTGGTGCGGGCGCTGGGCGATTTGTGGGTCGTGGGGGAAATGAACATGCCGCCCATGGGAGGGATGTCGGCGCCGATGACGAGCCTGATCACGCTGGGGTACGACCCCGGCAAGGGGCGGTTCGTGGGCTCGTGGGTGGGGACGCCGATGACGCAGCTGATCACCTACGAGGGCTCGCTGGACGAGGGGAAGCGGATCCTGACGCTCGACTGCGAGGGCCCGGCCTTCGACGACCCGGCGAAGCAGGCGACCTACCAGGACATCATCGAGCTGAAGGGGGAGAACGAGCGCCACTTCCGCACGCGGGTCCTGGGCGAGGACGGAGATTGGAAGCAGATCATGGAGTGCGTGTATCGGCGGGAGGGGTGAGGGCTACGCACTGCTAAATAGCGGAAAGCGACTGTGGTTCTCTCGGAGATCGACCGACCCGCCCGCGGAGACCTCCTCGTAAACTCGAAGTAGTTCGTTCTCGCTCGCTTCAGGGCTCAAGAAGCGAAAGACTGAAGTGGCGACGTACCCGCGGTCAAGCTCGCAAGCGATCCAGCGTCTCCCAAGTTCTTCTGCGACTTGGCCCGTCGTATTCGAGCCCGCAAATATGTCGACTATGAGGTCGTCCGGGTCAGTGAGGAAACGGATGAAAAACTCGGGGAGCTTCGCCGGGAATCTAGCAGGATGCCCCTTGACGCCGACTGCTTTGCAGCCCCGCAGATATTGGCTGTTGGATTCGGAGTTCGAGATTTTTAACAAGTTTGAAGGAATGGCGCCGCCGTTGTCTTGTCCGAACGCCTTCCCGATGTCGTGTCCGGATGGGCGTTTCCTGGGCTTGTAGAAGCCATCCGGATCCTCCAAGAGCTTCTTCATGCGGTCGGAGTATTCGGTCAGCACGCGCGTGACATCCGCCTTCGGATGCTCTGACTTCGAGAACCACCAGACGTTGTTCACAGAGTCCTTCGCCCGGACCTTCCGCTTGTTGACCCACTCGATCGGACTCGGGAGCTTCGACGGATTGAACCAGTAGAAGTCCTCGGCCAATTTGAATCCGAGTTCATCGCAGAAGCGAATCGCGACCCTGAAGGTGTAAAGCGACCGAACCGGGACGCCCTTCTCGTAGGCGCCGCCGAGATCCAGAACGAAGCTGCCGTCTTCGGTCAGCTTTCGATGTATGACCTGGCCGAACTCAGCGAGCCAATTGACATACTCCTCCTGGCTCTTGTTCCCGTATTCCTTCTTGCGTTGAAGCGCGAAGGGTGGGCTGGTGACGACAAGATTGACGGACGCGTCAGGCAGCGACTCAAGCAGGCGACGGGAATCGCCACAAAGGGCTTGGCCCAAGGTGGTGAAGTACGCGGGGCTGGATTCGGATTGCACGCCGTTGCGTCCGGGCATCTCGCGCCTCCTTGCTTCCGCTACTCATAGTCTGTAGACGCAAAGTCGTCAAGCCTTGACCCTTGATTGTATGGGAACGAAGCGGTCGGACCTCAGGGCCCGTGACGTCTTTGCTGCGAATCTTCGCACTGCTCGGCTTGCGGCAGGGCTCTCGCAGGAGGCTCTGGCCGTCAAGGCGGAGCTCCATCGGACATACGTCGGCTCCGTCGAGCGCGCCGAGCGCAACGTGTCAATCGACAACATGGAGAGGCTCGCGCTGGCCATCGGCGTCCCGCTCGTCGATCTGTTGTGGGAGACGAGGCGTTGACTCGTCACGATGACTACGAACGGCTCCTGCGCCTGTTTCCAGCCATTCGCGAGTACCAAGAGCTGGCGCGGGAACACGGCGTCGGCGACATCTTCCAGGACAACGGCGGCAAGATCCTCCAGGTGCTGCTGTTGACAGGGCTGAAGCTGCTGCCTGGACGCATCGGAAACGATGCGGTCGACGATGAAGGCAATGAGTACGAGCTGAAATCCGTCAATATTGAACTGACGCAGAGTTTCTCGACGCACCACCACCTGAATCCGGTGATCATCGAGAAGTACCGCCGGGTTGACTGGATATTCGCCGTTTACGAGGGCATTGAGCTACGCGAGGTGTACGTGCTCAAGCCTGCGGATCTAGAGCCGTTCTACGCCAGATGGACAGCGAAATGGCACGACGAAGGTGGTAAAGACATCAATAACCCGAAGGTTCCGTTGAGCTTCGTGCGGACAACCGGCAGGCGGCTCTTTCCAGAGCAGCCAGAGTAGCTAGCTTGGGGCGGAGCACAAAGGGGGCGTCAGAAGTACGCGCGGGAGGAGTCGAACCCCCAACCTCCTGATCCGTAGTCAGGTGCTCTATCCAATTGAGCTACGCGCGCTCGCGAGGGCAAGGCTACTCCGCTCCGCCGCCTCCGGCAAGGTTGGAGCCATCGGAACCCCCGCAGGACCCGGGACGCGCCCTCCGACTTGACGAAGGCCCTACGAAGGGGCAGAATCCGCGGTTCGCTCCAACGGCCCATCGGTGAAATGGCGCCGTGTGAGGAGCGGGATAGACCCGATCCAGGCCCATTCACCGCCGCCGACGCCCTCGAATCAGGCCCGGCGACGACGCCCCGACCGCCAAGAGGACCCCCTCCGCATGGCTTCGACACTCTCCGCCAAGAAGAGGATCCGTCAGAACGCGAAGCGCCGCGCCCGCAACCGCTGGCGCCTCAACTCCATGCGCGACGCCGTGAAGGACTACCTCGACAAGGTCCAGCACGCCAGCGTCGATGAGGCGAAGACCTCCCTCCAAACCGCCTGCCGCCTGATCGACAAAACCGCCGGCAAGGGCGTCATCCACAAGAACACCGCCGCCCGGAAGAAGTCCCGCCTCGTCAAGCGCATGAAGACGCGCGAGACGGCGGCCTGAATCCCCCCGATCGGCGACAAGACCGCCAGCGTCGCCTGTACCATCGCCGCGCATGGCGGCGAAGACGCGGACAGGACGTATGCGCAAAGGCGGCCCCGGGCACGGACGCATGGACGCGCCCTACGGCGAGCTCTCCACGCGCCCCCTGCATGCCCTCGTCTTCCTTCTGCCTCTGATCGTCCTCTACGAGATCGGCTCCGTCTTCGCCCTGGGGCGTGCGGACGGAAGCGCCCCGGCCGCCGGCGAAACCATCCGGGCGCACCGGATGATCGAGTCGCTCTTCCGCGCCGTGGGAGCGGGCAACATCCACTTGCCCGAGATCAGCGTTCTCCTGCCTGGGATTCTCGCCATCGCCGTCCTGCTCATCTGGCATCTGCTCCGGCGGGATCCCTGGAAAATCCGGCTGAGCGTGCTCGGCTGGATGGGGGCGGAGGCGGTCGCGTGGACCCTGCCGCTGCTCGTCCTGGCGGGGATGGCGGGGCGGGCTCTGGCGCTGGCGGCGACGGGCGCGGGGGAGGCGGGGGGAGCGGGCGTCGGCGCCGCCGATGGGCTCGCCGCGATGTCCTTCCCGGCCCGCGCGACGATCGCCATCGGCGCCGGGGTCTACGAGGAGCTGCTCTTCCGGATGGTCGGGATCGCGCTGGCGCACTTCATCGCGGCGGATCTCATCGGGATGGGTGAGAAGAAGGCGGCGGCCGTCGCGGTCCTGCTCTCGGCGATCGCCTTCGGCTTCTACCACGACGTCTACACGGAGAGCGGCGCGCTTCAGTGGGGTCTGCTGCTGTACTACGTGGCCGCGGGGCTGTATTTCGGCGGGATCTTCGTCTGGCGCGGCTTCGGGATCGTGGTGGCGACCCACGCGATCTTCGACCTGATCGTCCTGGGTCTGCGCCCGCCGAGTGGATGACCTGTCAAGAGTGGCGCTATCGCATCTCTGGCGCTATGCTGGGCCGCATGGGCAAGAATGGAGAGACTCCGAACGGGTCGGCGCGCGCGCCGCGCCCAGCGTTCACGTGGCAGCGTCCGACCGGACGCGTCTGGGTCGGGGATTGCCGGGAGCTGCTGCGGCGGATCCCGGAGTGCAGGAAGGGCAAGGTGGATCTGATCTTCGCGGATCCGCCCTTCAACTGGCAGGTGAAGTACGACCGCTGGGACGACGGCATGCCCCGCGAGGCGTACTTGGATTTCACACGCGACTGGCTCGATGGCTGCATCGAGGCCCTCGCCCCGCACGGGGCGCTGTGGGTCAACATTCCCGACGACACGGCCGCGGAGATCGTGGTGCACCTGAAGAGTCGCGGGCTTCAGATGATCAACTGGTGCATCTGGCACTTCCGGTTCGGTCAGAACCGGCAGGGCTCCTTCATCATGAGCAAGGTCCACGCCCTCTACTTCGTGCGGGATCGGACGAACCGCCGGTGGAACGTGTCGGACATTCTCGAGCCGAGCGATCGCGCAACGACGTACTTCGACCCACGCACGGAGAACAAAAAGACGGGGGAGAACGGTCTGCGCGTCCCCATGGACGTCTGGTACGGCAAATACTGGGGCCGCATCCAGGGCAACAACAAGGAGCGCCGCGCGGCCCACGAGAATCAGTTGCCCGAGGTGTATCTCGAGCGCGTCATCCTCGCGTGCTCGAACAAGGACGACCTCGTGATGGATCCTTTCCTGGGCAGCGGGACCACGGGCGTTGTCGCCAAGGCCCTCGGACGCAGGTTCATCGGAATCGAGTACAGCGAGGCGAACGCGAAGAGCGCCGTCGGTCGCATCAAGGCGGGCCCGGTGCGCGTCGGGCAGGGGCTGACGAACCAATCGACAGCGATCTTCACCCCCCGACGACGGCGGATCGGAGAGCGTGTGGGCGCCGTCAGCCCCAACGGGCGGGATGATCGCCTCCCGTTTCGCACGCCGCCAGACGGGCCCGAGACGCCGACATCGCCATAAACCTGCTTCAAATAGCAGGTTACGCAGACATCCCGGGTCGCCCTGGCCATCCAGGTGGATGGGGAAAGCTGGGAAAAACGAAAGCGGACCAAATTGGTCTGGCTCCCCGGCCGATCGGATGTACACTGGAATAACTCGCACGGTCCCGTTTCTCCCGGACCTGCGATGCGCCAAGGAGGAGGGATCGAGAACCGGTTGACCGGCCCGCGATGGATGCGGACCGACGCCGCTGGAAGGAGCATCCCGATGGCGCTCACCACAGTTGATCTCGACGGACCGAGAATCAGCGCCGAATCCGCGCCCGCCGCCGGCGCGCGATCAGATGAAGGCGTGATCCGCTGGTTCGACCAGATGTACGCCGACGCCGCCGGAGATCCAACGCGCCTCCCTTGGGCGCGCGCCAGCGCGACGCCGGCGCTGGTGGCGTGGCTGAACCACGTCGCGCCGGACGTGATCCGCCCCGGCGCGCGAGTCGTCGTCGTCGGCTGCGGGCTCGGGCACGACGTCGTGGAGGTCGAGAACAGGGGATACGACGTCGTCGGATTCGATGTGTGTGAGTCTGCGATCGAGTGGGCGCGCCGACTGCACCCGCCCCATCAGTCGCGGTTCGTCGTCGGCGACGCCTGTGATCCGCCGGCGCGGCTGCGCCGCCGATTCGACCTGGCGGTGGATGTTCACACGCTCCAGTCGGTTCCCCCCTCGATGCGGGAGACGATGGCCCGCGGGATGTCGGAACTGCTCTGTCCGCATGGCGCGCTGCTCTCGATCAGTCATGGGCGCGACGAGTCGGTCCCGCTTGAGACCATCGAGGGGCCGCCCTTCCCGTTCACGCCCGAGGAGTTGACGGCCACCATGCGCGCCGCGGGGCTGATCCCGACGAGCCCGATGAACGTCTGGGAGGATGAGGACGGCGAGCCGGACGGACACCCGGTGACGCGCCTCCGCGCGGCGTTCTCCCGAGGCTGATCAGCGCGGGAGGCGAGCCACTCCGGCCCCGTTACGACAGGCGCCCCGGGCTCCCCCTACGACGCGCGCACCTGTTCATCGAGGTCCGAGCAGCCCCATCTCCCGCAGCGCCGCCCGCGCCTGCTGCGCCGGCTCGCCCGTGTGATCGATCTGCACCGCGCGCCATCCGCGCGCCCGCGCCGCCTCGACGTTCTCCTCCAGATCGTCGAAGAACACGATCTCCCCGCCGCGGGCGCCCGTGGCGCGCTCGAAGGCGTCATAGATCACTTCCTCGGGCTTCCGGCAGCCCAGCAGATGCGATGCGTGCCGATGCGCCAGCGTCTCGAGCGCGCGGAGCCCGCGCATCGACTCCCAGTGCCGATGGTTCGTATTGCTCAGACACGCCGTGCGCGGCGCGCCCGACGCGGCGTTGATCTCCTCGATCAGCTCCGCGACGCCCTCGTATTCCCCCAGGATCCACGCGTCATGCACGCGCCGGATCTCCTCGGGCGAGTAGACCCCTCCGATCGTTCGCGAGACCTCCGTGAAGAACGTCTCGCAGTCGATCCGCCCCGTGTCGTACGCATGCAGCAGTTCGCGTCGGCGCAGGATCGCCTCCTCCGTCTCGCGCCCGTCGGCGCGCACGTCCAGCCCCGCCGCCGCGCAGCCCTCCGCCCAGCTCCGGCAGATGCGCACCACGACGCCCCCCAGATCGAAGCACACGATGCGCGCGCTCATTCGCTCTGCTCCTCCGGCTTCATGATCTCGCGCAGCGCCACTGTGGCGAAGCTCCCCGCGGGCAGCTCGAAGGCCACGCGCACGTACGAGCCGTGCTCATCCACTCCGCCCTCGACCAGCGGATCAAGGATCGGGACGCGGATGGGGCGGCGCGCCCCGCGCGCCTCCTCGCCCGTGCGAATCTCCCATTGCTCGAAGTCCTCGAGCGACACTCCCGTCTCTCGCAGCCGCTCGATCTCCGCGCGATCGACCTCGCCCCCCGCGCGCTGCATCTTCGGGCCCCACAAAGGCCCCGTCGCGCTGACGCGCAGCCGCTTCACATCCTCCGCCAGCTCGTCGCCCTCGCAGGGCGTCCCGCCGACCTCGAAGCGCTCCCCCGATCCGTGTCGCCAGGCGATGTCCCCCGCGACAAGCCGATCGAACGTCCCCGCGCGCAGCCGATCGTCGACGATCGCGTTAAAGAGCGCTGACTGAAACGCCGTGACCCAGAAGCGCCGCTGCGTCCCATCCACCCGATCCAGCGCCGCCTCGGGCGAAAGGCCGTCGATCAGCCCTCGCAGCGCCTGCGCCTCCGCCCGGCAGCTCCCGGGCAGCAGCTCCAGCGCGCGCGTCAGATCCCCCTCCGCGAACGCCTGGCGCGCCTCCGCATCCGCCTCCGACCCATCCTTCGGCCCGAGCAACTCCTCAACCGCCTCCCGGAAGCGCCCGAGCAGATCCAGACGCCCGATGATGTGGTTGTTCTGGTGCGCGCCGAAGCGCTGCTCGCCCAATCGGTTGGGAATGCCCTGCGCCACGAGGCGCCGCATGATCCGGTCCGCGCCCACCACCGCCGTCGGCGAGACCCGCCGGATCCGGATCGAGAAGCGATTGCCCTTGAGCTGCCCGCGCTTCAGCTTCTTCGCGTGCATGTCCGCCCACTCGATGCGCACGCGATCATCCTCGATGGCGGGAAAATCCTCGAACGTCCTGCCGGGCGTGTGAACGGTGACGACCTGCCGCGTCACCGCGCGCTTGTCCTTCATCCCCGCGAACCCGACCGCCACGCGCCCGACGCGGAAATGCCGCGCCAGCAGACGGACGAGATCCATCGTCGCCATGCCGCGCTTCTCGACGTACAGGCAGATGTGCTCGCCCTCGCCCGTCGGCTCGAAGGCGGGCTGCTCATCGACCATGAAGTCCTCGGGGCGCTCCTTGATGACACCGCCGATTCCCGCCAGATCCGGCGTGAGAGAGGCGCCGGACAGGGCGCGGTCCCGCGCCGCTCTCGTCGTCTCGAACGCCTGGCTGATCACACCTCTTCGCTCTGCGCCTCGTCGAGCACGTGCTCCTCGACGTAGATCGGCGCATCCATCCCGATGCCGAGCGCGATGGCGTCGCTCGGACGCGAGTCGATGTGCACGATCTCCCCGTCCTCCTTCTGCACGTCCAGCGTCGCGTAGAACGTGTGGTCCGACAGGTCGTTGATCGTGATGGAGATGAGCGATCCCCCGAGCGACTCGACGACGCCGGCCAGCAGCTCGTGCGTCTGCGGACGCTTGATGTCGATCCCCTTCAGCCGCCGCTCGATCGCCTGCGCCTCGGGCAGCCCGATCACGATCGGGAAGGACCGCTCCCCCTCGACCTCACGAAGCTCAATCAGTTGGTAGTCATTGAGCTCCCGGATCAGAATCCGTGACAACTCCATGAGGACGGCCATAACCTCGACTCCGTTCAGGCAGCGACGACTTCCGCCCGCCGACCCAGCCCAACCGTCCAGCATAGGAACCGCCCGCCCGCCCCGTCATCCGCCGTTCGGACGCCGACGAACCGCCAGACCCATGCATCGCGAAACGGACAAACCCGATCTCGACACCCCCAAACGCTCGCGAACACGCCGCTGGCGCCGCCGCCTCCTCGTCGGCTCGGGCGTCCTCGTTGCAACCCTCTTCCTGCTCGTCCTCGCCGTCTGGCTCGCGCTCGTCGCCTCGCTCCCCCGACTCGAGGGCGAGGTCGCGCTCAGAGGCCTCTCGGCCCCCGTCACCATCGAGCGCGATGCCCTCGGCGTCCCGCGCATCCGGGCCGAATCCCTCGAGGACGCCGTCCGCGCCCAGGGCTATCTCGACGCCCAGGAGCGCTTCTTCCAGATGGATCTCGCCCGCCGCTTCGCCGCGGGAGAGCTGGCCTCCCTCGTCGGCCCCGCCGCCCTCTCCGTCGACCGTGACATGCGCCCCCACCGCTTCCGCCGCCTCGCCCGCCAGGTCCTCGAGGATCTTCCCGAGCGCCACCGCCGGCTCATCGACGCCTACGTCGGCGGCGCCCGCGCCGGGCTCGATGACCTCCGCCTCCCGCCGCCCGAGTACCTCATCCTGCGCACCAGCCCCGATCCCTGGACCAACGAGGACACCATCCTCGCCGTCTACACCATGTTCCGCGGGCTGAACTTCTCCGATCGCTATGAGAAGGTCGCCGACACGCTCTTCGCCGCGCTGCCCGAGGAACTGGCCCGCTTTCTGACGCCCGGGCGCAACCGCTTCGACACGCCCATCATCTCAAGCGAAGAACCGTACGAGCCCGCGCCGATCCCCGGGCCCGAAGTCGTCGACCTGCGCGATCGCGAGCCGATCCAGCCGGATGACGACGCCCTCTCGCTCATTGCCCCGCCCGATCCGCCCTACGGCTCCAACGCCTGGGTCGTCTCCGGCGCGCGCACCGCCGACGGACGCGCCATCCTCGCCAACGACATGCATCTCGGCCTCAGCGTTCCCAACATCTGGCGACGCGTGCAACTGGAATGGCGGAACCAAATCAGGACCGCGCATCGCCGCCGGCGTCTCTCTCCCGGGCGTGCCCAGCGTCGTCGCCGGCTCGACCGATCGCGTCGCCTGGGGATACACCAATTCCTACGGAGATTTCCAGGACTACGTCGTCATCGAAGAGGATGCGGAAGACCCCTCGCGCTACCGCACGCCGGGCGGCTTCGAACCCTTCGAGGAGATCACCGAAACGATCGAAGTCCGCGGCGGCGAGGACGTCGCGCACTCCTGGCGCGCCACGCGCTGGGGCCCGATCGTGGAGGAGGACGCCCAGGGCCGCCCCCTCGCCCTCCGCTGGATCGCACACGATCGCGAGGCATTCAACCTGCGACTCTTCGACATCGTCGATGCGCAGAGCGTCGACGAGGCGCTCGTCATCGCCGCCGAATGGCGCGGGCCCTCCCAGAACGTCATGCTCGCGGATGCGCAGGGGCGAATCGGCTGGACCATCTCCGGCGCCCTGCCCGTGCGCCAAGGCTTCGACGGCCTCCGCCCGCACTCCTGGGCCGATGGCTCGATCGGCTGGAAGAATGAGCCCGCCGACGACGTGCGCCCCGCGCTCTCGAGCGACGACGGCGTCCTCATCACGGCAAACAACCGCACCGTCCCGAGCGCCTGGGCAGCCACCTACGGGCACGTGTGGGCCCCACCGCTGCGCGCGGCGCGCATCGACGACCTCACGAACGGAACGAGCGCCCCGCTCGACGAAGCCGCGTGCCTCGCCATCCAGCTCGACGTGCGCTCCTCCGTCCACGACTTCTACCGCGACCTCGCGCTGGAGGCCGCGCCAGCGGATGAGTCCGACCCGCTCCTCGCGCGCGCACGCGGCGTGCTCGCTGCATGGAGCGGCGAGGCCTCGGCCGACGACCCCGCGTTTGCCCTCCTCCGCGCCTTCCGCGACGCGCTCCACGAGAAGGTGCTCGCGCCCATCGTCGCGCCATGCCGGGAGCTCGACGAGTCGTTCCGCTACCGCTGGACCATGACGGAGGAGCCGGTCCGCCGCATCCTCGAGGAGCGGCCCGCGCATCTGCTCCCGCCTGGGCACGCCGACTGGATGGCGTTCATTCGCAGTGTCCTCACCGACGTCGCCCGCGACATGGAGTCCGATGGCGGGCTCGCGCGTCCCTGGGGCGAGATCAACCGCGCCCGCATCGCCCATCCCGCGGCCATGGCCTTTGCCCCGCTCGGCGCGATCCTGAACATGCCGACGCATCCGCAGGCGGGCGACCGCTCCACCATCCGCGTCGCCGGGCCCTCCTATGGCGCCAGCCAGCGGATGATCGTGAGCCCGCCCCACCTTCAGGACGCGATCCTGCACATGCCGGCGGGGCAGTCCGGCCATTTTTTATCGGACGACTATGCCGACAGCCATCCCTTCTGGGTCGCCGGGACGCCATCGCCGCTGCTGGCCGGCGAGCCGCGCCGCACACTGCGCTTCGTGCCTGGGCCCTAGTAGTCTGAGTCAGAACACAGGTCTGCAAGAAGAAGCGTTTCACGGGTTCAAAAATGTCGCCCCGTCGCCTGCGCGGACAGCAGGCGACGGGGCGAGTGCTGTTTGGCGGGGAGAACGCGTCCCCCTTCTTCGGCATGGATCAACGTCGGCGGCGGCGCAGGCTCACAAGCCCGCCGAGGGCGAAGACGGCCGCAGCGCCAGGGGCGGGAACGCCAACGTTGTCGAGGGTCATGGTGTCACCGGAGCCGCCCGAATCGCCGAAGCCGACGTTGTCGGTCCAGGTGGCAAGCTGGTCGATTTGGCCGGCGGAGCCGGTTAGGACGAAGCTGGCGTCGAGACCGGTGAAAATGGTCGCGCCGTCGAGAGCAACGGTGAGGGCGCCGTCGCTGGCGACGCCGACGCCGAGCCGGAAGGTGACGCCGGGGGTCCAGTCGAAGCCGCTGTCGATGAAATCGAACGCATCCATGGCGGCGTTGACTTGGCCGACGCGGATGTCGCCGTTGGTCTCAAAGTTGATGCGGGTCGGAAAGAAGCCAGTGGTGTTCGCGACCGGAACGTACTGGTAGAGCGAGTTCGTACCGGAGAGACGAATGTCAGACGCGAGCACGCCGAAGGAGGGGGCGAAGACAGGGCTGTTCATCTCGAAACCGAAAGTGCCCGAGCCGTCAGAGGTGTGACGGGCGGAGATGCCGGAGATCGGGTTGACGTTCGTGGCGAACGCGTTGGAATCAAGCCCGTTCCAACCGCCCTGGGGAACCAACGGGCCGGGGGTGAAGCTCTCGAAGTTCTCGAAGAAGGTGGGGAAGGTGCCGCGAGTGCCGTTAAGGTTCTGGAGCTCGGCGGGGATCGCAAGGCTATCCACGGGAACCGGGACTCGGTCGGCGAAGGCAACGCTGCCGGCGGCAGCAACGAGGGTCATCGCAAAAACTAACTTAGACATATTTCTCATCTCCTACAATTTCAATCTGTACATGTTCTGTGATCTCTACTCAACCACTCTCACTCTTGCACCAAAATCAGACGGGATCGCCCGCCTATTACACACGCGCGATCGCTGAAGCCGCGCGAGAGCAACCGACACACAACACGTCGCCGAGATCCGGGTGTACAGGAGTACCTGAGCGAGGTCATTCCTGGGCTTGGCCGCCATCGTTCCCCCGATGGTCAGGCCGGACGTGTTTCCTCAACTTCCTTTCTTCCGAAAAACCCCTCGGATACCTTTTTCTCGAAGATATCGAGGCCTTCGGGGAATGCAAGCATGAAACAGTGGGCGGGGCAAGCCCCTTGATGACCGCCCGCCAGGTGACGTCTCCCGTAAGAGGCTGTCTCTTCCAGACTTGCGACGTGCACCGCACCACCAGGGGCGATTACACGAGTGCTCAATTCGGTGTTTCCCCTAGTGTCGAGCAACGGCTCGTGCTCTATGGCAGAGGTCCGCAAGCAGAAGCCTTTTACCAACTGAGGGATGTCGTCGCCTGACTTGTCCAGACGAAGGACCTGGGGTTCCCGTTGTTCGCGTCGAGATATGCCCGCATCGCGGCTTCCGGGCCCCGCGTCGATCGGAAGCTACCGCATTCGACTCAGACCACTAGGAAGACATGGCCGCGAGCGCCGCCTCGACGCGCTCCAGCAGCCACGGGGCGAAATCGATCTTCGAGATGGCCCCGCCCGTTTCCCAGGATTGGCCGTCGCGGGCGAGTAGCGTGGCTTCGATCCCCTCCGCGTCCATCGTCTCGAGCGGGTTGGCGACGATCAGGTCGATCCCCTTCCGCTCCAGCTTCGAGCGGGCGGATTCGAGCAGCCCCTCGCGCGGCTCGAGGGCGAAACCGACGAAGACCTGCTCCACGCGCTTGCCCGCCGAGACCTCCGCCAACAGGTCGGGCGTGGCGACGAGGCGGAGGGTCATCTCGCCCCCCGACCGGCGGAGCTTCCCGGTTTCAGGATCCATCAAATCCGGATGCGGCAAGGGTTTGTAGTCCGCGACGGCGGCCGCCATCACCAGCGCATCGCAGCGGGGGGCGTGCTCGGCGAGGAGTTTCTGAAGCTCGGCGGTGGTCCGGAACCGGTGCAGGGCGAGATGCGAATCGAGGGGGGTTCGCGGCTCCCGGGGCGTTGGGCCCAAAAGCAGGTCGACCTTCCAGCCGGCCCGAGCGGCATGCTCCGCGAGCGCGCATCCCAGGCGCCCTGAAGAGCGGTTCCCGATATACCGAACCGCATCGATGGGCTCTTGCGTCGGGCCCGCGGTCACGAGCAGCCGGCGGGGGTTCGATTCCGAGGGGGGCGGATTCACGGGGCGCGGGTCCTCGCGCGACGGGGTCCGGAGAAGGGCGCGGCGCCCGGCCGCGCGGGAGTGAGGGTAACCATACGGCGGAGAGAGCGCACGCGTTGGCGAGGCAATGAGAGAAGCGGAGAGGCCCGATGTGGGGCGCCGTCGAAAATCCGGACTAGGATGAGCGCTGGCGGCTGAGCGCACGGGCGAGGTGGGCGATCATGGCCCGGAAGCGCCTTCAACCACAGGCATGGGGCGCGTCGGCTCGGCGTCGGCGCGGAGCAATTCGATCAGACTTCGGACCGGCTGTCCTGAGCCGGTCCTGACTGGAGCGAGCAGGCGAGAAGCATGGCGCGATCACGGAAGAAGCTCGGCGAAATTCTGGTGGCGATGGGGGCGGCGAAGCCCGAGCAGGTCGAGGAGGCGATGAAGCTCGCCAAGAGCTCTGGCAAGCGCATCGGCGAAGCGCTCGTCGAGCAGGGCGCCGTCAAGGAGGATCAGGTCGCCGCGGCGCTCGCGAAGCAGTTCGGGCTCGAGTACGTCGATCTGAGCGACGATCAGGTCGCCTCAGCCGTCGATCCCTCGCTGGCGCCGGACGAGCTGATCAAGAAGCACGCGATCCTCCCCCTCTCGAAGAGCAACGGGCGCATGAAGCTGATCATGCACGACCCGATGGACCTCGAGCTGATGGACATGCTCCGCTTCCGCCTGAACACGGAGATCGAGCCGCTGATCGCGCCCAAGGGCCGCATCAAGCAGTTCATCGAGAAGAAGATGGGCGGCGACCGCCCCAGCCTCGCCGGATCCGATCAATCGCTCGTCACCGAGTCGATTGACCGCTCCATCGACCGCTCCGTGGACAAGAGCCTCGACGCCTCCATCGACCGCGCCGCCGCCGACGCGCCGATCATCAAGCTCTGCAATCGCATTCTGATCGAGGCCGTCAAGATGGACGCCTCGGACATCCACATCGAGCCGATGAACAACCGCGTCCGTCTGCGCTACCGCATCGACGGCGTCTGCATCGAGCGCGACAACCTCCCCAAGCGCATGCAGAACTCGGTGCTCGCACGCTTCAAGCTCATGGCGGGCATCAACATCTCCGAGCGCCGCATCCCCCAGGACGGCCGAATCAAGATCCCCGTCGACGATCAGACGATCGACTTCCGCGTCTCCGCCTGCCCGGCCTACCACGGCGAGTCAATCGTGCTGCGTATTCTGCGGCCCGAGGCGGTGCGCATCGGCCTCGAAAACCTCGGCTTCGAGCCCGATCAGCTCGAAACGTTCAACCGCATCATTCGACGCCCCAACGGCGTCTTCCTCGTCACGGGCCCCACCGGCTCCGGCAAGACGACCACTCTCTACTCCGCCCTCGACGTCCTCAACCGCCCCGACAAGAAAATCATCACCGCCGAGGATCCCATCGAGTACGCCTTCACCGGCATCAACCAGTGCCAGGTCCGCGACGGCATCGGACTCAGCTTCGCCGCGATCCTCCGGTCCATGCTCCGCCAGGCGCCGAACATCATCCTCGTCGGCGAGATCCGAGACAAGGAAGTCGCGGACGTCGCGATCCAGGCGGCGCTCACGGGCCACCTCGTCTTCTCCACCCTCCACACCAACGACGCCCCCAGCGCGATGACCCGACTCGTCGACATGGGCGTCAAGCCCTTCCTCGTCGCCTCCTCCATCCAGGCCGTCCTCGCCCAGCGGCTCATCCGCAAGCTCTGCTCCTGCAAAGAGCCCGATCCGAATCCGGACCCGAAGTTCCTCAGGCTTGTCGGCATCTCCCATGAGGAAGCGCAGTCGAAGACCATCTACAAGCCCGTCGGCTGCGACAAGTGCCTCGGCTCCGGCTACAAGGGGCGGATGGCCATCTTTGAGCTCATGGTGATGAACTCCCGCGTCCGCGACCTGGCCTTCCAGGAGGCGCCCGTCGAGAAGATCCGCGCCGCAGCACTTCAGTCGGGCATGCGCCCCCTCGTCGACGACGGCAAGATCAAGATCCTGCGAGGCATCACCACCCCGGCCGAGATCGCGCGTGTCGTCCAGGTCGCGGGGATGGATTCCGCGGATGAAATCGAGGATTCGACGCCCGTGGGCGCGGAGTCCTGAGCCAGAGGATCATGTTGAGACACCGCACCCATCAGGGCTGAGAGAGATACGAAGCGAACGGAAGGAGCGAGCGGCATGTCGACGGTGCAGATCGATCGTCTCTTGGACACAGTGGTCAAAACGGGAGCGAGCGACCTGCACCTGACCACCGGACGCCCCCCCACCCTCCGCCTCCACGGCGAGCTGCGCAATCTCCAGACCAAGGTGCTCGACGCCGACGACATGGTCGCCCTCATGAAGTCCATCACCCCCGAGCGCAGCCAGCAGGAGATCCAGGAGGAGGGCGGCACGGACTTCGGCTTCGCCTATGGCGACGCCGCCCGCTTCCGCGTCTCCGTCTTCCGCCAGCGCGGCGACATCGCCATCGTCCTCCGCCAGATCCCCAACAAACTGCTCACCTTCGAGCAGATCGGCCTGCCGGCGATGTGCCAGGAGCTCGTTCGTCGCCCGCGAGGCCTCTTCCTCGTGACAGGCCCCACCGGCTCCGGCAAGACCACCTCGCTGGCCACGATGATCGACTACATCAACGAGCGCTACGACCGCCACATCATCACGATGGAAGACCCCATCGAGTATTACCACCACCACAAGAAATCCATCGTCAACCAGCGCGAGGTCGGCTCTGACGTCCCCAACTTCGCCGAGGCCCTCCGCCGAGCCCTCCGTCAGGACCCCGACGTCATCCTCGTCGGCGAGATGCGCGATCTCGAGACCATCGAGGCCGCCGTCCGCGCCGCCGAGACGGGCCACCTCGTCTTCGGCACCCTCCACACCACCGGCGCCGCCAAGACCATCGACCGCCTCGTCGACGCCTTCCCCGTCTCCCAGCAGAACCAGATCCGCGTCCAGCTCTCGACCGCCCTCATCGGCGTCCTCAGCCAGGCGCTGCTCACCCGCGTCGACACCAAGGGCATGGTCGCCGCCTACGAGTTCCTCGTCGTCACCCCCGCCATCGCCAACCTCATCCGCGACAACAAGTCCTTCCGCATCGACTCCTCCATCCAGACCGGAAAGAAGTTCGGCATGCAGCTCCTCGACGACCACCTCTGGTCCCTCTACTCCAAGGGCATGATCGCCGCGGAGGAGATGATCGACAAAGGCAAGAACCCCGGCGCCCTCACCGAGAAGGTCCACAAAGCCGGCGGGCAGGTCGGGCGCGCCGAACTCGACGAGGCCGAGCCCGCCTCCGCCGAGTGAGACTCCCTCGCACAGGGGGGGAGGGGCGAACAACCCGTTCTACGACAGGGACGTCGGCGAATCGACCACACGGAAGATGGCCCGCTGATCTTTTTGTTGTATCGGAATCTCTATGTCCTATCCTCAAAAGCGCCCATCGCCTCCGGGTGCGTTGGAACACAGGGATTCCGAGGCGCTAATAGTTGTCTGGCTGGCCCCGGGCTTCCGGGGCGGGGCCGGCCCCATTCAAAGAGGATTGCCGGATGGCGATTGACCCCTCAGAACTCAAGAATCGCAAAATCGGACGTGTTCTGACCAAGATGGGTCGGATCACGCGCGAGCAGGTCCATGAGGCTCTCGCCATCCAGAAGCAGCGGGAGAAGAAGGTCCCGCTCGGGCGGATCCTGATCGAGCTCGGCTACGTCACGGAGCAGGATGTCCAGGAAGCCATGGCCGGGCAGGCGGGCATGGGATGGGTCGATCTCGATGAGTTCGAGCTCGACGAGGAGACGCTGGGCGCGATTCCCGCGGAGACCGCCCAGGCCTACCAGGTCGTCCCCATCGAGTACTCCAAGGACAGCCGCCGCCTGAAGGTCGCCATGAAGAACCCGGACAACTTCCGGGCCGTCGATGACCTGCGCCTGCTCATGGGCTTCAAGGTCGAGGCCTGTGTGGCGGACCCGTCCAAGGTCGAGGCGCTGATCAAGCAGCACTACAGCAAGTCGGAGTCCGTCACGGACGTCGTCAGCGATCTCGCCTCCGATGAGAAGTTCTCCGCCCTCCAGGGTCGCGGCGACTCCATCGATCTCGACGCCGTCCTCGAGGTCGCCGAGGACAACAAGGTCATCAAGCTCCTCAACCTCGTCCTCCTCCAGGCCATCAAGGACCGGGCCTCGGACATTCACTTCGAGCCTTTCGAGGACGAGTTCAAGATGCGCTACCGCATCGATGGCGTTCTCTATGAAATGGTCCCGCCCCCGGCCTATCTCGGGCCCGCGATCGTCAGTCGCATCAAGGTCATGGCGAGCCTCGACATCGCCGAGCGCCGCGTTCCGCAGGACGGGCGCGTCGAGCTGGTCGTGGCGGGCAACCCGATCGACCTGCGTGTCGCCGTGCTTCCGACGATGCACGGAGAGTCGGTCGTCATGCGCGTGCTCGATCGCTCGAACGTCGAGCTGAGCCTCGATCGCGTGGGCTTGCGCGAGCAGGATTTCGAGACGATCAACAACCTCATCCACAAGCCCAACGGCATCGTCATCGTCACGGGCCCCACCGGCTCCGGCAAGACCACCACGCTTTACGCCGCGCTCGCGGCGCTGAACAACGTGGACGTGAAAATCCTCACCGCGGAAGATCCTGTCGAGTACGACATCGACGGCCTCTGCCAGTGTCAGATCAATCCCGACGCCGGGCTGACCTTCGCCAAGGCGCTGCGAAGCTTCCTGCGTCAGGACCCCGACATCATCCTCGTCGGCGAGATTCGCGATCTCGAGACAGCGGAGATCGCCGTCCAGGCGTCCCTCACGGGCCACCTCGTCTTCTCGACGCTGCACACCAACGACGCCCCGAGCTCCATCGTGCGACTCATCGACCTCGGGCTCGAAAAGTTTCTCCTTACAGCCACGATCGAGGGCATCATCGCCCAGCGCCTCGTGCGCACGATCTGCAAGAAGTGCAAGGAGGAGTACGAGCCCACGGAGGAGCAGCTCATGGAGCTGGCGCTCAAGCCCGAGGACGTCAAGGGCCGCACCTTCTTCCGCGGCAAGGGCTGCGACAACTGCCACGGCTCGGGCTACAAGGGCCGACTCGGGATCTTCGAGATCCTCGTCATGGACGACGACCTACGCGACATGGTGATGAACGACGAAAGCGTCGCCAAGATCAAGACCACGGCCCGGCGCAAGGGCATGGGCAGTTTGCGCGAGTCGGGCCTCGTCGCGATCTACGACGGCCTGACGACGATCGACGAAGTGGTTCGGGAGACCATCGAGGAAGAGTGACCGCCGCCGGCGCGCGAGGACGCGCCGGAGCCTGAGCGGATGGAGACGCACCGATGCCGGTCTTTCAATACGAAGCTCTGAACGCGAGCGGAAAACCTGAGAAGGGGACCATCGAGGCCTCGAGCAGCGAGGAGGCGATCCAGCGGATCAAGCTCCAGGGCCATTACCCCACCTCCGTCCGCGAGCAGAAGGTCAAGAAGTCCGCCTCCGCCGGCGCGGAGGGCGACAAGAAGAAAAAGGGCGGCGGCGCCAAGAAGAAAAAGAAGAGCGGCGGCGCCATCACCATCGGCGGCGTCAGCAAGAAGCAGCTCACCCTCTTCACGCGCCAGATGTCAACCCTCCAGGACGCCGGCCTGCCCCTGCTGCGATCCCTTCAGATCCTCGAGATCCAGCAGAAGCCCGGCAAGCTCAAGAGCACCCTCATGACCGTCTGCGACGACGTCGAGGGCGGCATGAGCCTCTCCGAGTCGATGGCCAAGCATCCCAAGGTCTTCGACCGCCTCTACACCAAGATGGTCGCCGCCGGCGAGGTCGGCGGCGTCCTCGACGTCATCCTCCAGCGCCTCGCCGAGTTCATGGAGAAGGCCGAGCGCCTCAAGCGGCGCGTCATCGGCGGCATGATCTATCCCGTCGCCGTCATCTTCATCGCCATCCTCATTCTCAGCGCCATCATGGTCTTCATCATCCCGAAGTTCCAGGAGATCTTCGAGGACTTCGACATCGAACTCCCGGCCCTGACGCTCTGGCTCATCGACACCAGCGCCTGGATGGCCGGCACCCAACCCGGACAGGAGATCCCGGGCGCCATCTTCGTCATCGCCTCCCCCTTCGTGATCTTCATCCTCCTCAAGCTCATCCGCAAAACCAAGCCCGGCCGCGCCGCGCTGGACTACATCACACTCCTCATCCCCATCCTCGGAAAGCTCGTCCGCAAGACGACCATCGCCCGCTTCACACGAACCCTCGGCACGCTCATCAGCGCCGGCGTCCCCATCCTCGAAGCGATCCTGATCACCCGCGACACCTGCGGAAACTGGGTCTACGAGCGCGCCCTCAACAAGGTCCATGACTCCATCCGCGAGGGCGAGTCCTTCTCCGAGCCCCTGCGCGAGACAAAGGTCTGCGACTCCCTCGTCGTCAACATGATCGACGTCGGCGAGGAGACCGGCGATCTCGACTCCATGCTCATGAAGATCGCGGACAACTACGAGGAGGAGGTCGACGTCGCCATCGCAGGCCTCGTCTCCCTCCTCGAGCCCGTCATGGTCATCGTCCTGGGCGGCATGGTCGGCACCATCGTCCTCGCGATGTTCCTCCCCATGGTCACGCTCATCAACAGCCTCAATCAATAACCGACGCGCCGAGCCGTCCCCCGAGAGGAGCTCCATGGCTTCCCACCGCCTCCACAATCCAACCCCCGCGCGACGCGACGGCTTCACGCTCGTCGAGCTCCTCGTCGTCATTTTGATCCTCATCGCGCTGATCAGCATCACCGGCGTCGCCGTCTCGCGCGCCTTCCAGCAGGGCAAACGCGCCGCAACCTCCTCCCTTATGCGCGGAATCTCCATCGCCATCGAACAGTTCGAGGCCGACTTCGACTATCTCCCCCCGCTGCTCCATGAGGATCCCTCCGCCGGCGCCTCCGACGACCGCCTCGCCGTCACCACCTCCCTCGACGACGCCGGCGTCAAGCTCGGACGCCAACGCTTCTACAGCGTCCTCACGCTTCCCATCTATCTCGTCGGTGTCGGCCCCCTCTCCGGCGTCGACAGCGACGACCCCGCACGCCACGACGGCGTCGAGGGGCCCGGATTCCACGACCCCGGGCCCGACCGCTCCTGGGGCGGCGCGCGCGACCGCGACACCCAGCGCCCCATCCGCACCGGACGCGTCTACGGCCCCTACATGGACACCGCCAGCGGCTCCGGGCAGTTCTTCGCCCGCGTCGACGAGGACGCCCCCTTTTCCCTCCGCGACGGATTCGTCTCCGAAGACGCGGGCCTCCCCAGCGAGACCACCGACGCCCTCTTCAAGGAGGAGTTCGAGGGCTTCTTCGTCTTCCTCGACGCCTGGGGCAAGCCCATCCGCTACTACCGCAACTGGCCCACCCGCGATCGCGACAACCCCGACGAGTTCGCGCTCGATCGCGTCCCCGTCGAGCTCCTCGACCCCGACGTCCTCGAGAACTGGAGCGCCGGCCAACCCCTCTCCACACGCTTCGATCGCGACCTCCTCGGCGCCGGCTACGCGCTCCTCTCCGCCGGATCCGACGAGATCTTCGCCGACGCCGATCCCCAACTCCCGAGCGGAAGCGAGGAAAACCTCGGATTCGTCACCGAGGAGATCGCCTCCGACTTCAGCAACCAGGACCGTTTCCAGGCCCTCTCGGGCGAGGAGTTCGACTTCCTCTTCGAGACGATCCGCGACAACGTCCGGGTGCTGCCATGACCACCGCCCGACACACGCCCACGCCGCGCCGATCCCTTCCTCGCCCCCGGGGCTTCTCGCTCGTCGAGCTGCTGGTCGTCATCGCCATCATCGGCATCCTGATCACGCTGCTCTTCGCCGCCGGCGGCGCCCTCGTCGCCACGCAGCGCCGCAACATCACCCAGGGCGTGCTCTCCTCGCTCGACCGCGCCCTCGAAGAGTTCCTCGCCTCCAACCGCAGCGCCATCCCCATCTACGACCCCGACCAGTACGCCGACACTCCGGGCCCCCACTACCGCGGAACCGACGGGGCCATGAGGGAGGGCGCGATCCAGGGCGCGGCATATCACGAGTTCAACGGCGAGTCCCACGTCCGATGGCCCGACGCCGCCGTCTTCATCAGACAGGCCAGCCCCTTCGGCGAGGTGAGCAGCGTCATCGCCCAGATCCCCGATCGCTTCCAGGTCCTCACCCTGGGCGATGAGAACACCGCCCCCGCGGACGATCCCGACCGCTTCCCCTCCATTCTCGACGCCTGGGAGAGCTCCAACTGGCGATCGCCCTGGCCCCTCGCCGAGCAGCAGCTCATCTACTACGTCCACCCCGACAACGACCTGGCCCAGTCCCTCTACGGGCGCTGCCAGAACCGCCGCCCCTACTTCTTCTCCGCCGGGCCCGACCAGCTCTACGGCTCCACCATCGAGTTCACCACCTCCGCCGGCGCGCCCACGACGGACCCCCAGTTCGCCGAGCAGGCCGTCGCCGGACTCGAGGACAACCTCTACTCCTACGACGTCAACCCCCTCGAGAACGCCAACCTGACACAGGGCTTCAACACCAGCGTCCGATGACACACACGCGCTTGACATTCCGGGGGCGCGCCGCCTTCACGCTCGTCGAACTGCTCGTCGTCATCGCCGTGACGGTCCTCGTCGTCGCCGTCTCCGTGCCCGCGATCGGGCGACTCATCGAGTCCGCCAACTTCTCCGCGGCCGTCAACACCGTCAGCGCCACGCTCGGCAACGCCCGCGCCCAGGCCATGCGCACGCAGCGCTACACCGCCGTCGCCTTCCTCTTCGACATCGAGGAGCAGCGCTTCACGCTCCTGCCACTCGAGCTCGCCAGCGACGCCGGATCGCTCACCAACGTCTCCAACTCGCAGAGGGAGAACCAGGCGCTGGTCATGCGCCCCCAGACTGGCGCCGCCTCCGTCCGCCTCCCGACCGGAACCGCCGTCTTCGGCCTCAGCTTCCTCCTCGAGCCCGAAGACGAGCAGATCGACCGCGACACCTCCGCCTGGTACGCCGGCGAGATCATCGACGAGGACTCCCGCGAGCGCCTCATCCCCTGGATCTTCCCGCGCAACGATGCCCGCCTCTTCGTCGAGGAGAACGACGATCCCTGGTACGACAGCGCCGCCGGCGGTCGCAGCAGCGATCCGCAGGAGGAGGCCGTTCGCCACGCCAACAGCTTCTGCATCCTCTTCAGCCCCGAGGGCTCCATCGAGACCACCCCCAGCATCGGAAGCGCGTCCAGCTTCCCAAGCCTCTACATCGAGTATCCCGACCTGCCCTACTTCCTCGACGATCCCGACGCCGTCCCCTTCGACGATCCTCTCAGCTTCGACCCCGAGATCGAAGCCCCCTTCGGCGACGCCCAACCCACCGCCACCGGCGACACCTGGACACAGAACCCCGAGGTCATCCTCCGCGCCGCCAGCCAGCTCGCCGTCGTCAATCTCAACCGCCTCGCCTCCGGAACCGGCGTCGAGGAGCCCTGGCGCCTCCGACCCGACTCATCCAGCGCCCGCGAGGGCGAGCCCACCCGCTTCCAACTGGCCTTCGAGCTCGGCTTCTCCAGCCTCGACGAGGGCGTCCGGCGCGTCAGCGAATGGATCGACGACAACGCCGTCATTCTCGGGTTCAACCGCTACACCGGCGCCGTCATCAAGAGGTGATCCATGATCCACATTCGCAGTGACAATCAGCGCGTCCGCGGCTTCACGCTCATCGAAGTCATGCTCGCCATCGTGATCCTCGGGCTCGGCATCCTCTCCCTCACCGCCATCTTCGCGGGAACCGCCACCCAGCAGCAGCGATCCACGCGCGAGAATCAGTCCGTCGGACTCGCCCGCAACGGCGAGGCCATCCTCTCGCGCACACTCGGCACGCTCGAAGGCCCGGGGCTCGCGGACGCCGGCGTCAACGCCGGGCAGTGGTTCGCCGTCGGGTCCGCGCCGAACGACCCCGCCCTGACCGTCGACCCCTTCAACGATCCCCCGCTCATCTACTCCGTGATCGACGCCCAGCCGCTCCCGGGCTGGTACAGCGTGCCCGATCCCGACCTCGACGAGAACCTTCGACAGCAGGGCGTCGGGCTCGGAACGCACGAGGAGATCAGGGACGAGCTCCGCTTCGACCTCAGGCAGCAGACAAGCGCCTTCGGGGGCCAGCGGGCCTTCTCGCTCCCGCACGATCGCGTGATCCCAAGCTCCCTGAAGGTGCGCGTCGTGATCAAGTCCGTTGACACGGCCATGGCGCGAGAGATCGTGTTCGAAGTCATGGATCCCTTCGTCCTGCTCGCCCCCGATGATGAGGACCGCAGCGGCAACCCCTTCTTCGACCAGGCGACACTCCAGCCGGACGACACGACCGAGCCGCTGACAGATCGACCGGACCTCCTCGGCGAGATGATGAGAACACCCTTCTCCCAAAGCTTCGACATCAATTTCGACACGCTCGAGGGCCTTCAGATGCAATCGGCGGCGCCGCCGCCTGGCTTCCCTGACCCCAACGCCTTCCCCTCCGAGTTCGGCGACTTCCTCCTCCTCGACACCGCCGAGCAGTCAACCTCCTTCGGCCAGCGCGCGTTCCTCCAGTTCTCCATCGACGTCGGTGACGACGAGTTCATCAGCCGCATCGACATCATCGAGTACCAGTTCAAGAACGCCCGCCTCGTCTCGCTCAGCGATCGCTTCATCTTCGAGGAGGACGAGCGCTTCCCGAACGGGCGCCGCCCCATCATGGGCTACGCCCTCTTCCTGCGCACGCTGCCCGGGAGCGGCGGGCTCCAGTACACCATCTTCTCCTACTCCCTCCAGCCCCTCTCCACGCCCGACTTCGACAACAACCAGGTCTTCTCCTTCATCCCCCCCGAGACCGCCGCCGACGCGCAGGGGAACGAGGGCCTCGTCCGCGAGGTCGAGGACGTTTCACTCGGCTTCGACGACCTCACCGAGCGCTTCTACATCGCCTTTGAAGACGAGCGCCTCCCGGGCGGACCGGGCGGCGCCGGCGTCGACGCCAAGACGCTCTTCGAGCCCGGGCAGATCCTGCTCGTCGCAAGCACCGGCGCGAACGACCCCGGCGCCGACGCCCCCGTTCAGATCCTCGCCCAGCAGCCGGAGCGCAATCCCGACAACGGCCGACCCACCGGACGCGTCCTCGCCTTCCTCGAAGACTCCCCCCGCGTCAACGGCAGCAGCATGCTCAGCAACTTCGACAACGAGACCTCCATCGACGTCTGGACCTTCAACCCCGTCGTCGAAAGCCTCACCCAGGACCGCGCGGAATGGCGCATCAAACCCATCCAGGCCCGCGTCTTCCAGACGAGTTCACCCTTCTGACTTCGCCCTTTTGACCTTGACCCCCGCCATGCGCACACGCATCCGAGCCATCTTCCGAGCCCTGCCCACACGCCGGCGCCGCGGCTTCACGCTCACCGAGCTGCTCGTCGCCATCGGCATCGTCGCCGTCCTCACCGTCGGCATCGGGCAGATCTTCCAGTCGATCAGCGGCATCGTGAACGTCGGAACCGCCTCGGCCGGGATCGACCAGATCGCCCGCGCCTTCGAGCGCCAGCTCCGCGACGACATCGAGGCGCTCAACAACACGCCCGCCGACGAGACGTTCATCGTCATCCGCATGCGCGAGGTCGGCGACATCAACCGCGACGGCAACGTCGATGAGGACGACGGCGAGGTCGCCCTCTATCTCTCCGAGCAAGACCGCCAGTTCGACATCCAGGCCGGCCTCGCCCCCTATGAGGAAGGCAGCCGCGCCGTCACGCGACGCCTCGATGAGCTCGCCTTCATCGCCCGCGGCTTCTCAGATGGCGGCGTCTTCTCCTCCTTCCAGCTCGATCAGCTCAAGGGCGACAACGACCCCGAGGAGCAGCCCCCCCGCCCCACCTTCTCCGCCCCGCACGCCCGCATCTACTACGGGCACGCCCTCCGCCCCGTCCCCGATCCCACATGGCCCCCCGAGAACCCCGAGACTTCCCCCCGCCTCGGGCCCGATCGCGTCTTCATCCCCGACGGCGATTTCGGCCAGCCCGTCGGCGCCACCAACCGCTGGATCGACGAGGGCGCTCAGCCCTCCACCGGCATCCCCCCCACCGTCACCGGGCTCAACACCTTCGCCGCCGACTGGATCCTCGCCCGCCAAGCCCTGCTCCTGCCCGGCGAGGGCGGCGGCGTCGTCGGCGAGCGCAACCAGAACGTCTCACCCATCGGAAACGGACGCGAGTTCGTCCCCTACATCCGCGACATGCAGACCTACCAGCGCTGGCCCGACGTCTTCGAGCAGATCGATCAAGTCGTAAACGAGGTCGACGTCGCCGACTTCCTCTTCCAGGAGGACTTCCCCGAAGCCCGCGCCCTGAGTTGGGGCCGCACCGACATCGCCGCACAGAGCCGCGAAGACGTCCAGCGCTGGCTCGAGGGCGCCGACGTGGACTGGAACCCCGGCTCGACGCTCCCCTCCGACGGCTTCGCCTACTCCGACGGCCTCCCCGCCGATCCCAGCGAGACGCGCCAAAGCGCCGACGACTTCGACAAAATCAACGGCCCCCTCTGGCAGCGGACCGACAACAACGTCGGACCCCTGAGCGCCCAGCAGTTCAACGAGTTCCAGCTCCGCAGCGCCCTCGCCGGCACGATGACGCGCCTCCTCGCCGTCTCCGATCCCCCCGAGATCAAGCGCGGCCCCAGGCTCGGCCAGAGCCTCGACTCGCAGCGCCAGAACATCCAGCCCACCGACGCCGTCATGGATCTCCACGCCGCCATCGCCAGCCGATGCAGCAACTTCGAGATCGCCTGGTCCGACGGCGCCACCGCTCTGCGCGACATCGACATCGACGGGGACGACGAGCCCGACGTCCGCGCCGGCGATCTCATCTGGTTCGACATCTCCGTCCTCGACGAGGACGACGCAAACCGCTCCCGCTCCTCCTGGCGCTTCTGGAAGCAGGAGCGACCCAGCAGCGACGTCAACTTCGTGAATAGCGCCAACTTCGGCGAAGGCGCCTATCTCCCCGAGGTCAACTTCTTCGACCGCTCCGTCAGCGACACCCGCTTCCGCCCCAGTCGCCTCATCTTGCATGACGCCAACGGGACCTTCGCCAACATCCCCGAAGATCGCGCGTGGCAATACAGCGTCATCGAAACCCGCGGTGCGCCCCTCGACGGCGGCCAGCCCGTCGAATACCTCGCCATCTGGCCCTTCCGCCGACCAGACTCAGAGGGCGAATACACCGCCTCCATTCCCAAGGACATCCTCCTGCGCATCCGCATGACGCTTCAGGACCCGCAGGGGCGCATCCCCGGCGGCAAGGACTTCGAGTTCATCTACCGCATCAACCCCTCCGCCGACTGACGGCGGAGACGATGCGGATTCATTCCGGGGCGCGGGGAAACGCATCCCGTGGGGAGAGAAAAGATGTTGAAAGGAGCGCCCATGAGCGCGCAGAAAAAGACAAGACGCCGGTTCAAGCGCACACGTCGAGGAAGCGTCATCATCCTCGCCGTCGCCGTCATCGCCGTGCTCGCGGTCTTCGCCGCCGCCTACGTCACCGTCATCCGGCTCGAGCGCAACAGCGTCGCCGCCTACTCCGACAACGTCTCCTTCCAGCAGCAGGTGACCGCCGCCGTCTCCGAGATCCGCGCCATCCTCACCGCCGACCTCTTCGGCAACAAGATCGTCAACTCCACCACCCCCCGCCGCGCCGACCCCAGCGATCCAACCAGCCCCTCCGTCTGGCCCCTCGCCTTCGAAGACGGCGAGTTCTTCGACTACCCCCAGGTAGCGATGAACGACGACTCGCCGTCGAGGGACCTCACCTTCGACGATCGAACCCGCGAGGACCGCGAGAGCAATCCGAATCCGCCCACCAGCGCCCTCCTCGAGCTCAATCCGGCAAGCGGCCCCAGCATCGCCTATCCCGACGACGCCTGGCTCGCCGCCTCCGAGCCCGTCCGACAGCAGGATCGCGTCGGCGACTTCGGCTCCTATCTCCAAAACACCTGGGACACCTGGCCCCAGATCACCAACCTCCGCTCCGCCTACCGCCTGCGCGACACCGACAATGACGGCGACTTCGACGCCTGGGTCCGCGACGACGGACTCTTCGCCGATCCCGGGCAATTCTTCGTCCAGGAGGAGAACAACCGCGGCAACCCCGCCGCGGATCTCTCCGCCCACTGGAACGATCCCGGTCTGCCGACATCGGAGCGCAACGGCCCCTGGCTCGGCGTGGATCAAGACATCTACAACTTCCAGAAGGGCGAGCTCGCCGATCCCAGCGATCCCGAGATCCGCTTCGAGCGCGACGATGAGCGCTTCTGGGTCGATGTCGATCACGACGGCTTCCCCGATGCGCGCTGGCAGGAGCTCGATGTCTTCGGCAGCCTCTTCGGCCTGCGCTGGGTCATCGCCACGCGCATCATCGACAACTCCGCGATGGCGAACATCAACGCCCACATGAGCGGCACGCCCGTCGAAAACCCGAGCGACGGCGGCGCCGCGGACAAGCATTTCGCGACCGGCCTCACCCCCGCCGATGTCGACTTCAACCGCCTGCTGCGCGTCTTCGCCTCCGACACCTGGGACCGCCGCCATCCCGACCTGCGCTTCAGCTCCGTCCAGCCCAGCAACCTCGCACAGGCCTTCGAGAAACACGTCCGAGGACTCGGCGCACAGGAGGCCGCCGGCTTCCGTCTCGAAGAGGGGCTCGATCAGCTCCTTGATCTTTCCTTGGAATCGCAAACGACCGACTCCAACCGCCCCAACCCCTATCTCGATCTGCTCACCGTCCCGCAGCCCGATACGCCCACCCCCTCGATTCAGGACGACTACGTCAACTCCTCGCAGAACTACCTCCCCTTCCAGGGCCCGGACCGCCTCCAGCGCGAGATCTTCTATCGCCACGCCGCCGCCGCGCCCGACCGCCGCCTGCTCACGCGCCTCTCCTTCATCCCCCAGTCCGACGAGATCGACCTCCGCGCCTACTGGGGCTTCAACTACGAGCGCGTCCTCTCCAGGATCGAGCAGCGCTTCGACCGATACGGAAACTTCGATTTCCTCCCCAGCTCCGACGAGCCGGACGACGAGATCGGCATTATGCGCAGCCGACAGCCCGGCGAGTTCGGCTCGATCGCCCGCGACCCCAGCCCGGGCGTCTCGCCGCCCATGACGACCGACAATCGCATCGAGCGCATCCAGAAGGACTTCCGCCGCCACCTGACGACCATCAGCGGCGAAGGGCGGGCCTCCCCCGTGCCCAACTTCTCGAGCTCGAGCGCGCTCACGCGGAAGGTTCCTGTCAACGACTTCCCCTCCATCCGCACACCGTTCAACGCCGAGACGGTCAGCCCGAAGAAGCGCCGGGATGATCTCATCCGCCGCTCCTACGAGGCGGCCCTCTGGGCGCTGGCGCCCCTCGCCGTCGAGACCGGCGAGCGCCGCCTCTTCCGCGGCGTGCCCGATGGCTTCATCACGCAGGATTTCCACTACGGCGGCGGCAGCGACGGCGACAGCCCCGCCGAGCGAATCCTGATGGCCGTGGGACAACCGGTCGGCGCCTCCTACGCCCTGCTCCGCGCCGCGTCATGGGCCGTCAACCTCGCCGACGCGGTAGATGAGGACGAATCGCTGCAATCCAGGCCCACCATCGCCCGCCTCTTCCCCACGCCGAACGGCGCGACGGGGACGACCTTGCAGAACGCCCCCACCGTCCTGACCACCAAGCTGCCCTTCGGCGAGCTGCCCGAGAACGACGACGCGCCGGACCTCCTTCGACCGGAGTACGTCGGCCTGCCGGAAAACGGCGTCACCATCGTCGGCCTCGATCGCCAGCCCTTCCTCCGCGCCGCGTATTCCCTCGCCGTGTACCAGCACGATCGAATCGGGCAGGGCTTCGAGAACATGCCCGAGCTTGATGGAAGCGAGGACGCCAATCAGGTGGGATCGCTGATCGCCGTCCAGATCGGCAACCCCTGGCCAGAGGCCATTTCCGTCGAGCAGTACCGGGCCATCATCACCGATGGAACGAACATCATCGAGCTCGAACTTTCGCAAGCCATGGGCTCGCCCACCATCGCCCCCGGCGATCGCTTGACGTTGTATCTGCCGCTCGAGCAAGACGGCCTGCCGGACGAGGCGCTCGATTGGCAGAGTGCAGTCGACCAGTTCATCGATCCCGGAAACGTCGGTCCGACGCTGGAGCTTGATCCCGATGCGATCACCTCGGAATCAGAAAACGTGGGCGACCCGATCCTCTGGGATTTCGACACATCATCCCCGGCGTCAGTCCTGCTGGTCCGGGATGTCGAGAGCCCGGGAAACAGCGTTTCAAACCCGACTGCATCACCCACGCCCGTGCTCGTCGACCGCATGACATCGGACGCCGCCGTCTCGTTCCCCGCCCGGATCACCGGCACGCGCTCCTTCTCGTTCCTGACCTCGCCGGATATCGAGGAGGGCACCTTCCGCATCGCCATCGCCGCCACGCTTCGCCGCCCGAGCGCTTCTCCGCCCCTCGGGGGCTTCCCCGCCTACATCATCGAGCGTCCGAACGACAACATCGCCTTCAGCGCCGAGACCGACCCCGCGATCCAAGCCTGGCTCGACTCCGACGCTGTTCCGCCGGCGTCTGATCTCGTCGATGAGCTGAGCACAGCGAGCGCCCTGGACTTTGACGATCCACCACTGCCGAGCATGCCCTCGATGCAGCTCTTCGTGCCCGACGGGCCGCTGCAATACCAGAGCGAGCTCATGCAGGTCTCCGCCTTCTCGACCACCTTCGTGCACGCATCCAACGCTGCTCCCGAAGTCGAACCTGGGCGCGACTTCCAGCCGCCCCTGAACCCCGGCGCCGGCCAGGGCGCGTGGACGACCTTCAGCGAGCACCTCGGCGCCGACTGGAACTTCTTCTACAACGCCGCCAATGCGTCGAACCCCTACCTCGGACTCCTCGATCCCTCACGTTTCATCATGGGCAGCGATTTGACCGCGCCGTCCGGCGTAACGCCGCTTCCGGCGACGCTCCAAGTCCCCCTCGCCACGCGTCTCCTCGACGCCTTCGAGACCCTCGACCCGCCCGGCGAGCTCATCCGCGGACGCATCAACATCAACACCGCCCCGCGCGCCGTCCTCGAACTGCTCCCCCAAATCGACTTCCGCGACTGGCGGACGCGGAATGTCATCGCGATGGACGGATTCACAACGCAGACGACGCAGCCCTTCAACGACCGCATCAAGATGATCGAGGAATACCGGACACGCACGCGCGCGGAGCGAGGAGGTGTTGCTACGCCGCCTGTTCGATCGCCCGTCGAGCTCACAAACCTCGACGGCCTGCGAAGCCCCGTCAATCTCCCCGCGACCGAGCCGAAAGAAGATCCTCTGGACATCAAGGGCTTCGTCAACCTCGGCGAGCTCTCGATTCTTGGGAGATGGGCCGTCAACGCCGAGAACGGCGAGATCGCCGACACCGCCAACCGGAGTTTCGCTGGATTCATGGAGCTCGGCGTCGAGGGCACCAACAACCAGACCGGCGCGACGCCGGAGCAGTATCCACTCGATCCGCGCGCCGGCGCCTTCGTCGGTCCGACCGGCGACACGAATCGCCTGATTCCCCGCCAGGACGTCGTGCCCGAGTTCGATGGGACGGACGACGTCGAAGAGCGCCTCGCACTCTTCCGCGCCGTCAGCAACATCGCCTCCACGCGCAGCGATGTCTTCACCGCCTGGTTCATGATCCGTGGGTACGACCCCGCCGCCATCGAGGCGATCGAAGTCAACGGAACCAGCGACGAGGACATCAACGGCTATCTCAACCAGCTCGTGCCCACCTTCGAGGAGCGCTGGCTCGCCGTCTTCGATCGCTCCAACGTGCGCACGCCGACCGATCGCCCCCGCGTCCTGCTGCTCGTGAAGCTCCCCCTCGACATCCCGCTCGACACGCAGGAGGACGAGGGCGGCTGATCCCGCCGCCGCGCGCGCCTTGGCGCCGCCTCAATTCAATATCTCGCAGCCCTGCACGGGCCCGCGCCGCATGACCCCCGGCGCGGGCCCGTTGTCATGGCCCACAGGCCGCTCCGCCGACCTCCGGACCCGCGCAGGATCGAGCCCTCGCGCCTATCCTTGCAGTCCCCCCGGGCTCGCCCGCGGCCACCCGCGAGCCCATCGGACCCGCCTCCTCCGGAGCATCGATGAGCCGGTTCCCACGCAGCGCGCCGGGCGCTTCCGCCCTCGTCCAGACGCGGGACGCCGCCGCGCCGACGCTCCTCGCCGACGCGCTCGAGCTCACCAAGCCGCGCATCACGCGCCTCGTCACCATCACCGCCGGCGTCGGCTTCTTCCTCGCCGCGCTCGGGCGCTCGTGGTCGCCGATGGAGCTCATCGTCGTCGCGTTCATGTGCGTCGTCGGAACCGCCTTCTCCTCCGCCGGCGCCAACGCGCTGAACCAGTGGATGGAGCGCGTCCGCGACGGCGCCATGCCGCGCACCGAGAACCGCCCGCTCCCCGCCAACCGGCTTCCCGCGTCGGCCGGGCTCGCCATCGGCGCGGGCTGCTCCGTCTTCGGGGTCGTGGTGCTCTGGGTCTTCACGACGCCCGCCGCGGCGATGGTCTCGCTGGCGACGATGGCGTCCTACCTGCTCATCTACACGCCGCTGAAGCCGGTGACGCCGACGGCGACGCTCATCGGCGCCATCCCCGGCGCCCTGCCGCCGCTCATCGGCTGGTCCGCCACCGCGACCGACGAGGGATGGCGCAGCTTGCTGCAGCCGGGCGGCTGGTCGATCTTCCTGATCATCTTTGTCTGGCAGATCCCCCACTTTCTCGCGATCGCCTGGCGCTACCGCAAGGACTACGCCCGCGGCGGCTACAAGGTCCTGCCCGTGACCGACCCGAGCGGGCGGCGCACCGCCGCCGCCATGCTCCTCTGGGCCGCGACGCTGATCCCCGTCTCGCTCGCGCCGGCGCATGTCCTGCCGGCGCTCTTCGGCGAGACGCGCTGGCTCTACGCGCTGATCGCGCTCACGGCGGGCGGCGCCTTCGCGTGGACGACCGTCCGCTTCGCCCGCAGCCGCTCCGACGAGGACGCCCGCCTCGTTTTCATCGCTTCGGTGATCTACCTGCCGGTGGTGATGGCCGCCCTCGTCGGCGACGCCGCCCTCGCGGCCATCCTGTAAACCATCCGCCCCTCTCCCGCGGCGAGCGCTCTCTCCTGTTGGGCCGCCTCTCCGAGCCGTCTCTCCCCGCTCTACCGGTAGCCGCGGGCGTCACTGCCCGCCGCGCGTCCGCAGCACGCGCAAACGAATGCAAAAAAGAACCGGTGGGGCAGGCCGCCGTGCCTGCCCGTCCTTGTGCGTCCATCGCGCATTACAGGTGGGGCAGGCCGCGCTGCCTGCCCCTCTCTACTCCCTCCTACTTCTCCTGGTGGGACGGCTCTCCGAGCCGTCTCTCCTTCGCTACGGAAACAGTTCGCCGCGCCGACTCTCCCCCCCTACAGGTAGGGCGGGCGTCCCTGCCCGCCTGTCTGCAACGCCTACCCACACTCCCCCGACGGGCACGGCGGCCCGCCGCTACCGGTGCTTGCGCGCCAACTCAGGACGGCGCCCGAGGGAGCGAATCGAGCGGAAGGGCGCGATCGAATCCTATGATCGAGTCCCATGTCCCAATCCATGCAGAGTTCGATTCGGCTGACCGCGATTCTTCTCTCGGCGCTCATCGGCGTCGTGGGCCTCAGCTTTCTGATCGCGACCGTCGTCTCGCGCGCCATCGCTCGGGATTCGGACGCCGCGGAAGCGGCGCCCGTCGCCAATCCGCTCGCGCCCGACCCCTACATGGATCAACTCGAGATCCCGCCCTTCGAGCTCGTCAATCAATCGGGCGAGCCCGTGACGGAGGAGCATTTCCGGGGCGAGCTCACCGTCGTCGACTTTTTCTTCTCGAACTGCCCCTTCATCTGCCCCGTGATGAAGACCAACATGAAGGAGGCGCAGATGCGCCTCGATGGAACGGGTGTGCAGTTCCTCTCGATCAGCGTCGATCCGGAGCGCGACACGCCCGAACGGCTGCTCGAGCGCGCGAGGACGATCTCCTGGCGCGATCCGGAGACGGGCGAGACGCACACCGGCGCCGATCTTTCCACGTGGACGTTCGCGACGGGCGATATCGAACAGGTGCAGCGCATCGTGCACGAGGGCCTGAAGCTGCGCCCGCTCGAGGAGGATGAGCGCACGATCGACCTGAGCGACGGCGAGACGATGCAAAACATCGTCCATCCCAGCCATTTCGTTCTGGTCGGACCTGAAGGGAAGATCCTCGGGCTCTACTCAGGCTTGCAGGATCCGTCGGTGGACGCGCTGATCGAGCGCGCCCGCGCCGCAGCGGAGGCGCTGGCCGCGCAGGGCTGATTGTCAAGGCTGATCGACGATCTGCTCGCGGTGCTCATAGCGCACGCCGCGCTTGGCGAGCTCATTCAGAATCCGCTCGACGATCTTCGGCTCGCGCCCGAGGCGCTCCGGTGCGTAAACGCCTGGCTCCGTGAAGGTTCCATCCAGCAGCATGCGGGCGACGATGGCGCAGGGGAACGCGGTTGTGCGCGCCATGCTGGTCTCTCCGGTCTCGGGGCTGCGCCGGTCCAGCATGTTCCACGTGGAACACTTGCGCACTCCGCCCTTCATGCCAATGGCGGAGACGCGCAGGACCGTCAGATCCACCTCGCCCTCCTCGTACGTCCACTTCGGGAAGAGCAGCGCCGAAATGACGTCCAGCGGGCGCACGCGGACGGTGGCTCCGCTCTCGCTGCGCACATCCACAGGTGACTCATCGAACAACCCGGCGGTGCGGAAGGCGCGCATGAGATCCGCGTGTCCGGGCCAGCGGATCGTCTTTTCCGTCATGTTCGGCACGTCGAGCGTGTGGACGAGGCTGCGCAGGCCATCAGTGTTGAACGCCTCGACCGTCCCGACCTCGGGGAGCTCGTACGTCTCGACTTCCGACAGCGCCTCCTTCACGACGATGCGCCCGCCCTCGACCTGGCGCGCGGGGCGGGTGTATTCCTCGATGACGTCGCCCGGCGCGAAGCCGGCCTTGTATTCGAAGGGCGCCACGCGGCGCTCCGGAATGCCGCCGACGGCGATGTCGATGCGCTCGCAGGGGGAGAACGTCGCGGCTGCGGAGCCGGCGAGGAGGTTGCTCATCCCCGGCGCGACGCCGCAATCGACGATGGCCGTGACGCCGCGCTCCTTCGCGAGCGCGTCGAGGGCGAGGGCGTCCTCGGGCATGAAGGAGATGTCGCAGTAGGGGTTGCCCGCCTCGATGACGGCCCGCAGGACGGACAGGCCGAGCCGGCTGGGGCTCGCGCCGCAGACGAGGTCGAAGGGCGCGACGGCGTCGGTGACCGCGGCGGCGTCCGACAAGTCCAGTTGTCGGGTCTCGGCGCCCTTCGGCGCGCGCGCCAGGGAGCGCTCGCTGACGTCGGCGAGGGTCACGCCTTCGAAGCCGCCCTCGCGGAGGAGATCGGCCGCGATCACCCGCCCCACCATGCCGCCGCCCAGAACGATCGCGCTGGCCATCTGCCTGCCTTTCTCTCGCGGTATCCTTGTCCGCCATGCTGGCGCGCATCACGGGAACGCTGGAGCATATCGAGGACGGGCGGGCCGTCGTTGCGCCGGAGGGGCTGGGCCTGGCGTGGGAGATCCTCCTGCCGCGGTTTCTTGCGGAGGAGCTGGTCGATCAGGCGGGGCGGACGATCACGCTGCACACGCGCGAGCTGCTGGATTCGACGACGCAGGGGTCGTCCTTCACGCCCCGCATCCTGGGCTTCGCCACGCTGGACGATCGCCGCTTCTTCGATCTGTTCACGAGCGTGAAGGGCGTCGGCGCGCGCAAGGCGCTGCGGGCGATGGCGGCGCCTGTTCCCCAGATCGCCCGCGCCATCGTCGACGAGGACGCCCGCGCCCTTCAGAAGCTGCCCGAGATCGGCAAGCGGACGGCCGAGACGATCGTCCTTGAGCTCAAGGACAAGATGCATCCCTTCCTGACAGGCGGCGAGGCGCCTGCGGGCGGGCTGGAGGCCAAGCCGATCGCGTCCGCGGCGGTGGAGCAGACGGTCTCGGCGCTGCTGCGGCTGGGGGAGACGGAGGTGGACGCCCAGAGGCTGGTGCAGCGGGCGATCGATGGCGGGGCGGATCCCGAGTCGGCCGACGCGCTGCTGGCGGCGGCGTTCGCGGCGCGCCCGGATTGAGACCCGATAACACGTCCGGACTGGACGAGCAAGCCCGGTGCGATACCGTGCGGGCATGCGCTATGCCCTGATCATGGCCGGCGGCGCGGGGACTCGGCTGTGGCCGCTCTCCCGCAAGGCGACGCCCAAGCAGTTGGCGCCGCTCATCGACGGCAAGTCGCTGCTCGAACTGGCGGTGGAGCGGCTCGAAGGGCTCGTTCCGCGGGAGCGCGTGCTGCTGTGCACGGGCGAGGCGCATCGGCCGCTGATCCGCACGACATTGCCCGACATCCCGGATGCGCAGATTCTGGGCGAGCCCGTCGGGCGCGACACGCTGAACGCCGTGGGCTTTGGGGCGGCGGTCGTCGAGAAGCTCAATCCTGGCGCGACGATGGGCGTCTTCACGGCCGATCATCTGATCGAGCCGGTCGCGGACTTTCAGCGCGACGCGGATCTTGCCTTTCGACTCGTCGAGGAGGATGAGCGAAGGCTGGCGACGCTCTCGATCGCGCCGACGCATCCCGCGACGGGCTTCGGCTACATCGAGCGCGGCGCGGCAATCGACATTGACGGCGGCACGGGGCGCGCCTTCGGCGTGCGCCGTTTCGTGGAGAAGCCGGATCTGGCGACGGCGGAGGAATACGTCGCGTCGGGCGATTTCGGCTGGAACAGCGGGATGTTCATCTGGAGGGCGTCGACGATTCTGCGCGCGATCGAGGCGTTTCAGGCGGAGGCGCACGCGGGGCTGATGCGCATCGCGGAGGCGTGGGGCGGCGTCGACCAGCGGCGCGTTCTGGAAGAGGTGTATCCGACATTGCCCAAGACGAGCGTCGACTACGGGATCATGGAGCCGGCGGCGAAGGATGATCGCTTCACGATCTGCACCGTCATGTCGGACGTCTCGTGGCGCGACGTCGGCGCGTGGTCGTCGTACGCCGAGACGCTGACGCCGGACGCTTCGGGCGTGCGCACCGCGGGGGCAGGCAAAGGCGCGATCTCGATGCATGACTGCAAGGAGACGTTCGTCTTCAACGCGGAGGGCGTGCATCGTGTGGCGCTGCTGGGGGTGGAGGGGCTGGTGGTGGTGCATACGCCGGACGCGACGCTCGTCATGTCCGCCGAGCGGGCGCAGGATCTGAAGGCGCTGCACGGGGAACTCCCGGAGGAGCTGAAGTGAGGCGCGGGAGGTCGCGGCGTTGACCCGTCTCCGGGATGTCCCAGGCGCCCTGTACGAGCTTTTTCGGCTGGCCTGGCTGACGCGTTTTCGCTTCAGGGGGCGCTACTGGACGTGGCGCCTGCACACCGCGTTCGGTCGGGGGTATCCTCGATCGCGGCTCGAACTTGTTCGGGCGATCATCCGCTACGGAGCGTGGGTGCGGCGGATGCGGAAGCAGATGCATTGAATGGGTCCGTGATCTATCTCGACAACGGCGCGACGTCGTGGCCCAAGCCGCCGCAAGTGGCGGAGGCGATGGCGGAGTTTCTGAACACGTGCGCCGGCTCGGCGGGGCGGGCGGGGCATTGCCATGCGCGGCAGGCGACGCAGGTGGTCGACGATTGCCGGCGGCTGCTTTCGCAGAAGCTGAACATCAAGAATCCGGAGCGGCTGATCTTCACGTCGGGCTGCACCGACGCGACGAATATGGCGATTCAGGGCGTCATCGATCGCGCCCGCGGCGAGGGGGAGAAGCCGCACGTCGTCTTCACGATTCTCGAGCACAACGCCGTGCGCCGTCCGCTGCTGGAGATGACGCGGCAGGGCGAGATCGACTCGACGATCGTCGGCTGCGACGCGGAGGGGTTCGTGGATCCGGAGGAGGTCGTGAGCGCGACGAACGAGCGAACGCGGCTGGTCGCGTGCATGCATGCGTCGAATGCGCTCGGGACTGTTCAGCCGGTTGCGGAGGTTGGTCGGCTGCTGCGCGAGCGGCGCCCGGAGGCGCTGTATCTGGTCGATTCGGCGCAGAGCGCGGGGATGCTGGAGATCGATGTCGAAGCGATGGGCGCGGATTTCGTCGCGTTTACGACGCACAAGTCGCTGCTCGGTCCGACGGGGCTGGGCGGGCTCTTCATGGGTCCGCGCGCGTACGACCCGGACAACGGGATCGATCGCGTCGAGCCCTTGCGCCAGGGCGGCACGGGGTCGGACTCGCTGTCGGAGGCGAATCCGCATGAGCTGCCCTGCCGGTTCGAGCCCGGGACGCCGAACACGGTCGCGCTCGCGGGTCTGCGCGCCGCGCTGCTGCACGCGCCGGAGGATGGCCTGGCGCGCGAGCATGTGCATGTGCAGCGTCTGCTGGACGCGATCCTTGATCTCGACATGATCCGCGTGCTGGGGCCGCCCGGCGTCGAGCGGCGCACGAACGGCGTGTCGATGGTCTTCCGCAACATGAGCAGCGCGGAGGCGGGCGGGATTCTCGATGAGTCCTTCTCCATCGCGGCGCGGGCGGGTCTGCACTGCGCGCCGGGCGCCCACGAGGCGATGGGAACCGCTCCGCATGGCGCGCTGCGGCTCTCGCCGGGGGCGTACACGACGGACGAGGAGATCGACGTGGCGATCGAGGCGCTGGAGCAGATCGCGGGGAGTTGACGGGTCGCGCTCAGCCGAAGGTGATGCCCTGGGCGAGGGGCAAATCGGTTCCGTAATTGATGGTGGCGGTCTGGCGGCGCATGTAGGCCTTCCAGGAGTCGGAGCCGGACTCGCGTCCGCCGCCGGTCTCCTTCTCGCCTCCGAAGGCGCCGCCGATTTCGGCGCCGCTGGTTCCGAGGTTGACGTTGGCGATGCCGCAGTCGCTGCCGGCGGGCGAGAGGAAGCGCTCGGCGCTGCGGACGCTGGCCGTGAAGATCGCGCTGGAGAGGCCCTGGCGGACGCCGTTGTTGAGCGCGATTCCCTCTTCGATGGTGTCGATCTCGAAGACGTAGAGAATCGGCGCGAAGGTCTCTTCCTGCGCGATGGGCAGGTCGCGGCCCTTGGGGATGCGCACGATGGCGGGCGTGACGAAGTTGCCGGGGCGGTCGATGCGCTCGCCGCCGATGAGGACGTCGCCGCCCTCCTGCTTCGCGCGATCGAGGGCGCTCAGCATGCGGTCGATGGACGCGGGCTCGATGAGCGGGCCGACGAGGGTCCCTCCTTCGCGCGGGTCGCCGATGGGCAGCGAGCGGTAGGCCTTCACGAGGCGATTGACGAGCGCGTCCGACGCGCCCGATTGGACGAGGAGGCGGCGCGTGGTGGTGCAGCGCTGCCCGGCGGTTCCGACGGCGCCGAAGAGGATGCCGCGGACGGCGAGGTCGATATCGGCGTCGTCGGTGACGATCACGGCGTTGTTGCCGCCGAGTTCGAGGAGGGAGCGGCCCATGCGCGCGGCGACGCGCTGTCCGACGGCGCGGCCCATGGCGCAGGAGCCGGTGGCGCTGATGAGGGGGAGGCGCTCGTCATCGGTGAGACGCCGGCCGACGACATCGTCGGCGCCGATCACGAGTTCGAAGACGCCGTCGTGGCCCGCGTCCTTTGCGACCTGCGCGGCGATGCGGTTGGCGGCGATGGCGACGAGGGGCGCCTTGAGGCTGGGCTTCCAGACGATGGGATCGCCGCAGACGGCGGCGACCATGGCGTTCCACGCCCACACGGCGATGGGGAAGTTGAAGGCGGTGATGACGCCGATGGGGCCCAGCGGATGCCACGACTCCATCATGCGGTGGTTCGGGCGCTCGCTGGCGATGGTGAGGCCGTAGAGCTGTCGTGAGAGTCCGACGGCGAAGTCGGCGATGTCGATGGCCTCCTGCACTTCGCCGGCGCCCTCGGCGGTGATCTTGCCGACTTCGAGGGAGACGAGCTCGGCGAGGGCGGATTTTTTTTCGCGCAGCGCTGCGCCGATCTGGCGGACGATCTCGCCGCGCTGCGGCGCGGGGGCGGCGCGCCAGTTCGCGAAGGCGTCGCGGGCGCGCTCGACGCGCTGGTCATATGACGCGGCGTCGTCGAGGGCGATGCGCGCGATGGATTCGTTGGTGGCGGGGTCGAGGGTTTCGACGCCGCCGCCCGGGCCGTCGCCCTTCAGGCGGGGGTCGTCCGCGATTTCCAGATCGGTGAACAGTTCGTGCGCGCTTCGCATCAGCTCAGCTCCTCCATCGCCTGCTGGATCGTCTTGACACGGATGAGTTCGAGGCCTTCCACGCGCGGCGTCTCGGCGTGGGCCGGCGCGACGAGGCGCTTGTATCCCAGGCGCGCGGCCTCGCGCACGCGCAGCTCGAGGCGCGCGACGGGGCGCACTTCACCGCCCAGACCGATCTCACCGACGGCGGCGGTTCGCGGCTGCATGGCGCGCTTGTAGTGCGCGCCGGCGATGGCGAGGGTCAGCGCGAGGTCGGCGGCGGGCTCGGTGACTCTCAGGCCGCCGACGGCGGAGGCGAAGACGTCGCGATCGGAGAGGCGCAGTCCGCCGTGGGCTTCCAATGCGGCGATGAGCATGGCGAGTCGGCTGGAGTCGACGCCGGAGGCCTTGCGCTTGGTCGCGCCTGGGAAGGCGGTGGCGGTGAGCGCCTGCATCTCGACGAGGACGCAGCGCGAGCCTGTGAGCGCGGGGCAGACGACGCTGCCGGGGCGGCCCTCGCCGAAGGCGGCGGCGGCGACGCTGGCGCCTTCTGGGATCTCGCGCAGGCCAGTCTCGGTCATTTCGAAGAGGCCGATCTCGTGGGTGGCGCCGAAGCGGTTCTTCACGGAGCGGACGACGCGGTGGGCGTGATGGCGGTCGCCCTCGAAGGAGAGGACGACATCGACCATGTGCTCGAGGAGTTTCGGGCCGGCGAGCGCGCCTTCCTTGGTGACGTGCCCGACGAGGAGGACGGCGACGTTCGCCGCCTTGGCGAGGTAGGCGAGCTCCGTGCAGCAGCGGCGGAGCTGGGCGACTGTTCCCGGCGAGGCTTCGAGGTCGGCCTTGTAGATCATCTGGATGGAGTCGATGACGACGAAGGCGGGCGCGACGCGGCGGACCTGCTCGAAGATGCGCGCGAGATTGGTGTCGGCGAGGACGTAGAGTTCGGGCGCGTCGGCGACGGCGAGGCGCTCGGCGCGGAGCTTGACCTGCTCGGCGGACTCCTCGCTGGTGACGTAGAGGGCGCGGGCGCCGGAGGCGGCGAGCTTGCCGGCGGCTTCGAGTGTGAGCGTGGACTTGCCGATTCCGGGGTCGCCGCCCAGCAGGACGACCGATCCTGCGACGAGTCCGCCTCCTAGGACGCGATCGAGCTCGCCGACGTTCGTACGCAGGCGCGCGGCGTTGGACTCGCCCTTGATCTCCATGATCGGAGCGGCTTCGAGCGTGGTGGCGGCGGCGGCGAGCGCGACGCCGCCCGCTGATCCGCGCTGGGGGTCCATGGCGGCGGCGGGGCTGCGCTCCTCGCGCTCGAGGGAGTCCCAGGCGCCGCATTCGGGGCACTTGCCCATCCAGCGCGCCTGCATGCCGCCGCAGGAGCGGCAGACGTAGATGGATCGCTGTCGCGCCATGCGGTGAGCATACCCCTAGTGGAAATCGCGCGAGCCGCTGGGGAGTTCGGCGGTGAGTTCGGAGAGGTCCTCGACGGTGCGCACGAGGACGTGGACGACGTCGCCCTGGCGCTCGACGCGGCCGCGGGCGCGGATGACGACGGCGTGGCGCGCCGCCTTGCGGAAGCGCTGGTAGATCTTCGGTCGGACGATGAGGTTGGCGATGGCGGTCTCATCCTCGATGGTCATGAAGACGACGCCGGAGGCGGTGGAGGGTCGCTGGCGGACGAGGACGACGCCGGCGACGTCGATCGTGCGGCCGGTGGGCCAGCGGGATGCGTCGCGGAGCTCCTGGTTGCGGGTGATGCGCATGTCGTCGAGATGTGGGCGAAGGAAGGACATGGGATGCGCCTTGAGGGAGAGGCCGGTGGCGGCGTAGTCCTGCGTGACCTGTCGGAAGTCGCCGGCTTCGGGGAGGTGGACGGGGACGGCGCGCTCGGATTTGGAATGATCGACGTCTTCGAAGAGGGGGAGGCGCTCGTCGCGGAGGGCGCGGGTTTCCCAGAGGGCGCGGCGGCGATCGAGCCCCATGGAGGCGAAGGCGTCGGCGGAGGCGAGGCGGCGCAGGGCGGAGACCCTGGCGCCGCTGGTGCGCCAGAGTGATTCGATGGAGTGGAAGGGGCCGGCGCGCGTCACGGCGGCTTCGATCTTGCGCGCTTCTTCCTCGGCGAGGCCCTTCACGAGGCGCATGCCGAGGCGGAGGGCGGGGCCTTGACATCCCCAGTTCTTTCGAAGTGTTCCGTTTGTGCGCGCGCCGGCGCGTGGTTCGAGTCGGCAGTCCCAGCCGCTGCGGTTGACGTCGACGGGGCGGATGTGGACGCCATGCTCGGCGGCGTCGCGGACGATCTGGGCGGGGGCGTAGAAGCCCATAGGCTGGCTGTTGATGAGGGCGGCGGCGAAGGCAGCGGGATGGCGGCGCTTGAGCCACGAGGAGGCGTAGACGATGAGGGCGAAGCTGGCGGCGTGGGACTCGGGGAAGCCGTAGCCGCTGAAGCCCTTGATCTGCTGGAAGCAGCGTTCGGCGAAGTCGCGGTCGTAGCCCTGGGCGATCATGCCGTCGATGATGCGCGCGCCGAAGGCGGCGATGACGTTTCCTCGCGTCTTCCATGCGGCGATGGCGCGGCGGAGCTGATCGGCCTCGCCGGCGGTGAATCCGGCGGCCTCGACGGCGAGGGCCATCGCCTGCTCCTGGAAGAGGGGGACGCCCAGCGTGCGCCCGAGGACGCGCTTGACGCGCTCGTCGGGGAAGTGGACGGGCTCCTCGCCGTTTCGACGGCGCAGGTAGGGATGGACCATGTCGCCCTGGATGGGGCCCGGTCGGACGATGGCGACCTCGATGACGAGGTCGTAGAACGTGCGGGGCTTCAGGCGCGGGAGCATGGACATCTGGGCGCGCGACTCGATCTGGAAGACGCCGACGGTGTCGGCCTCGCAGATCATGTCGTAGACCTCGGGATCCTCGGCGGGGATGGTGTGGAGTTCGAGGGGCGCGCCTTCGAGGCCGCCTTCGACTTCATTGACGAAGGTCATGGCCTTGCTGACGCAGGTGAGCATTCCCAGCCCCAGGATGTCGACCTTGAGGATTCCCAGGGCGTCGATGTCGTCCTTGTCCCACTCGATGACGGTGCGCGCCTGCATGGCGGCGTTCTCGATGGGGACGGTCTCGCAGAGGAGATCGCGGGTGATGACGAAGCCGCCGACGTGCTGGGAGAGATGGCGCGGGAAGCCCAGGATCTGGCGGGCGAGGGCGAGCGTCTGGCGGAGGCGCGGCTCGCCCGGGTTCAGTCCGATCTCGCGGAGGCGATCGGGGTCAACGACGCCGCCCTCCCACCAGTCGAGGCTCTTGGCCATGCGGTCGACGCAATCGAGGCTGAGGCCCATGGCCTTGCCGACCTCGCGGATGGCGGAGCGGCCTCGATAGGTGATGACCTCGGCGGTGAGGGCGGCGCGATCGCGCCCGTACTTCTCGTAGATGTGCTGGATGACCTCCTCGCGGCGCTCGTGCTCGAAGTCGATGTCGATGTCGGGGGGCTCGTCGCGCTCGCGGCTGATGAAGCGCTCGAAGAGGACGTCGATGCGGTCGGGATCGACGGCGGTGACGCCCAGGCAGTAGCAGACGGCGGAGTTGGCGGCGGCGCCGCG
>CAYVIJ010000013.1:63253-70417 GCA_964451515.1 uncultured Phycisphaeraceae bacterium | reverse complement strand
CCCGCACCCTCGATCGGCTCGCCGCCGAGCTCCTCGAGCAGATCATCTAGGCTCGAGCCTTGCATGCTCGCCAGACGCTCCACACCCGTCCCCGAGGGCCGAGGCCCGGACGGCTCGGACGCCGTCCCCCGCCTCACCATCTCGCCCGTCCGCTCAGGCGCCTTCCCCGGCACGAACGAGAACAGGCTCTGCTCATCCTCCGCCCCCGCGCCCTCCTCCTCCGCCAGCAGCTCCTCGATCGCCGCGTCCAACTCGTCCCGCTCCCGCTGGTCATCCCGCTCCCGCTCAACACCCGCCGCGGGCGCGATCTCTTCCGCCCCCGCCGCCGGCGTCTCGAACCCCGCCGCCTGCCGCCGCGCCGATGACGCGCCCTCCTCCGCGCCGAAACGCACAACGGCCACGCTCGCGCCCGCCGCCAGCAGAACCGCCACGATGATCCACAGCACACGCATTCAGATCGCCTCCAGAAAGTCCATCGCACGATCCTAGAGCATCCGAACCTCTCCCGGAGCGAGTGCCCACTCCTGGTGGAACGGCTCTCCGAGCCGTCTCTACTCCCCCCCACCTCCCCTACAGGCAGCGCCAGCCGCCCCCGCCCGCCCGTGCCTCCCCCGCTCACACAAAGACCGGTGGGGCAGGCCGCCGTGCCTGCCCGGACCTGCTCCCACGAACCTCCTTCTCCGCCAGCGACCGCCGCCACCGCTGGTGGCGCGCGAGCCGCCGCTCACCCCAGCGGCCGCAGATTCCGCACCACCGACGTCCGATACGCCGACGCCGCCGGCGCCAGCCCCGCCAGCATCGACAGCAGGATCGCCGACGCCGCCACGATCAGAATCCATCCCGAATCAATCACCGGCGTGATCGGCAGACCCAACCGCGCCGCCATGAGTTCCGACACCACATACAAACCGCCGAACGCCAGCGCGGTTCCAAGCGCCGCCCCCAGCAGCCCCAGCGCCGCCGACTCCGCCAGCACCAGACTGAAGATTCGTCCCTTGCTCGCCCCCAGCACTCGCAGCACCGCGATCTGACGCCGCCGCTGCTCCATCGAGTTGTACAGCGCCAGCAAAATCGCCACCCCGCTCGAAACCATCACCACCGCCGCGATCGCCACCAGCAGTTGATTCACGTTCGACACGATCCGAAACAGCCGCATCACCTGATCCGACGGCGACGCCACCGTCCACGCCGGATCCGCGCGCAACTCGCTGAACACCTGCGGCAACACCGCGTCCGAAAGCGTGCGCGCATAGACGCCCGTGATCTGCCGATCGCGCGGCTCCAGATCCGCCTCCGTCGTCAGCCCGATCTCCCCCGCCATCTCCGCCTCGCGCCGGTCATGCGCATGAAGGATCCACGTCGACGTCAGATCGACGAACAGCGCCTGATCATGCGGACTCGCCGTCGGCGCCAGAATCCCCACGATCTCGAACTCGTACTCATCATGCACGTGCCGCCCGTGCTCATCCTCATGATCCTCCCCCGATTCGTGCCCGTGCTCATCTTCATGATCCTCCCCCGCCTCATGCCCGTGCTCATGCTCCTCCTCGTCCGCGCGGCGCACGATCCCCGGATCATCCGCGTCGCTCGCGCCATGCGTGAAGAAGATCACGTCCCCCACGCCAAGCCCGAACCGCGCCGCCGCCCGGCTGCCCGCCACCACCTCGAACGGCCCCTCGAAAAACCGCCCCTCCGCCGCCTCGAACCGCTCCCCCACCACCGGCTCGAACAACTCGAAGAACGCCCGCTCCGTCGCCATCACCGGCGAGCCGCGAAAACTGTCCCCGAGCGCCGTCGGAATCGCATACGCGAAGGGATACGCCTCGCGCAGCGCCTGATACTCCTGCCACGAAATCGCCGCCGCCGGCGGATTCACGTAGAAGATCGAGTTCAGCACCGACGCCATCGGGCTCGAATCCCGGCTTATCAGCAGATGCGCGTTCCCCGTCCCCCGCGTGAACGCGCGCCGCCCCGACTCCTGCATCGCCAGCAGAACCAGCAGCAGCCCCACCGCCACAGCGACCGTCAGCGCCGTCGTCACCGTCGAGAAAAGGCGGCTCGTCAGACTCCGCCGGATGATCGTCAGATCCGTGATCGCCATCGAACCCTTCCCGTTTTCAAACCGCCGGATTCCGACCAGCGGCAAGCTCGTCCAGCGACATCACACGCTCGAATCGCGCCGGCAGCGCCGGATCGTGACTCACGCACAGCAGCGCCGACCCGCGCTCCCGGCACACCTCCTGAATCAGATCCATCGCCGCCCCGCCCGCCTCCGGATCCAGACTCGCCGTCGGCTCATCCGCCAACGCCAGCGGTGGATCGCACGCCAGCGCCCGCGCCACCGCCACACGCTGCTGCTGACCCACGCTCAGCTCCTCCGGCGCCGCGTGCATGCGCTCGATCCCCAGACGCTCCAGCAGCCCCTGGGCGCGCGCCCGATGCTCCTTCTCAGAAATGTGTGAGAACGTCATCGCCAGCATCACGTTCTCCAGCGCCGAGAACCCCGGCAGCAGGTGGAACGTCTGGAAGATCATCCCAATCCGATCCCCCCGGAACAGATCCCGCTTCGCGCCGCGCAGCGCATGGATGTCCTCCCCCGCGATCAGGATCCGACCCTCCTCCGGATCGATCACCCCCGCGATCAGATGCAGCAGCGTGCTCTTGCCCCGCCCCGATCCACCCGTCAGCAGCGCCTGCTCGCCACGCGCCAGCGCCAGGCGTGGAATCTCCAGAGCCCATCCCTCCGCCCTGTCGTAGCGGAACCGAAGCCCCTCGATCGCCAGCGCCGCCGCCTCCCCCGACTTCGACTGTCCATCTGTCCGTTCCATCGCTCCCGAGTGTAAGCCCAACTCCCCGAAGCCGGTACGATGACCCCGATGCGAACCGTGACCGTCGATCGCGTGATGGCCGAGGAGCGGGCCCGCTCCTTCACCCGCCGCTCCATCAAACGGGAGTCCAAGGAGCAGGGCCTCCGCCTCGCCCTCTCCATGGTCGACCTCACCACCCTCGAAGGCGCCGATTCTCCCGAGAAGGTCCGCTCCATCTGCCGCAAGGCGATCACCCCCGATCCAGCGGACCCTTCCCTCCCCTCCGCCGCCGCCATCTGCGTCTATCCCGCCCTCGTCCCCGTCGCCAAAGCCGCCCTCGAAGGCTCGACCGTCCGCGTCGCCTCCGTCGCCACCGGATTCCCCTCCGGGCAATACCCCCTCGAAGTCCGACTCGACGACACACGCCGCGCCGTCGACGCCGGCGCCGACGAGATCGACATGGTCATCTCCCGCGGCGCCTTCCTCTCAGGTCGCCGCAGCGAAGTCGCGAGCGAAATCGCCGCCGTCAAGGAAGCCTGCGGCGCCGCCCACCTGAAAGTCATTCTCGAAACCGGCGAGCTCGAGACCTATGACAACGTCCGCGCCGCCTCCGACCTCGCCATCGAAGCCGGCGCCGACTTCATCAAGACCTCAACCGGCAAGGTGAATCCCGCCGCCACCATGGGCGTCACACTCGTCATGCTCGAAGCCGTGCGCGACGAGTTCCTCCGCTCGGGCCGGCGCATCGGCGTCAAGCCCGCCGGCGGCATCCGCGCCTCCAAACAGGCGCTGCACTACCTCGTCATGGTCAAGGAGACCCTCGGCCATGAATGGCTCACGCCCGAGCTCTTCCGCTTCGGCGCCAGCTCACTCATGAACGACCTGCTCATGCAGCTCGCCCGCCTGCGCACGGGCGTCTACATGAGCCGCGACGATTTTGCAGAGGCCTGATCCATGCCCGACGCCCCGAACAGCACAACCGTCGAAATCGAGAAAAAGCCCCGCGCCCGCGCTGTATTGGAAACCGACGCCCGCCGCGAGGCGAGCGCCGTGACGTGGGAATACGCCTCCGCCCCCGAAACCGCCAAAGTCGAGATCGCCGAGCGCTACGGCCACTTCATCAATGGCGAGTTCACCAAGCCGACCAAGACCTTCGAAACACTGAACCCTGCCAACGAAGACGTCCTCGCCGAGGTCGCCCAGGGAACCGAGGCCGACGTCGACAAGGCCGTCGAAGCGGCGCGCGCCGCGCTGCCCAAGTGGCGCAAAACAAAACCCGTCGAGCGCGCCAAAATCATGTTCCGCATCGCGCGCCGCATCCAGGAGCGCGCCCGCGAGCTCGCCATCCTCGAAACCATGGACGGCGGCAAGCCCATCAAGGAGTCCCGCGACGTCGATCTCCCCCTCGTCGCCCAGCACTTCTTCTACCACGCCGGATGGGCCGACAAGCTCCACTACGCCTTCCCGGGAATGCCCGCCGATTCCATCCATCCCGTCGGCGTCTGCGCCCAGATCATCCCCTGGAACTTCCCGCTGCTCATGGCCGCGTGGAAGATCGCCCCCGCACTCGCCTGCGGAAACACCGTCGTCTTGAAGCCCGCCGAGACCACCCCCCTCACCGCCCTCCGTCTCGCTGAGATCTTCCAGGAGGTCGACCTCCCGCCGGGAGTCGTCAACATCCTCACCGGAGACGGATCCACCGGCGCCGCGCTCACGCAACACCCGAAGATCGACAAGATCGCCTTCACCGGCTCCACCGAGGTCGGCAAGCGCCTCGCCGCCGTCGCCGCCGAGCACCCGAACCGCCCCTCCATCACCCTCGAGCTCGGCGGCAAGTCCCCCAACATCATCTTCGAGGACGCCTCCATGGACCAGGCCATCGAGGGCGTCATCAGCGCCATCTACTTCAACCAGGGCCACGTCTGCTGCGCCGGCTCGCGCCTCTTCGTGCAGGAGTCCATCCTCGAAGACGTCGTCGCCAGGCTGAAACACCGTCTCAAATCACTCCGCATCGGCGATCCCCTCGACAAGAACACCGATCTCGGCGCCATCAACTCACGCATGCAGCTCGACAAGATCGACTCCTACTGCGAACTCGGCGAGGAGGAGGGCGCCGAGCTCCACCAGGTCAACGGCTCGCCCCTCCCCGACAAGGGCTACTGGCGCCGACCCTGCTTCTTCACGGGCGTCCAGCAGTCCCACCGCATCGCCCGCGAGGAGATCTTCGGCCCCGTCCTCGCCGTCATGTCCTTCCGAACCCCCGAAGAAGCCCTCGTCAAGGCCAACAACACGCCCTACGGCCTCTCCGCCGGCGTCTGGACCGACAAGGGATCCAAGATCTTTGAGATCGCTTCCCGATTGCGAGCCGGCGTCATCTGGTGCAATACATTCAACAAGTTTGACGCCGCCGCGCCCTTCGGCGGCTTCAAGGAGTCCGGCTTCGGCCGCGAGGGCGGAGTTCAGGGCCTGAAGGCCTACGTCCGGCTCGGCGCATAACGCCCAGCGCCCAAGGAGCGCCCTCATGCCCGACACCTTCCAGCAGCGACCCTTCCAGTTCCTCAAGGTCAACGACCGCCCCGCCAAGCCGCGCAAGACCGGCCTCACCGAAATCCGAGGCCCCTACTACTCCGTCATCGGCAAACGCGTCCTCCAGGACGCGTTCGACCTGATGGGGCACGCCATCGACTCCCTCAAGTTCTCCGGCGGCGCCTTCACCCTCATGCCGCGCGAAAAAGTCCGCGAGCTCATCGACATCGCCCACGACAACGACGCCACCGTCTCGACGGGCGGCTTCATCGAGTACGTCCTCACCCAGGGCGAGGACGCCGTCCGCCGCTACGTTGACGAGTGCAAGGAGATGGGCTTCGACACCCTCGAGATCTCCTGCGGATTCATCACGCTCTCCACCGACGACTGGCTTCGCCTCGTCGAGCTCGTCAAGAAAGCCGGCATGAACCCCAAGCCCGAGCTCGGCATCCAGTTCGGCGCCGGCGGCGCCAGCGCCGAAGCCTCCCTCGAAGCCGAGGGACAGCGCGACGTCGGCTGGATCATCCAGCAGGGCCGCCGCTTCCTCGAAGCCGGCGCGCCCATCCTCATGATCGAATCGGAAGGCATCACCGAGGACGTCTCCACCTGGCGCACCGACGTCCCCGCGCAGATCGCCAACGAGCTCGGCCTCCAGAACGTCATGTTCGAAGCCGCCGACCCCGCCGTCTTCGCCTGGTACATCCACAACTACGGCCCCGAGGTCAACCTCTTCGTCGACCACAGCCAGATCGTCCAGCTCGAATGCGTCCGCCGAGGAATCTGGGGCACAACCGAGACCTGGGGCCGCGTCCTCTCCTACAAGGGATCAAACGAGTAATCACCGACGGAGCGGTTCAAGAAGGAGCGCACACCGTGGCCCAGCGCCTCGACGTCACCAAGACCCACAAGCTCTACATCGGAGGCGCCTTCCCGCGCTCCGAGTCAGGCCGCTCACTCCCCGTCGAGGACGCAAACGGCAAGGTGATCGCACACGCCTGCCGCGCCTCCCGCAAGGACCTGCGCGACGCCGTCGTCGCCGCACGCTCCGCCGCGCCGGGATGGGCCGCCCGAACCGCCTACAACCGCGGCCAGATCCTCCACCGCCTCGCCGAAATGCTCGAAGGCCGCGCCGACGAATTCGCCAAAACCATCAAGACGCTCACAGGCGAAAACCTCCGCCTCTCCCGCGCCGAGACCGCCGCCTCCGTCGACCGCCTCATCGCCTTCGCCGGCTGGACCGACAAGTTCCAGTCCATCCTCGGCTCCCACAACCCCGTCGCCGGCCCCTACTACACCTTCACCATCCCCGACTCCATCGGCGTCTGCGCCGTCGTCGCCCCCGACGAGCCCCCCCTCCTTGGGCTCATCTCACTCATCGCGCCCGTCCTCGCCGCCGGCGGCGTCGTCGTCGCCCTGGGAAGCGAGGCCTACCCGCTCCCAACCGCCATGCTGGGCGAACTCTGCGCCACCAGCGACGTCCCCCCGGGCGTCGTCAACCTCCTGACAGGCGAGCGCGCCGAACTCATCCCCCACATCGCCTCCCACCGCGAGATCAACGCCATCCACGCCGCCAACCTCGAGGACGACCACGCCCGCGCCCTCCGCAGGGGCGCCGCCGAAAACATCAAGCGCGTCCTCGTCCGCGACCTCGAAGACGATTCCTGGACCGACCCCAAAATCTGCGAACACCCCTGGTGGATCGAACCCTTCGTCGAAATGAAAACCATCTGGCACCCCTCGGCCACATAACACCCTCCCCGTGAGACGGCTCGCCGAGCCGTCTCTACGCCCCCTATCCCTCTCCCCGTGGGACGGCTCGCCGAGCCGTCTC
>CAYVIJ010000013.1:0-63153 GCA_964451515.1 uncultured Phycisphaeraceae bacterium | reverse complement strand
GCCGTCTCTACGCCCCCTATCCCTCTCCCCGTGGGACGGCTCGCCGAGCCGTCTCTACACCCCCTATCCCTCTCCCCGTGGGACGGCTCGCCGAGCCGTCTCCTTCTTCTTCTACAGGTAGCGGCGCGCGCCCCTGCCCGCCGCACGCGCGCAGCACGCGCAGACGAACACAACAAAAACCGGTGCGGCAGCCCTCCATGCCTGCCCGTCCTGACGCGTCCATCGCAAGCTACAGGTAGGGCGGGCGTCCCTGCCCGCCCTTCGCTACTCCCTCCTACTCCCTCCTCTGGTGGGACGGCTCGCCGAGCCGTCTCTACTCCCCCTACTCACTCCCCATGCCCCGCCGCCACCGGGGTTCACCACGATAGAGCCCCGTACACAACCCCCTCTCCCCCCGGGAGAGGTCCGGGGTGAGGGGAATCCAAATGGTCAACCCCCTCTCCCCCCGGGAGAGAGCTGGGGTGAGGGGCAACGGAAGAAAACCCCCTCCCCCAACATCCGGAAACACCATCTCGCAAGCCGCTCCAGCCCGCCCCCGCGCCCGGCCCCTTCCCCGAGACGCTCACCCCGCACAGCTTCACGCCCGCCCGCATCCGGAATCTGGCCCCCCCTGACCCGGATCGTACGGTTCAGGTTGAGCAGTTCGCGCGCCTTCTCTCCGTCGCGGCCGACCGGCCGCGGGGCGCGCCAATTCGGGGGACTCGCCATGCGAAGCCCGACGCCCAACATCCTCGCCCGCCATGCGCGCCGCGCCTTCACGCTGATCGAGATACTCGTCGTCGTGATCATTCTGGGCATCCTCGCCGCGATCATCATCCCCAGCGTCGCGACCGCCGGCGTGCAGTCCGCCCAGACCGCCTTCGTCACCGAACTCAAGGCCTGGGACCGCGCCGCGCAGGTCTTCATCGCCCGCCGAGGCGTCCTCCCCGAGGACTCCTCCTCCGGCGTCGCGCCGACCGGCTTCGAGGACTACGCCGACGTGGATGACTTCGAGAGCGGCACGCCTCTTGGCGGAGTCTGGGACTTCGAACAGGGCACGTGGGGCGTCGCCTCCGCCGTCGGCGTCCACTTCGACGGCCCCGAAGGCCCCCAGTCCGACGCCATCATGACAGAGGTCGACGCCATCTTCGACGACGGCGATCTCACCACCGGCTCGTTCCAGAAGTTCGAGGCCGACCGCTTTTATTACATCGTCGCGCGATGAGCGCGTCCGCGCGCGAGTCAGCGTGCGCCGCCCTGCTTCGCCACCTCCTGCATCGCCGCCTCGATCTCCTCCTGATCCCCGAGATACCGGCTGCGGATCGGCTTCATCTTCTCATCGAGCTCATACACCAGCGGCACGCCCGTCGGAATGTTGAGCTCCATGATCTCCTCCTCGCCCATCTCATCAAGATACTGCACCAGCGCGCGCAGGCTGTTGCCATGCGCCGAGACCACGACCGACTTCCCCGCCCTGATGTCGGGCACGATCACGTCGTTCCAGTAGGGAAGCACGCGCTCGACCGTGTGCTTCAGCGCCTCGCAGTTCGGCAGCAGATCCGGCGGCACGTCCTTGTACCGCGGGTCGAACTTCGGATGCCGCTCGTCATCGTCCTCGAGCGGCGGCGGCGGTGTGCTGTAGGAGCGCCGCCAGATGTGCACCTGCTCCTCCCCGTGCTTCTCCGCCATCTCCTTCTTGTTCAGCCCTTGCAGCGCCCCGTAATGCCGCTCGTTCAGCCGCCACGAGCGATGCGTCGGAATCCACATCAGATCCATCTCATCCAGCGCGATCCACAGCGTCCGGATCGCCCGCTTCAGCACCGACGTATGCGCCACGTCGAACGTGAAGTGCTCCTTCTTGAGCAGCTCCGCGCCCAGCTTCGCCTCCGCGCGCCCCCGCTCCGTCAGGTCCACGTCCGTCCACCCCGTGAATTGGTTGCTCTTGTTCCAGAGGCTCTGCCCGTGCCGGATCAAGACGATCTTGTACATCCGTCCTCCTCGCGCTCAGCCCCGCCGTCAACTCTCAGAGCTGCGTCGGCTCGTATTCCAGCCGCTTCACCACCTCGTTGCTCTCGTTGAAGATCGCCACCCGCGGCCGATGCAAGCCATACTCCTCGTCATCGACGAACGCGAAGTGCATCACGATCAGCGGATCCCCCACCTCGACCAGATGCGCCGCCGCGCCATACACCCCCACCAGCCCCGACCCCGCCTCCGCATCCAGCAGATACGTCTCGAATCGCTCCCCGTTGCGGTTGTTCGCCACCAGCACCGCATCGTTCACCCGCAGCCCGACCTCCCTCAGAATCACCGGATCGACGCCCAGCGATCCCGAATAGTCCGGCTGCGTCTTCGTAACGCGCAGCATGTGCAGCTTGCTGTGAACGACCTTGCGCAGCATCCGCGAAACAGCCTCCATCAAAGGACGCAATCGTAGTCATCCCTCCCACCCCCCGCAGAAGCTCGCCACGCGCGCCCGCCTACGCTTTCCCACGTGAGCCGCCTCATCGAGCCGACCGAGCAGGGTCTCTACTGCAAAGCCGGGGACTTCTATATCGACCCCTGGCGCCCCGTCGAACGCGCCGTCGTCACCCATGCGCACAGCGACCACGCCGCCTCGGGCTGCCGCCACTACCTCACCAGCTCTGATGGCGCCGGCGTCCTCCGCCAGCGCATCGACGAAGACGCCGCCATCCAACCGCTCGCCTACGACACGCCCCTCACCATCGGCGACATCACCCTCTCCCTCCATCCCGCCGGACACATCCTGGGCTCGGCCCAGATCCGCATCGAGCACGAGGGCGAGACATGGGTCGTCAGCGGCGACTACAAGACCGAGCCCGACACCACATGCGCGCCCTATGCGCCCGTCCCCTGCCACACCTTCATCACCGAGTCCACCTTCGGCCTGCCCATCTACCGCTGGCCCGACCCCGCCGCCGAAGCCCGCGCGCTCAACGAATGGTGGCGCACGAACCAATCGAACGGCGTCACCAGCCTCGTCTTCGCCTATGCCCTCGGCAAGGCCCAGCGCGTCCTCGCCGCGCTCGATCCAACGATCGGCCCCATCCTCGTCCACGGCGCCGTCGACCGCCTCCTCCCCCACTACCGCGCCGCCGGGATCAAACTTCCCGAAGTGCAGCACGCCGGCGCCGAGCAGGCGAAAGCGCACAAAGGCCGCGCGCTCGTCATCGCCCCGCCCTCCGCCCTCGCAACGACCTGGCAGCGCAAGTTCGGGCGCGCATCAACAGCTTTCGTCTCCGGCTGGATGCGCCTCCGCGGCACGCGCCGCCGCCGCAGCGTCGACCGAGGCTTCATCCTCTCCGACCACGTCGACTGGCCCGGCCTCCTCCGCGCCATCGACGAATCGGGCGCCGAGCACATCGGCGTCACCCACGGCTACGCCGAGCAAACCGCGCGCTACCTCCGCGACCAGGGACGCGACGCCTTCATCCTCCCCACCCGCTACACGGGCGAAAGCGCCGAAGACGACGGCGAAACAGTGGAGCCCGGGGAGCCCGACGCGCCATGAAGCGCTTCGCCGATCTCTACGAGCGCCTCGACGCCACCACGCGCACCAGCGAGAAGGTCGCCGCACTGCGCGACTACTTCCGCGAGGCGCCTCCCGAGGACGCCGCCTGGGCCATGCACTTCCTCGCCGGCCGCCGCTTCAAGCGCGCCGTCACAGGCCGCCAGCTCCGCGAATGGGTCGCCGATGAGGCCGCCCTGCCCCTCTGGCTCGTCGAGGAATGCCAGTCCGCCGCGGGCGACCTCTCCGAGACCATCGCCCTCCTCCTTCCCGAGCCCCCCCAGCCCGTCGACGAGCCCCTACACGAGGTCGTCGAAACGCGAATCAAGCCGCTGTCCGGATTAGACGAGCCCGCGCGCCGCGCCTCCGTCGTCGACACCTGGCGCGCCTTCGCCACCCGCGAACGCTTCATCTTCCACAAGCTCATCAGCGGAACCTTCCGCGTCGGCGTCCAGCGCAAACTTCTCGTGCGCGCCCTCGCCGAACTCACCGGCCTCGACGCCGCCGTCCTCTCCCACCGACTCCTCTCCTCCTGGGCCCCGACCCCCGACGACTACCAGCGCCTCCTCGCCCCCCGCGACGACCGCTCCGATCACGCCCAGCCCTATCCCTTCTTCCTCGCCTCCCAACTCGACAATTCCCCCGACACCCTCGGCCATCCCGCCGAATGGCTCGCCGAGTGGAAATGGGATGGCGTCCGCGCGCAACTTATCCGCCGCGCCGGCGAGACCATCGCCTGGTCCCGCGGCGAAGAGCTCGTCGCCGACAGCTACCCCGAGCTCCGCGCGATCGGCGAAGCCCTCCCGGGCGGAACCGTCCTCGACGGCGAGATCCTCGCCTGGCGCGAGAACCACCCCCTCCCCTTCAACGACCTCCAAAAGCGCATCGGCCGCCGCAACGTCGAGCCCACGCTCTTCCCAGAGACGCCCGTCATCTTCATGGCCTTCGACATCCTCGAGCAGCATGGCGAGGACGTGCGCACACTCCCCGTCGAACAGCGCCGCGAGCGACTCGAATCCCTGCGCGCACAACTCCCCGCGGACCTCCCCCTGCGCCTCTCCCACCTCGTCGAAGCAGAATCATGGAGCGCCCTCAACGCCCTCCGCGCCGAGTCCCGCCAGCGCCGCGTCGAGGGCCTCATCCTCAAACGCCGCGGCTCCCCCTACCGCGTCGCCCGACAGCGCGGCGACTGGTGGAAGTGGAAGATCGACCCCTTCACCATCGACGCCGTCCTCACCCACGCCCAGCCAGGCCACGGCCGCCGCGCCACCCTCTTCACCGACTACACCTTCGCCCTGTGGGACCGCGACGAACTCGTGCCCATCGCGAAGGCCTACTCAGGGCTCACCGACAAGGAAATCGATGATGTCGACGCCTTCGTGCGCCGCCACACACGGGCGCGCATGGGCCCCGTCCGCGCCGTGCAACCCACCCTCGTCTTCGAACTCGCCTTCGAAGGCGTGCAGGAGTCCACACGCCACCGCGCCGGCCTCTCCCTCCGCTTCCCCCGCATGAACCGCTGGCGCCGCGACAAGAAGCCGCAAGACGCCGACACGCTCGAAGCCCTCCACCGCCTGATGCGCGCGCAGTGACCGGCGCCGCTCAGCCCGCCGGCTTCTTCGCCTCGATGTCAAGGCTCACGACATAGTCGCTCATCTTCGCGCCCGCCGACAGCGACTCGCTGATCTTCCTGTAGAGCGGATCCTGCCACTCCGTCATCGCGTCGATGTACTCAGGCTTCGCCGTCAGCGCAATATCCGCAAGCCCCGCCCGCTCCGCCGCGCTCCGCACGTCCTCCACCAGTTCCGCACCCGCCACGCACCCCACCAGCGCCTCGACGTCGTCGCGCACTTCCTGCGGCAGCGGCTTCAGCAGCGCCAGGTCCGACACCGCCACCCGCCCCCCCGGCTTCAGCACCCGCGCGATCTCCCGCCACACCTGCGGCTTTTCCGGCGACAGATTGATCACGCAGTTCGAAATGACCACGTCCACCGATCCATCCGCGATCGGCAGATGCTCGATCTCCCCAAGCCGGAACTCGACGTTCGAAAGACCGCTCTGCTTCTCATACGACGCGACGTTCGCCCGCGCCTTGCTCACCATCTCCGCCGTCATGTCCACGCCGATCACGCGCCCCCGCGCGCCGACCCGCGGCCCCGCGATGAAGCAGTCGAACCCGCCCCCCGACCCGAGATCGACGACGACCTCCCCCGCCTTCAGCGTCGCCAGCGCCGTCGGATTCCCGCAGGAGAGCCCCATGTTGGCGCCCTCCGGAAGCGACTCCAGCTCTGCGTCGCCGTAGCCCACCGCCCGCGCCAGTCGCTCCGCGCCGATCGTCGCCGCCCCGCAGCAGCCAGCCCCGCCACAACACCCACCCGCATCCGATTCCGGTTTCGAAGAGTCGACCGACCCCTGCTCCGAGCGCGCAATCTTCGCGTATCCCACGCGCACCGAATCGCGAATCGTGTCCGCATGTCCCGTGCTCTTTTCACCGCTCATCATGACTCACTCCTCACAGTGTCACGCGCCTCGGAGATCCCCTCCCCGAGCCACTCTTCGATCCTCGCTCGAATCGCGCCATACACCTCGCGAAAAGCCGCGAGCCGCTCCTCCTCGCTCCCCTCCACCGCCGCCGGATCAGGAAACGGCCAGCGCAGCGCCTCCAGCGCAAACGGATAGATCGAGGGACACTGCTCCGCCGCCTTCGCGCACACGATGATCGCGTGCTTCACCGTCACGTGGCCCATGAACTCCGACAGCTCCTTCGAGCGCAGCCCCTCCGTCGAGACGCCGTGCTCCTCCAGCACGCGCAGCGTGAGCGGATGCACGCCGTCGGCGTGAAGACCGGCGCTCACCGCCTCGAACCGATCCCCCGCCAGATCGCGCAGAATCGCCTCCGCCAGGATGCTCCGCGCCGAGTTCCGCGAGCACAGAAAAAGCACGATCGGACGCTCGATCAACATCGGCCGCCCTCCTTCGCCCCATCCGCGCACCCGCAGTCGCAACTCGCGCCGGCGCGCTCATCCCACTCCTCAATCGCATCCGCCATCGCCCGCAGCCGCTCCGCAAGATCGGCCGAACGCGCACGATGCCAAACCGTCCGCCCCTCCTTGCTCGACTCCAGCAGCCCCGCCCGCTGCAGCGCGCCAAGATGCCGCGCCACCACCGAGAAGTCCACCGAGCAGCACTCCGCCACCTCGCTCACCGAGCACGCCCGCCCGCACTTGATCAAACACGCCAGAATCCGCGCACGCGTCGGCTCCGCCACCGCCTTGAACAGCTCCGGATCCAGCAGCCGATCAAGCGCCGCCCGCCGCCTCCCCGCCGCCCGAGGCGTGGCCGGATTTCGCTTGCACACTGACGCCATGCTGCCAGTATTGTCGCCCCGCTCGCCGCCGTCAAGCCGATTTCCATCACCACAAAAAACGCCCGCCGGCGAAAGCCGACGGGCACGAAACACATCACGCCCCCTGAAAACCCCCGCCTCCCCGCGCGAGAGCGCCGGGGTGAGGGGTAGCCCCAAACCCCCTCTCCCCCGGGAGAGGGCCGGGGTGAGGGGAATCCAGTTGGTCTACCCCCTCTCCCCCGGGAGAGGGCTGGGGTGAGGGGCATCCCAACATGAACTCCACGCTCAGACCCAACCCGATCTGTCGGGCAACCCCTCAGAGATCACATCCCGCATCTCACCCCGGGATCCGCAGCGCCGCAAACCGCTTCACGCCCTGACTCAGGACAATCAGCCGGATGATCTGCCCCCGATGCGACGCCGTCACCTGCGCAAACTCACCCACCGAGCTCACGCGCTGCCCCGCCGCGGAGAGAATCACATCCCCCCGCCCGAGCCCCGCCCGCGCAGCGGGCCCCATCGGCTCGACATCCGTCACGATCACGCCGCTCGTCGTCGCCCGCAGGCCCAGCCGCTCCGCCAGCTCCGGAGTCAGATCCTCCAGCTCCAGCCCCAGCCGCTCATCCAGACGCATCTCCGATCCGGGCCCGACGCGCGCCAGCCCCGACTCGAGATCGCCCAACTCAACCTCGAACGTCCGCCGCTTCCCGTTGCGGAAGACCTCGACCTCCACGCGCTCCCCCGGCCCGCTCGCCGCCACCGCCAGGCGCAGATCGTTCACGCTCCCGAGCTTCCGCCCGTTGAAACGCGCGATGATGTCCCCCGCCTCCAGCCCGGCGCGCTCCGCCGGCCCGCCCTCCGTCACATCGGAGACCAGCACGCCCGCCTCGCCCTCAACCCCGAACGACGCCGCCAGCTCGTCGCTGAGCTCCTGAATCACGACGCCCAGCCAGCCGCGCTGCACCTCGCCGTCGTCGATCAGGTTCTCCATGATCGACCGCGCCATGTCGATCGGAATCGCGAAGCCGATCCCCATGAATCCGCCCGTCCGCGTCGCGATCGCCGTGTTGATCCCCACGACCTCCCCGCGCAGATTCACCAGCGGCCCGCCCGAGTTGCCCGGGTTGATCGCCGCGTCCGTCTGAATGAAGTCCTCGTAATCCGTGATGCCCATCTGCGAGCGCCCCGTGGCGCTGACGATCCCCGCCGTGAACGTCGAACTCAGCCCCAACGGCGCCCCCGCCGCCACGACCCACTGCCCGACGTGCAGATCATCGGAGTCGCTCAGTCGCGCCGGCGTCAGCCCCGTCGCGTCGATCTTCAGAACCGCGACATCCGTCCGCGGGTCCGTCCCGACGACCTCCGCGCTCAGCTCTCGATCATCCGCAAGCCGAACCGTCACCTCCGTCGCGTCTTCCACCACGTGCGCATTGGTCAGGATGATCCCATCGTCGGAAACGACAACCCCGGACCCCTGCCCGCGCCGCACGCGCCGGCGCCGCTCCGGCGTCGCGAAGAACTCCTCGAAGAAGCGATCATCGAAAAATTGGCGGAAGGGCGCCGGAACCTGCGGCGCGCGCCGACCGCGAATCTCGATCGTCTGCTGACTAATCACCGTCACCAGCGACGGCCCGATCACCTCCGACGCATGCTCGAACGCGGCGGAGAGATCATCCGCCATCTCGATCGCGCGCGCCGTGCGCTGCTCATCCGCGGCGCTCGGCGCCGCCGTCGTCGGCGTCACCGCCATCGTGCCAATCGCCACCACGCCCGCCAGGACGCTCAGCCCCAGGATGCGTCCGCCGCGGCTCCTGATTCCATCCATGCGCATGGGCAGCCTCCTCCTTTCAAAGGGAGCACCGCGGGCCTGTCATGACCGGGCCCGCCGCGTTGCATTCATTTCGATGCGGCCGTGCGTGTGCGCACAGGGCCGCTCACCGTCTTATACGCCGCCCCCCGCCAAAGGTTCAGCCCGGCTCGCCCAGGGGAACCTCTGAACCCCCTCTCCCCCCGGAAGAGCGCCGGGATGAGCGGGAGCCCAAAACCCCCTCTCCCCCCGCGAGATCGCCGGGGTGAGCGGCAGCCCAAAACCCCCTCTCCCCCCGGGAGAGGGCCGGGGTGAGGGGGATCCCAATCAAAACTCCACACCCCACACCCAAGCCGCCCGCCCTGCTGCACAACCGTTCAGACGTCCCAAGGCTGGCTCCCTTACGCCCCCGCCAACATCCTCCTGCAAGGCGATCTAATGTCCGCCCCCCACCGGCACGAACACCAGCAGAATCGAGATCGCGATCAGAATGATGATCACCCATTCCAGCGTCTCCATCCGCCGCGTCCCCGCCGCGTCCGACATCTTCTGATACAGGCTGTCCGTCGCGCTGAGCTTCCGCTGAATGCTCCCCTGCCACGATGGCAGATCCAGCCGCTCCGCCGTCAGCCGATAGAGCTGCGCCAGATACTGATTCCCCAGCAGCTTGATCGCGTTGTTCACCCCCTCGAACATCACCGCCGCGTCCGTCTGCACCGTCGCGAACCGCCGCAGCATCCGGTCCTCCCGAAAGGAAGGCCACACCCGCCGCCGCGCGATCCGCGACAGCGTCTCATCCGCGTGGTCCAGAATCCCGTCCAGCTCCTGATCCAGCACGCGCAGCTCCAGCAGCTCCACGTTCGCGTGTTGCAGCACCGCCAGCACGTCCTCCGGCGCATCGTCGAAGAGCACCGCCGCGTTCCACCCCACCACCGCCGCATCCCCCGGCGCATACGACATCGTCCCCAGCGTGCTCCGCGCCGCCTGCTCCGCCGACAGCGCCCCGCGCTCCCCCTCGATCGTCCGCGCCAGAACCTCCCGCTCCGCCCGCGCCATCTCGCTCGCCGGCAGATCTCCGCTCCACGCCCGCACACCGAAAACCACGTAATCCTCCACGAACTCGCTCAGCTCGGGCCGCTCGATCGCCGCATGAACCACCTCCATGATCCGCGCCGCCCGTGCGCGACCATCCGTCAGCAGCCCCGCATGCTCATACAGCGACCCGCTCTGCGCCGGCAGCTCCTCCAGACGCTCCGCCAGCGGAAACCGGTACGTCAGCAGCGCCGCGCCGAAGTCGTACAGCAGCATCTCCACGCTCCCCTCGCTCGCGCGCCCGTCCACCTCCACCGACTCCCCCTCGACCACCAGCCGCAGCGGCGCCGGCTTGTAGTCGAACCACACCGGCGCCGGACGCCGCGCACGCACCACCTGCTTCCGCGTCGACTCCCGCGCCAGCTCCGACGCCTTTTCCAAATCGATCTGGAACCCGATGTCGAAGGCCAGCAGTACGAAGCAGTCTCCCTCGAGACGCGCCCCGCCGCGCCCTTCGCTTCGCGACCTCGCTTCCGCAGCACGCTCCGTGGAGTCCGATCCCATGCCCCAACAGACTAACCGCAACCCACGCCCCCCTCGCCGCTCCGGGAGCGACCGGTGACCAGCCACGCGCCCAGGACGTGCGCGCACTGCGGCCGCGCCATCGAATGGCGCCGCAAGTGGGCGCGCGACTGGGACAACGTCCGCTACTGCTCCAAAGCCTGCCGATCTCGAAAGCGTGATCCGATGCACGACCGTCTCCGGCGCGCCATCCTCGATCTCCTCGAAAGCCGCGCGCCGAGCGCCTCCATCTGCCCGAGCGAAGCCGCACGCGCCGTCGAACCCGAGAACTGGCGCGATCTCATGGAGCCCGCACGCCGCGCCGCCCGCCGCCTCGCCCATGAGGGCCGCATCCAGATCACCCAAAAAGGCAAGCCCGTCGACCCCGCAAACTTCAAGGGCCCCATCCGCCTCCGCCTTATCAGTTGAATCGACTCCGAGCCGCCACACGACGACACCGCCCGCTGACGCTTGAGAGCTCCCGCCCACGCTGAAAAGACAGCCGCCGTGTTGCCAGACGCGCCTCACAGGCGATATAGATGACCCATCGGGGCGACCTGCGCTCGGCGCCTGATCCAAACACGCCGGTCCGGAGAAGGGTCCCTCGCATGAAAAGGCACGCCGTCGCCAGATGGAGCGACCTCGAGCCGGGCAGGCCCGCCCACGCGCTCGTCGCCAACGTCGATCTCGTCGTCACACGCTCTGCGCACAACGGGACCGATCAGGTCTCCGTCCTCTATGACCGCTTCCTGCATCGCAGCGCCCTCATGGCCGACGGATACGTCGACGGACACAACCTCATCTGCGGCCTCCACGCCTGGGACGACCGCCTCGACACCGGCGTCTCCGAATACAACAACGACGAGCGCCTCCACAAGTTCAACGCCTGGATAGAGGACGCCGCCGAGCTCGCCGCCGTCCGCTTCGCCGGCGCCTGAGCACACCCCCCCCCCGCCCCGCCATGTCTATCACCGCGCCCTCCATCATCGAGCAGATCATCGCTCCCGCCACGCTGATCCCCGCCTGCGGCCTCCTCCTCCTCTCATCCACCGCGCGCATGAACACCCTCCTGGCCCGCATCCGCGCCTTTCACGCCGAGGCCCTCGACGTCTGGCGGCGCGACGCGAGCCCCGACACGCGCGACCACGCCGTCCGCAACCTCCGACTCGAAGGGCTCGACCATCAGACGAACAAGCTCCTGCGGCGCGTCCGCCTGCTCCGACTCAACATGCTCCTGCTCGTCGTCGCCATCGCTTGCAATCTGCTCAGCGTGATCGGCCTCGCCATCCATAACGCCATGGGCGGCAGCTCCCTCGCCGTCTACGCCCTCGCCGCCGGCGTCTTCATCCTCGGAATCGCCGTCATGCTCGCCGCCATGGTCGCCAGCTTCTTCGAGATCCTGCCCATCGCGGAGACGGTCCGCTATGAGCACCAGCGCGTCCGGGACCTCTGCGCGCAGCCTCCACCCTCCGCCGCCGACGCGCCCCCATCCTCATCCTCCTCGAGCGCCTCGGAAGGAACCGGCCTATGACACTCCTCGCCGTCGCCGTGCAACCCCGACGCCACGATCTCCCGCACGCCGGCGTTCTTTACGACGCGCTCGAGTTTGTCGTCCTCGGAATCAACGCCATCACCGCGCTCGTCATCGTCTGGGGAATCCTCTACGGAACCGCCCGATTCATCCGCGCCGAAGCGATCAAGCTCTCCGGACGCTCCTGCGACAAGGAGCGCGCCGACCTCCGCAAGCAGGTCGGCTTCTATCTGCTCTTCGCCCTCGAGCTCCTCATCGCCGCCGATGTCCTCCAGACCATGATCAGCCCCACACTCGAACACCTCGCCATCCTCGCCGGCGTCTCCTTCATCCGAATCGTCATCGGATACGCCCTCGGCAAGGAGCTCAGCCACATTCAGCCCGAGACCAACGGACGCCCCGAAAACCTCTGAAACCGACCAGCCCACGGGAGACACGCGTGCCCCCGATCAACACCGACGCCATTCGATCCGACCGCGACATCACCCCCGCCGACCAGCCCGCACTCGTCGAAGCCTGGCGACAAGCCCACTTCGCCGCCCAGCCCGCCGCCGAGCTCGGAAAAAGTTGGGCCGTCGCGCAGGACGACGACAGCCACTCCAGCTTCGCATGGACGCGCGCCAACAACTTCCGCGGCCTCGAAGGCGCCCCCGCCACCGGCGACCGCCACCTGCGCGCCCGCCTCCGCTTCGAAGGCCTCGAACTCAGCGTCGTCGACGAACGGGCCCAAGCCGTCGCCACACTCCCACTCGAAGGCGCCGCCCTCCAGCGCGCCGTCGAATGGATCGGCGAGATCGGTCGGCGCGAACTCGGCGACCGCCGCCAGCCCGCGCGCCCCGCTCCCGACCTCCCCGATCATCCCCTCGCGCGCAACGCGACATTCGAAACCGTCGACGCCCTCGCCCCCCTCGCCGATCTCTACGACGCCACAGCCCGGACGCTCGAAAAGCTGCGCACAGCCGAGCCCGCCTTCGATGAGCCCCGCTGCTGGCCCCACCACTTCGATCTCGCCTCCCTTGCCGTGATCGCCAAAGACGACTCAGGCGACATGCTCAAAACCATCGGCGCCGGCGTCACGCCGCCCGATTCCCTCCACGACGCCGGCTATCTCTACGTCAGCCCGTGGATGAAGAACACGCCGAGCGCAAAGCCAAATCCGCACGCCCTCGAGTCCGGCCAGTGGCTCGATCGAGGCGACGGACCGCCCATGGCCATCCTCCCCATCAGCGCGCTCGAAAGCAGCGCGCAGCTCGCGAACTTCATCGCAAGCGCCGTGACCGCCTGCAAGGAGATGCTCGATGCCTGAGCTCCGCTGGCACAAGGCCGCCGACAAGGACGCCCTCCCGGATGGACGCGTCATGACCGTCTCCATCTCCCAGGGCCACACCGTCAAGCAAATCGCGCTCACGCGCCTCAAGGGCCAGTACGCCGCCCTCGACAACCATTGCCCCCACCAGGGCGGACCCCTCGGCGAAGGCTCCATCGAGACCAACGACCAGGGCGAGTGCTACCTCCGCTGCCCCTGGCACGGCTGGGACTTCGACCCCATCACCGGAAACTCGCCCGGCGGCTTCGACGACGGCGTCCCCACCTACCCCGTCGAGGAGCGCGCGGACGGCGTCTACATTGGTCTCGAGCCCGAGCACAAGCACGTGCGCACCGTCACCGACCTCATGGCCGAGACCATGAACGCGTGGGGCGTCACCCACGTCTTCGGCATGGTCGGCCATTCTAATCTGGGCCTCGCCGACGCCATCCGCCGCCAGTGCGACGCCGGTGCGATGGACTCCATCGGCATCCGCCACGAGGGCGCCGCCGCCTTCGCCGCCAGCGCCTTCGGAAAGCTCACCGGAAGACCCGCCGCCTGCCTCACCATCGCAGGCCCCGGCGCCACCAACCTCCTCACCGGTTGCTGGGACGCCAAGGTCGATCGCGCGCCCCTCCTCGCCCTCACAGGGCAGGTGAATCAACAGGTCTTCGGCCCCGGCGCCTTTCAGGAATTGCCCCTGAAGGAAGCCTTCAGCGCCGTCGCCGAGTTCAGCCACCTCTGCCTCCCCGGCTCCGACCACGCCGAACTCATGTCCCTCGCACTCAAGAACGCCATCATCCGACGCGACGTCGCCCACATCATCTTCCCGGATGACGTCCAGACCATGCCCGCGCAAGAGGGCGCCCAGCCCGGCTCTCCAGAAGGCCGCCTCGCCCCCGTCGAGATCTCCCCGCCGCCCGAATCGATCGACAAAGCGCTCGAGCTTCTCAAGACCGCCGAGCGCCCCGTCATCATCGTCGGCCACGGCGCGCGCTTCGAGATGGACTCCATCATCGCCCTCGCCGAGGAGCTCAAGTGCCCCGTCCTCACCACCTTCAAGGCCAAAGGCCTCATCGGCGATCACCAGGCCCGCATCAATGGCGGCCATCCCCTGGGCGGCGGCGTGCTCGGACGCTCCGGCACGCCCATCGCATCCTGGTTCATGAATGAGTCCGACGTCCTCCTCGTCTTCGGCGCTTCCTTCTCCAACCACACCGGCATCACGCCAAAGAAGCCCACCATCCAGGTCGACTACGACCGCATGCATCTCGGCAAGTTCCACGCCGTCGACGTCCCCGTCTGGGGCGACGTCGGCGTCGCCGCGCGCATCTTCCTCGACGATCTCCGCGGCCAAAACCAGAGCATCGACCAAACAAGCGAGATCGCCGAGCGCTGGCGCATCTGGCGCGCTGAAAAAGAGAGCCGTCTGAAAGACGACCGCGGGCGCGGCGTCTCCTCCATTGCGATCTTCGATGCGATGAACCGCCTCATCCCTGAAGACGCCATCCTCGCCGTCGACGTCGGCAACAACACCTACTCCTTCGGCCGCTACTTCGAGGCCAGCGGCGCGCAGGCCGTCCTCATGTCAGGATACCTGGGCTCCATCGGCTTTGGCTATCCCGCCGCCCTCGGCGCCTGGGCCGCGACGCAGTCGCACAGATTCTCCGATGATCCCCTCTGGACCCGCTTCGCCGACCGCCCCGTCATCGCCGTCACGGGAGACGGCGGCTTCGGGCAATATCCCTGGGAAATCACCACCGCCGTCAAACACGGCATGAACATCACCCACATCCTTCTGAACAACAACGAGCTCGCCAAGATCTCCAAGGAGCAGCGCGCCGGCAGTTGGGAAGTCTGGCAGACCAGCCTCGTCAACCCCAACATCGCCGACTTCGTCAACTCCTGCGGCGGCATGGGCCTGCGCGTCGAGACCCGCGACGCCCTCCCCGACGCCATCGAGCGCGCTCTCGCCTACCCGGGCCCCGCGACCGTCGAGATCCTCACCGACGCCGAGCTGCTCTGACGCGCACCCTCACATCCCCACGGCCCGTCCCAGCGCGACCATCAGGATGACCCCGCCGATGAAGGCGCCCGCCACCAGCGACCGGCTCGCGCGCTCCAGCGCCTCCGGGATCAGATCATCGACGACCAGGTACATCATCGCCCCCGCCGCGAAGCCCATCCCCGCCGGCAGCAGCGGCTCGAAGAGCCAGATCAGCCACGCCGCGAAAGGCGCCACGATCGGCTGCGGCACGCTCGTAAAGAGCGCCCATCCCAGGCACGACCATGTCGAAACGCCCGCCGCGCGCAACGCCAGCGTGATCGCGATCGCCTCCGGAATGTTGTGCACCGCCAGCGCCGAGACCACCGTCAGCCCCAGCCCCTCCTCGCGTGAGCCGAACGCCACGCCGATCGCCACCCCCTCCGGCGCCGAGTGCACCGTCATCGCCGCCACGATCAGAATCGCCTGCGCGCCCCCCGTCTCCCGCAAACGCATCACATCAAACTTCTCGTTCGCGCGCACCCACCGCGCCGCCAGCACATAAAAGAGCGCCCCCAGACCAAGCCCCGTCGCCACCTCCCACGCCTGCCACCCCGGCGCCCGCTCCAGCCCTTCCCCCACGAGCTGCACCAGGCTCGCCGCCGCCATCATCCCCCCCGCCGCCGCGGAGAACACGCCCGCCAACTGCCCCGACAGGTTCTTGAAGAAGAAAAAGGGCGCCACGCCCAGCGCCATCGAGAGATCCGCGATGGTCGCGGCGATGAACGTGACGAGCAGCAGGTGGAGGAGTTCGTTTTCCACGAGGACTACACGCTATCCGCTTTGAGACAGCGTGCGACGCGCGTCCTTGACATTGAATTGAGTCTCAGTCGCCTGCGCTCGGGCGAGAACATCACTCCGTCGGCAGATACACCCACAGCGCCGGACGCCCGCAGTTGCAGTGCACCGCGCGCCCGAGCAGCCCAAGACCGGCGGCGCTGAGGAACACCGCCGACCGCGCCGCGTCCCAGCAGCCCGGCAAACGCGAACGGCGCTTCGACCCGAGCCGATTGTTCACGCTGGGGATCGGATGGAAGATCGCTTCGATGAAGCCGGGCCGCTCCGGCTCGTCATCCTGCAACCCATCGAGCCGGCGCACGATTTCGTCGATCGTCGCGCTGTCCGGCGCGTTCTCGCGGAGGCGCTCATCGATCTGCTGCACGCCCCGGCGCGAGAGCGTCGGCAGCGTCAGCAGCCCAAGGAACGACCAGAGCGTGAACCACAGGCTCAGCTCGATCACGCCCGCCGGTCTCCCCAGCTCGTCCGAACCAGTGAGCAACGCGGAGAGGGTCACGCCGACAATCGTGAACAGCACGGCCACGATCCGACCCCGCCGCCACGCCCCGCTTTCGATCGCCAAGCGGCGGCGCTCGAGCGCCGTCGCAAGCGCGGCGGCGCCGAGAGCGCTCCGCCAACGCGCCGGCGCCACGCTGAGGCGCGGCCGGAACACGCCGACGAGACCGCCCGTGAATCCCTCGTCCCTGGACTCCCAGATTTCGGTGGGCGGGTTCGCCGACTGCACCGCACCCACGCTGCGAAACCGCGCCATCGCCCGCGCCAAGAGAGGCCGCGTCGCGAGCAGCAGGAGAATGACGATCGACGAGGCGACGATGACGCCAACGACGCCCGCGACGCCGCCGGCCGCGATCAGTATGCCACCCACCACGAGAAACAGCGCGCATTGAACGGCCACCCCCCGCGCGAGGGTCGCGACGAAACCGCCAAGCGTCGGGTGTTCCCGACCGAACCGTTTCGGAAGGATGTAGCCGCCGAGGAAGTCGAAGGGCAGATGCAGCGCTGCGTAGCCGACGAAGAAGATCGCAAGCGCGATAACCGCGCCCCATGCGACGCCGGAGGTCAGTTTGTCGATACGTTCAGGCAGCCCGAGGGCGAGACCGACGGCGGAGAGCGTGACCATGGTCCCAACGCCCGAGATGCCGACCCACAAACGGGCGCGTCCGTAACCGCTCTGCGAGCTTGCACTGCTCGACCCGGGACGGGCCGGCGCTGCGCGAGACGCTTCCTCGCCGCGCATCACCGGCTTTCGCGGCTGCGCGGTGTGCGCCGGAGCAGACCGCACCGAATCAGGAAGCGCTCCGCCTCCTCGATCTCAAGCTTCGTGAACTCCACGAAGGCCGCCGGCTGCGACTCCCCGCCCATCAGCCGCGAGGGCAACTTCCCGAAGGGGCCGCCGCGCTCCTCGAAAGCGACGAAAATCGCGTCCACCGCCTCCATGAGTCGCTCGGGTGGGATATGTGTCTCATCAGACATACTGGAGCTTTCGAAGTGGGCTGACTGACGGATGCAGCCCCGCTTTCACCTTCGAGCCGCCCCACTCCCCCGACTCGCCCGCGCGGAGCATCGAAGCGACTCCCTGTGACGAACCACACATGCCGATGATTTCTTCCGAACATTCACTCCCCCAGCTCTCGCCCCATCTCCGGGATCGCCTCACCCGCGTGAACAACGCCCCGCTGCGCCGAGACGGACGCTTCATCCTCTGCTGGCTCCACCACGCGATCCGAGCCCACGAGAACCCGACGCTCGACGTCGCCATCGAGATCAGCGCTGCCCTTGGCGCCCCCGTGCTCGTCTACCAGGGGCTCGCCGGCGATCACCGCTTCAACAGCGACCGCCATCACGCCTTCATCATGGAGGGCGCGCGCGATCTCCAGCGTGGGCTCGCCCGTCGCGGCGTGGCGTACGCCTTCCACCTGCCGCGCGACCCCTCAGCGGCGAGCCCGCTCCGCGGCTTGCTCGAGCGGGCGTGCGCATTCGTGACGGAAGACTTTCCGGCGCCGCCCTTTCCGAGATGGACGGCGCGTCTGAGCGAGCGGAGCGAGTGCGCTGCGATCGCGGTCGACTGCGCCTGCATCGCGCCGATGCGCCTCGCCCAGAAGCGGATCCCCCGCGCCTTCAAGTTTCGCGACGCGATGAAGAAGCAGTGGGACGCCCGTCTGCGCGAGCCTTGGCTTGACGCAGAAGTCAGGGTCGATCCGCTCCCGCTCGACGCCGACCTCCTCGGCTTCGAGCCGCTCGATCTGGAGTCGGCGGACATTCCAGCGCTGTGCGCCGGGTGCGACATCGACCACGGCGTTCCGCCCGTCGCGCGCGTGACCGGCGGCTCGGAGGCCGGGTATGCGAGGTGGGAGGAGTTCAAAGCGAACAGGCTGAAGGCCTACGCGAATCGGCGCAACGACGCGGCGGACATGAACGCGGTGAGCTGCCTGTCGCCCTATCTGCATCACGGGCACGTCTCGCCGATGCGCATCGCCCGCGAGGCGCGGGAGATCGGTGGCAAGGGCGCAGAGAAGTTCCTGGATGAGCTGCTCGTTTGGCGGGAGATGTCGCACAATTTCTGCGCGTTCACCGACCCAAATGATCTCGAGACGCTCGATGCGCTGCCGGAGTGGGCGCGGGAGACGCTCTGCGCGCATGAGAGCGACGAGCGGGAGGCGGACTATTCGTGGGAGACGCTGAGCCGGGGCGCGACGGGGGACCACCTGTGGGACGCGGCGCAGAAGTCGCTGCTCTGGAACGGCGAGCTGCACAACAACCTGCGCATGACGTGGGGCAAGATGATTCCGCAGTGGACGCGCCAGCCCGAGGAGTCGCTGCGGCTGTTGATCGATCTGAACCATCGCTTCGCGCTCGACGGGAACGATCCGAACTCCTACGGGGGGCTGCTCTGGTGCCTGGGCCAGTTCGATCGGCCCTTCACGCCGGAGCAGCCTGCGCTGGGATCGATCCGCGGGCGCTCGACGGCCATCCATGCGCAGCGGCTGGATCCGGAGCGGTATGCGTCGGCGGTGCGCGCCAGGCACGAGGTGGCGCCATGGCGCGTCGGCGTCATCGGCGCGGGGCTGGCGGGGCTGGCGTGCGCGCGGACGCTGTGGGATCAGGGCTGCGACATCACGGTCTTTGATCGCGGGCGCGCTCCCGGCGGGCGGATGTCGACGCGGCGCGTCACCGACGAGGAGGGACGCGAGATCGCATTCGATCACGGCGCCCCCTTCTTCACGGCGACGGATCCGCGCTTCGGGCGGTTCGTGCGATCGTGGATCGGGGACGGCGTGTGCGCGCCGTGGCGGGGGCGGTTTGCGAGGTGGGACGGCGCCCGGCTGTCGGAGTTCGAGCCGGAGCGGCTGCATGTCGTCGGCGCGGGAGGCATGCATGCGGTGTGCGCACATCTGTCGCAGGAGTTGACCCTGCGCGCGCATGCGACGGTGACGCGGATGGAAAGGACGGGGGAGGGGTGGGTGTTCCACGTGGAACACTTGCGCAGTGGGGCGCGGGGCGAGGTGTTCCACGTGGAACACTCGGACAATGGGCTGCGAGCGGAGGGACCGTTCGACGCCGTCGTCATCGCTGCGCCGCCGCCGCAGGCGCTGCGCGTGCTCGATGGGGCGTCGCCGGAGATCGAGCGCGTCCTTGGCGGCATCGAGATGCAGGCGACGTGGGCGCTCATGCTGGCGCTTGATGATCCCGTTGAGCGCACGCCGGACATCATTGAGGTCGCGGGCGACGGCGTCATCGCGAAGCTGATCCGCCAGAGCGGCAAGCCGGGCGCGGACGAGGAGCAGGGATCACTGTGGGTGGCCCATGCGACGCACGACTGGTCCGGCGCGCACGCGGAGACACCGAAGGAGGAGGCGCGAGACACGCTGACCGGCGAGGCGCTTCGCGTCCTTTCGGCTGTCGGTGGACGAGACGTGTCCGGGTCGAAGGTGCGCCTGGCGCTGGCGCATCGCTGGCGTTTCGCGCGGGCTGCGTCCGGCGCGCGGGAGGCGTGCCTCTTCGACCGGCAACTGGGCTTGTCGGTGTGCGGCGACGCCTTCGCGCGCGGCGGCGAGCGCCAGAGTGTGGAGCGGGCTTTTCTCAGCGGGCAGGCCGCGGCGGGGCGGATTCTGTCGCTGCGCGCGCACAAGCAGGCGGCGCCCGATTCGCTCTTCGCGTGACGCGCGCGGCGGTCAGACCCACTGCTGATCGTTGACGGTGCGCTCGGAGACGACCGCGCCGGTGTGTTTCGTCTCGGCGGGCTCGAAGAGGAGGACGGACGCGCCCTCCGGCGCGATGGGGTTGTGCTCGACGCCCCTGGGGACGATGAAGAACTCGCCGGGGGCGAGGTGGATCTCGCGGTCGCGCAGCTGGATGGTCAGCGAGCCCTCGAGGCAGAGGAAGAGCTCATCCTCCTCGGCGTGGCTGTGCCACATGAACTCGCCCTCGAGCTTGGCGAGCTTGACGAGCTGGCCGTTGAGGGCGCCGACGATCCTGGGGGACCATTTCTCGTCGAACTTGCCGAGCTTTTCGGCGAGATTGATCTTGTCCATGGGGCTCTCCGGAGTACGGACATCCGAATCGTAGCGCCGGCGCGGATCGGGCGAGGCGGAGCTGATAGAGTCTGCGACCGGGCACTGTCCCGAGTGGATGCGGGATGCGCGGCCTTGCGAAAGGGCGGCGCGAGGACGACCAAGAGCCAAGGAGATCCGGGATGAGCGAGAAGAGGAAATGTCCGATGCTGACGACGGCGGACGGGGCGCCGATCGGGGAGCAGCAGGCGCTCACGGCGGGGCCGCGCGGGCCTTTGCTGATGCAGGACGTGCAACTGCTGGAGCAGATGCAGCATTTCAACCGCGAGCGGATTCCGGAGCGGGTGGTGCACGCGAAGGGCTCGGCGGCGTACGGGACGTTCACGGTCACGGGGGACATCATGAACTACACGAAGGCGAAGATGTTCGAGAAGGTGGGCAAGCAGACGGAGTGCTTCCTGCGGTTCTCGACGGTGGCGGGCGAGCGCGGCGCGGCGGACGCGGAGCGGGACGTGCGCGGCTTCGCGATGAAGTTCTACACGGAGGAGGGGAACTGGGATCTGGTGGGGAACAACACGCCGGTCTTCTTCGTGCGCGATCCCTACAAGTTCCAGAACTTCATCCACACGCAGAAGCGCGATCCGAAGACGAATCTGCGCGACATGGACATGCAGTGGGACTTCTGGTCGCTGTGCCCGGAGTCGCTGCACCAGGTGACGATCCTCTTCTCGGATCGGGGCATTCCGGCGTCGTATCGGCACATGAACGGCTACGGCAGCCACACCTTCTCGCTGATCAATGAGGCGGGCGAGCGGGTGTGGGTGAAGTTCCACTTGAAGACGGATCAGGGCATCAAGTGCCTGATGGATGACGAGTCGGCGTCGCTGATCGGGTCGGATCGGGAGTCGCATCAGCGCGATCTCTTCAACTCGATCGAGCAGGGCGACTTTCCGTCGTGGACGTTCAAGATCCAGGTCATGACGGAGAAGCAGGCGGAGGAGTTCCGCTGGAATCCGTTCGACCTGACGAAGGTGTGGCCGCACGGGGAGTTTCCGCTCATCGAGGTGGGGCGACTGGAGCTGAATCGGAACCCGGAGAACTACCACGCGGAGGTGGAGCAGGCGGCGTTCAATCCGAGCGCGCTGGTTCCGGGAATCGGGGCGAGCCCGGACAAGATGCTGCAAGCGCGGCTGATGTCGTACGCGGACACGCATCTCTATCGCGTCGGCGTGAACTACCGGGAGTTGCCGGTGAACAAGCCGCGCTGCCCGGTGATGAACTACGAGCGCGACGGCGCGATGGCGACGGCGGAGCATTACGGCGGCAAGCCGAATTACTGGCCGAACAGCCGGGAGGGCGCGCCGATGCCGGACCCGGCGCACAAGGACCCGGCGTGGGATCTTGGTCAGACGATCGTGGACCGCTTCGACTCGACGGAGGGGCACGACGACTACACGCAAGTGGCGAATCTGTACGCGCTGTTCGACGACGCGCATCGGGACCGGCTGGCGACGCGGATCGCGGGCGTCCTGGGTCAGGCGCGGGAGGCGGTGCAGATGCGGCAACTGTGCCACTTCTTCCGCGTGGATGAGGACTACGGACGGCGCGTGGCGGAGAAGCTGGGCGTCGACGTCGAGGCGGCGATGGGCGGTCAGCCGGCGGCGGCGGGCGCCTGAGGCGGGACAATCGCAACACCATCGGGCCCTTGCCGCACGCGCTCGCGGCGAGGGCCTTTTTCTTTGGAGCGGATGCGACTGATGCCCTCATCGCTCACTGGACTGCACCACGTCACGGCGCTGGCGAAATCGCCGCGGGAGAACCTGGACTTCTACACGAGGGTTCTGGGGCTGCGGCTGATCAAGCGGACGGTCAACTACGACGATCCGCTGACGTATCACCTGTACTACGGAGACGAGGCGGGTTCGCCCGGGACGCTTCTCACGCATTTTCCGCAACCGCACGCGAAGCGGGGGCGGCATGGGGCGCCGGAGATTCGGGAGACCGTCCTTCGGACTTCTTTGCGCTCCCTTCAGACGTGGCGGGAGCGACTGGGCGCGCGGGGCGTGGACGTATCGGAGGAGGAATCTTTCGGGCGAACACGGCTGGTGTTCGATGATCCGCATGGGATGCGGCTCGCACTGGTCGAAGGCGAAGGCGGCGACGGGGATGGGATCGAGGCGGTGGACGCGGTGGCGGTTCATCTGTCGCGGCGCGTGGATGAGGCGCAGCGGTTTCTTTCCGATGCGCTCGGCTTTCGGGACGTTGGGCGCGACGGAGGGCGGCGGCGGCTGGCGGTCGGAAATGAGGATGCGGGGGCGCTGGAGCTGGTGGAGACGGCGGGGGTGGGGCGCGGGGAGATGGGGGCGGGGACGGTGCATCACGTCGCGTGGCGCACGCCGGATGAGGCGGCGCAACGGGACGTGGCGGAGCGGGTGCGGAGCGCGGGGGTCGAGGTCACGCCGATGATCGATCGGCAGTACTTCCGTTCGATCTATTTCCGCATCCCGGCGGGGGTGATCTTCGAGGTGGCGACGGACGGGCCGGGGTTCGAGGTTGATGAGTCGCGGGAGGCGCTGGGGTCTTCGCTGGTGTTGCCGCCGCAGCACGAGCCGCGGCGGGCGGAGATCGAAGCGCATCTGGCGCCGCTGGATTGAATCAGCGCCAGAAGTAATGCCATTCGGCGTCGAGCGTGATGGTTTCGGCGGGATCGAGATCGACGGTCCAAGAGAACTCGGTCGCGCCGTTCAGTCGCTGCCAGTAGTAGGGCCAGTTGTACCAGCGCCACCACCGGCCGCCGTCGACGCCGCGCCAGGCGTCGACGTCGAAGATGCTGAGTTGGGTCGCTTCGCCGTCCTGACCGACGCGGTCGCTCAGGCCCAGGGCGAGCTTGCGGACCTCGACGGTCACGGCGTGGGGCTTGCGGTTGGTCATGTGGATCTCGACGACATTGTCTATGCGCATGTAGTCGCGGCCGGCCCACTCCATGGCGTTCGGGACGCGGTTGATCTCGCGCTCCTGCGTGTCGACGGTGATGTCGACGGCGACGCCGACTTTCAGGTCGACCGAGGCGCCTTCGGGGGTGTAGGTGAGCAGGCCCTGCGCGAGGGCGCGGCCGTCCTTGATGACGAGTGCGGGGGCGGTGGTGAGGGGATAGCCGCGATCGTTCTCGTTCTTGATGCGCAGGACGTGGCGGGGCGCAGGGCGATCGAGCATTTCGGCGATCTCGCGCTGCTGGGAGGAGTTGAAGCGCTGGATCGCCTCCATCGGCGGCTCGGCGGGGAGATCGAGCGTGTAGACGCTGGCGACGGGCGACTCATAGGAGACGAGGGGGAGGACCATGCGCGCGCCTTCGGCGAGTGAGACGCTCTCGACGGTGTAGACGAAGAGGTCCTCGGCGCGCTCGCTTCCTTCGAAGACTGGCGCGGCGGGCTGCGGCGCAGCGGGCGAGGCGACGCGGGCCTCGGCCATGCGGGCGCCCTGGGCCATGATGGCGTTCGAAAGCATGCCGCCGGTGCGACCATGGGCCTTCTGGAAGTAGAAACCCAACTGGTCAAGACCGTCGCGCAAAGCCATGGGGTCGGGCGTGTGCTCGAAGGCGAAGGTCGGCGCGCCAACGGCGAGATGGAGGGTGACGTCCTCGAGATCGGCGAGCTCGTTGATGAGCGTGGCCTGGAGTTCGACGCGGACGCGCTCTTCGTCGAGCATGGTGATTCGGTAGGAGGGGATCCAGCGCAGGCCGCGCTGGATGTACATGAGTGAGACATCGGCGTCCGAAGCGGGCGCGCGGCGCCAGTCGAGGTCGAGGGTCATGCGCTCCTGCTCGGCGGGATGGGTGAACTCGCGGCTCGGCTCATCGCCGATGAAGCGCGCCTCGCGGATGCTCTCGAGGGGAAGCGCGGCGACGCCCTCTGCCTCGCGGATCAGGGCGATTCGGCTTGGCGACGGCGGCGTGCTGGAACGGGGCTGAGGTTGGGCGGGCGGTTCCGGACGGCTCTCGATGACATCGAGGATCTCGCCGGTGCGCCAGATATTGTGCCTGTCGCGGAAGGAGATGGTGCGGCCTATGTTTGCGGTCAGGAGGTCGTCGATGGTGGCGGCGAGGCGGGTCGTCGGCGCTTCGGCGCGCTCGACGGAGATGGAGGCGAGGCGGGCCTCGGCGGCGTCCGCCTGCGCCCAGAAGGTCCCGAGGATTGGGCGGGGGAGTTCGGTGAGGACGACGTCGCCTTGCTGGTTGAGCGCGGCTTCGCCCGAGCGGAGGACGAGAGCGTGGCCATCCTTGAAGGTGGTGACCTCACGGATGGGCAGCGACGCGGCGTCGGGCGCGGCGGCCAGAAGGGTCGTCAGCACGAGCGAGAGTTCGAACATGGGATGCGCTCCTTTGCCCTCCGGGTCGCGCCTGCAACGAGGCGCGGTTTCATTAGGAGACGCATCGGGCGGGGAATGGTTCCCGCTCCAGAGGAGTCAGGCTGGCGCCGGGAAATATCGGGCGGGCGGTGGTCAGGCCGCGGCAGGGCGGCTGGTGCGCTTGGGTCGCTTCGGCTGGCAGCGGAGGCAGGCGTGGACGGTGCGGGCGCCGAGCTCCCATGAGGAGACGTGGGCGCCGCAGCGCGGGCAGGTTTCCTTTTTGTAGATGTTGAGGCGCTCGGCGGCGGACATTCTGCTGCGGGGCTTGCCGATGACCTTGGGGTCGGTGGTGATGATGCGGTTGTAGCGGACGCCGGTTCTCAGCATGTCGGTCAGGCTGCGCCAGAGGGCGTCGAACTCGGCTTCGGTGAGAGCATTCCCGGGGCGCTCGGGGTGGATGCCGGTGAGGAACATCGCTTCCGAGCGGAAGACGTTGCCGACGCCGGCGATGACGGATTGATCGAGGAGGAGGCGGCCGATGGCCCCCCTGCTCTTCAGGATGCGCTGCTTGGCGGCTTCGACATCGACGTCATCGCGGAGTGGGTCCTGGCCGAGGCGGGCGGTGATCTTCGCGCACGCGCTTTCGTCGAGGAGCTCGCAGGCGGTGGGTCCATTCAGATCGAATCCGCGCTCGTCGCTCAGAACGCGGAGGCGGACGGCGCCGCGGGGGTCGGGGAATGGGGCGCGTCGCCAGCGGAACTTGCCGTAGAGGCCAAGATGGACGTGCAGGATGCGCGCGCCTTCCCAGCGGTAGAAGAGATGCTTGCCGTGGGCGTCGATGGATTCGAGGCGGCGGCCGTCGAGCGTGCGCGCGCCTTGGTCGAAACGGCCTTGCGGCGAGGAGACGCGAAGCTCATGGCCGGCGAAGGCGCGGGTGTGATCGCGGGCGAGGCGGTGGATGGTGTGGCCTTCGGGCACACGCGCGGTTTCGAGGGCAGTGCGCGGGAGGATGCGTCACAGGAACGCGAATCCTCTTTGCCTGCGTGCGGAGCGGTCGCGAGCTGGGGCTCGGCGGCGCTCAGAAGGCGGTTGCACTCACGGGCAGGGGCCCCAGGCGCCCAAGAGAAGCGAAAGGTCAATGGGTTCGGCCCGGCCATTCTCACTCACATCGGCGCAGCCCGGCGCGGGGCCCCAGCCGCCCAGGAGTTGGGCGAGATCGGAAGAACCCACTTGGGCGTCGCCGTCGAGGTCGGCGGGGCAGGGCGGCGGGAGGTGGGTCTGGAAGAAGTTCCACGCGTGATCGACGCCGCGCGTGTCAAGGCTTTGTCGGCCGCCGAGCACGCCTGGATCGCCCGGGAGGACGGGGATGGCGTGGCCGCCATCGACGACGCGGAAGAACAGAACGGGCGAGGGGGAGACGCCGTCGGTCGCGAGATACTCAAAGCGCTTTATCTGCGTGCGATCGACGGGCTCGTTATTCGGGAGGGTGGTCGCGACAGGCTCTTCGCTGGTCAGACCATGCTGGTCGAGCCACCACGCGAGTGTGGCGGCGGCGGAGCGCACGGGCGGGGCGCCGAAGCCGGTGGGTCCGCCGAGCCAGGGCATGAGGGGATCGGCGTCACCGTTCATGATCATGATGGGGCGCGCGACGGGCGGAAGGGGGATCTCGGCTTCGGGCAGATTGGCGATGAAGGCGCATCCGGCGGCGAAAAGATCGGGGCGGTCGATGAGCATGCGATAGGTCATCATGCCGCCGTTGCTCGGGCCCGAGACGAAAACAGCGCGTGGATCGAAGGCGAAGTCTTCGTGCGCACGGCGGATGACCTCGGCGATGAAGGCGGAGTCGTCCTGACTGGAGATGAGCGTCTCGCCATTTGGACGGAGATCATTCCAACTCTGCACATCGGTGAGGCCGCTGGCCGACTCTCCGGGGCGGGCTTCACGGAAGCCGTTGGGGGCGATCAGGAGAAAGCCGAAATCGTCGGCGAGGTCCGTCCAGCGCGCCTGGGGGGAGGTCTCGTCGAGGACGATGCGCATGCTCTGAGCGCCGCCGTGGAGGGCGACGACGGCTGGGTCGGCGGGGCAGTAGGAGTCGGGCTGGTAAACGAGGTATGTGCGCTGGGGTCCGTCTGCGGGGAAGTGGAAGACGAACTCGCGGACGGTCTGGGCGGAGGCTGGGGCGGCGGCGGCCAGAAGAAGAGCGAGCGTGGCGAGCGTCCGAGATCCGGGCTGGAGCGGCATGGGTCCTCCTTCTTCGGGCTTCGGCGCGGGTGAAACGGAGGAGAAGGAGGGCGCATTGCAAGGGGACCGAATCTTTTCCCAGTCACGATCCACCGGGAGCTGATTCGAATCGGATGCGGCGTCGATCCGCCGACAGATGGGGGCCGGGATGTTGCAAGGCAGGCTTTGCTCGGCGGGGCTAGGGTCAGTAGGCTGCGCTGGGGCATGGTATTCGCAATCGGGGTCTCTGAACAAGTGCGCAACAGACCGCCGTCGTAAGTCTGAGGCGTCGATTTTTGATCGGAGAGCCCCTCACCCCAGCCCTCTCCCGCAGGGAGAGGGGGTTTTTCAGAGACTCCAATCGTAAAGAGGGCGCGATGATGAGAATTGTTTCGATCGTTCTGCTCGCGGTCGCGATGTTGGCGGGCGTCGCTTCGGCGCAGAGTCTGCAAGAGGACGTGCGGCGCGACTATGACGCGCATCTAGCGGATCTCTTCGTGCACTTCCACCGGAATCCGGAGCTGTCGCTCGTGGAGCACGAGACGGCGGCGCGGATGGCGGAGGAGCTGCGCGACGCGGGGTTCGAGGTGACGGAGGGCGTGGGCGGGACGGGGATCGTGGCGCTCAAGAAGAACGGGGCGGGGCCGCGCGTGATGATGCGCGCGGACATGGACGGGCTGCCGGTCGAGGAGAAGTCGGGGCTGCCGTATTCGTCTGACGCGACGCAGGTGGATCCGATCACGGGGGAGGTGGTTCCGGTGATGCACGCGTGCGGGCATGACGTGCACATCACGAGTCTGGTGGGGACGGCGCGCTGGATGTCGCGGAACAAGGATCAGTGGTCGGGGACGCTGATGCTGATCGTGCAGCCGGCGGAGGAGCGGATCGTCGGGGCGAAGATGATGAAGGAGGACCGGCTGTGGGAGCGGTTCGGGACGCCGGACTATGCGCTGGCGTTTCACGTCTCTTCGGAGAACGTGGCGGGGAAGATCAACGTCTCGGAGGGGAGTCCGTACGCGGGGGCGGACACGGTGGACATCATCATCCACGGCGTGGGCGCGCACGGGGCGAGCCCGCATCGGGGGAAGGATCCGATTGTGCTGGGGAGCCAGATCGTGCTGGGGTTGCAGACGCTTGTTTCGCGGGAGCTGGCGCCGCGGGACCCGGGGGTGATCACGGTGGGCTCGTTCCACTCGGGGACGAAGCACAACATCATCCCGGATCGGGCGCACCTGCAACTGACGGTGCGAAATACGAGTGAGGAGAACCGGCGGCTGCTGCTGGAGGGGATCGAGCGGGTGGCGCGGAACATGGGGCGCGCGGCGGGATTGCCTGAGGACAAGCTGCCGGAGGTGATCGTGTCGGAGGAGAGCGTGCCGCCGACGATCAACGACGCGGGGCTGGCGCGGCGGCTGAAGAAGGCGTGGTCGAGCGCGTTCGGGGAGGATGTGGTAATTGACAATCCGACGAAGGGGATGGGGGCGGAGGACTTTCCGTTCTTCACGGTCGATCCGCACATTCCGAGCGTGTATTGGTCGATCGGGGGGACGCCGAAGGCAGACTTCGAGCGCGAGGCGCGGGGCGGGGCGCCGGTGCCGAGCCATCACTCGCCGCTCTTCAAGATCGCGCCGGCGCCTTCTGTGACGCGGGGAGTGGAGTCGACGGTGGCGGCGCTGCTGGAGTTGATGGGGGACGAGGGCGCTTCGAGAGAGAATCTGGGCCGCTGAGGGCGCTGCGTGGAGGCGGGCCGATATTTCGCTTGATCTTCGGGGGGTTTGAGGTAGTTTCGTAGTGGAACGCTGACTTCGCGCTCGGGACGCATGCCATGCATCGGATCAGAAGCGCTGTTGTCGTGTCCGTCGCTGTTCTTGGATTTTTGGCCCCGGGCGCGGCCGGGCAGGGGGCGGATCATCTCGCGGCAGGAGTTCCTGAGGCGCGGGGATCGGGCGGCCATCAACCGACGCTCACCGAAACGTTCCATGAGGACTTTGAGTCCGTTCCTGTCGGGACCGCTGTCACCGACGTTGCGGGCTGGGGGGCGCGATCCTCTCTGGTCGTGGCCGATCTCTCTTCGGAGTTTCCCGAGTTCGGATCGCGCTCGGCCTTCCTTGACGATCTCTCTGTTCTTGGCTTGGGGCCCGTTGCCCTGTTTCAGGCGCCGTCGACGACAGTGGAGAGTCCGGGCGTTGTGTCAATCGATCTGGTCATCGAGGGAACGCAAGCGTCGACCGTTGTGCATTTGAGGATAGAGGATCTCTTCAATGGCCTCCTGGTCAACGAGTTGTTCTTCGAGGGAGACGGAGACATCGCGTATTTGGACGGGAATTTATTGGTGGACTCGGGTTTTGACTGGGCGCCTGGCGAGGTGATCTCGGTGGAGTTCGAGCAAACGCTCACGGGGCAACTGATCATCCGCGTGAACGGCGAGGTGATCGCTTTGGCGCCGAACTTCGCCGGCGGCAGCGAAACCAGCGGCGCCATCACCTTCACTTATCTTTGGGGCGGGTTTGGAACAGACCACGACGGAGAGACCACCGGCTCACTCGCTTTTGACAACGTGAGGTATCGGCAGGCGCAACCGATCGAGCCGCCGTGCGCAGGCGATCTGGACGGCGACGGGGTCGTTGGCTCGGCGGATCTGGCGACGCTGCTGGGCGGATGGGGAGTCTGTCCGTAGGCGGGGGCGGGGGGCGCGGGAGGGCGCGAATCCGGGCGCGATGCGTCTCAGGCGTCGGCGATGCGCTGGAGGAAGGCGTCGCCGAACTCTTCGAGCTTGCTCAGACCGACGCCCTTGACCTCGAGCAGTTGGGCGCGCGTCCGCGGGCGGCGGCGGGCCATGTCGCGGAGCGTGGCGTCGCCGAAGACGATGTAGGCGGGGACGCCGCGCTGCTCGGCGATCTCGCGCCGGAGCGCGCGGAGGCGCTCGAAGAGATCGCGATCGACGCCGCTCCAGTCTTCAACGTCGCGCGTAGCGCGGGCGAGCTCCGGGGCGATCTTCGGCGAGCGGAGCGGGGCGCGGCGCTCGCCCTTCAGGTACGCGCGGGCCTCGCGGCCCAGGCGGATGACAGGGCGATCGCCGGTTGTGCGCTCCAGGGCGGTGAGATCGCAGAGCTGATCGATGTAGGAGTGGAGGGCGGGGGTCGGCGTGTCGGACAGGAGGCCGAAGACGGTGAGCCGGTCGTGGCCGAGGCGGCGGATCTTCTCCTTGCGCGAGCCGCGGAGGACGTCGACGACGTGGGCGGCGCCGAAGCGTTCGCTGAGACGGGCGACGGCGGAGAGGATCTTCTGCGCGACGACGGGGCCGTCCTGGACAGGGGCGCATTCGCCCAGGCAGACGTCGCAGGCGCCGCAGTTGTCGGCTTCGAGGCTCTGGCCGAAGTAGGCGGCGAGGAGGCGGTGTCGGCACTGCATGGAGGAGCAGAAGCGGCGCATGGCCTCGAGGAGCTCGAGCTGATGCGGGGGGGCGGCGTCCTCACCGGCCTCCTGGGCGCTGCGGTGCATGAGGCGCCGCCAGGAGGCGACGTCGGCGGAGGAATAGAGCAGAAGGCACTCGGCTTCGAGGCCGTCGCGCCCGGCGCGCCCGGCCTCCTGCTGGTAGTGCTCGATGGACTTGGGCATGGCCATGTGGACGACGCAGCGGACGTCGCTGCGATCGACGCCCATGCCGAAGGCGACGGTGGCGCAGACGACCTGGAGGCGCTCCTGCATGAAGCGATCCTGCACGCGCTGGCGCACTTTCGAGGAGAGCCCGGCGTGGTACGGCGCGGCCTCGACGCCCTGATCCCGCAGCCACTCGGCGGTCTTCTCGGTGTCCTTGCGGCTGATCAAGTAGACGATGACGGCGTCATCGTGATGGCGGCGGACGGCTTCGAGAAGCTGGTTGCGCGCATCGACGCGGGGGAGGACGCGATAGACGAGGTTGGGGCGGTCGCAATCGCCGACGAGGAGGACGGGATCGCGCAGGGCGAGTTGGTCGACGATGTCCGTGCGCACGCGCTGAGTCGCGGTGGCGGTGAAGGCGTGCCAGGAGGCGTCCGGGAGGGTTCGCTTGAGGTCGGTGAGACGGCGGTATTCGGGGCGGAAATCATGTCCCCAGTGGCTGATGCAGTGGGCTTCGTCGACGACGATCGCCCCGGGCTGGGCGCGCCGCAGCAGATCGCGCGTGCGCGCGGTGAGCAGGCGCTCCGGGGCGGCGAAGAGGAGGCGGATCTCGCCCGCCTCGACGGCGCGCTCGGCGTCGGCCTGTTCCCTGGCGCCGACGCCGCTGTGCAGCGCGACGGCGGGGACGCCGCAGGCGCGGAGGGCGTCGACCTGATCCTGCATGAGCGAGATGAGCGGGCTGACGACGACGTCCAGCCCGGCGCGCACGACGGGCGGGAGCTGGTAGCAGAGACTCTTGCCGCCGCCGGTGGGCATGACGACGAGGCTGTCGCGTCCCTGGAGGGCGGCGCGGACGGCGTCCTCCTGGAGGGGGCGCAGCGTGTCGAATCCCCAGTGGCGCTGGAGGGCGTCGAAGATGGTCGATCGCGTGGCGTCAGGTTCGCCTGGCATGGGCGGAGCGTATCGGTTTGGGCGCGCCGCGAAAGGGGGCTTCGGGGGTTGAGGGGTGCGCGACGGGACGCGAATGTCATGACGAGCCGGTGGCGGCGGGGCGCTGTGCGCGGCGGGGAGGATGAGTAGGAGTTGTCGACGGGCGGGCAGGGACGCCCGCCGCTACCTGTAGATGGGATAGAGACGGCTCGGAGAGGCGTCCCACCGAAGCTTGCGCATTGGGACGTGCAGGGACGGGCAGGCACGGCGGCCTGCCCCACCGGTTTAGGGTGTGAGCGGGAGGAGGCGGCGGGGCGGTCAGCGCGTCGAGCGCGCGTGCTTGCGGCGGGATTGTCTGGCCACCTCTCGTGTCAAGGGCTCGCCGCGGCGCGCGGCTCTCGACCGGCGCGCGCGCAGGCGGCGCGCGAGATAGCGATTGAGGCGCTGGCGCTGCGACTGGGAGAGGCTCATAGCGTCGGCGTAGCCGTCGATCATGGCGCGGAGGGGGCGGCGCCCCCAGTGTCGGAGCTGATTAGCCATCTGCTGAAGGTTGCGCCGGGCGATGGGGGCGGGAAGGATCGGCCAGGCGCGGGTGCGGTCGTTGTCGATCCAGACGATGCGCGCCGATGCGTCGGGGGCGTCGGAGGACTGGAGGACGACATTGGAGTGGACGGCGTCGCCGTGAAGAATGTTTGCCTGATGGAGCCTCGCCATTGACTCGCCCACGAGACGGCAGGCGTGGAGGGTGTCGTCGAGTGGATCCTCGATCAGGATCTGACGGAGCGAGCGTCCCTCGACCCGCTCGGTGATCAGGACGTCCACGGGGGTGAGGAGAGATCCGCCGCGCGCGGCGAGGACAACCTTGGCGCAGTGGAGGCCGTCGCGCTCGAATCGGGCCGAGACGCGCCAGACCTGAAGCGCCCGGGAGGGAGGGCAGGCCCACTTGATGCGCTGGATGAGCGCGGTGTGGCGGCTCTTGCGGGCGGCGCGGAGGATCTTGGCGTAGAGGCGTCGGCCCGCGATGGGCTCGAGGCGATGGACTTCCTTGACGGAATGGAGAACGAGCGTCTCGGCGCTTTGCGCTTGAACGAAGGTCTCCGGGTCGAGCTCGCCCAGCGCGGAGAGGAGCCACGGCTCGCCGACGCCGCGCCAGGCGGGGATGCGGAGAGGGGAGACGTCGTGGCGCCCGAGGAGCGGTCGGGAGCGGCGCTGAGCTCGAGCGGATGACGCCTGCACGGGTGTGATCGTACCGCGCGCGGCAGAAGAGAGCCCGCCGTGAGCCGTGGAAGGGGCGATGCGCTCGACATCGATCGATGGATGGCGCGGCGCTGGGGCGGCGAGGGCGGGCTCCTACGATTCGTCGCCCACTTCTGCGCGGCACAGGCGACGGGCGGGCTGACCATCTGAGGTCGAGAATGAGGAGCGCCGGCATGAGCGCACGCACGACAGATCAGGGCGCGCCATCGAAGAAACGTCGGCGCGGGTCGGGGCGTCGATGGGTCCGGCGACTCGTCATCGCGGGGGGCGCGGCGGGGCTGCTGGCGATCGCGGCGGTCTTCGCGGCGCCGATGATCGCGGCGGCGTCCGTGAGCGGACGAACGTTCGCGCTGCCGGGCGAACTGGAGCATCTTTCCGCGCGGCTGGGGAGCGTGCGTCTTCGCTGGACCGGTCCGCAGGAGGCTGGTCGGCTGGTGGTCACGGACAGTCGAACGGGCGAGACGGTCGTTGACGGCTCGGTTCGTGCGACGACGAGTCTGGTGTCGCTGCTGCGGGGCGGGAAGGATCTGGGCGTGGTGACGGTGCGTGGCGACGTGAGCCTGGACGGCGGGGCTTCGGGTGTACCGGAGGTTGTGCGCGGCGAGGCAGTTGAAAAGGAAGCGGAGGAAGGCGCGGCGGGCGCGGACGCGGGGGATGGCGGGGCTTCGGCTCTCGAGCGGCTGCGCGCCTACGAGGCGGTCGTGCGGCTGGAGGGCGTCGGCGCAACGTACCGCTCGGAAGCGATCGAGCGGCGACTGGGCGAGGCGGTGGGCGTGCGGGATCTCGGCGGCGAGCTCATCGTGCGGGAGGGGGTGGCGCAGATCCAGCTTGACGGCGTCTCGCTGGGAGGCGGGTCGGTTTCGGTCCGGGGCGAGGGCGCGCTGGGTGCGGGGGGTCGTCCGACGCTTCGTCGCGCGCAGTTGGACGTCAGTCTCACGCCCGAGCGGTTCAACGCGGTCGCAGGGGAGTGGCTGGCGGCGGCGCCGGTTGACGGCGAGATGATTCGGGTTGCGGCGCTGGTGACGCCGATCTCGAGAGAGGAATCCGGGTGGATGGTCGAGGCGCGGGTGAACGACGGGGCGGTTGCGGGGGCGGAGACGACGGGTTCGACGGCGTGGCTGGAGGAAGCCGGCGGAGGGGCGGCGCCGCTGCGCGCGTTCCTGCGGGCGCGGATCGACGGGGCGGGGGCGCATGTCGAGCAGCGCGCCGGCGCGGCGGTGCGCGCCGGTCCGGCGCTGCTGGAGGCGCTGCGGCTTCGGCGGGAGGATCTCTCCGTCGAGGCGCCGGCGACGGCGGTGGTGGAGATCGATCGCTTCTCCGCAGCGTGGCGCGACGCGCAGGATTGGGCGCAGGGACTGGACATTGCCGGAGCGAGCGTCAGCGCGGGGATTCGCGCGCCGGAGATCGGCGGCAACGTGCGCCTGGACGATGGATCGGGCTCGCGGGTCTGGCGGGGCGAGGGGGTGTCGCTGGCGGTCTCGTCGGATTCGCTGGGCGCGGCGGTTCGGGCGACAGGGGGTGGCGATTTCACGCTGGGTGGGCGCTCGGCGGGATCGGTCGCTCTTGATGCGACGGTGCGCGAGTTGATCGGGGCGGATCTGAACCTCAACGCGGCGGCGCGGTTCGAGGGGAAGGCGGAGCTTCGCGGGGTGGCGAGCGATCTGGTTCAACCGATGTTCGCGGGGACTGGGGTGCGGCTGGCGGAGGATGTCGGGTCGACGGTGGATGTGACGCTCACCGGCGTTTCGAGGGGGGATGCGACGGAGGTGGATCTGGAGGCGCGGTCGGAGCGGCTGAGCGCGCAGATCTCGGGCGTGGTGACAGCGGAGGCGCTGGAGGCGCGCGGCGAGGGCGCGCGTGTGCGGTGGGAGCGCCCCGATCGGCTGCTGGATCGGCTGTGGGCGGAGGGGCGCATCGGGTCATCGGGGGGCGGGGCGATGGCGACGGCGCGGAGCGAGCGGTTTTCGATTCCATTCGGGGAGCGGGGGCTTGATCTGCGGGGCAGCGCGTTCGAGGGGCGGGTGGATGTGGAGCGCGTTCTCGTCGAGGAGCACGGCGCGGGGGCGGGTTCGTCGGGTTCGAAGAGGCGCGTGGAGGTGGGCGCGGCGAGTGTGAGCTTCTCGCGCGAGGCGGATCGGGCGCTGCGATGGACGCTTCAGGCGGACGCGCTGGCGGAGGGCGAGGCGCTCACACTGTCGGGCGAGGGCGAGGCGGCGGCGGCGTGGCGCACGCCGGCGGCGCTGGATCCGGCTCGGACGACCGCTCGGGGGCGGATCGAGGCGGAGGGGCTGGCGGCGGAGTTTCTCGCGTCATGGGCGCCGGCGCACAATCGGAGGCTGGCCGCGCAGGCGATCGGCGGCGCGACGCGGGTGTCCGTCGATTTTGACTCGGAGCTGCGCGAGGGGACGCGGTGGTGGTCAGGATCGGCGGAGCTCGGGTCGGATCGGATCGAGGCGCGAGTGGACGCTTCGACGGACGGCGCGCGCACGGCGCGGATCGAGCGCGTGGAGGCGCGCGGAGTGTTGACGCCCGATCTGGCGCGGCGGGTTGGGGATCGGTTCGCGCCGGATCTGCCGCGGGTGGAGCGCGCCGTGATGGCGTCGCTGACGATCGAGCCCTTCGAGATCGATCTGCGCGAGACGCAGCGCGCGCCGGCGGACCGCCTGAGCGAGGCGCGCGCGACGTTGACGCTGGATCGCCCGCTGACGCTGACAGGCGTGGATCTGGGCGAAGGGCGGCTGATCGATGTCGGGCTGGAAGGGCTGCGCGCCAGCACGACGTACGGCGGGGGCGCGCCGCTGGGCGTCGAGGCGGTCGCCTCGCTGCGCGATCCGCAAGCGGATGCGCGCGTGGGGGATCTTCGGGCGAAGGCGACGCTGGGGGCGGAACTGACGGGCGAGGCGACGCTGTCGGGGGTGGACACGCGGGCGCTGGAGCGGATGATCGGGCGGCCCGATCTGCTGAGCCCGCTGACGGGGTCTCCCGCGACGATCGGCGTCACGCTGCAACGGGCGGAGGATGAGCGCGACGGCGCGCAGCGGCTGCGCGTGGACCTTGTCTCGCCGCGGGTGGAGACGACGGCGCGGCTTCGGGTTCTGCCCGATCGGATCGCGGCGGCGACGCCCTTCACGCTCGATGCGACGGTGACGGAATCATGGGTGAACGGGATGCTGCGGGGCGCGGAGGGGGGCGGCTCGGAGATTTCGGTGGCGGGATCGACGGATGTGCGGCTGGAGATCAGCGAGTTCAGCGTTGGTCGAGGCGCGGCGCCCTTCGCGGGCGATGCGTTTGCGCTGCGGTCGCGCGTGGCGGCGCCCTCGTTGACCCTGCGCGGGCCGAAGGGGGGCTCTTTCCAATACCGCGACGTCGAGGCGAGCGTGGAGAGCGGGGCGGAGCGGGGAACGATTCGGTTCTCCGGTGGGCTGAAGGATGCGGAGGGGAGGCCGCTGGCGCTCGAGGGGCGGCTGGAGCGGCTGGCGGACTCGAGCGGGCGCGCCGACCTCGAGGGCGCGATCGTTTCCTTCGACGCGGAGGGCGCGCTGCCCGAGGGGCTGATCGATGCGCTGCTGGATGCGGGGGGCCGATTCGCGGAGGCGGCCGGGCCCGGGGGGACCATCACGATGTCCGGGGAGTCGCTGGGGGCGGGGGAGTCGCTGGGCGCGGGGCGGATCAGCGGGCGCATCGAGTCGAGCCGGATGTCGGCGTCGCTGGAGGGGAAGGTTGGGGGAGGGGTGTTGCGCGCGACGGCGCCGGTGCGCGTGGAGCTGCGGCGGATCACGCCCGAGCTGGGGGAGACGGTCTTCCAGCGCCTGCTGCCGCTGCTGGGGCGGATCGAGAAGCAATCGGAAGACGGACCGGCGTTTCTCGAAGCGACATCGTTGACGATCCCGACGGACGGAGATCTCAGCGCGCTCAGCGGAGATCTGACGCTGTCGCTGGGGCTGGTGCGCTATCAGGCGTCGCCGTTTTTCGGGCGAGTGCTGGACATCGCGGGGAGCCGCCCGGAGCTGGATCTGTTTCGGGAGTGGGACGCGGTGCGGGGGCGTCTGGAGCGGGGCGTCCTGACGTACGAGCGGTTCACGATGCCGATCGGGGAGGTTGACGCGGAGAGCGAGGGGACGGTGGATCTGGTGAATCAGCGGGTGGAGATCATGACGTACGTGCCGCTCGCGTCGCTGGTGGGCGAGGTTCGGCAACTGGCGGAGCGTGTTCCGGGGGTTGGCGAGCTGACGAAGATTCCGCTGCGGACGCGGGGGACGTTCGGCTCGCTGCGAACGGAGCCGGCGCTGGGGAAGCTGGCGGAGGAGGCGGTGCGCAAGCCCGGGAAGGTGATCGAGAACGTGCTGAAGGATCTGTTCAAGCGGCGGCGGGAGTGACGGGTCGGCGTCGGTCGGCGCGTCGGGTATGGTTCGGGCGTTGCGCAGCTCGGAGGATCCAACGCGGCGAGGGAGAAGCGGGCGCGGCGCGCGGGGGGAGATGGGACGTGGATGGATGCGGCGTTTGTGGGCGCCGATGCTCGCGCTTGGGGTGGGGATCGCGCTGGGCGTGATCGTGTGGCTGGATGCGGGGACGGTGATCGAGACGGTGCGGCGCGCGGGCTGGGGCGTGCTGGCGCTGGGTCCGCTCTATTTGGGGCCGCTGCTGCTGGCGGCGCTGTCCTGGCGGACGCTGCTGCCGGCGGGGCATCGGCTGGGGCTGGGCGCGGCGATTCGGCTGAGCTGGGTGGGGCTGGCGGTGAATTGGCTGCTGCCGGTGGGGCAGGTTGGAGGAGAGGTGGTCAAGGCGCGGTGGGCGGCGCGGCTGGGGATGGCGGGTCCGGTGGCGACGGCGTCGGTAGTGGCGGACAAGACGCTGCAAGTCGCGACACAGATCGTCTTCGCGCTGGTGGGGGTGGCGCTGTTCGCGTGGCTGTCGACGGATTCGGGCGTGATTGTGGGCGCGGCGGTTGGGACGGGCGCGTTCGGCGCGGGTGTGGCGGGGTTCATCCTGCTGCAACGGCGGGGGCTGTTTCGAGTCTCGGCGCGGCTGGCGCGCCGACCGCTGGCGCTGCTGGGGGTGGAGGGCGTGGACGCGGACGCGCGGAAGGTGGATGAGGCGCTGCGGGCAATCTATCGGGATGGGGGGCGTCTGGCGCGCGCGGCGGCGCTGCGGATGGCGTTTCGGCTGGCGCTGGTGGTTGAGACGGGGGTGGCGCTGGAGCTGCTGGGGCATCCGTCGGGGCTGGCGAAGGCGATGGCGCTGGAGGCGCTGGGGCAGACGGTGCGCGCGGGTGCGTTTCTGATCCCGGGGGGAATCGGCGTGCAGGAGGGGGCGTTTGCGGGGCTGGCGCTGGGGCTGGGGATACCGGCGCCGGTGGGTCTGGCGGTGTCGCTGTGCAAGCGAGCGCGGGAGCTGCTGGTGGGCGCGCCGGCGCTGCTGGACTGGCAGACACATCTGAGCCGGGAGGCGATCAGGCGTGGGCGGCGCGACAGCGCTGGCGATGGAACGTGAAGAAGGCGTCGAGCGTTCCCTGCGGGTCTTCGAGGGGTGGATAGTGCCCGACGCGGGGATCGAGCTGATAGAGGGGCGCGTCGGGGAGGAGTCGGGACCAGATGCGCGGCACATCGCGCCCGGCGACGGGGTCGGCGGCGCCGTTGATCAGGCACATGGGGATCTGTGCGGATTCGAGCGCGCCGACCCAGCGGTCACGGCGCGCGGCGCGCTCGCGGAGGTACCGAAGGGCGTAGGGGACGGTGGTGTGTCCATTGTCGTGGCGGAGGAGGGTCCAGATGGCGCGGAAGTCGTCTTCGGTCGGCGGGCGGAGCGTTCCGAAGGCTCGCCCGAGTTTCTTCTTGAAGAGCGAATAGGGCGTGGGGGCGAGGCGGGTGATGAGCGGGCCAAGGGGGGAGAGCAGGAGCTTTTGCATGGCTGTCGGATGCGCTCCTTCGACGAAGAGGCCGCCATTGATGAAGCAGATGGAGAGGGGATGGAAGGCGGGCGAAGCGGTTGCGCGCTCGGCGGCGCGCGCGAGGAGCTCCTGGGCGGTGGTCACGCCGTAGGCGTGGGCCATGACGTGGGCGCGCGTGACGCCGAGCTCTGCGAGGAGCGCTTCGAGCAGATCGGCGAGATGATCGATTCCGTAAACGGGTCCGGAGGGCTTTTCGGAGAAGCCGGAGCCGAGGAGATCGGGAGCGATGACGTCGAAGCGGCTGGTGAGCGCGGTCCAGAGGCGATGGAAACCCCACGAGGCGGTGGGGTAGGCATGAAGGAGGAGGAGGGGCTGGCCGGCGCCGGCGCGCACGAAGAAGAGGCGGCGGGCGTGGATGGTGCGAGTCGATCCAAGAGTGCGCCATGTTTCGGGGGTCATGGTAGGATGAGAGAATAACGGCGGGCTCGTTGGTGGTTCGCGTGGGGGGAGCGGCGCGAGTCGCTGGCGCCGGCTGAGACGAGTCTGGATCACGCATGACGACCGAGACGCGCCGCACCGGCGAACACTCGACAACGCTTCAACCGCGCGGCGGCGGCGCGCATCCGCTGCTGGGGGCGAATGTGCGGACGCTTGTGGCGCTGGCGCGTCGGCACGGACTGCGTCGCGGGGATCGTCTGGGTCTTGCGCTGGGGGCGCTGGGGTCGGCGGTGGGGCGCGCGCCGCTGTCGCTGATCGAGCGGGCGATGGTCGCGCGGGCGGGCGACTGCGACGCGCCGCCGCCGCTTTTCATCGTCGGGCACTGGCGGAGCGGGACGACGCATCTGTACAACATTCTCTCGAAGTCGGAGGATTTCGCGTACGTTCCGCCGCTGGCGACGGGCATGCCCTGGGACACGCTGGTGCTCGGGCGCGCGCTGCGTCCGCTGCTGGAGCGGATGCTGCCGCGGGAGCGGTTCATCGACAACATCCCGGTGAATCCGGACTCGCCGCAGGAGGATGAGGCGGCGCTGGCGAACATGCAGGCGGTGTCGTTCTATCACGGTCTGTATTTTCCGCGGCGTCTGCGCGAGGAGGTCGAGCGGGGGATTTTCTTCGACGGAGCGAGTCCGGAGGAGATCGCGCTGTGGGAGCGGCGGTTTCTGCATTTCCTGAAGAAGATCCATCTGCTGCAACCGGGGAAGCGAGTGGTTCTGAAGAATCCGGTGTACACGGCGCGGCTGGCGGAGATGGATCGGCTGTGCCCCGGGGCGCTGTTCGTGCACATCGTGCGCGATCCGCGGGAGGTGTTCTTCTCGATGCGGCGGTTTTACATCCGGCTGCTCGAGGTGTATGCGCTGCAACCGTATTCGCTCGATGAGGTGAATGATCTGATTCTCACGGTCTACGAGCGGATGATGGATCGTGCGGCGGAGGACGCGACGGAGCTGGGTTCGGATCGGCACGTCGAGATCCGCTATCCGGATCTGGTCTCCTCGCCGGTCGAGTGTCTGAGGCGGATCGGGGAGCGGCTGGGCGTTTTGGAGGAGATTGAACGGGGCATGCCGCGTTTTCGCGGGTACCTGGAGTCGGTGCGCGCCTATGAAACGAATAGGCACGAACGTGCGGCGTCGGACCTCGCGCTCATCGAGGGTCGGCTTGCAAGATTCATCGACAGGTACGAATCCGGCTGGGACGAGCGCGCGGACGTCTCGGCGTCCGAGCGGCTGTCGTGCGCGTGACATGAGCGGCGTCGCGCTTGTCACCGGGGGGAGCGGCTTCATCGGGTGGTGGGTGACGCGTGCGCTGGCTGCGCGGGGATGCGCGGTGCGGGTGCTTGATGTGCATCCGCCGCCGGAGGAGCTTCCCGGGGTCGAGTTTGCGCAGGGATCGATTCTGGATCCGGAGGCGCTTCGGGAGGCGATGCGCGGGGTGGATCGGGCGCATCATCTGGCGGCGATGGCGGGGCTTTGGAGCCGTGAGCGGGGTTTGTATGAGCGGCTGAACCATCAGGGGACGCGTGCGGCGCTGGATGCGGCGATGGAGGCGGGGGTGCGGCGGTTCGTTCATGTCTCGAGCGCGACGGCGCTGGCGTTTCGCAGGGGGCGGTCGGCGCGACGCGCCGCGCTCGCCAACGGGGCGCCGCCGCTGCCGGCGGCGGAGGAGACGCTGGGCCCCTATTCACGCTCGAAGAATCTCGCGGAGCGCGCCGCGTACGCGGCGGCGGAGCGGGGCCTGGGGGTGGTGGTGGCGACGGTGACGACGCCGATCGGCCCCGGGGATCGAACGCGGACGCCTCCGACGCAACTGCTGATCGACCTGATGCGGGGGGATGTTCCCGCGACGTTGCCGATGGCGTGGCGTCTGAGCGATGTGCGCGACACGGCGGAGGGGATCGCGGCGGCGGGGGAGGTGGGCGAGGCGGGTCGGCGATACATGCTGCATGGGGAGACGTGGACGACGGAGCGGCTGCTGGAGGCGGTGGGCGAGGCGAGCGGGCGCCCGATGCCGCGGGCGAGGGCGCCGTTTCAACTTGCGCTGGCGGCGGCGCACGCGGGGGAGGCGTTGTCACGGGTGACGGGGCGCGCGCCGAAGGCGTCGGTGGAGGGCGTTCGGCTGGCGCGGGCGGAGATCGATCTCTCGAAGGAGGCGGGCGCAGAGGATCTGGGCGTGACGATCCGGCCGGCGGAGGAGTCGATTTCCGATGCGGTCGCGTGGCTGCGCGAGAGGGAGGCGGTCTCAGGCTGATTCGAGTTTTCGGCGGGCGGGGGCGCGGAAGGTGAGCAGGGCGGGGAGGACGATCAGCGAGCTGAGGAGCATCGCGGCCATTCCGAGGGCGAGGATAAGCCCCATGCTCGCCATGCCGGGGTGGGGGCTGAAGGCGAGGGAGCCGAAGCCGGCGATGGTGGTGAGGGCGCTGAAGAGGACGGCGCGGGCGGCGGCGGATTCGAGGAGGCGGTCGTGCGTGCCGGCCTTGGAGCGGTGGACGAGGTGGATGGCGCTGTCGATTCCGACGCCCATGAGGAGGGGGAGGGCGATGACGTTGGCGAAGTTGAAGGTCTGATCGAGCAGCGCCATGGCGGCGACGGTCATAGCGGCGGCGAGGATGATGGGGGCGATGGTCTCGATCATCGTGAGGGCGCTGCGGAAGGCGATGAAGGCGATCGCGACGACGGCGATGAAGGCCCAGAGCAGCGCCTGCTGGAAGGCGGCCACCACGGCGTCGCCCGCCTCGATGTGGGCGATTGGCGAGCCGACGACGGTCGGCGCGATCTCGCGGACGGCGGCGATGAAGCGACGCTTGGCGTCGGGCTCTTCGAGATCGACGGCGGGGAAGACCTGAATGCGGTGGGCGCCGTCGTCGCTGACCCAGCGCTCGAGGATGGCGGGGGGAAGCGACCGGCGCGAGATGGGCTGGGCGGTCAGGGACGTGCGAATCTGTTCGATGAGGAGGGGGAAGGTTCCGAGCCACGCGTCGCGGAGCGCCGCGCGCGCGTCCGGGTTCTCGCGGGCCGTCTCGAGCCAGCGCGCGAGCGCCTCGTGAAGAAGGCCCGCGGCCGTTCGGAGGGATGGGGATGTCTCATCGGCGGCGGCGAGCGCTTGGCGCAGCGCGGTGAGCGACTCGATCGTCTCTGCGAAGGTGGGAGGCGGGGGCGCGGCGGGGGAATCGCTTGGGGGCGGATCGAGCGTGGGGCCGAGGATGAAGGCGAGATCGTCGATGAGGGCGAGCTTCGCCTCCTGCTGTTCGGGGATGAAGGAGCCGATCCAGACGGCTTTGTCGACGAGGGGGTTTTGGGCGAGTCGGCGGCGCACGTCGGCGGCGGCTTGCTCGTCCGGGACGATGGCGGAGAGGGCCCAGTTGTCCGAGCCATGAGCGGCGCGGAGCTCGCGCAGCGTGCGGACCGACTCGGAGTCCTGATCCCGGAGGTTGAGCGGATCGGGATCGAAGCGGGCGTGGGGGATGAGGGCGGCGGCGAAGACGGCGACGATGAGGGCGACGACGAGGACGGCTCCGCGGCGTCGCTCGGGTGCGTGGATGAGCGCGCGCAGGCGGGCGCCGTTCAAGCTCCGCGTCGGCGCATTCCATCGGCTAGGCAGAAGGGTCATGGCGGCGGGGAAGAAGAGGAGCGTCGCGATCAGGCTGATGAGCATGCCCGTGCCGGCGATCAGGCCGAGCTCGGAGACGCCGTCGAAGGAAGTTGGGATGAAGACGTAGAAGCCGACCATGGTGGTGATGGTGCAGAGGCAGAGGGATCCGAAGACATCGCGGATGGCGGCGCGGAGGGCGTCGCGCGGCGCGAAGCCCTCATCCCGGCGGGCGCGGACGTGCAGGGCGAGATGGATCGCGAAGTCGGCGCCGAGGCCGACGTAGAGGACGCCGAAGGCGATGGAGATCAGATTCAAGCGACCGATCGCGAGCGCGGCGAATCCGAGCGTGAAGGTGAGGCCGACGGCGAGTGTGAGGAGGGAGGCGCCGACGAGCGCGAAGGAGCGCATGGCGATGAAGAGCAGTCCGGCGACGAGGAGCAGCGAGAGTGGCACGGCGATCATCATGCTGCGCATGACGGATTCGAACTCGTCGCGCTCGAGGGCGGTCGGGCCGGTGACGCGGACGCGGGCGTGGAGGCGGTCGAGGGGGAGGGCGGCTTCGGCGTCGTTGACGGCGGAGACGATGGCCGCCTTGCTGGTCGGAGCGGCGGAGTCGAGGTTGGGACGGAGGAGGACGAGGCGGCGGGTGTCCGGCTCTTCATCGGGGTCCTGGGCGACGACGAGGCGCCAGGAGAGCTCGGGGGGCGGGTTGGCGTCTTCGGGATCGGGTGTGGCGTCGGCGAGCGCGCGGAGCAGGCGGGCGAGCGTCTGCTCGGGCGCATCGATGGAGTCATCCATCGCCTCTATGAGGAGATCGGCGAGGGCGCGGAGTGTGGTGTCGGCGACGAGGCGACCGAGGAAGGGCTGGGCGTCGGCGAGGCGGGTGGAAAGGCGTTCGAGTTCGTCGATCGAGAGGAAGAGGAGTGCGTGGCGATCGAGGAAGGGCCCGCCGTCGGGTCGATAGGCCTCTGCGAAGAGTTGGGGTCGATCGGCGAGGGCGGAGGCGAGAAGGTCGGCGGCCTGATCGGCGCGCTCCGGAAGGGCGGCGTCCACGACGGCGATGAGCGAAGCGCCGGCGCGGGGGAAGCGCTGCTCGAAGGCGATCTGGTCCTGACGAAAGTCGAGCTCGGGGGAGAGCAGCGCTTCGGTCTGCGTGTCGATGCGCAGGGTGCGCGCGGCGTAGACGACGGCGGCGGCGGCCAGCGCGAGGAACGAGAGAACCACCAGCGCGGCGATGCTGCGGTTCACGCGCGTGCGCTCCCCGGCTCGATCGGTTTCGCGCCGCTGGTCACGGGGCGCCCTCCGGGTTGGGCTCGGGCGCCTCCGTCTGCTCCGGGTCGGAGTCCTGCTCGTCGAGATCGTCGGAAGCGTCGTCTGGGAGGTCCTCCTCGAAGAGATCCTCCGGGAGCTCGTCGAAGACGTCGGCTTCCTCCTCGCCGACTTCCTTGTCGATCATCTCCCACTGTTTCTGGGTGTAGGCGCTCTTGACGTAGGAATAGGGCTCGATCGCCTCGCGGACGCGCTTGATGCGGTCCCGGCGGGTCTCTGCCTGGTTGACGGCGCTGACGCCGGTCGTCACGGCGCGTTCGATCCCCGGCCCGAGGACGCCGATGGGGCTGAGGACGATGCGGAGCGGGATGCCGGGGAGGCTGGTGGCGGTGGTCGGGCCGATGAGGGGGATCATGAGATAGGGCCCCGGTCCGAGGCCCCAGACGCCGGCGGTGACGCCGAAGTTCTGGTCGCGGTATTCGAGGCCCCACTTGGTGGCGGGATCGGCGATGCCGGCGACGCCGATGGTGGTGTTGGTGATGAAGCGGAGGGTGTCCCTGCCGGCCCAGCCGAATCGGCCCTGGAGGAGATCGTTGACGATGACGAAGGGCATGGACAGATTGCGGAAGAAGTTCGCGACGCCGCGGCGGACGGGCTTTGGCGTGACGCCGCGGTAGACGTCGGCGACGGGCATGGCGATATAGCGATGGATCGCCATGTTGGCGCCGAACATCACGCGGTTGATCGGCTGAGCCGGATCGGGCGGATCGGTCCATCGCTCGCGGGTCGCGCAGGCGGGCGCGGCGATGAGGGCGAGGAGGAGCATGAGCAGCGCCAGCGCGGCTCGATGGCGGCGCGCGGCGCGCGGGGGGAAGGCATCAGTCATCTTCCTCCTCTCCGCGCGCGAAGTTGCGAATCTTCTCCTCGAGCGTTTCGAGGAGGGCTTCGAAGCCATTCTTCTTGAGGATGGCGTCGTACTGGGAGCGTTTGAGGGCGATGTCGTTCACGCCGTCCACCGCGACGCCGACGATGAGCCATCGATCGCGCTTCTCGCGGAGCTGGTAGGCGAAGTCATGCGTCTCGCCGGCGCCCGAGGTGAGCGCGGCGCGGACGATTGCGATGTTCTCGCGCTGCATCTTGACATCGCGCGTCTCAAACTCGTGTCCGGAGAAGGAGTCGAACTCGGCGGCGTAGCTGGCGACGCTGTAGCGGGTGAAGGTGTCGAGGAAGCGCTCGCGGTCGGCGCCGGAGAGGCTGCGCCAGTGCGATCCGAGGACGAGGCGGGCGATGGTGGGGAAATCGAAGAGGGCGCGCACGACGGGGTCGAGCGTGGCGAGCCGGTCGGGATAGGCGGCGTCGCCGGGCATGCGCATCGCTTCTAGGATGACCCTGTGGAGGGACTCAACGGCGGCGGCGGGGGCTGAGGCGTCGATGGAGAGCGACCCGGCGGCGGGGGCTTCGTCCTGCGCACTGAGTCGAGGGGCGGCGACGGATGCGCACGCGGCGAGGAGCAGTGCGAGCATGATCGCTCTTCGTCGAAATGTAGGGCGCGGTCGGTCGTGCCTGCGGTGGGGCATGGCGGAGCGTCTCGGCGAAATCATTTGACCTTGGCGACGTTTGATCGGCGTCTGATTGAAATCCGACGCCGGCTCGGCGTCTTCATGGGGGCCATGATAGCCGGGCGCATGGGGCGGGAAGCGCCGCGCGTTGCGCGGGGGGGGGCGGGGGCGCGGCGCGCCTGGACTATGAAACAGCGTCATTGTGAAAGGTTGCGGTCGTTTTCCAGAGTCGCTCGAGGCGATCGATTCGATCCTTGGCTTTGGCGCCGAGCTGGTCCACGATCTCGAGCACGAGCAGCTCCGCTGCGACGACCGGCGGGAGCGAGCTGTCGAAGGGGCCGACGGCGGGAACGTGCAGCTCGCACCAGCGGTCGGTCATCGAGGCGAGCGGCGAGAGGGGGCCATCGGTGATGGCGACGAAGCGGACGCCGAGCTCGTCGAGCGCCCGGGCGGCGAGGAGTGTGGCGCGCCGATAGCGGGCGAAGTCGAAGAGGACGGCGGCGTCTCTGGCGGTCGCGCCGCTGAGATCGCGTCCGAGGTTGTGCGTCTCGACGAGATGCACGCCGTCTCGAACCATGGAGAGGCCGCTGTGCAGGACGTGGGCGCCGGCGCGGGAGGTCTCTCCAGAGATGATCCAGACGCAGCGCGCCGTGCGGAGGGGCTTGGCCATGCGTTCGAGCGTGGCGGCGTCGAGGCGGGCGAGCGTGCGGTGGATGGACTGCTCGATGTCGTGGTGGATGCGGGCGTGCTCGCCATGGGGGCGGCGGATGCGGTGGGCGGGGGTGGCGAGCTGGCGGGCGACGCCGTCGCGGACCCAGCGCTGGAGATCGGGGTATCCGTCGAAGCCGAGCTTGACGGCGAATCGGACGATGGAGGGGCGGCTGGTCTGGACGCGGGAGGCGAGGTCCGAGACGGTGCCGAATGCGAGGAGTGTGGGGTCCTGGAGGACGGCTTCGGCGATTCGCCGCTCAGTGGGGGTGAGCCGCTCGCCGACACTTGCGATGAGATCCTGGATCGACACGGCTCGGCTCCGGGTGGTCAAATCGTTGCAATATTCCGCCCCGAGTGTACACTTGGTTACAGCGCTCATCGTGAGCCATTTCGCCCTTTTCCGGAGCCCGTCCCATGATTCAGTCGTCGCCAGCGAAACACACGCCGACGGAGCGCGAGCAGGCGTTTTTGGAGGGGGTCGAGGACACGCGGTACGAGCGGGAGATCATCAGCGGGCTGGCGCCCTTCTTCAATGAGAAGGCGCCGGAGGAGATGCTGAGCTTCTACAGCAAGGACGAGGTGGTGAGCCTCAACGTGCTGAAGGGGACGGATCGGGACGTCGAGTCGCGCATGCCGGTGAAGCTGACGCGGCATTACTACGAGATCGCGAAGACGAGCCCGTCGATCCAGCGGATCGTGAAGGCGAGCCCGGATGAGACGAACGATCTGGTCGGCTCGGAGGATCCGGGGCATCAGATGGACTTCAGCCCGGTGGAGGGGCTGCTGCACAAGTACGAGATGGGTCTGCTGTACGTGATCTCGACGTGCTCGGCGCACTGCCGGTTCTGCTATCGCGAGGAGCTGATCGCGCGGAAGGAGATCGAGCGGCAGGACGGGACGGTGAAGAAGAAGGGGCTGGCGAAGATCCCGGAGGTCACGGCGTACATCCGCGAGCACAACGATCTTGTGGCGCGCAACGGGGGTGTGCATCCCGAGTCGGGTCGCGAGAAACTTCGCGAGGTTCTGCTTTCGGGGGGCGATCCGATGGTGCTGACGAACTCCAAGATCGCGGCGTGGCTGGCGGCGCTGGCGGAGGCGGGGGTGGAGTCAATTCGGATTGGCACGAAGGAGATGGCGTTTTTCCCGCAGCGTTTCGACCGCACGTTTCTGGGGATGCTCGATCGATTCCACGAGACGTACCCGCATGTCGGGCTGCACATGATGCTGCACTTCGAGCATCCCGACGAGATCCTCGCGAAGACGGCGGACGGCGTGTACATCCGCGACGAGGAGGGCTTCCTCCAGTGGATTCCGGAGACGCACGCCGCGATGCGCGAGCTGGTTTCGAGGGGATGGCTGACGGTCGAGAATCAGGCGCCGATCATCCGGGGCATCAATGACGATCCGGATGCGCTTCGGATTCTCCAGCGCGAGTTCAAGCGGGCGGGCGGGGAGAATCACTACTTCTTCTGCGGTCGGGACATCGTGGCGTACAAGGCGTTCAACGTGCCGATCGAGCGGGCGTGGGAGATTCTCAACGAGTCGCAGAAGGGCTTGTCGGGGATCGAGGCGCACGCGCGGCTTTCGATCACGCACTACAAGGGCAAGACCGAGGTCAACGCGGTGACGAACGAGCCGATTCCGGGTCTGGCGGGGAGCGAGAACGGGGTTGTGATCCTGAAGATTCTGCGCAACGCCGGCCCGGCGCCGGACCGGGGGAAGGTGTGCATCGTTGGTCGCAATCCCGATGCGCTCTGGTTCGACGACTACGAGGATCGCGTGCTCTTCGACGAGGCGGGGCTCTTCGATTACACGCGGGTGCGCAAGGCGGGGGAGGCGCCCCGGAGCGGGACGGGCTCGGCGGCGGGCCAGGGCATGTGCGGATGTTGAGCAAGCGGGTGTCCAGCGCCGCGGAGGCGGTCGCGGACGTCTTCGACGGCGCGACGGTCATGATCGGCGGATTCGGCGAGGCGGGGAGCCCCGTGGAGTTGATTCACGCGCTGATCGACCAGGGGGCGTCGGAGCTGACGGTGGTCAGCAACAACACGGGCAGCGGGGAGGTCGGTCTGGCGGCGCTGCTGAAGGCGCGGCGCGTGACAAGGGTGATCTGCTCGTTCCCGCGGACGGCGAACTCGACCGTCTTCCCCGAGCTGTACCGCGAGGGATTCACGGAGCTCGAGCTCGTGCCGCAGGGGACGCTCGCGGAGCGGATCCGCGCCGGCGGAGCGGGCGTGCCCGCCTTCTACACCCCCACCGCCGTCGGCACGCCGCTGGCGGAGGGAAAGGAGACGCGGACGTTCAACGGGCGGACGCATCTGCTCGAATACGGCCTCCGGGCGGATTTCGCGCTGATCAAGGGACGGATGGCCGACACGCATGGCAACGTGGTCTACAACAAGACCGCGCGCAACTTCGGCCCGATCATGGCGATGGGCGGGGAGGTGTCGATCGTGCAGGCGGAGCGGGTGGTGGAGGCGGGGGCGCTGGATCCTGAGTGCGTGGTCACGGCGGGGATCTTCGTGGACCGGGTCGTGGAGATCCCCAGGCCCGCGCACGAATCGGAGCTGGTCGCGGCGGGGACGACGTATCCATGAGCGCACACGGAGAGAGCATCGGGTGGACGCGGGAGCAGATCGCGCGGCGTCTGGCGCAGGACATCCCGGACGGCGCGTACGTGAACCTCGGCATCGGAATGCCCGAGCTCGTGGCGCGGTTCGTTCCGGAGGAGCGGACGGTCACCTACCACACGGAGAACGGGCTGCTGGGGATGGGTCCGGCGGCGGAGGAGGAGGAGGGTGATCCGGAGCTGATCAACGCGGGCAAGCGCCGGGTGACGGCGATGGCGGGGGCGTCGTACTTTCACCACGCGGACAGCTTCGCGATGATCCGGGGGGGGCATCTGGATCTGAGCGTGCTGGGGGCGCTTCAGGTCGCCCGGAATGGCGATCTGGCGAACTGGTCGACGGGCGAGGCGGGGGCGATCCCCGCGGTCGGGGGGGCGATGGATCTGGTCGCGGGGGTCAAGAAGGTGTACGTCATCACGCGGCACACGACGCGGGAGGGGGCGCCGAAGCTGGTCGAGTCGTGCAGCTATCCGCTGACGGGTCTCGGGGTGGTGCGGCGGGTGTACACGGATCTTGCGGTGATCGATGTGGAGGCGGAGGGGTTCCGGGTCGTCGAGCTCGGCCCGGGCGTCGATTTCGAGACGGTCGAGCGGCGGACGGGCGCGCCGCTTTCTTCTGCGCCGGCGGGCGTGGAGGCGCGGCGATGAGCGCGCACGTCGAGACATCCCGAAGCGCCGCGCTGTTCGAGCGGGCGCAGCGCGTTCTTCCTGGGGGGGTCAGCCGCAACACGATTCTGCGGGCGCCGCATCCGACGTACGTGGATTTCGGGGATGGCTGCCGAGTAACCGACGTGGATGGCGTGACGCGCCTCGATTTCTCGAACAATGTTGCGTCGCTCATCCACGGGCACGCCTGCCCGGAGATCATCCGCGCCGTGCGGGATCAACTGGAGCGCGGCACAGCGTTCATGATGGCGACGGAGCTCGAGGTGGCGTACGCCGAGGGGCTGTGCGCGCGGAGCCGGTCGTTCGAGAAGCTGCGGTTCGTGAACTCCGGCACGGAGGCGGTCATGGCGGCGCTGAAGGCGGCTCGCGCCTTCACGGGTCGGCCCAGGATCGCGAAGGTCGAGGGGGCATATCACGGGGGTTATGACTACGCGGAGGTGAGCCAGGCGCCGAATCCGGAGACGTGGGGCAGCGCGGATCATCCGAACAGCGTTCCGCTGACGCACGGGACGCCGGCTTCGGCGCTCAGCGAAGTGGTGATCCTGCCGTTCAACGATTGCGAGCGCGCGATCGCGATTCTGGATGAGCACAAGACGGATCTGGCGTGTGTGCTGATCGATCTGATGCCGCACCGCGTCGGGCTCCGCCCGGCGGAGGCGGAGTTTGTGAGCGCGCTGCGCGAGTGGACGCAGCGGCATGGGGCGCTGCTTGTGGTCGACGAGGTGATCACGTTCCGGAGCGAGTTCGGCGGGTTGCAGGCGCGCTACGGGCTCACGCCGGATCTGACGGCGCTCGGGAAGGCGATCGGGGGCGGATTTCCGGTCGGGGCGATCGCGGGGCGCGCGGAGGTCATGGAGGTGATGAATCCGATCGGCGCGCGGTATCTGTTTCCGCATTCGGGGACGTTCTCCGCCAACCCGATCACCATGGCGGCGGGGCTCGCGGCGATGGAGAAGTTCGACGAAGCGGGCGTGGCGCGGCTGAACGGCCTCGCGGAGCGCGCCATGCGGGGCATTCAGGAGGCGGCGCGGTCCACCGGCGCGCGGGCGTGCGTGACAGGCGGCGGATCGATGTTCCGGGTGCATATGAAGGAGCATCCTCCCCGCGACTTCCGCGAGGCGTTTCTCTCTCCGCCGGAGGCGCACCGGCTGAAGGCCCTGCTGGGCCATCTGTTCGATGAGGGGTTCATTCTGATCAACACGTGCTCGGCGACGCTCTCGACGCCGATGACGGAGGTCGAGATCGACGCTCTCGTCGACGCGATGCGCGGGGGGTTCGAGAAGATCGCGCGGATGGAGTGAGCGCTCAGGGTCGCTCGAAGATGGTGGCGAGCCCCTGTCCGACTCCGACGCAAAGGGCGGCGAGGCCGCGCTTCGCGTTCCTGCGCGTCATCTCATGCGCGAGCGTGGCGGCGAGGCGGGCGCCGCTACAGCCGAGCGGATGGCCGATGGCGATGGCGCCGCCGTTGACATTGAGCCTCTCCTCGTCGAAATCCAGCTCGCGCGCGCAGGCGAGGGACTGGGCGGCGAAGGCTTCGTTGAGCTCGATGAGGTCGATGTCGCCCAGAGCCAGGGCGGCGCGGCGCAGCGCTCCGCGGATCGCGGGGACGGGGCCCATGCCCATGTAGGCGGGGTCGACGCCCGCGGAGGCGCTCGGGCCGACGAGGGCGATGGGCGCGAGCCCGAGGGATTTCGCGCGCTCGGCTTCGACGATCAGGAGGGCGGCGGCGCCGTCGTTGACGCCTGAGGAGTTGCCCGCGGTGACCGTGCCCTGTCCGTCTTGGGCGAAGGCGGGCCTGAGGCGCGCGAGCTTCTCGAGCGTGGTGTCCGGGCGCGGATGCTCATCCGTGCGCACGCGGATGGGCTCCCCCTTCGGCTGCGGGACCTCGATGGGCGCGATCTCATCATCGAAGGCGCCGCGCTGGTTCGCCTCGGCCCATCGGCGCTGGCTGCGGAGGGCGAAGCGGTCCTGATCCTCCCGGCTGACGCCGTATCGGCGGGCGACGTTCTCCGCCGTCTCGCCCATCGAGAAGGGATGATGGCGCTCGGCGAGACGGGGATTCACGAATCGCCATCCGATCGAGGTGTCGTGCAGCTTTTGCGCGCGTCCGTAGGGCGTTTCGGCCTTGCTGAGGACATAGGGCGCCCGACTCATCGATTCGACGCCGGCGGCGATGAAGACGTCGCCATGATCCGCCTCGATCAGCCTCGCGGCCAGATTGACAGCCTCAAGTCCCGAGGCGCAGAGGCGGTTGATGGTGACGCCGGGGATGGTCTCGGGGAGCCCGGCGAGCAGCGCGGCCATGCGCGCGACGTTGCGGTTGTCCTCCCCGGCCTGGTTGGCGGCGCCCATGTAGACATCGTCGATCAGGGAGGGATCGATGCGCGATCGCTCGAGGAGGGCGCGGATGACATGGGCCGCGAGATCATCGGGGCGCACGGGCGCGAGGGCCCCGCCGTAGCGTCCGATGGGCGTTCGCACCGCCGCGATGATTGCCGCTCGCCGCACGGGCGGATGATAGCAGTCGGAGGGGCGGCTCCGCGGCGTGCTCGGCGGAGCTGAGGCGAGGACGTTGTGATGTCCATCGATCGCGCCCTGCGGCTCCAGGACGTCCGAAGGTTGCGGCGTGCGCGCACATCTCACGTCTTTGTCATTTTTTTCTTCATCACTGTGAAGCGTTGGTTCAGGGGGGACGATGCGGCATGCATCAGATGGGCCGGTCACTTTCTCCGGCTTGCACGCATCGCACGCGAGCCATGCGCCCGGCGACGGGGCGGCCTGGCGCATCGCGTTTCCTGTTCTCGTCCCCCATGGAGTGCGGCCGAATGGGCGTCTTTCTACATGACTTTCGATCCTTCCCGCCCCGCGTGATTCGATACGGTCTGGCGGCTCTGGCGATCGCGGCCCTGAGTGGCTGCGGAGGCGCTGGCGTCGCCGAAGGCCCGTCGACTGCTGAAATCGAGGAAGAGCTGCGGGATTCGTTGCTGAACGAGGCTGCGGAGCATGTGACGCTGGACCGCGTCCGTCGTGTGGCGATGCGCCCCGGGCCGGAGCCCGCCTCTGTGGCCGGGGCGTTCACGGCGCGGCTCAGGCTGGAGCAGCCGGTGCGCCGCGTGGTGGAGGGGTTTGACGACGCGGTGGTTGTGCGCACGATCCTGAAGCCGGGCGCGAGCGCGACGATTTTCGGGCGTCTGCTGGCCACGCAGCACGGTGAGGACTGGCGGCTCGAAGCCCTCTCGGTCGAGCGCTCCGACTTGCTGGTGATCGCGTTGAGCGCGTCTGAGAGCGACAGGGACGCGCTGCACGTAGGCGAGGAGGCCTTCGAGGGTCTGACGGTGGTCGAGGTGGACTCGGACGCGCATGAGAAGCTGCTTGAGCAGCATATGGACGCGCTGCTCGAACAGGCCCGCGACATCCGACTGACACGTCCGATCACGCCGGCCAACGTGCGCTCGCGGGCTCAGCAGTTGTTCGCGAGCACGACCGCACAGCGGCGCTCGCTCTTCAACGCGATCGTCAGGGCGGACGGCCTGCGCTTCGCCCACGGGCGGCGCGGCGGACGGCATCTCATACTCCGCGTGCAGGACAGCGATGCGCAGGCGTTGACCTTCTCCGGCGTTGGGGTCGACTACACGGAGATGCCTCCGCGCCGGCTTCCGTTCCGCGGCTTCGTGACACACAACACAGAGAACGAGCCGATCGCGCTGCTGGAGGGCGCCTTCGCGCACGGTCTCACTCAGGCCACGTTTGACTGGCTGAACAAGGACGGCGTGCTCGGATATGGGCGCACGGACCGGCGCCTGGCGCCGCTCACGCCGACGGCTTCGCAGGAGCTGCGGCAGCGCGCGAAGGAGATGGACGCCGCGTATCGCGCCATCCAGTACGCCAAGATCACCACACGCCTGTACGCAGCCGAGGAGCGCAATCTGGCGCTCCAGCAGATGCCCCGCCTGGTGACGCCAGCCGTCGTTGCGGACGCCAGCCAGAATTTGGATGGAGATATGTTTGACGGCGACTACGACTCTTACGACCGGCCGGAGGGCAGCGGGCATTGGATGAAGGTTCAACTTCAGCCCATCATGGCGCAGGGCGTGGCGCTGCTCTTCGAGGATGCGCCCGATCGGGAGAACAACGGCTTCCTGATGAGCATCAACGGCGGCGCGCCGATGCAGATGGCTCAGCCGGAAGAGGATGACGGCATGCTCGTCGTGCGATTCGATCAGCCGCAGCAGCTTCATCAGATCCGCATCAACACGCAGGATGGCGCGCGTTCTTCATTCATTCTGCGCGAGTTGACCGTCATTCCACTGCAATAGCGGCGGAGGGGGAGCTCGGCGGGTTGGCGCCGCCGGCGCATCGGCGAACGGGTCCGCGCCCGCTCCAAAGGACACGATCCATGACAAAGGACATGCACATGCACGACGGATTCCTGAGCAAGGTGTTCCGGAGCCTCGGCGGCGTTCTGCTCGCCGCGGCGCTCGCCGGCTGCGGCGGCTCGGATGGGCCGCCGGCGGATCAGATCCGCGGCGCGCTGGAGCTCGGATTGGCGTCCGGCTTCGATCTGACGGACGTGACGCTCAACGGCTTCACTGAAGACGGCGATGGCGTGTACACATCAAACTTTTCTGCAAGAATCAGAGCGCGTGACGACTACTTCCAGGTTGTCGGCTCATTCGGCGGTCATCCCATCGTTGAGGAGCTGGCTGAGAAGGGGGAGACTTTCAAGCTGCACGGGCAGGCGCGGGCCGAGCAGAAGGGGGAGGATTGGAGGGTTGGCTTCACTCCGGAGTCGCCGAAGAACCAGTTCATATTCGGGGGCGCGCGATCTCACATGAGCCGCGCGGCCCTGGCCGCCTCCGTGGTGAAAGGATCGGAGGCGCATGAGGAGCTGCTCCAGGCGAGCGATCGTCAGGGCCGGCGCCAGGTGGAGCGCGAGCGGCGAGTCGCGGAGGCTGAACGCGAGGCCCTCGTACGCCTCGATGAGCAGGTTCGCCAGAAGGAGCGCGAGCTGATGGAGCAGCTCGAGGATCAGATGTTCGAGGCGGTGGTTTCGAACGAGCGCGGTCTGCGCGGCTCGCTGACGGGCGCGGCGCGGACCGAGCTGGTCCTGTCGATCGAGGAGCGGGACGCGAGCCGGAGGACGTTTGTCGGGGAGGCGATTGATCTCTCGGGCGCGACGCCGCGCGTCTTCCGGTACGAGGCGAGCGTCCGCGGCGGACCGATTCTGGTGTTCGAGGGTGATTTCGGCGAGGATCTGGAGCGGGTGGTGATGGATCTATGGAATGAGGGGGGCGCTCTGGCGCAGTCCAAGCATGTGGCTCGGCTGCTGCCGATCTCGGAGAGCGAGGCTGCGGAGTTGTTCGCGGCCGTTGACATGATCCAGCGCGGGCACGCAGCGGCGCAGAACATGAGGATCCAGGCTCAAACGCTGCCGGCGATCCGGCGCATGGGCGTCGATCCGCAATACCGCGTGCGCTCGCCCATCGTGGATGTCACGGCCACCGGCGATGTGCGCCGGCCGCAGCGCTGGACCGATGGCTACATCGACGGCTCGCGGACGACGGCGAGGCTGCCCGAGGGGGGCGGGCGCGTCGAGTTCCGGCTGGCGCGCCCGGAGATGGCGCACGGCATCGCCATGTACTTCTCGAGCGTGCCCGACGAGAGGCCGGAGTTCGCCGCCGACGCGGATCCGCGGCACTTTCCGGTCCGCATCAACGGCGGCGCGCCGTTGAGCTGGCCCATGCCGAATCAGGAGGATCGGGGCGTGCTGCTGATGTTCGAGGAGCCGATGCCCGTCGGATCATTCACCTTCGAGCAGACGAACGACGACGTGAGCCTGAGCGAGGTTCAGTTCATTCAGCGCCCGCCGGATCCGAGCGGCTGAGCCGGCGGGCGCGGTTTCAGGCGGTCGCTTCGTCCGCGTCGCTGTCGCCGTCGTCGTCCGCGCCGTCGGCCCCGCCCTCGCCGAAGATGGCTGATCCGATGCGCACGCAGTTGGAGCCGTGCTCGATGCCCAGCTCGAAGTCGCCGCTCATGCCCATCGAGAGGATGTTGAACGACTCCCCGCCGTAGCCCGCCTTCTGGATGTCCTCGAAGACCTCGCGCGTGCGCTCGAAGGCGCTGCGGATCTCGCTCTCATCCTCGACGTTGGGGCCCATGGTCATGACGCCGCGGAGGCGGACGTGCATCATTGTGTCGATCTGCTCCGCGACGTGCAGGGCCGCGGGCGGCGCCACGCCGGCCTTCTGAGGCTCGCCTGAGGAGTTCACCTGGAGCAGGGCGTCGACCGTCACGTCCTTGCGCATGCCGACGGTGTGCAGCTCCTCCGCGAGGCGGAGGGAGTCCACCGAGTGGATCAGCCGGGCGTGCTCGATCGCCTTCTTGACCTTGTTCCGCTGGAGGCGCCCGATCAGGTGCCACCGCGCCGCCTCCGGGATCCCCGCCGCGGAGGGATCATGCTCCGCCGCCACTTCCTGGGCGGAATGGACGCGGGACAGGTACTCCTCGATCATCGACGCTCGCTGCACGAGCTGCTGGACCCGGCTCTCGCCGAAGTCCCGATGCCCCAGATGCAGCAGCTCCCGGATCCGCTCCAGATCCGTGTACTTCGTCACCGCCACGAGCAGAATCTGACCCGCCGAGCGCCCCGACCGCTCGGCCGCGCGCTCGATCCGCCCGCGCACCTGCTCGTACCGATCCTTCAGCGTGGTCGCGATGGCCATTGCTCCTCCTTGCGGGCCCGTCCCACCATCCTACGAACCTCAGCCGCTCCGCGCGCCGCGTCGCTCTTCCCGCCGACCGTCCGCTTGGGACTATCCTCCAGACCCAATCGCACTCAAGCCGGAGGAGCCGCTCATGGCCGTCGACAACAGCCACCTGTCGCCCCGCGACACGCCCATCGCCATCGGGGAGATCGCGCCCGACTTCACGCTGATGAATCAGGACCGCGAGGAGGTCAATCTCAAGAGAGATCTGCTCTCGAATGGCGGGCCGGTCGTGCTGTCGTTCTATCCGATGGACTTCAGCTCCGTCTGCTCGAACGAGATGGGCTGCTTCACGCGCGACATCGCCCGCTTCAACGAGAAGAACACGACCGTCGTCGGCATCTCCTGCGACTCCTTCTACGCGCACAAGGCGTGGGCGAATGAGCTGAAGCTCTCGATCCCCCTGCTCGCCGACATGCACCGGCAGGTCTGCAAGGCGTATGGCTTCTACTTTGCACCGCTCAACGTCGCCGCGCGTGGCACCGTCATCGTCGGGCCCGATCAGAAGGTGCAATGGGTCTCGGCGCGCGACCTCAAGGACGCCATCGACAACGAGACGCTGCTCAAGGCGATCTCCTGATCGTTCGGGCCCATGCCCCGCCGGCGCCTCATCTTCGCCTGCATGACCGGAACGTCTCTGGACGGGCTCGACGCCGCCGCCGTCCGCGTCTCGGGCGAGCGTCTCGAGCTGACGGGCGAGGTGGTCGCGTTCACGTCTGCGCCTTTCGGTTCGCTTGCGGATCCGCTCCGCTCGCTCATGCAGGGCGAGCCCACGACCGCGGGGATCTTCGCGCGGATTGCGCATGAGTTCGGCGAACTCCACGCGGACGTCCTCACGGAGCTCCGGCGCGACGCCGGCGCGCCCGATCTGATCGCCATCCCGGGCCAGACGCTCTTGCATGCCCCGCCGCTCTCGCTGCAACTGATCAACCCCTGGCCCGTGGCGCGCCGGTTCGACGCGCCCATCGTCTATGACTTCCGCTCCGCCGACCTCGCCAAAGGCGGGCAGGGCGCGCCCATCACGCCCATCGCCGACTGGATGCTCTTTCGCTCCGACTCCGAATCGCGCGCCATCATCAACTTGGGCGGCTTCGCCAACATCACGATCCTCCCGAAGGGCGCCGACACCGCCGCCATCGCCGCGCGCGACGTCTGCGCCTGCAACCACGTCCTCGACGCCGTCGCCCGAGAGGGCTTTGGCGAGCCCTACGACAAGGACGGCGCCGTCGCCGCGCGCGGAACGCCCGACCCGGAAGGCGTGAGGGATCTGCTCGAGACGTTCCCCGCGCCGCACGAGCGTCGCGCCCTCGGCGACGCCTCCCCTGCGCTGGAGTGGGTCAAGCGCCGGCTGCATCAGCGGGGGATCGCGGGGGAGACCGTCGCCGCCTCCGCCGTCGACGCCATCGCCCGCCGCCTCGCCGACGCCGCCGCTGAGGCCGACCATCTCCTTCTCGCGGGCGGCTCGGTCCGCAACCGCGCCCTCGTGGAGGCCATCGCCCGCCACGCCGGCAAGCCTGTGGACACCACCGCCGCCCTCGGCGTCGACCCCCTCCAGCGCGAGGTCGTCGCCATCGCCCTCCTCGCCGCCTTGTGTCAGGACGGCGTTCCCATCACACTCCCGCAAGTCACCGGCGTCGCCTCCCCCGCCCCGCTCGCGGGCGCCTGGATCCATCCATGCCCGACGTCCCCGCATCCAGGCCCACACCCCACCGACCCGCGCCCCGCGTGACGACGTCGCCGCCCTACGACTCCGAGTCGCGCAATCCCCCGCCCAATCGCGGCCACCTCCTCACCGAGCAGCGGAATCCCAACACCACGTCCCTCGACGCCGCCTCCGTCGAGGAATGCCTCGCCCTGCTCTCAGCGGAGGACGCGACCGTTCCCGAAGCCGTCGCCAGGGCCCGCCCCGCCATCGCCGCCTTCATCAAGGACGCCGAGCCCAAGCTCCGCGCCGGCGGGCGCCTCATCTACTGCGGCGCCGGCACGTCCGGGCGCCTCGCTGTGCTTGACGCCGCGGAATGCCCGCCCACCTTCCAGACGTCGCCCTCGCAGGTCGTCGCGTTGATCGCCGGGGGGGACGCGGCCCTGCGGCGCTCGTCGGAATCCAAGGAGGACGATCGTGCGGGCGCGCATCAGGAGATCGACCGCCTCATGGTCGGCGCGCGCGACGTCTTCCTGGGCGTGGCCGCGGGTGGGACGACGCTGTACGTGCTGGGCGCCGTCGAGCATGCGCGCATGCGGGGCGCGCAGACGGGTCTGCTTGTCTGCGCGCCGATTGAGCGTCCCTTTTATCTGGATCACCTGATCGTGGTCGAGACGGGTCCCGAGCCGGTGACGGGTTCGACGCGTATGAAGGCCGGCACGGCGACCAAGCTCGTCCTGAACCAGATCTCGACGACGCTGATGGTGCGCCTGGGCAAGGTGTACGAGAACCTGATGGTTGATCTGCGCGCGACGAACGAGAAGCTCCGCGACCGGGCGGCGCGGATTGTCGTCGAGGTGACCGCCTGCACGCGCGAGGAGGCCTTCGAGACGCTCGATGCGGCCGACGGGGCGGTGAAGACGGCGATTCTGATGCGCCTGAGAAATGTCGATCGTCACACGGCGGAATCACGATTGGCGGCCTGCAAGGGGAAGCTGCGGCAGGCGCTCGACGATGACGGGTAGACCGTGGGGAGGCCGGCATGCCTGCCCGTCTGTTCGCGCGCGATCCCAAATGGCGGGCCGCCGTGCCCGCCGGGGGCAGGAACACCGGTGGCGGCGGGCGACACAAAATCGGTAGCGGCGGGCCGCCGTGCCCGCCGAGGGCGAGGGGGTAGGAGTTGTAGATGGGCGGGCAGGGACGCCCGCCGCTACCTGGAGAGGGGGTAGAGACGGGTCGGAGGGCCGTTCCACCAGAAGGGTTGGGAGTCGGAGCAACATGTACGGGCAGGCACGGCGGCCTGCCCCACCGGGGCCTGATCCCGCCGAAGAGGCGTCTCACCCGGGAGGTGGGGGCAGTGGCGGGCAGGCGGGCGGACCTGATAGACCATCCCTGTGCCGGCTTCGCTCTCCGCTCTCGATCTGCTCGCTCTTGCGCTCTATCTCCTCGCCGTCTTCGTCGTCGCGACGATCGGCGCGCGTCGGCAGCGCTCCGCCGACGACTTCTTCCTCGCGGGCCGATCCGTCCCCGCGTGGGCCGCGGCCCTCTCGCTCATTGCGACGAGCCTCTCCGTCGTCACCTTCATCGGCGCCCCCGAGGCGGCGTACACGGGCGATCTCACCTATCTCTCGACGAACCTGGGCGTCCTCCTCGCGGCGCTGCTGACCGCGCTGCTCTTCATCCCCGCGTTCCATCGCCACAAGGTTCCGACGGTCTACGCCCTGCTCGAGCGGCGCTTCTCCCCCACTGCGCGCAAGGGCGCCTCGGCGATGTTCCTTCTGGGGCGGCTGCTCGCCTCGGGGGCGCGCCTCTTTGCGGCCTCGCTGCCGGTCTCGCTCATTCTCTTCCAGGACGTCGCGCCGCAACATCTGACGATCTCCATCGCCATCATCGCCACCGTCGCCGCCGTCTACACGCTCACGGGCGGCGTCGCGGCGGTCATCTTCACCGATGCGGCGCAACTGCTCGTCCTCCTCTTCGCCGCGGGCGTGGCCATCATCCTCCTCGCCTCCGATCTCCCGGGCGATTTCTCATCCAACCTCGCTCGCCTTTCAGAAACGAAGACCGCCTCGGGAACGAGCAAGCTCACGCTCCTCGACTTTTCCCTCGATCTCTCGAAGCCCTTCACCGTCTGGTCCGCGCTGCTGGGCTTCTCGCTGTTCAACCTCGCCGCGTACGCGACGGATCAGGATCTCGCGCAGCGGCTGCTCACGTGTCGCTCGCCGGCGAAGTCGTCGCTGGCGGTGGGCGCCGCGGGCGCGCTGGGGCTGCCCGTCGCCGGCGTTTTTCTAATCATCGGTCTGCTGCTTTTCCTGCGCGACGACGCGGGGGGCGGCGCGCAGAGCGATGCGCGTGAGATCTTTCTGCACTTCATCCTGAACGACATGCCCGTGGGGGTGAAGGGGCTGATGCTGGCGGGGCTCTTCGCCGCGGCGATGAGCAGCGTGGATTCGGCGCTGAACGCCATGTCCTCCGCGCTCTTCTCCGACTTTCTCGAGCGCCGCCGCCCGGATCGCTCCTCCGCCTTCGACGTTCTGCTGGCGCGGTTCGGCGTCGTCCTCTTCGCCTTCGCCCTCGCCGCCGTCGCGACGCTCTGCGTGCACTGGCAGCAGGCGACGGGCGAGGGGCTGCTCGAGTTCGCGCTGGGCGTGATGGTCTACGCGTACGCGGGGCTGCTGGGCGTCTTTCTGACCGCCGTCCTGACCAGGCGCGGGCGCACCTGGAGCGTCCTGGCGGCGCTGGGCGGCGGCGCGGGCGCCGTTTTGCTCCTCCAGCATCCGGGATGGTTCGGGCTGGGGCTGGATATCTCCTTCGGCTGGCGCATGCTCTTCGGAACGCTCGTGGCGTTCCTCATCTGCGCCGCCCCGCGCGGAGCGAAGACGTGACCGACCTCGCGGGCGATATCGGGCGCTGCCTCTTCGTCGGGCTTCGGGGGGCTCATGCGGATGATCCGGATCTGCGCGCGGATCTCGACGCCTGCCGCGCCGCCCGCTGCAAGGGCGTCATCCTCTTCGATCGGGATCTTCCAACGGGCGGCGCGCGCAACATCGAGAGCCCCCGCCAACTCGGCGAGCTGATCGGCTTTCTTCAAAGCGCGCTCGGGGAGGACGCGCTGATCGCCATCGACCAGGAGGGCGGGCGCGTCGCGCGTCTCCAGCCCGAGCGCGGCTTCGAGGAGCACATCAGCGCCGCCTCATTCGCTGAGCTCCCGGCGGAGCAGCGCGCCGCATGGGCGGACCGGCAGGCGCGACAGCTCGCGCGGCTGGGCGTCCATCTGAACTTCGCGCCATGCGTCGATCTCGCGCTGAGCGACGATCCCCGTTCGGTCCTCGCGGGCGGACGGGCGTATGGCGCCGATCCCGGGATCGTCGCCCGGTGCGCGCGCGCCGTTATCGTCGCCCACCGGCGCGCCGGCGTCTTCGCGTGCCTCAAGCACTTCCCGGGGCACGGCTCCGCGGCGCTGGACAGCCACCTCGCGCTGCCCGATGTCACCGACTCCTTCACCGCCGAGCTGGAACTCGCCCCCTACCGGGCGCTGCTCGGGGCGGGCGCCGATCCCGGCGTCGGCGTGATGACCGCCCATCTGCTGCACAGGGGCTACGACGCCGATCTTCCCGCCTCGCTCTCGCCCGCGATCACCAGCGGGCTGCTGCGCGACGACCTCCGCTTCGAGGGCGTGGTCATCACCGATTCGCTCGACATGGCGGCGATCGCCGATCGCTGGAGCGCCGGCGAGGCCGCCGCCCTCGCGCTGATCGCGGGCGCCGATCTGACGCTGGACGCCTGCAACCATCGGGGGTCCGTCCGCCCGTGTCCGGCGGTGGAGATGGCGGAGGGGATCGCCCGGGCGATCCGGCTTGGGACGCTGCCTGAGAATCGCGTGCGGGAGTCGGCGGCGCGGGTTGCGCGGGTGGCGCGGTTTGTGCGGCGGGGGGCGAGGGCGAATCCCCGCGCCTGAGCGGCGGGCGAGACCGTACCATCCGCGGCTGCGAGATCCGTTGCAGCCTCGCCTTCGCGCTCGCCGATTGAATGGGCGCTATGGGATACGACGAGAGCATGGACACACCCCGGCCCGCCACGAAGCCGACGCTGTCGCGCCGCGAGGCGTTGCGCCTGGGGCTGGTGGGATCGACCGGCGTCATCCTCGCCGGATGCGCCGGCGCGGGACGCTCCGCGGCGCTGCCTACCCCGCGCTGGCCCGAGCGACGCGCCCGCCGCCCGAAGCCGGAGTCGGTCTATCGCCCCCCGACGCGCCCCCAGCCTGAGCCCGCCGGCCCGAGCGCGTCTTCGGGACAGGTCCTGCCGCGCCATGCGTGGGCCGGCGGCCGCCCCATCCCGGCGCGCATGGATCGCATGCTCCCCGTCTGGCGCATCACGGTGCATCACGACGGGCTGCCGCCCGTCACGCTGCGGGGGCGGCAGGATGTCGCCGATCGCATCGATCTGATCCGACGGAGCCATCAACAGCGCGGCTGGGGCGACATCGGCTATCACTTCGTCGTCGATCCCGAGGGGCGCCTCTGGGAGGGCCGCCCCCTCGCCTATCAGGGCGCCCACGTCGGCGCGACGAACGAGGGCAACCTGGGCGTCCTGTGCCTGGGCAACTTCGAGATCCAGCATCCCACGGGCGCGCAGCTCTCGGCCCTCGACGGCTTCCTCATCCAGCAGATGCGCGGCTACGGCGTGACGGCTCGCGCACTGCACACCCATCGCGAGCTCGCCCCCACCGCGTGCCCGGGGCGCAACCTCCAGGCCCACATGGACTCCGTCCGCTCGAGCGGCGGCGTCCTGGCGCGGGGATAAGCTCGCTCGCACGCCCCTTTGTTTGATTGCATTCGAACGGAGCGCCGCCCCGGCGCCTTCGACACGCCTGCGCGCCGGCGGCGGCCCGAAATCCCGGGAAAAAAGTCCAATTTTCGGCGAATCCTCGTACACTGGGCGCATCGCGCAGAAGGTGAGGGCGTCACGAACGCGCCACGAGAGAGTCAGAGCAGTCAGAGCACATGGTTCGCCAGGGCTGAGTTGCCGACTGCGCAGACCCACGGGCGGGCAAGCCGCCCGTGGCGCCCGCCGAATGCAACAAGATCGGTGGGGCAGGCCTTGTATCTTGAGTGTGAGTGAATCATGGAACGAGAACAGCAACATCGCGAT
>CAYVIJ010000012.1:0-72888 GCA_964451515.1 uncultured Phycisphaeraceae bacterium | reverse complement strand
AGAGTGTCAGCCTTCCAAGCTGAATGTTGAGGGTTCGAGTCCCTTCGCCCGCTTTCCCTGACACGCCCCGTCCGCCTATCGGGCGCTCACATCCTCCCCTTCAGCATCCCGTGCCAGTACATCCGCGGCAGGCCGTACGCCTTCAGCGCGTACATGCTGTAGCGCTCCTTGCTCTGATCGAAGGGGAATGACTCGCAGGGCGCCTTCGTGTAGTCGAACTCCGCGAGGATCAGCTTCCCGTACCCCGTCACCAGCGGGCACGACGTATAGCCGTCGTACGAAGCGCTCGCCGCCGCGCCGGCGCGGTCGGCCGCGATGTGCGCCGTCACCACCGGCGCTTGCTTGCGGATGGCCGCCCCCGTCTTCGATGTCGGCAGACTGCTGCAATCGCCCAGCGAGAAGACGTTCTGATAGCGCATGTGCCGCAGCGAGTGCTTATCGACGTCGACCCACCCCGCCTCGTTCGCCAGCGCGCTGCGCTTGACGACCTCCGGCGGCCCCATCGGCGGCGTCACGTGGATCATGTCGTAGCGGAGGACCGTCTCCTCTCCCGAGTCCACGTTCTGGAAGACGGCTTCTTTCGACTGCGCGCGCAGCTCAATGAGGTTCGTCTTCTGCCGGATCTCGATCCCGCGCTTCTCGCAGATATCCAGCAGCGGCCGCGTGTAGTGGGGGCTGCTGAAGTGCGACGGCTTGCCGTTGCAGAAGAGGAGTTCACATTTCTCGCGAATCCCGTGTCGCCGGAAGTAATCCTCCGCCAGATACAGGATCTTCTGCGGCGCCCCGCCGCATTTCACGCCCGTGATCGGCTCCGTGAAGATCGCCCGTCCGCCCTGAAAGCCGCGGATGCTCTCCCACGTCGATCGAACCGTGTCATACGAGTAGTTGCTGCACACGCCGGTGTTCGGCTTGCCGACCGACTCCTCCAGCCCCTTGATTCCGCTCCAGTTGATCTGGATGCCGACCGCGACGACGAGATGCCCGTACGTCACGCGCCCGCCCCCGCGCAGCGTCACCGCGTTCTGCTCGGGATCGAACGATTCGACGGCGTCCCGAATCCATTCCGCTCCCGCGGGGATGTAGTCCGCCTCTTCCCGCTCCGACTCCTCAGGCGGGAAGACACCCGCGCCGATGAGCGTCCACAGCGGCTGGTAGTAATGCTTCTCCGACGGCTCGATGATGCCGACCGTCGGCGGGTTGTCCGCCAGCAAGAGCTGCGCCGCCACCGACAGCCCCGCCGTGCCGCCGCCGCAGATCAGAACGTCGTAGTGGTCCTTCATCGGCTCTCTCCTCCCATCGGTTCGCCATTGAAATGCTCGAGCGCCGCGCCGAACTCGCGCGCGAACTCGATCAGGAACGCCGTCGATCGCTTCGCGTCCGCATCCCGAAGCCTGCCGATCGCGCCGATTGGCCCAACCACGCCCCTCGGCCGCTCGCTCGCCTGCGCCATTGCTCGCCCCAGCCGGCCCACGATGTCCAGCGCTCGCGGATCAAGGACGTCCGACCGCAGCAGTGTTCCCAGCGCCTCCAACTCGTCCTGCGACACCCGCTGGCCGAGATAGAGCAGCGCCGTGATCCCGTTCCGCAGCGCCGCGTCCACGTCGACGCCGCGCTCCCGCAGTTGCGCCGCCTCATCGTCAAGGACATCCACGATCGTCGCGAACGCTCCAGGCAGGCTCTCCACCAGTCGCAGCGCCCCTTCCAGCGCCTCCAGCGAGCGCTCATCCGTCGCGCGCTCGAGGAGTTTGATCGCCGCGCGCGCACGCGCGTCGACATCGACGCCCCGCTCAGCCAGACGCGCCACCGTGTCGTCGAACGTGTCCGTCGCCGCTGCGAGCGCACTGCGGCCATTCTGAGCGAACTCTGCCGCCGCCCCGCCTCGCTCCAGCCGATCCAGCCGCCGTTCAATAGACTCGAGCTTCGCCAGGATCATCACATGCGTCTTCTTCGCGTCGATCCCCACCGGGCTCGCATCGCTGGCGATCTCCGCCTCAATGCGCTGGTGATCGGCGTTCTGTATCTCAGCCAGCGTCTCCGGCCTCATATCAGCCTCCTTCCTCGAGGGGCGCCTGGTCCGCTTCGGGAAACGCCCGCCCCTCCGTGTCCTTCATCAGCGCCGACGTCTCCTGCACAACGATGAAGCCCGCCATCAGCAGCAGGAAGATCGCAAAGCCGCGCTGCAAGCGCGTCTGATTGACGCGCGCGTTCACGATCCGACCCGCAAAGCTGCCTACCGCGCCGAAGCCGGCGAAGAGTCCGATCGTCGACCAGTCTACTCGCAGATCCAAGGCATCAAGCACGTCGAGATATTTCACAAAGCCCGTGATCGACTTCATCGTGATGATGACAAGGCTCGTGCCAACCGCGACGCGCATCCCCAGCCCGCTCAGCAGCACCAGCGCGGGCACGATCAGGAACCCGCCGCCGACGCCTACGAAACCCGTCAAAACGCCCACAATCAATCCATCGAGGGCGATCTTCAGGGCCGAGCGAGGCCTGACCTCCTCCAAATCACCCCCGTCTTCTCCCCGGGCCGGCGAAGGCGCCCTCCGCCGCCACATCAGCCACGCCGCCAGCAGCATCACCCCCGCGAAGACGAAGAGCTGCACGGCGCCCGTCACGAAGCCCGCAAGCCATGCCCCGCCATACGCGCCCGCCATGGCCGGTGCGCCGAACAGCAACGCGCTCCGCCAGTCCACCAGCGACGCGCGCGCATACGGGATGGCGCTGACCAGCGCAATGCCGCCGACGATCGCCAGCGATTCCGCGATGGCGACCTTGTCCTCGTGATGCAGCAGATACAGCAGCGCGGGAACCGTCAGGATCGATCCGCCCGAGCCGAAGATTCCCAGCGACAGGCCCACCACGAGCGCTCCAAGGATGGCGTAGATCATCAATCACGCTCTCATCAGGGCGCTCCGTCCGAATCCAGATGACTCTCGCAGTCGCGCCATCACGCCTCCCGCGCCCGGTTCCAGGGCATCCACCCAAGCAGCTTGGCCATCCCGCACCAGCCCGTCGCGCCCGCGAAGATCAGCCCGCAACCCACGAAAGCGCTCAGTGCGAACGCCCAAGGCGTGGCCAGCACACCCAGAATCACCCCCAAAAGCACCAGCGATCCCGCCGAGATCTGCACCTGCCGCATGACATCGATCCGCGGCCCGCCCGCGGGGCGCTCGACCGGCAGCCCCTTTGCTTTCCACGCCTCGAGCCCGCCCGCGAGGTGATGCGCCGACGATCCGGCCTGGCGGAGCCTCTCCGCCGCCTCCAGCGACCGTCTTCCGGTTCTGCACTGGAAGACGACGCGCTGCGCCGGAAGCTCCCGCCGGATCCTCTCCGGATCCAGTTGATCCAGCGGAATGTGCTCCGACCCGCCGATCCGCTCCGCCGCGCGCTCGAAGCCCTCGCGGACGTCGATCAGCGTCGCCTCACCCTCCTGGAGCCAGCGATGCAGCTCCTCGGGCGCCACCTCAACGACGTGCGACTCGCGCCCCCTCGCGGACGCCCGAGCCTCCTGCCGCGCCGCTCCATGCATCTCAGTGGTCCGCGCCAACTTGCGCCTCCTCCCATGCGAGGATGCCGCCCTTGAGGTTCACCGGCCGAAACCCACGCCGCTGGAGCAGCGACGCCGCCCGCGCCGAGCGCTTGCCGCTGCGGCAGTTCACCACGAGTTGCTTGTCCCGCGGGACTTCATCAAGCCGCGACGCCAGCCGCGTGTGCGCGATGTTGATGGCCCCCGGAATGTGCCCGCCCGCGAACTCCGTCGCGCGCCGCACATCGAGGACCTGCGCCTCGCCCGCCTCGATCGTCCGCGCTGCCTCCTTCGGGGAGATCTCCGGAAGATCAACCAGCCCCTCGTATTGATCCAGTTCCATCGCGTCGAACCAGCCCCTGAGATTGTCGAGCCCCACCCGGATCAGGTCCCGCACCGCCTCCTCCGCCCGATCCGGCTCGACGATGAGCACGATCTCTTCGTCCTCGCCGACAAGCGAGCCCGCGTCGGTGTTGAAGGAGTCGCTCAGCGGCATCGACAGCGCCCCCGGGACGTGCCCACTCCGATACGCCTCCCACGAACGCGTATCGATCACCGCGACATGCGAGGCGTCGATCTTTCGCAGCTCCGCCGCCGTCATCCTGGGCGGGATCGGCAACTCGCCCAGGACCCTCGGCCCCTCCTTGTTCACCTGCTTCATGGTCGCGAAATACAGCGGCGGCTCCGGCTGACCCGAGAGAATGAAGTCGACGAATGTCTCCTCATCGCGCGCCGCCTTGAGCGCCGGGTTGAAGCGCCGCTCGTACCCCAGCGTGCTCATCGGAACCGCGCCCAGCGCCTTCCCGCACGCGCTGCCCGCGCCATGCGCCGGCCACACCTGCACGAAGTCCGGAATGTCGTCAATGGAATGCACCGTCTTGAAGAGCCGCCGAGCCGAGGGCTCCATGGCGCCCACTTCTCCCGCCGCCGTCTCCAGCAAATCAGGCCGCCCCAGATCGCCGACAAAGACGAAATCCCCCGTCGCGACCCCCATCGGCTGATCCGCCCCGCTCCCGCGATCCGTCACGACGAAAACGATGTGCTCCGGCGTGTGCCCGGGCGTGTGCACGGCGCGGAACTCGATCTCGCCGACACTGAATGTGTCGCCATCCTTCAGGAACTGATGGTCGTACGTCCCGCCGCCGATCTTCTGATCGAGCCACTGATACTTCCAGTCCTCATCGCCCTCATCGGAGACATACACCTTCGCCCCGATCCGCTCCGCCAGCTCCCGCGAGCCTGAGACGAAATCCGCGTGAATATGCGTCTCCGCCGCCGCGACGAGGCGCAGCTCATTCCTCTCGGCGAGGTCGATGTATCGATCGACGTCGCGCTCCGGGTCGATGACGATCGCCTCCCCCGTCCGCTGGCAGCCGATCAAGTACGCCGCCTGCGCGAGCTTGTCGTCGTAGACCATTCGCATGAACATGGGCGACCTTTCGCAGTTGCTCTCGACCGGGCCCTCCGCCGGACCCAAGTCATCGTGCCTCCCACCTTGAGAGACACGCGAGGCCCGCGCCGCTCCCGTCCGATTCAGATTTTCTCTCCCCCCCGCCTCAGCGCCGCCATCAGCCGCTCCCGCACCTCCTCAGGCAGCCGCCCCGAGCCCAGCTCCGAGCAGATGTCGCGCGTGAGATCGAGCGAGGCGAAGACGCTCCGGCATCGCTCACAGATCACGTCGGAGTCGAACAGGACGCCCTGATCCAGCGCCTTCTGCTTCGCTTCCAGCAGATCCATGCACGTCCGCAGCGGGTACGCCGGCGGCGGCGCCTCCTGCTTCTGTCGCGGAAGCGCCTCATCCACGCTCGCCCGCAGCTTCAGCCGCGCCCGATGCACTCGGCTCCGGACTGTCCCCTCCTCCAACCCCAGAATCGTCGCGATCTCCGCGACGCTGAGCCCCACGATCTCCTTCAGCACCAGCGGAATCCGGAACTCCTCCGCCAACGACGCGATCGCCCCCTCAATCCGCTCCCGCGCCTCACTCCGAATCTGTCGCTGGAGACCATCCTCCTGCTCCCCCGCGATCACCGCCACACGGGCCTCATCGAAGGGCAGAAGCTCCTCCAACGACGCGATCCGCGCCGGTTCGCCCGATCGCTTGCGATGCATCCGCTGGCAGCGCCGGGCCGCGATGGTGTAGAGCCACGTCCGCGGGCTGGCCTCGCCCCGGAATGTCTCCCAATTCCGGAACGCCTCGAGAAAGACGTCCTGCACGAGATCCTCCGCCTCCGTGCGGTCGCCGCAGAACCGGACCGCCAGTGCGTAGAGCTGGCCGCCGTATTCGTCCACCAGCGTCGACACCGCGTCCGCCGGGTCTCGGCCGATTGCCCCGCGTTCCTCGGACATGCCTCGACTCCAACGGCGCTCCGCTGCATGCGTATGGCCCATTGCGGACTATCAGGACTCGCCGCGCCGCCACGCCAAGTACGCCCGCATCATCTGATCCACGTCGTAATCGCGCGCCCACATGCGCTCGATGACCGACTCCTTCGCCTCCTCCCCCGCGAGCGACCGGTACCACCCCTCCGCCATGATCTTCATACCCATCTCGTTGGGATGAAGCTCGTCCTCCTCGAAGGCGTCGGGAAACGCCTCCTTCGTCGGCGCCCAGACATCCGGTCCTGCGTGAATGAAGTCATGTCCCCGCGACAGCAGGCGCCGCAGCGCGATCCGCTCGTTGCCCACCTCCGGCTCGACCGGCGCCTTGTAGATATGCGTCGCGATGTAGACACGCTCGATCCCGTGATCGCGCAGCAGCAGCGCGAGCTCCTCCATCGCGTCGGCGCCAAGCTCCGCGCTCGCCATGTCGTACTCGGTCTTCACGGGCCCCCGCTGATCGCCCGTGAGCTGAAGCGACTGCTGACAGATCGCGATCGTCGGCGCCGGCGCGTCCCCCAGCAGGAGAGGATTCGAACCCGTGAAATCCCGCTCCATCGCAACGACCGTGCGCTCATGGTCCCGCGTCCCCGGCTCCGCGATCCATGTCTCGACGGGCGCCCCGCCGATCACCGAGTTGGCGACGTGGTACACGCGCCGACCGCCCGCGTGCTCATCGAGCATGTCCTGGAGCATCGCGGGCCATGCGTACGAGGTCGAGTAGCCATTCACCAAAATGGTCTTCTCCCGCCCATCCAGCTCGCCCCTTTTCACCGCCGCAGAGCGAGGCCCGTCGATCGACGACTCGTCGGCGGCGGCGCCGTGAGCCGAGCAACCCCCAAGCGCGCCGGCGAGCACAATGATCAAGGCCAGCGCCAGATGCAGCAAGCTTCTGTTCATGTTGTTCACGAGCCCTCCTCGGGACCCGACCTCCAAGCCATGGGTTTCGGAGTCCGAATGTCGATCAATCAACCACCATCAACGCCCCGACCGCGCCTTGTTTTGAGCCCGAGTCCTCTCACCTTCGGGCGCTTTGCTCGACTTGCCGCATCAGCACGTCCACAGCCTCGATGATCTGCGTGTCCTTGCCCTCCGCCGCCGACACCGGATCGAGCGGAACCTCGTGCGTCGGCTCGAGCTGCTTGTTCTCGAGATACTCGCCGTCCGCGCCCTTGGCGCCGACCTGCGGGATGCCGAAGACAATGTCGCCCGTATGCAGCCGCTCCCACCACACCGCCGTCATCGTCCCGGGCACGGGCATCCCGACCGTGTCCCCGATCTCGAGCTCGGTGTACGCCCAGGGGAACGCGTGCGCATCCGAGTAGTTGCCCTCGCTCATGACCACGATGGAAGGCTTCGTCCAGCGCCACATCGAGTCGCCGTAGTACCACGTGTTCGGCGATTCATCGTCGCGCGGGTAGTAGTTCACGTAGTTCTCGCCCGTGAGGAACGTCGCCAGGTCGTCGTGCAGCCAGCCGCCGCCGTTGAAGCGCGTGTCGACGACCAGCCCCTCCTTGCTCGCGTGGCGCCCCATCGTCTCCGAGTAGAACTCGCGGTAGGAGGCGTCGTTCATGCCGCGGATGTGCATGTACCCGAGACGCCCGCCCGACAGCTCGTCCACCAGCTCGCGCCGCTGCTTCACCCACCGCTCGTAACGCAGATTGTTCTCCGCGCCCAGGCCGATCGGCTTCACAACCTCGTCGAACGTCTCGCCATTCTCCTTCCGGAGCGTCAGACGAACGCGATCGCCCTGCTTGCCGTTCAGCAGCGCGTAGAAGTTGGCCCCCGCGCCGACCTCCTGTCCATCGACATGCGTGATGACCATCCCCGCCTCGATCGCCAGCTCCGCGCGATCCAGCGGCCCACCATCCATAATCTCGGCGATCCGCATCCCCTCCGCCGCGTGCTCCTCATCGTAAAAGACGCCCAGCGCCGCCGTCCGAGCGTCGCCATCCTCCCTTCCGGGCCGCCAGCGCCCGCCGGTGTGCGACGCGTTCAGTTCGCCCAGCATCTCCGAGAGCACAACGCTCAGATCCCGATTGTTCGTCAGCCCCTCGAGCTTCGGCTCGTACTGCTCGCGCAGCCACGACCAGTCCACACCGTGCATATCGGGGTGATAGAACTTCTGGTTCGTCTGCCGCCAGACGTGATCGAAGAGATACGCCCGCTCCGCCATGCCGTCGATCTCGAGCTCCGCCTTGAAGCCGATCGCCTTGCGCTCACCGCTGCCGGCGTCCACCTTGGCGAGCGAGCCGTCCGCCAGCAGGAAGATCGTCTTTCCGTCTTCCGAGAGCTCCATCGCGGCGCTGCCGGCGCCGAGCTTCGTGAGGATCTTCGTCGACTCCTCACGGAAGTCGTGCTGCCACAGGTCGAACCCCTTCTCGAACCGCGCCAGATAAAACAGCTTGTCGCCCTCGGGCGTCATCTCGAAGTCGCCCAGGTCGGACGCGTGGATCGTCAGCCGGATGGTGCGCGAGTCCAGATCCTCGAGCTCCAACTCCACAGGCTCCACCTCTGCCTCATCCTCCTTCCCCTCGCCATCGGCCTCCTCGCCCGCCTCTTCTTCTTCGTCGCCGTCCTCCTCCTCTTTCTGCTCCTCACGCTTCTCTTCGAGCTCCTTCTTAAGCTCGTACTCCTCCTTGGACATCGTGAAGCGGTCGTACGCATCCTGCGTCAGAAACGCCCCGATCACGTCCGCCTCGGCGCCCCAGCTTCCGTGGGAGCGCTCGCCGTACCGATCCGACCCCCAGATGATCGCCCCGCCCTCGAACGCCCAGTGCGGCTTCTCGTCGGAATAGCCCGACTTCGACAGGTTGATCGGCCCCTCGCTCGAGCCGTCCGCCCGCACCAGCCCGACCTCGGGCACGAACACTCGATCCTGGTTGTAGAAATGCACCGCCAGCCATGCGCTATCCGGCGACCAGTCGAACCAGTGATCACCATCCGAGTACGAGTAGTACCACTTCCCGGGCAGCGCCGTGACCGTCTCGCCCGTCTCCAGATCACGCACCTTGATCGTCGAGCGATTGTGCAGGTACGCGACCTTCTCCCCATCCGGCGAATACGCCGGCTGAAATTCTTCGCCGTCCGTCGCGACGAGCGCCTCTTCCTCGATCTTCGTCGCGCTGAAGAAGTACAGCTCGCTCTCATCCGCCAGCGTCGCCTGATAGATGTTCCACGACCCGTCGCGCTCCCCCGAATAGACGAGGCTCCGACCGTCCGGCGAGAAGTCGACCGAGCGCTCCTGCTCGGGCGTCGTCGTCACCCGCCGCGTCGTCCCGAACTCCGTCGACGTGACGAAAACCTCCCCGCGCACGATGAACGCCACCTCCTTCCCGCTCGGCGACACCGAGAACTCCGTCGCGCCGCCCGACTTGGTCTCCGCGCTCGGCTCATCCCCCGCCGTGTCCACCCCGATCTCGATCTCGATCCGCTCCGGCTCGCTCCCATTGCGCAGGCGATACAGGTCCCCATGCCACGAGAACACCATCTCCCCGCTCTCGGCGCGCGAAAGATGCCGAACCGGATGTCCCTCGAAGAACGTGATCTGCTCCGCGCGCGCCCCGCGACGCGTCGGCATCCGGAAGACATTCAAGTCCCCCGCGCGCTCCGAGAGGAAGTACATCGCCCGCTCGTTCTCCGACCACTCGGGATCGCGATCCTCTCCCTCGAAGTCGGTCAGCTTCTCGTGCGCCCCGCTCGCCGCGTCATACAGCCACACATCCCGCGTCACGGACGACGTATGATGCTTCCGCAGCGTATCCTCGTACCCCTTCACGTCCTCATACAAAAGCCGATCGCCGCTCGAGGCGAAGCGCGCATTGACCGCCGGCGTCGTCAAAACCCGACTCGGCGTCCCTCCCTCGACCGGAACTTCGTACAGCTCCGAGAGCCGACCGCTGGGGAAGACCGCGCTCTCTACGTCGTCCACCCGGCCGCTTGAGAAGATCACCGCGCTGTTGCCAGGCGTGAAGTCCGACGGCTCATCATCCGTCGAGTAGTGCGTCAGCCGCGTCGCCTCCCCGCCTCCCGCAGGCATCACGAAGACATCCAGGTTCCCCGTCCGATCGGACGCGAACGCGATCATCTCGCCGTCGTGCGACCAGACCGGGCTCGACTCGTGCGCCGGATGCACCGTCAGCGGGACCGCTCGACCACCCTCGATCGAAACGGAGTACAAGTCGCCGCCATGCATGAAGACCACGCTCCGACCATCCGGCGAAACCGCCGGATCACGGAACCAGTTGCTCGTGACCTCCGCCGACGCCGCGCCCGAGAGGGCGAATCCTGCGACAAGCGACAGACCGATCTGGGGCGTACGGAAACACAACATCATCGCTCACTCCTGTTCTGGCGGTGACCATCCACTATACCGCCGGAGCAGCGATGCGACGCAGCGCGGCGACCACAGACGCCGGACCCGCGCCATCACTCGGGGCAGGGGCCCCAGAAGCCCAGGAGGCGCGCCAGGTCGGTGGCGTCGACAATGCCGTCGCCCGTGACATCGGACCGTGTCGCGTCGTTCGCCCAATCGCCCAGAAGCCGCGCCAGATCGCTCGCGTCCACCGCGCCGTCCCCCGTCAGATCGACGTCGCACGCCGCCGCCTCGCAGTCGATCCGCGTCACCCGAAACTCATCGACGCCCGCCTCGACAACCGACCCGGGCTCGGTGTCGGAGGCGATGAATCGAACACGCGCATCGGATGAAAGCGTGATGTGTTCGGAGGCGCGGAAGCTCGCCTCAATCCATCCGCCGCTCGTGCCTTCGCCGGAGGGGCCGATCTCTTCGATCGTCGTCCAGGGCCCCGCCGCGCTCGGCGCCGCCTGCACCAGGAACGTGTCCGTGTTCGGCGACGCCCCCTGATCGTTCGAATACCACCGGCAGTAGGAGATGATCGCATCCACCGCCCCGGAAAGATCGATCGCGGGCGACAGCAGCGTCGTGACGCCGCCATCCACATCGTTCTCGCCCAGACCGCCCCCCAGTGAGCCCTGCCCCGTGACGAAGGCCATCGTCCCGTCGAAGCTGCAATCTTCTCCGGGCGCCGCGGCCGTACCGATCGGCGTCACACGCTCCCAGATCCCCGTCGTCGCCGTGTCTCCGCTCACCCCCAGCGTCCACCCAAGGTCCGACTCGCCCGTGTCCTCCAGCACGAGCGACGCCTCGCCCGCATCGATGCGAACGAGCTCCAGCGGCGCTTCACCCGGCGAGCGGACTTCCCCGCTCTCCACGCTCTCCGCCGTCGCGAACGCCTCGATGACCTCGCCGCAGGTCCCGACCGGCGCGAAGCCCTCGTACAGCGCCCCCGAGACAGGCGTGAGCGGTGTCGACTGAAACGCCCCGCCATCGACACGCCAGACGAGCTCCTCCGAGCCGGGGATCACCTCATCGCCCCCCGCATCGATCTCGACGACGATCCGCGCCTCCTCGCCGGGCGGCGTCGCCGTCGGCGCCTCGACGATGGCGACCTCCAGCGGCGCCCCGCTGCCCGAGAGATCGCCGCTCGCCACCGTCGCGAACCCCTGCCGCCCGACATTCACGCCCGCGCCGAGGACGCGCAATGTCCACGTCCCCGTCTCCGGCGCGGGGATCAGAATCTGCTCGACGTTGTTCCGATCGTCCCCTCCGCTCGGATTGACGAGCGAGACGCCGTCACTGAATTGATTCCCCCGATAAATCGCGCCGGTCGGCGAGATCAGCTCGAGATCCAGATCATTGACAGCGACGAAAAAGGATCCCGCCGACGCCGGCTCGTCCATCCAGACCAGCGTCGCCTTCAGCCGCTCCTCCGATCCCCGCACGATCAGTTCGCTCTCGAAAACCTCTCCCGTGACCAGCCCATCCGCGTGGCGGACGTCCTCGATTTGGAGCGTGCGCTGCTCTCCGTCAAAGTGCAAAGCCTCATCCGCGACGAGGCGCCCCCATCCCTCGCCATCGCTCGGATATCCGCTGACGCCGGTCAGATCCAGCGTCGCGTTCAAAAGCGTCGCCTTCAGCAGCGCCCCCGAGGGCGTGAAGCCGTCGGAGGGGTTCGCAGCGCCTGTCGGATAAAACCCATCCGTGAAATACTGCCGCGCCAGCGCCGCGACGCCCGCGACCGCCGGCGCCGCCATCGAGGTCCCCGTCAGCGATCGCGCGCCGCACGCCGTTCCCCCATCCACCGACGTCGTTCCGCATCCCGGCGCCATGATCTCGGGCTTGCGCCGCCCGTCCGCAGTCGGACCCGCTCCCCCCGAGCAGAAGAACCCCTCGCTGGGCGTGTCCTGATGCGCCGCCACCGCCAGAGAGTTCTTCGCGTTCTCCGGATTCTTGACCGTCGCCGTGTTCGTCACCGCGAAGATCACTAGGTCCTCTTCGTTGTCGCGCGCAAAGACATCGATCCCCCGAGCCAGGCTGTCGTACGACGTGCTGTTGTCATTCCCCCACGAGTTCGTGTGGATCCGCGCCCCCTGCGTGTGGTGCGTTCCGAACGTGGACCCGATCGAGGCCGCGTTGAGCGAGCTCGGGATGGTGTCGAAAACGAGACGAGCCTGATGAGCCACGCCGCGCAGATCGCCGCTCACGCCCGAATCGCCCGCCGCCGTCCCCGCCACGTGTGAGCCGTGATCCGCGCTGGAAACCGGCGCGTTGTACGCCTGAATCTTCCGGTGAGAATCTCCGACGGGCGCCGTCGGATCCGAGAACGAGCAGTGGTTGAGATCAAGCCCGTTGTCGACGACGCCGATCAACTGCCCCTCTCCCCGCAGTCCCGCGTCATACAGCGGCGTGAACCCCGTATCGCCGCTTTGAACAAGCCATTGCGTGCTCGCGTTGCGCAGCGTCGCCTCCGCCGCCTCCTCGATGAACTGCACCGCCGCCGCTTCCGCCAGCGCCGCCGCCTCCGCCAGCGGGATCGTCGCCGAGATCGTCGGCGTTCCCCCGATCCGGCTCCGCATCGACACCGTCCCACCCGCCATCGCCCGGATCCGACCGACCACCGCGTCGACCTCCTCCTCGCTCGCGTCGGCGAAGAGCGTGATCGTCGTCTGCGCCAGCCCCCGCTCCCGCAGCCGCTTGCGATCATCGCTCACGAGCGGGCGCCGCCCAAGCTCGGGATCAAGCTTCCACGCGGGCGAGAACGCGCCGTGCCAGCGGACCATCCCCAGCTCGTCCAGCCGCGCCGGATCCGCGTTCCGCAGGCGCGCGATGACCGCGTTGCTCGGCAGATAATCGCCCACCTCGATCCCCGCGTCGATCAGCGCCCGCCGCCGCTCAGGCGAGAGCGGGCCGTCCAGTTGGAGCACGAACCGCGCGTCATCCTCCGCCGCGCGCGCCGCCTCGGCGAGCGACCGCGCCGGCGCCTCCGTCCGGTACACGCCCGCGCGCAGATACAGCCGATCGGGACGCACCTCGTCGATCGTCTCCAGCCCTCCCTCAACCAGGTTGACAGAAGCGTCGGCCAAGGCTGTCGCCGAGCCCGCCAGCAGCGGGACAGCCAGACCGACACCGAGTGCAGCGGCGGCGCATCGTCGCACGAAATCCTCCTCCTCCATCGATGGGAACCGACTGAGCCGGGAGTATAACCAACGCACCACGAAATGCCGCCCGAAAATCCGAGCGGCGAGCCATTTCGCCCATGCGCACGATGCTGCGCCCCGCCGACGTTATGGCCCCACAAGCCATCGCCCGCCCACGCAGACGCCGCCCAGCGCCGCATTGCCCGCCCCGCAGACGAGCGCAGCCCCCAACGACTCCGCCTCCACCCCCTCGAGCGCCCCCGAACGCAGGTCCACCGTCACGAAATCCGCCCACAACCCCGCGCGGATCGCCCCCGTCGGAACGCCCAGCGCCGCGCCCCCGCCTTCCGTTCCAATCCGGAGCAGCGGACCCGAAATCTCGCCCCGCTCATCCACCACCGAGCCCCGCCGCTCGCCATCCAGCCGCTGCACGTACTCCAGCCAGCGCAGCTCCTCGAGCGGGCTGATCCGAGCGTTGGAATCGGTCCCCACGCACATCGACGCGCCGCAGTCGATCAGCGTCGGCACATCCGGGATCCCGTCGCCCAGGTTCGCCTCCGTCAACGGACAGAGGCACACGCGCCCGCCCTTCTCCAGATACGCCTCCATCTCCAGCGGATCCGTATGCGTGCAGTGCACCGCCGTCACAGAGGAGTCAACCTCCACCCGCTCTAGCAGCAGACCCATCGGCGTTGCGCCCCGAGCCTCCTGACACTCGCGCACCTCCCGCCGCTGCTCCTCGAGATGAATGTGAAACGCGACGCCCCGCCGCCGCGCCTCGCTCGCCAGCCGCTCGAGATCCTCCAGCGGCGCCGCGCGCAGCGAATGCGCCGACGCCGCCAGCGATTGCAGCGAGGGATCCAGACGCGTCCGCAGCCGATCGAACTGATCCCAGTATTCCTCCACACTCCGCGTCTCGAATCGCCTCTGCGCCGCCGTGAGCGGCGCGTCGAAACCGCCCGTCCTGTAGTAGGAAGGGATCAGGCACAGGCGAATCCCCGCCTCCTTCGCCGCTCCCATCACCACTGCGTCCAGAGCATGATTCAGCGGCCGATCCCCGTGCCGGAGATAGTGAAACTCGCCCACGCTCGTGATCCCGCACGCCAGCATCTCCCGGAACGCCCCCAGACAGATCTCATGCGCGCGCTGCTCATCCAGCGATTCCACCAGTCCGTACATCGCCTCCCGCCACGTCCAGAACGACCCGCCGCCCGCGGGAAACGACTCCCCACGCCCCCGCAGCGCGCGCTGAAATGCGTGGCTGTGCGCCGAGACGAACCCCGGCAGCAGCGCCCGCCCCGCCAACCGCAGATCAGCCTCGCCCGTCGCCGCCTCGATTGCCCCGATCCGTCCATCTTCCCCCACGCGCACCCGCACATCGCGCTCGAAGCGCTCGCCCGTCCACGTCAGCTCCGCTTCGATCGTCCCACCGATCGATTTCATGCCGCCCCGCTCCCCTCCGCGCGCCCCAGGCGCTCGCCCAGACGGGTGAGAACACCCTTCAAATCGCGCCGGAACCCCTCGAACTGCGCGCGCGTCAGCCATTCATCCGCCCGATGCGCCTGCGTCATGTCCCCCGCGCCCCACAGCAGCGGCGTCAAACCCATGCGCTGAAGCCAACCGCCGTCCGACGCGAACGCCACCGCCCCCAGCGATCGCCCATCCAGACACGACCGAAGCTCGCGCACGAACGGATCATCGTCCGCCGTTTTGAGCGGCGGCGTCTCCCCGAGCGGCTCCACGCGCACATCCTCGACCGCCGAGCGCGCCGCCTCCGCCACACGCCGCGACAGAGCCTCCCCATCCACTCCCGGCAGCGTCCGCAGCCCGATGTCCAGCACGCAGCGATCCGGAACGACGTTCACCGCGCTCCCTCCCTCGATCCGCCCCACGTTCAGCGTCACAAACGGCGTGGGCTCGAAGCGATCGCTCCCCGCGACGCGCTCGCCCTCCAGCGACCGGCGTAGCGCTTCGAGAGCCCGGATCACCTCCGCCGCCTTTTCGATCGCATTCTCCCCAAGATGCGGAAGCCCCGAATGAGCCGATCGTCCCGCCACGACAACCCGCAGCTTGAGATGCCCCTTGTGCCGCGTGACGACCCACCCATCCGTCGGCTCGCCAACGATCACGCGCCTCGGCAGCGCGCGCTCCGAGGGCCACACCTCCGCCAGCCGCCGCGCGCCCAGGGCGCCGATCTCCTCGTCGTGCGTGAGAACAAGCGCCAGCGGAAGCCGCCATCGCTCCTCCGCCGCGCGCAGAAAGACGCTGACCGCGATCGCCACGAAGCCCTTCATGTCGCAGACCCCGCGCCCGATCAGCCGATCCTCTTCCTCCCGCAGCCGAAACGGATCACCCGTCCACCCCTCCTCCTCCGCCGGCACGGTGTCCAAATGCCCGCACAGCGTCAGCCCCGCCCGCGTGGCGGGATCCTCAAATGCGCCGCCCACGAGCGCCACCAGCGTCGCCTTGCCCCCCGTCTCGCTCGGGATGCGCTCCAGCGAAACGCCGGGAAGATCGAGCAGCTCGGAGAGAAAGTCGACGATCTCGAGATTCGAGCGCGCAGAAGGCGTCTCGAAGGCGATCAGGCGGCGGAGCAGCTCGAGCTCGTCAGGCGCGGGAGGCACGTCGGACCTAGTCTACCGTTGATTCCCAACCCGCATCCGCAGCGAAGGGAGCTCATGACAGCCACGAATGAGCGCACACACGTGTCCGATCGCCTCGCGCCCTTCGGCACGACGATCTTCAGCGAGATGACCCGCCTCGCCAACGAGGCCGGCGCCGTCAACCTCTCCCAGGGATTTCCCGACTTCGACGGGCCCGCGCTCGCCATCGAGGCGGCGGAGGCGGCGATGCGCGCCGGCAAAAACCAGTACGCGCGCAGCGCCGGCGAGCCCGCCCTGGTCGAGGGCATCGCCGCCTTCTGGACCCGCGAGACGCGCCGCGCCCTCGACCCGATGCAGGAGGTCACCGTCACGACCGGATGCACCGAAGCGCTGATCGCCGCCTCCCTGGGTCTGCTCAACCCGGGCGACGAGGTCATCCTCTTCGAGCCGTATTACGACTCCTACCGCGCCTGCTGCGCCATCGCCGGCGCCATCCCCAGATTCGTCACGCTCCGACCCCCGCCCGGCGACGGACTCATCCGCGAACCCTTCGCCTTTAGCGTGGACGAGCTCCGCAGCGCCGTGACGGAGCGCACCCGCGCCATCTTCGTCAACACCCCGCACAATCCCACCGGCAAGGTTTTCTCCCGCGCCGAGCTCGAGGCGATCGCCGACCTCTGCCGCCGCCATGATCTGATCGCCATCACCGACGAGGTCTATGAGCGCCTCGTGTACGACCCCGAGCGCACGCCGCACGTTCGTCTGGCGACGCTCCCCGGCATGTGGGAGCGGACGATCACCCTCTCGAGCCTGGGCAAGACCTTCTCCTTCACAGGCTGGAAGATCGGCTGGGCCATTGCCCCTCCGCATCTCTCCGCCTGCGTCCGCGCCGCCCACCAGTACCTGACCTTCGCGACGGCCACGCCCTTTCAGTACGCCGCCGCCGCCTGCCTGCGTGAGGGAGACGAATCCGTCGAGGCCCTCGCCGACGACTATCGGCGCAAGCGCGATCGCCTCGCCGGCGCGCTGGCGGACCTCGGCTTTCGCGTCTATGAGCCCGCCGGCAGCTACTTCATCCTCGCCGATCATGCGGCCTTCGGCCACGCCGACGATGTCGCCTTTTGCAAATGGCTCATCGACGAGGCGAAAGTGGCGGCGATCCCGCCGAGCGCTTTTTACGCCAACCCCGAGCATGGGCGCCGCCTGGTGCGCTTCGCCTTCTGCAAGCAGGATGAAACCCTCAAGGACGCCATCGATCGTCTCGGCGCCATCGCGAGGCAATAGTCAGCCGCGCTCTTCCTCGCCCGACCATTCCCGAAGCGCGTTGCTCACCGCCTCACGCGCCGCGTCGGGATCAAATCCCCGCCGGGCGAGAAAGGCGTACAGGCGGCGGCGAGCCGTCTGCTCCTCCGCGGAGCGCGGCAGAAATCGAAGCCGCAATCGCGCCAGCGCCAAAGCATCGGCGCGCGAATCGCGACCGCCCAGCGCCTCGTCGACCACCCGCGCCGCCACCTCCCGCTCAACGCCTCGCCGCCGCAGTCTGGCGAGCAGATACCTCCGCCCCGCCGGCTTGACCGCCAGCGTCGAGCGCGTCATCGACCGCGCGATGGCTTCATCGTCCATCAGTCCGAGCCGGCGCATCTCCGCCAGTGCGCGCTCAGCCGTCGCGCGCGCATGCCCCCGACGCTCCACCGCATCCTGAAGCTCCCGCTCCGTGAGCGCCCGCTTGGCCAGCCGACGGAGCGCGTACGCCTTGGCGCTGGAGAGCTCCGCCGCCTCCGCCACCCGCTGTGCGACCGGCTCCGTCCACTCATCGCCCACGCGCAGCGACATCGCCTCGATCTCCGCCCGCTGCACCGTCGCCGCCTTCCGCCGATCCACGCGGATCGAGCAGCGCGAGGGATCGGACGAGAGCGGCTTGATCGACGAGACCCGTCCTCCGACGAACTCTTCGTCGCACGGATCCGGCGCCTTCGATCGTCTCGTCGAGCCGCGCGCCGTCATGATCTCCTCTTCCCGGAACCTTGTCTCATGCTCCTCTTCCCGCCGGACGGCTTCCCGCCGTTGTCGCTGGCGCGCCCCAGCGCCTTCGCGTTCGAGCAGAACCGCCGGCAGATCGAGTCCTGCGCGCACAGCGCCCCCCGCGCCTTGCAGACCTGACGACCATGCCAGATGAACATGTGCGACAAGTCCGCCCACGACTCGCGCGGAAATCGGGCGCACAGATGCCGCTCGACCATCGTCACCGTCGCCTCCTCCGGCGCCACGCCGAATCGCTTCGAGATCCGCTCGATGTGCGTATCCACCACGAAGCCGACATTGATCCCGAACGCATTGCCCAGCACGACGTTCGCCGTCTTCCGCGCAACCCCGTGCAGCGAGAGCAGATCATCCATGTCGGCGGGAACCTCGCCGTCAAAACGCTCGACGATGTCCGTCATCGCCGAGTGGATCGCCTTCGCCTTGTTGCGGAAGAAGCCCAGCGATCGGATGTACGGCTCGAGCTTCTTCGGCGTCGCCCTCGCGTAGTCCGAGGGCGTTGGAAAATCCCGAAAAAGCCTCGGCGTCGCCTTGTTGACGTTCACATCCGTCGTCTGCGCCGAGAGAATCGTCGCGACGAGCAGCTCATGCGGACTCGAATAATCCAGCGCGCACCGGGCGTCGGGATACCGATCGCGAAGAGCCTTGAGAATCGCCCGCGCCCGGCGCTTCTCCGCAGGCGTCGCCTCGGGCAGTGGAAACGGCAGATCGCGCATCCCCCGCGGGTTCTCAGGCGTGCGCACGTGCGGCTTGGCTTCAGTGGTGGTCATGACCGCCCCAGACGAGCGGCGAACTCCCGCGTCGGGCGAAGCTCCCGGATGCCTGGCGACGCCGACTGCCGCGCCACCGCCCACAGCCCAGTCGCCAGCGCGACCGCCACCGCCGCGCTCTCCGCCTTGAAGATGTTCGACGCAAGCGGATGCGCCTCCGCGAAGGCCGACCGATGGGTCTCGGCGATCTCGTTCCGACCCGCTTCCGCAGCGGCCCAGTACGCCTTCAACTGACTGTCCATCTCCGGCGCCAGCAGAAACAGCCACCACGAGAGCAGCCCGATCGCCGCCAGCAGCGCCGCCGCGCGCAGGGCCGTGGCGACACGCCCCAGATGGAACCCGCCCGCCGCCCGCAGCGCGAACGTCACCAGCGCCGCCGATGCCGCCACGAGAGCCACGATGTCCGAGATCGTGAACACCCGCGCCATCAACGCCCCCGCCGCCAGCGACCAGTGCGGCCCGTCATACGCCGCGTACGCCGGGAGGCTGGGATCCAGCGACTCCATCGTCGGAAAAACCACCGCCGCCACGCCCCCCGTCATCCCCAGCGCGCCCAGCCACACGCCGAGAGAGGCGAGATGGACCGTTTCCGCAATGGCCGGCAAACGTTTCACGACGACCGATTCATCCTATCCGCCCGCCCAACCCAGCGGTCGAGCCAGCCCGCCCGACTTCAGGCGGGGCGCCGGGACCGCCGCGCGGGTACAAACGCGCCGCAATGGATGGAATCACGAGGCTCCAGCTCGGCTGCGCATGTCCGGGAGTTCCGGCGCCGACCCCGCGGGCGCGGGTCGAGTGGATCGCCCGCCGCGGCTTCCGCGCGGTCCAGCTCGACGCCCGCGCCCCCGGCATGCGGCCCCGCGAGTTGGATCGCTCCGGGCGGCGCGATGTCGCCGCCCTGCTCCGCCGCCTCGAGTTGACCCTCGCCGGCGTTGATCTCCTGATCCCCCAGGAGCACTTCGCCGACACGACCCACACCGATCGAGCCGTCGACGCCGCCACACGCGCCCTGGAGTTCGCATCCGAGATCGCGAGCCTCGCGGGAGGCGACCCGGCGCTGACGCTCACACTGCCCCAGCAAGGCGCCGAGGCGACCGCGACCGCCCTCGTCGCCGCCGCCGAGCGCTGCGGGACCCGGATCGCGGAGCTGCGATGGCCGATCCGCTCCTTCGAGGGGCCCTTCGCCTCGCCCGCCTGGGGCGTCGCTCTCGACCCCGCCTCCGCTCTGCTCGCAGGCGATGACCCGCCCCTCGCCGTCGGTCGCTGTGGCGAGCGGTTGGTCTCGGCGCGGGTCAGCGACGCGGCCCGCGCCGCCCGCGTCCCCGCGGGCGATGGACGCCTGGATCTCGCCGCGTATCGCGCAGCCCTCAGCGTCAGCGCCCTGCGCGGCGACGCGGCCCTGGATCTCGAAGGCGTGGAGAATCCGGATCGCGCCGCCCAACGCGCGCTCGAAGCCTGGGCGGAGTCGTAATCCGCCTCAGTCAAGCGGCGCGGAGGCGATGATCGACGTCTGTCCCAGATCAGCCCGGACGCGCTCCGCCTCTTCACGCGTCGGGAAGCGGCCCAGTTGGACCAGATACAGCCTCCGCCCCTGCGCGTCCGTCGACACCACGATCTCGGGCCTGCCCAGCCCGAGCCGCTCCGCCCTCTCCATCGCCGAATCGGCCGCGCGCTCGGCGTTCAGGCGGCGAGCGAACGCGCCGAGTTGAATCGTGAATCCCGACCGCTCGATACGCTCCGAGATGGCGGCTCGCAGATCCTGATCCCGCGTCGCCGAGTAGGCGCGTCGATACTGCACCCGTGCGGCCTCGAGACGACCCAGCGCCGCATACGCATCGCCCGCGTTCAGCCCAGCCTGCGCACGAGCCGCGCCAGAGAGCAACGTCGCCGCCTGCGAAAGATGCGCCGCCGCCTTCTCATACCGCTGACTCTCGAGCTCGATCAGACCAATCGTCGCCAGCGCCCGAGCGCGGAGCTGGCGGTTCGCGGAGGTCAGCAGCGGCTTCAGCCACCGCTCGGCGTCCCGGGGCTCGCCGAGCGCCTGCGCCGAGAGCCCGGCGATGAGCCGAGCGCGCTCGCCACGGTCCCCCGTTGCCGTCTTCGCCTGCTTGACAGCGGCTTCGTAGGCGCCCGCGTAGCGACCCTGCTCATACAGCGTGAGGGCGTCCGAACTGGCCCCCGCCTGACCCATGCTGGCACAGGCGGAAAGGAGGAGGGACAGGACTGCGGCGATGGCGAGCGCGACGCGTCGGGTGGTCATCGGTGTGTTCCTCACTCTCGATCGGGGCGCGCGGCGCGGCCCGTGCCTGTACCGTATCGGCGGAGCGGCGACGGCGCCTGCATGTGGAGTCGCCCGCGCCGCCGGCGTGGCCTTGGAATCACCATGGGCGTGCATCTTCCGATCATTCGGCGACTTCTGCTTCATCCCCTCCGGGTCGCGGCGATCGACGACCGTCGCCGCTGGCGCGGGCTGGACCTCCTCGTCGGCGCCCTCCACGTCGCGGAGGCGATCGAGAAGACGACTCAGGCGAAGCGCGTCGGCGTCATGCTGCCCAGCGCCGGCGCCTTTCCGATGGCCGCTCTCGCCGTCTGGTGGCTCGGAAGGACCGTCGTCCCCCTGAACTTCCTCCTCAAGCCCGACGAGCTCAACCACGTCGTCCGCGACTCCGAGATCGACCTGATCATCACCTCCGGACAGCTCCTCGAGCACATGGACCGCCCTCCCCGCGGCGCGCGCCTCCTCCCCCTCGAAGACCTCTCCTTCAAGCGAATCCCTGAGCCGCGCTGGCCCGCGCGCGCCGCGGACGACGAGCTCGCCACGCTCCTCTACACCTCAGGCACCACCGGCCTGCCCAAGGGCGTCATGCTCACGCACGCGAACCTCCGTGCGAACATCCGCCAGTGTCTTGAATGGGTGCCCTTCGACGACTCCGACACGCTGCTCGGCGTCCTCCCGCAGTTTCATTCATTCGGCCTGACCGTCCTGACGCTGCTCCCGCTCACCGCAGGCTGCCGCGTGGTCTACTCGGCGCGCTTCGTGCCCCAGCGCATCGTCAAGCTCATGCGCGATCATCGCCCCACATGCTTCGTCGGCCTCCCCTCGATGTACAACGCGCTGCTCAGCGTCAAGCAGGCCTCCGCCGAAGACTTCCAATCGCTCCGATACATTGTCTCCGGCGGCGAGCCCCTCCCCGACGCCGTCTTCGAGCGCTTCCAGGAACGATTCGAGACCAGAATCCACGAGGGATACGGCCTTACGGAGACCGGCCCCGTGACCAACTGGCTCCGACCCTGGGAGTTCCGCCGCCACAGCGTCGGCAAGCCCCTCCCCCGCGTCGAGGAGCGCATCGTCGATCCCGAGACGGACCGCCTCCTCGGGCCAGACGAGGAAGGCGAGATCCGCATCGCCGGACCAAACATCTTCCAGGGCTACTTCAGGATGGAGCAGGAGACCGCTTCCGCCTTCGACGCCCAAGGCTTCTTCAAAACCGGCGACATGGGCCGCCTCGACGCCGACGGCTTCCTCTTTATCACGGGCCGGATCAAGGAGATGATCATCATCGGAGGCGAGAACGTCTTCCCAAGGGAAATCGAGGAAGCGCTCAACAAGCATCCAACCGTCGCCGCCTCGGGCGTCATCGGCGTCGAAGACGCGATGCGCGGCGAGGTCGCCGCCGCCTACGTGGAGCTTGTCGAGGGCGCCGAGTTCGATGAGGGCGAGCTCCGCCAGTGGTGTCGCGAGCGAATCGCCAACTACAAGGTCCCCCGTTGGATCCGCCGCCTCGATGAACTCCCCAAGGGCCCGACGGGCAAGGTCCTCCGGCGCGAGCTGACGGAGCGCGCCCGGACTGAGAGCCGGGATGCATCGCTCGATGCGCCCGAGCGCGCATGAAAAAAGGCGACGCCTCACGCGCCGCCCCCAAAAATGCCCAGGAGAGGACTCGAACCTCCACCCCGTTTCCGGGACTACCACCTCAAGGTAGCGCGTCTACCAGTTCCGCCACCTGGGCATGGTTGAAGAGCGCCCCCGCGGACCAAGCGAATCAGTCTACTCAGCCTCGCCCAACGTGTCGAGATGGCCGCGCCACGCCTCATCCCGTCACATCGGATCAAGCGCATCAGGCGATGAAGCGCCCCCCGTCCACCCGAAGAATCTGACCGGTCGTATACCGCGCCTCCAGCGCGAGAAACCGGATCGCCGTCGCCGCGTCCTCGGGCGAGCCCTCGCGAGCCAGCGGAACCCGTTTCAAATACGCCTGCTGCGCCGCCTCCTCTGACTCATGCCCCGACTCGGGAAAGGCGACCACGCCCGGCGCCACCCCGTTGACGCGAATCTCCGGCGCCAGCTCCCGCGCCAGCGCCCGCACCATCTCCACCAGCGCCGCCTTCGACATCGAGTACGGCGTGAAGTCCTTCGCCCGCGGCCGACCCATCGCGTGAATATCGCACATCGCGATCACAGCCGGCCTCGACTCCAGCGGCGATCTCGCAAGCAGCGGTCGCAGCGCCCGGGTCAGCAGCAGAGGCGCCGCGGCGTTCACGACGTAATGGCTCAGAACATCATCGACCGTCGCCTCGTCCAGCGCCGTCCGGTTGTAGATCGAAGCGTTGTGCACCAGCACGTCCAGGCGCGCCGCCTCGGACATCAGCTCCTCCGCGAATCCCCCGATCGAATCGAGATCCCCCAGATCCAGCGCCCAAGCCTCGGCGCTCGCCCCCCGATCTCTCAGCAGCCCGACGAGCTCACGAGCAGCCTCGTCGCTCGTGCGGTACGTGATCAGCGCGTCGCACCCCGCCTCGGCGAGGGCCAGGGCGGTCGCGCGCCCGACGCGTCGCGCGGCGCCGGTGATCAGAGCCAGAGGTCGATCGGAGGAAAAAGGCATGTCATGATCCGTTTCTAGGGGACATCATCGCGTCCAAGAGTCGGGCCCCAGGTCGACCGTCTCATCATCGGGGCCCGTCTCATCGGGGGGAGGAGGATTCGTCCGCCGCCCGGCTTCCGACCATGCATCCGCCAGAGCCGCCGCCCGTCGGCGCGCCGCCCGTCGAGCCAGGCTCCGCCGCAGGGAGAAGATGAGCAGCGCCGCGACCACGAAGCCGATGAGCGCCAGCAGCACCGCCATCGCCACCGTCGCCAGCCGTCCGAGAGTCTGCCCCGGGTCGGAGCGGGCCAGCCCGATCACGATGTGGACGAGTCCCCCAGCGAACATGCTCCAAAGGATAGCCCCGCGTCGGGACGGACTCCCGAACTTCGGGAAGGCCCGGGCGTACTATTCAGTTGGATTCAATGCCGGCGACGTGGCCCGAGAATCGGGTCTGCGCGGAAACGGGCAAGCATGGCCGATGAAGGAGGCTGTGCGGACCATGTCGGTGGACGAAAGGCTACAGGCTCTACGGCGCTTCATCACGATGTCCGGTCGGGCCGATGCGAAGCCCGCGGCGCCACGCGCGTTCGCTCAGAGGCGTCGGTCAGATCGACGACCGAAAACGAAAAGAGTCTCGACCAGGGATTGGGAGACACCATGAGCATGCGCGGCGTTCGTTGGATTCACAAGACACTCATCGCCCTCACGGCCCTCGGCATCCTGACGGGAGCGGCGCCGGCGACGTACGCGGATCCCGTCTCCGTTGGTGAGTGGGCCCACGAGATCTGGACCAGCGCCCAGCAGGGCCGCTCCGGGGACGCCCTTGAGCTCCTCCGCCGGGTCCCCGCGAATCATCCCAACGCCTCCGTTAGAAACATCCACGACCTCGTCGAGCGCCGGGCCGGGAACATCGAGAAATTCTCAACCCAGCGCCTCGAGCGACTGAAGGAAATCGAAACCGAGATCGACGAGGAGATTCAAAGCGGCGACCTCGATGAGGCCCTCGTCAAGGCCGTCGAGGCCAAGACCCTTCTCGACGCCGGGCACGATCGCGCCCCCCAGGCCCTCGCCGAGGCGATCGATCGCATCGTCACCCTCGGAGAGCGCAAGGCCCACGAGGCCGAACGCGCCGGTCGCTGGCTCGAGGCCCACGAGCTCTTCTTCCGCCTCCACCTGCTCTTCGAAACAGAGGAGACCTACAAGGAAGACGTCGAGCGCGTCGGGCGGCGCCTCATGATGATGCGGCTCTACACGCCCGAGCGCCTGCACGACATGCGCAGCCAGGCCCGCGTCGCCGAGGGCGAAGAGCCCCTGCCGCCCTTCAACGAGATGGGAGAGGACTGGCGCCAGAAACTCGAAGGCATCAGCCAGTCCATGTTGATCCGCGCCCTCAACACCGCCCAGCGCGCGCAGGTTGATGGCGCCGACATGGCCCGGATGCTCATCGGAGGTCTCCAGGCCGTCCGCACCATGGCCACCACCCCCGATCTGGCGGACGCCTTCCCCGGCCTCGCCGATCTCGCCGCCCGCTCGCGCTTCGTCGAGGCGATCGATGTCGAGATCAACGGCCTGAAGTCCAAGAAGGGACGAGCGTCCTACTTCGATCTGACGCGAACCCTCGACCGAGTGCAGCGCGCCAACCGCTACTCCGTCCGCGTTGAAAAGATCGCCCTGTTCCACGAGTTCGGCAACGGCGCCATGGAGCAGCTCGATGACTACAGCAACATCATCTGGCCCGACGAGCTCCGCCGATTTGAGCGCTCGACCCGTGGGAAGTTCACCGGCGTCGGCATCCAAATCTCGCTGGACGACGCCATGCAGCTCCAGGTCGTCACCCCGCTCGAGGGAACGCCCGCCCATCGCGCCGGCATCCGGCGCGGAGACATCGTCCGTGAGGTCGACAGCGAATCCACCCTCGGGATCAGCCTCTCGCAGGCGGTCGACCGCATCACCGGCGAGGAGGGAACCACCGTCACCCTCACCGTCGAACGCGAGGACGAGCCGGAGTGGATCAGCTTCGACATCAAGCGCGCCGTCATCCCCATCCACAGCGTCAAGGGCTGGGAGCGCGATGGACCGCGCGAGACCGATTGGGACTGGTTCATCGACGATGAAGGCGGCATCGGCTACGTCCGGCTCACCCAGTTCACCGAGGACACCACCCGCGAGCTCGTCGACGCCCTCCGCGAGATGCGCCGCGAAGAGCTGAATGGACTGATCCTCGATCTGCGATTCAATCCGGGAGGCTTGCTCAACGCCGCCGTCGGCATCGCGAATCTGTTCATCGATGAGGGCGTGATCGTCTCCCAACACGACGCCTCCGGCGCCGTGCGCGACGCCCAGCGCGCCCGCCCGGGCTTCGTCATGGCGGGCGACCTCCCCGTCGTCGTCCTCCTCAACGAGGGCTCCGCATCCGCCAGTGAAATCGTGGCCGGCGCCCTTCAGGACTACGACAAGGCCGTCCTCGTCGGCGCCCGCTCCTTCGGCAAGGGGAGCGTGCAGAACGTCTATCCCCTCTCAGGCGGCGCCGCCGCGCTGAAGCTGACCACCCAGTACTACCGCCTCCCGGGAGGACGCCTTATCCATCGCCGCCCTGGGCGCGAGGATTACGGAGTCGCCCCGGACATCGAGGTGACCATGCTCCCCTCCCAGACCAGGGAGTCACTCCAGGTGCGCATGGACGCGGATCTCATGCCCCTTGATGACGAGGGAGTCGCCGAGGACGAAGCGCAGGAGGACCCGCAGCGGTTGCTCGACGAAGGGCTCGACCCCCAGCTCGAAACCGCGCTCCTCCTTCTCCAGAGTCAGGCCCTTCCCACCGACACCCGTCGGGCCATGCTCGAGCCCCCCGCCCCGGCCGGCGCCCCCGGCGCCGGGTCCTGAACGGGGCTCGAACTCCCCCCAGCGATCTTCACCCCTCGCCCCCAGCGGGCGAGGATTTTCGCTGCGCGGGAGGGTGATGGTCCGATATGGCGTTCATGGCCCTGGAGAAAATCGCGACCATGCCGGGCGGTGGCCGCCCCGAGCGAGCGCTCCTGATCGACGATGGAGGGCCCGCAGCGCTGGCGGCGACCCTCCTCTGCCCTCATCCCGAGCGGCTCATTCTCCTCCTCGATCTCGACGCCGCCACCGCCCCCGAGGCGCGTTTGGCCGCGATTCGACGGAAGGCGGATCTGCTGGGCTGCGCCGAGGTCATCGAGGGATCATCCCCTCAGGCGCCGGCCAAAACGGGGCCTCGCCAGGCTGTCAGCCGCTCCCTCCGCCTGCTCGAAGCGGGGGCGGAGGGATTGAGCCGGGGATGTGATCGCGTCATCTGGCCCCTCCAGGCGGGAGAAGACTTCGAAACCCTCTCCCGCGAAGCGGATCGCGGCCGCCTGGCGTCTCATCTGCTCAATGTTGACGCGCCCTCCGACGCCCCCATCTCACTCGATCTCCCCCTGATCGACCTCACGGATCGTCAACTCGCCGAACTGCTTGACGACCTCGACGCGCCCCTCGCGTGCTGCTGGTGGTGCGATCGACAGCCCCCGGGCGGAGGACGAGCCGTCTGCGGACGCTGCCCGGGATGTGAGCGGTGGGGGGGATGGCTCGGCCCCCGCCTCGCCTCCGCCGCTCCCTCCAGCTCACCCGGACGCCGGGTTGAAGGCGCGAGCGCGGGTGCTACACTGCTCGGCTCGCCTGAGGCGGAGCAGGCTCGATAGGCCGCCGTCCGGGCCTGAAGCAAGAAGCAGAGGCGACACTCATGTACGCGATCATCGAGGATTCCGGAAGCCAGATGAAAGTCTCCGAAGGCGACGTGCTCACCGTCGACCTTCGCGATCTTCCAGAGAACGCTCAGTCCATCACCTTCGATCGCGTGCTGGCCCTCGGCGGCGACTCGCCCACCATCGGCACGCCCTACGTCAACGGCGCCAGCGTCACCGCAGAGATCCTCGACCCCGACTTCAAGGCCGAGAAGCTCGACGTGATCAAGTTCAAGCGTCGCAAGGGCTACCGCCGCAAGCAGGGCCACCGCCAGCGCTACATGAAGGTCAAGGTCTCCGAGGTCAAGGCCTGATCGATCAGGCGCCGACCCCGCTCCGCTTCCGCCAAACCTCATCCGGATCCGAATCAGCGAACCCCGGGCGGCCCAGAGGGCGACGGATAGTCGCGCTCGAAGAGCTCCGGCTCGGCCTCGAAGAGGCGGGCCGGCCTCGACTCTTTCAGCCCGACTGGGCGAAACGAGATCCCCAGTGAGAGATCGTCCTGAACATCGTCGTAGTCCGCCGTGACCCGGATGTTCCACTGTGGCGTGCGGCGCGTCAGACTGAGCTCGACCTCCTGGAAATTCGACTCCTCGATGTCGTAAACGACCGCCGCTTCCAGCGCGTAGAGCTTCGAAAGCTCGTACGCCGCCCCGAAGTTCAGATCCTCCGAGTCGAGCGGCCGCAACTGGCGCCATTCGATGTAGGTCGAGAAGCCGAATCCGTGGTCGAAGAGCACGCCCGCGGCCGCGCGAGAGAGCTCGTCCTCATCGAAGTCGTAGGCGAGGTCGCTTGTGAGAGTCGTCGCATCCGTGAGGCGCAGGCGGGCTTCGCCCTCGACGAACTCGCCGAACGTTGACAACTCGGGCCGGCTCTCGAAGAAGCGCGGGAAGGTCGAGCGCCGCTCGGCGTCGCTTGAGGAGTTCACATAGTCCGCCCGGATCATCAGCCAGTCGACGCTCCGCTCCCCCTCGAAGTCCTTGCGCTTCGTCTGCCAGGTGCTCGTGACGCCGGTCCGGAAGAGCGTCCCCTCGCCGATCGCCTCGACACGCTCGTCGAAGACGGGCAGTTCGCGCCGATCGATCGATGTGTCGCTCAGCAGCAGCGTCGCCGAGGGCTCGATGATGTTCCGCATGCGATTCAGATCCAGCAGCTCGGATTGCACTGCGTCATTCACGCGCACCAGGGACGTCGCCGCGCGCACGCCAATCCCGCCCCAGTAGCGGACGTCATCGTCATTGTCTTTTTCGCGGAACTCATCGAAGTCGCTGTCGTACGCCGTGATCCGTCCGATGGCGAAGGGCGTGATGTCGAACGCTCCGAGATCCAGCGGCGCCTCGATCTCATGGCGCGTGTCGAGACGCGTCACGTCCTCCTCCCGAAATCCCGCGCTCCGCAGCGCCTCGTCGATGCGGTCTTCCGGCGACAACCCGAACGCGGCCTGCGCGCGGCTGTCGCTGTCGAACCCGAGATCCTCCGCCGATTCCTCCGTGAAGCGCATGCTGAGCCGACCGGCGCGATACTCGGAGAAATACAGCAGCCTGCCGCCGAACAGCGAGTCGGCCACACGCGCGTACGTCAACTCCGGCAGCCGCTCGACCTGAAAGCCCTGGCTCTGAAGGAGAAACTCATTCGAGACGAAGTCGTTGGATGGCGCCCGGGCTTGAAGCGACAGAAAAGAGCGGTCGTCGAGCCGGCGGAACTGAATCGAGTTGGTCAGCTCCCGGCTCCGCTCCGCCTGCTCCGGGAAGAAGGCGTCGAGGAACGTCTCGTCGGAGAGAACCGCCGCCTCGACGAACAGGCTCCAGCGCTCCGACAACTGCGTGCGATGCTCGAACCGCACCATCCCGCGATGATCGTCCTCGTGATCGATCTCGCCGCCGCCGGTGAGCAGATCGGTCCCGTTGTCAAAGATGTAGTACGCGAAGAGGGAGCCGTCGAAGGCGGGGGCCTCCCACTCGAGATCCAGCCCCGCAGCCGGCCCGCGATCGAAAAAGCCGTCCACCAGCAGCCGCCCGTCGAACCCCTCCGGACGTCGACGCCCCGCCAGGCTGAACAGATCCCACTCCGTCCGGACGATCGGATCCCCATTCTTTGTCTCCACCTCAAACCGGCGGATCGGAATCGCCGTGGGATCGCCGACATAGCGAGGCCAGTAGAAGAAGGGAGCGCCCCAGCCCCTCGCGGTGATGTTCCGCGCGTCAACCACATGCCGGACGCCTCCGTCCCGGCCGGGCTCACGCACGAGTGTCAGATCCGTGGCCCCGAGCGTGAAGCGCGGCTCGAAGAAGGCCGTGTTCGCCATCGTGGCGCGCCCCGACGAGAACTGGTTGGCGGCCTCCTGACGGATCGCGTCCGCCCGGATGTAGAAGGGCGCCGCCCGCGCTTCGTCATACGCCCAGAAGACGGCGTCGAGCACGATCGCGCGGTTGCGGGTCACGTCGTAGTAGACGCGCGGCCCGCGCAGCGTGAAGGAGCCGTCGGTTGCGATCACATCGCCTTCCAGATAGACCCCGCGCACGTCCGAAGACCCCGTCCGGAACAGATCGGCGACATCGCCCGGCTCGAGAAAGGCGACAAGCCGCTGCGCCGAGATCTGGAGGGATCGCGCGGGCTCCTCGGGCGCGTTCGGATCCGGAGGCTCGGTGTATTGCATCGCGACCCCGCCCGTGATGACCAGCGCATTCTCCTCCTCGCCGGTGATCAGCGTGCGATCGGGCCCGAAGAAGGAGACCACGCCGTCGGCTGCGAAGATCGGCTCCTCCTGCGGGACAGGCGGGAGCTCCTGCGCCGTCGCGAGAGGATCAACCGCCTCTTCGGCGCGGGGCGTAGCGCTCGCGATGGTGGGGGGCACAAGCCCGGGGGGAGCGTCGAAGGAGTCCGGACGCTCGGGGGCCGCCTCCTGAATCGAGGCGAGATACCCCGCCAGGCGGGATTCGCCGGCGACGACGACGGATCCGATGTCGAACCGATCCGGACGCGCCCGATCCAGAGCGTCGACGCGAAGGTCGACCGCCCCGTCGATGATCGCCGTCACGAGCAGCGACGACGCGTTCATCGCGACGGCGGCGTCGGCTTGCTGGTCGCGCACATCCTCGAAGTAGATCGCGACTTGGCGGAGCGCCCGCCCATCAATCTGCACGGGCTCGATCCAGGCGGTCGCGCGGGACGCATTGAAGTCATAGATGCCCAGCCGCACGCGCGCGTCGCGCTCGAGCGCGATGCGCGACACGCCGTCCTCGCTCCAGACCCACGCCCGGCGCGCGCTCAGTGTGAGACCAGCGCGCTGGGCGGCCGCGGGAAGGAGCATTCCCCCGAAATCGCGCCCGGCGGGAGGACCGCTCTGATACGACGCGCGAGCCGGGAGGGAGACGAGGATGAGAGCGAGAAGGACCAGCGCGCGCGCCGCCCGAGGCGGGAGGCTGTGTCGAGCTCGTCCTGATCGAGTGGCGGTCATCCGTGCGCTCGCATCGTGGCGGCGATGCTACGGGCTGAGGCGCACCGCCACAACCGCCCGCTGTGCGCACAAGAAAAGCCCCGACGCGGACGCCGAGGCGTGAGCGGGGGTGTTCCACGTGGAACACTTTGACAATCAGCGGGCCGTCAGTCCCAGGTCGTGATCTTCTCCGGCTGCGGGATCTTGCGAGCCTCGCCGTTGGCCTTGGTCGGCTGGCCCGGCGCGAAATGATCGGCGCGCCAGGACTCCGGATAGTGCGGATCGTCGAGGGCCAACGCCTCCTTCGTCGGATACATCGGGCGGAACGTGTCGCACATGACGGCGAGCTCATCCGTGAAGGTGGCGCCGAGCGCCTTCTCGACGGAGCCCGGATGCGGCCCGTGCGGGATGCCCTGCGGATGGACGCTGATCGATCCGACCTCGATGCCGCGTCGAGCCTTGTAGTTGCCCTCGACGTAATAGAGAATCTCGTCGGAATCGAGGTTGGAGTGGTTGTAGGGGACGGGGATGGCCTCGGGATGCCAGTCGAGCGTGCGCGGGCAGAAGGAGCAGATGACGAAGTTGCGCCCCTCGAACGTCTGGTGGATTGGCGGCGGCATGTGCAGCTTGCCCGTGATCGGCGCGAAGTCGTCGATGTTGAAGGTGTAGGGGTAGTAGCAGCCGTCCCAGCCGACGACGTCGAGCGGGTGGTACGGGTAGATATAGGAGTGCACGCAGTCGCGCGCCTTGATGCGCACCTCGAACTCGCCGTCCTCGTCGTAGGCGAGCGGATGCTGCTCATCTTCGAAGGGAAGATTCAGGTCGCGCTCGCAGTAGGGGGCGTGCTCGAGGAACTGCGACGTCTTCTTCGAGACATAGCGCGGCGGCGGGCCGATGTGCGAGCCGTTGGCCGTCTCGAAGAGCACGAACTTGCCGTAGGGCATCTGCTCCTTCGTGTATCCCTCGGGGCGGTCCTCGTCGGAGAGCTCGCTCCACTCGAAGCGGTAGACGATGCCCTTGGGGATGACGATGTAGTCCTTCGGGCCGAACGTGAGCGCGCCCATGAAGGTGGACACCGTGCCCGAGCCGTAGTGGATGAAGAAGCACTCGTCGCCCTGCCCGTTCTTGAAGTGGTAGGACATCTGCTCCGCGGGCTGGCACGCGGCCATCTCGACATCGCCATTGCCGAAGAGGACCTTGCGGCCCGTGACGGTGTCACCCTCGGCCTCCATGCGCGCGGTCTTGAGATGGCGCATGCGCATGGTCTCGGTCTCGACGTACTCGGGCTTGGTTTTGTAGAGCGTCTTCCAGCCCGTCACCTGGGTGGGCGGGTGGATGTGATACATGGTGGACGTCGGACCAACGAACCCCTCCGTGCCGAAGAGCTCCTCCGAATAGAGGGCGCCGTCGGGGCGTCGGAACTGGACGTGTCGCTTTTTCGGGATCTTTCCGAGCTTCGTGTAATACGGCATCGCTCAGCTCCTTCGGGATGGCTTCCCGCCATTTTAGGCGGGCTGCGTCCATCGTCGCGAGCGACGGCGCCCCGTCGCGACGAGGCCGGCGGGAGCGAAGCGAGCCTCAGGGAGAGTCGCCCCGGAGCTGCTCCTGCATCTGATCGAGATACTCCTGCAACGGCGGGAGGCCATGTTCGGCGCGCCGGTCGTCCACGCTCTCCGGATCTTCGATCTCGTGCAGCACGATCCGCCCATCCTCCATGTTCGTCTGGGTTCCGAAGAGCTGCGGCTCTCCGCGATACATCCGGATGCGGTCGATCAGGTAGGCGTAGTGCTCGGGCTCGGCCTCGCCCGTCTCGGCGGCGGCTTTGATCAGGCTCGCGGCCTCCTCCATGAAGCTCAACTCGTCGGCGCCGGCGTGCTGGACGAGGAGCCAGGCGGCGCTGGAGGCCTCCTCTCCCACAAGCGAGCGCGTGGGCCAGGCGTGCTTGGCGACGATCTCCTTCAGGCGAGCCGTGTTCCGCTGATCGAGCGTCAGCATCTCCATCGCAAGCGTCATCGGGATGTCCGGCTGGTCCCCGGCCGCGTTCGCCTCGGCGATGATCGACGTGATCTTTTCGCGGATCTCCTGATCGGCCCGCTTCATCTCGAGCAGCTCGGCGGCGAGCTCCGGCTCGGCGACCGATGGCGAGGTGGGCGCACTCTTGGCGGAAGGAGCCTCCATTGATTCGGATTCGGCGCGGATCGATTGAGCGGGCTCCGGGCGGGAGGCCGTCTGCTCGTCCGTGGAGGCACAGGAGACTGTCGAGAGCGCGACGATCGACAGGGCCACGACGTGCAGAGCGATGGGCGGTCGTGTGTTGTTCATGGCCCAGCGTGTACCGGCGAGCTCGCCGCGCGGATGCGGGCGGCGGGCCTCTGCTGTGAAAGCTCGACGCTCCGGGCATGACCTTTTCGGAAGCTCGGGCAGCGTCCGCCGCTTCGAGGAGCGCGACATGCGATTTCACTGCGCAGACATGTCGATTCGTCAGCAGATCAACACCCGCGGCGTCCGCTCTGCCGTTCGCGCTGTCCGCAGCGACAAATCATGAGCTCTGCTCGCCGTTGGCGCCGTTCGACGACTCGCCCCCGAAATCGAGCGCCGTGACGAGCAGGAGATCGAGCACGACGTAGTCTTCGGGGTCATCGCTTGACTCGTCATAGACGACAAACGTCCGCTCCGCCCTGGGCGAGACGAGCAGGAACTCCGGATGGCGGATCCGATAGGCCCGCCCGTCCGCGGTGCGGACGGTGAAGGGGCGGAACGGCTCGGTTCGCGCGGCTTTGCGCAGTCGATCGATCGTCGTGGCGGTCACAGATTCCCGCGGCGCTCCTGCTCGAGCTCGAGGGCCTCGAAGAGGGCCTTGAAGTTGCCCTTGCCGAAGGACTGGCTGCCGCGGCGGGAGATGATCTCGAAGAAGAGCGTCGGGCGGTCCTGGAGGGGTTTGGTGAAGAGCTGAAGGAGGTAGCCCTCGTCGTCGGCGTCGACGAGGATGCCGAGATCCTTGATGCGGTCGTGGTCCTCGCGGACGGCCTCGTGCCCGTGCTTCTTCAGCGTCGAGTTCACGCGCTCCCAGACGATGTCGTAGTAGGTGTCGGGGAGGTTGAGGAAGTCGACGCCGCGGCGGCGCAGCTCGGCGACGGAGTGCAGCTCGTCGTCGGTGCGGAGCGCGAGGTGCTGGACGCCCGGGGTCATGTTGTGCCACTCCAGGTACTCCTGGATCTGGCTCTTCTTCTTGCCCTCGGCGGGCTCGTTGATGGGCATCTTGATGAGGTGGTTGCCGGAGGCCATGACCTTGGACATGAGCGCGGAGTACTCGGTCGAGATGTCATTGTCATCGAAGTGCTTGAACATCTTGAACTCGAGGACGCTCTCGTACCACTGCACCCAGTGGTTCATCTTGCCTTCCTCGACGTTGCCGACGCAGTGGTCGACGAACTTGAGGCCGCAGGGATGCTTCTTGTTGTGCTCGTTCAGCGCGAACTGGCCGAACTTGCGGAAGCGCGGTCCGAACTCGCCGCCATTTTTCAGCTTATCGATCGCGTAGTCGCCCTCGCGGGAGACGAAGGAGTGCACGGCGCGGCCATAGGTCTTGATGCCGGCCATGGTGACCGCGCCGTTCTCGTCGGAGTAGTCGATGGGCTCATAGGCGGACTCGCCGCCGTTGGCGATGGCGCGCTCGTATGCGGCGCGGGCGTCCTTGACGGTGAGCGCGACGTCCTTGACGCCGTCGCCGTAGAGCTTGACTTCCTCCTGGGCGGGATGATCAGGCGTGAGGCCCGTCGTCAGGAGCAGGCGGATGTTGCCCTGGGTCAGGAGATAGGACGCCTCATCGCGGGAGCCGGTGGTGAGGTCGGCGACCTGGTCCACCTGGAAGCCGAAGGTGTGGGCGTAGAAGTAGGCGGCCTGCTTGGCGTTGCCGACGTAGAAGCGAACGTGATCGACGTCGATGAGCTCGAGCGGGTCGACGACGGCTTTGCCGGAAGCGCTCGGCTTCGTGGTGGCGGTGGTCATGGGCGGATCCTCCGTCTGAAACGGTGTGGTTTGCTCGGCTGTCGGACGCTTCCGATCCCCTCGCCGGAACGCCAGGGAAGGGTACGGAGCGAGAACACGCGACCGAAAAGGTGGCGCGGGGATTTCTCCTGCGAGCATCCTACCGGTTCGATGGCAAATTTCAAGTTGATTCGTCGTTGCAATAGGGCCAATTCCGTTGAATCATCTGGCAAATTGGGTTCGATCGGGGTATTCTCCGGCCATGGGCCAGCAGAACGGAACAGCCAATGGCGAGGCGATCGAGGCGGGGCGGATCCGGTTTGACGAGGTCGATCTGGCGATCCTCCAGCAGCTCCAGACGGACTCGAAGGTGACCAATGCGGCGCTGGCGCGGCGGGTGGGCGTGTCGGCGACGGCGGCGCTCGAGCGGGTGAAAAAGCTGGAGCGGGCGGGCGTGATCCAGGGCTACGCTGCGCGGGTCGATCCGGGGAGCGTGGGCAAGCGGCTGACGGCGCTGGTGCACGTGACGCTGCGCGAGCATGGGCGGGACGCGCTGGAGACGTTCAAGGAGTGGGTGACGCGCTTTGACGCGGTGCAGGCGGCGTGGCACACGACGGGGGAGGAGGACTTCATCCTGAAGGTGCTCGTGACGGACATGGCGCAGTACGAGGCGTTTGTCGTCCATGAACTGTCGGGCGGGGCGAACATCGGGCGGGTGCGGACAAGCTTCGCGCTCAGCACCCTCAAGGACGAGACGGCGACGCCGCTGGATGCGGTCGGGGGCGATGGCGGGGGATGAGGGCCGGGGCGGGCGGTCTCACAGCCAGATGGCGATGGACAGCGGCGCTCCAGCGAGCAGAGCCAGCAGGGCGGCGGCGAGACTGACCCCGGCGAGCGTGAGCGCGGCGGCGGCCGCGAGACGGGCCTGAGCGAGGCTCGGGGCGGCGGGATGACGGCGGCGCATGCGCCGGGCGGCGAGCGCGGAGGCGACGGCGAGGAGCAGGGCGAGGGGGGAGAAGACGAACCACGCGGCGAAGGAGGAGAGCGCGAGGGCGAGTGTGGATCGCGCGGCGATGGGCGCCGGCGGGGAGCGATCGAGTAATCTGGACGGCATGGTGAACAAGATATTCGAGAGTCCGAGTGCGGTCTTCGAGTCGCTGCGCGAGCAGGGAGCGATCCGGGATGGGATGACGGTGATGGCGGGCGGCTTCGGATTGTGCGGCATCCCGGAGCGGCTCATCATTGCGCTGCGCGACACGGGTGTGAAGGATCTGACGATTATCAGCAACAACGCGGGGGTGGATGACTGGGGCCTCGGGCTGCTGCTCCAGACCAAGCAGATCAAGAAGATGGTTTCGAGCTACGTGGGGGAGAACGATGAGTTCGCACGGCAGTTTTTGGAGAATGAGCTCGAGGTAGAGTTCAATCCGCAGGGGACGCTGGCGGAGCGGATCCGCGCCGGGGGCGCGGGCATTCCCGCCTTCTTCACGCCGACGGGCGTGGGAACGATGATCGCGGAGGGGAAGGAGACGCGCGACTTCGACGGTCGTCCGTACGTCATGGAAAGCTGGCTGCGCGCGGATCTGTCGCTGGTGAAGGCGTGGAGGGCGGATACGGTCGGGAATCTCGTGTACCGGAAGACGGCGCGGAACTTCAATCCGATGATGGCGCAGGCGGGGAGGGTGTGCGTCGCGGAAGTCGAGGAGCAGGTCGAGGCCGGCGAACTCGATCCCGATCATGTGCACACGCCGAGCGCGTATGTGGACATGGTCGTCGTCACGGAGAGTGAGAAGCGGATCGAGCAGCGCACGACGCGGCCCAGGGCCTGAGCGGCGAGTGGACGGCCCAAGAGCGGCCCGTATTTCGTGGGAAGGTGATTGCGTGGGCGGCAACGAGATCAGTTGGCCGAAGAGGCGGAAACCGATGGGTCCGCGGCTGGTGTGGGTCGGCATGGCGATCCTCTTCGGCGGCATTTTGGCGACGGTCGTGATCGGCGGGGCTTCGATCCGGATGTACGTGGTGATCGCGGGGGTGGCGGTGATCTTCCTTGGGCTCGGCTTTCTCTCGATGCAGCGCGAGCTGGAGCGCAACCGGCGCGATCTCGAGGAGCGGCGGCGGTCGCAGGAGGAGCCGCTGGATCCGATCGAGCTTGCGGAGGTGGATGAGGAGATCGGTCGCGGGGGCTGACTCAGTCGGCTGTCTCGATGTAGTAGCGGGCCCAGGCGGCGAGGACGCGGCCCAGGAAGCGGGCGTCGCGCTCTTCGGAGACGAGATGATCGGCGCGGTCCAGCGAGATGAAGGACTTGGGGTGGCGGGCGGCGCGATAGATCTTCTCGGCGTTTTCTACGCCGACGATATTGTCGATGGGGGAATGGAAGATCAGAAGGGGCTTGCGCATCGAGGCGAGCCGATCTTCGAGGTTGTGGCGTTCGAGGTCCTCGACGAAGTCGCGGGAGATGGTGAAGGGGCGCCCGCCGATGGAGACGTCGGCGCGGCCTGATTCGTCAAAGTCGGCGGAGGTGAAGAGATGGCGGACGTGGGAGACGTCGGCGGGGGCGCCGACTGTGGCGACGGCGCGGACGGTGTCGAGCTCGCCCGCGACGGAGAGGACGGCGGCGCCGCCCAGGGAATGCCCGATGAGCAGTGAAGGACCGCTCGCGTTCTCGGAGAGCCAGCGGCAGGCGGATTTGAGATCCTCGCGGTTGGTGGTGAAGGAGGTATCGGCGAACTCGCCTTCGCTCTGGCCCAGCCCGGTGAAGTCGAAGCGCAGGAGAGCGATGCCCTCCTGTGTGATCCGGCGGGCGAGGGAAGCGGCGATTTTCAGGTTCTTCGAGCAGGTGAAGCAGTGGGCGAAGATCGCGAAGGCGCTTGGCTCGCGGTCCTCCGGGCGATCGAGCAGCGCGGAGAGGCTGGCGCCGGAGGCGTTCTCGAAACGGATCTTCTCAGTCTTCATAATCCCGAGAGGGTAGGGGGCGCGCTCAGCGGCGGACGAGCAGGCGCAAGCCGCCGAACCGTGTGGGGACGCCGTGGAGGAGTCCCTCGTTGTGGTGCGCACACAGGAGGCCGGCGTCGAAGTAGGGAAGGCCCGCGTCGAGCGCGCTGCGCAGGCCGCGCTCGAGGGGAGGATGGGCGGCGTCGTGAAGGATGAGGTGGGCGCCGGTCTCGGTGACGTCGATGAAGACGAACTGGAACGGCCCGGCGGCGATCTTCATGGCTTCGGGCAGGTTCGCGGGGCTGGTCCCAACGAGCAGCGTGGCCAGATCCCCCAGCTCCGCCGGCCAGTCGAACTCATGGCGCGGGTCGGGATCGAGACTGACCAGCGCGCCGCCGCCCAGGCCCTTGAGGGCGGCGTGGATGAGCTTGGAGGATCCGCCCTTGAAGACCCCGATCTCGAGGCAGCGCTGGGGGGCGAAGCCGATCACGTGGGTCTGGATGATCAGTCGCTCCAGGTTCGAGAGTTGCGCGGGGAGGTCTCTGAGGTTCGCGATCGAGGGGATGAATGAGCTTCCACGCGTGTGGGAGGTGATGACGTAGCTATCGGTGGACTCTGGGCGTCCGGGCCTGCCGACGGCGGGACCTTCATCGGCGGTGGATGGGGCGTTGGCGGGTCCGTTCATGCCGGTCTGTTTCGTCCCGTGAGCGATCCGCGCTTGAATCCCGGGTTCTTGGGAGCGGTCGCTATACTCGCGCTCATGGCATTGGATCGCGACGGGATTACGAAGCGTGCGGCGAAGGAGCTGCGGGACGGGTTCGTGGTGAACCTTGGGATCGGCATGCCGACGCTGGTGGCGAACCACATTCCGGAGGGGATGGATGTGTGGCTCCAGTCGGAGAATGGGCTGCTGGGGATCGGGCCCTTCCCCTTCGAGGGGGAGGAGGACCCGGACCTGATCAATGCGGGCAAGCAGACGATCACGGCGCGGAAGGGCGCGGCGTATTTCTCGTCGTCGGAGTCGTTCGAGATGATCCGGGGCGGGCACATCGAGCTTGCGATTCTGGGGGCGATGCAGATCTCGGAGACGGGCGACATCGCGAACTGGATGATCCCGGGGAAGATGATCAAGGGGATGGGCGGCGCGATGGATCTGGTCGCGGGGGTGCAGCGGGTGGTCGTGACGATGGAGCATGTGACGAAGAAGGGCGAGCCGAAGATTCTGAAGGAGTGCTCGCTTCCGCTGACCGGGGAGGGCGTGGTCGACATGATCATCACGGATCTGTGTGTGCTCGAGTTTGATCGGGATCGGAATCGGTTCCGTCTGACGGAGCTGGCGGAGGGCGTGAGCGCGGAGGACGTTCTTTCGAAGACGGAGGCGGAGATTCTGACGGACGCGGCGCCGCAGGCGATCGCGGTGTGACGGAGCGATCTCCCGTGGCGCAGGCTTGTTGGTTCGATGGGCATCTGGATCTGGCGTGTCTGGCGGTGCACAAGCGCGACATGAGCGCGCCGGCGGAGGAGGCGGGCGGACCTTGGTCGCCTGGCGCGGTGACGTTGCCGTCGCTGCGCGAGGGCGGTGTGTGCGCGGCTTTCGGGACGATCTTCACGGAGCCCGGCGGTGAGGGGCCCGAGGGGTATCCGGAGGGGGATGCGGAGGCGGCGCATCGACGGGGGCGCGCGCAGCTCGAGGTGTATCTGACATGGCGGGATGAGGGGCGGATCGCGCTGGATGTCCCGAAAGTCTTCCGGCATGATCCGGGGGTGGGGACGATCCGCGGCGGGATGGGCGTGGCGGAGCTCTCGCCGCTGACGAGCGTGAAGAAGCTGGATCTGACGGCGCAGGGACGAAAGACGCTGCATCTGGGCGTGCTGATGGAGAATGCGGATCCGATTCGCTCGCCCGTCGAGCTGCCCTGGTGGGTGGAGCGGGGAGTGACGGCGATCGGGCTGGCGTGGTGGAGGTCTTCGCGCTACGCGGGGGGCAACGGGGCGAGCGGGGTGGGGTTGACGGCGGCGGGGCGGGAGCTGGTCGAGGCGATGGATGAGCTGGGGGTGGCACATGATCTGTCGCATCTGAGCCAGCGCGCGACGGACGAACTGCTGGAGGCGGCGACCGGGGCAGTGATGGCGTCGCACTCGAACTGTCGGGCGCTGCTGGGCGGGGAGAACGAGCGGCATCTGGCGGATGAGACGATCGCGGAGATCGGACGGCGCGGCGGCGTGGTGGGGATCAATCTGGTGTCGAACTTTCTCGATCACACGCTCGAGGAAGGCAGGGGCCGGCGCGCGACGATCGACGACGTGGTCGCGCACATCGAGCGTGTGTGCGAGATCATGGGGCGGCGCGATGGCGTGGGGCTTGGCAGCGACATGGATGGCGGTTTCTCGCGCGAAGGGCTGCCGAAGGGGATCGAGGGGCCGAAGGATCTCGAGCGGATCTGCGAGGCGCTCAGCGCGCGCGGCTGGAGCGGCGCGGAGATCGGGGGGTTCCGGTTCGAGAATTGGGGGCGCTTCTGCGAGCGGCTGGCGGAGCGGCCCGCGGCGGCGGCGAAGGGGGCGTGAGTCAACCGTCGGAGGGCGGGGGGACGCGGCTGAGCAGGCGTTCGCGGTATCGCTGCTCGTAATAGCCGTCGGACGATGCGGCCTCGCGTGCGTACTGCTCGTCGAGGAGGCGGCGGATGCGATCGATGCGCGTCTGAGGGAGGGGGTGAGTGCTGAGGATCTCGATCCCGCGCGCCTGACCTTGCGAGGCTTCGTTCAGGACCTGCATGACGCCGAGCTGGCCTCGCGGGTTGTATCCGGCGCGGACCATGTAGCGGAGGCCGAGGCGGTCGGACTCGGATTCCTCGTCGCGGCTGAACTTCAGGAGGAATCCCTGCCCGACACCACCGACCACGACGGGCACGGCGGCCTGCAACCATTGCTCGTCCGTGGACTGGCCGATGATCAGTCCAGTGACGCCGACCCCTGCGGCGAGGATGGTCTGGTTGGCGACGCGCTTGTCGATGTGCTCGGCGGTGACGTGGCCGATTTCGTGTCCGAGGACGCCGGCGAGCTGGGCTTCGTTCTCGAAGCGGGCGGCAAGGCCGCGTGTGATGAAGACCTTGCCGCCGGGGAGGGCGAAGGCGTTGATGACGTCGCTGTCGAGCAGCGTGAACTCCCAGGGGAGGTCGGCGTATTCGAGCTCGACGTGCTGGGCGAGACGGGCGCCGATCTCGTCGACATAGGCCTGGACGGACTGATCGGGATAGGCGCCGCCGTATTGCGGGATGAGCTCCTGCGACGCTTCAGTTCCGAGCGCGATCTCCTCATCCCGGCTGAGGACGTTGAGCTGCCTTTTTCCCGTGGCGGGGTTGGTGACACAGGCGGGCAGGAGGAAGGCGGCGAGGAGCGTGAGGAGGGCGAGAAAACGAGCGGGGTGGACGGTCATGGGAGCCTCCATGCGGTCGACGGATCGTAGGGAGCAGTGCGCATGATGCATCGGAGGCGGGGCGACGTCGAATAGACTTCCCCTATGACCCCGACCACGACCGCGCGTGAGGAGGCCGCCTGGAGCGGCGGCGAGCTGGCGGAGAATCCGCACGCCAACCCGCAGAAGGCGGAGAAGGTCCGGCGGATGTTCGCGGCGATCGCGGGCTCCTATGACCTGAACAACCGGCTGCACTCGTTCGGTCGGGATGTCGCGTGGCGGAAGGTCGCGGTGAAGATGGCGGCGCCGAAGCCGACGGACGTTGTGCTCGACGCGGCGTGCGGCACGGGGGATCTGGCGCTGGCGTTCCGGCGCGCGGGGGCGGGGCGGGTCATCGGCGTGGACTTCACGCGGGAGATGCTGGACGTCGCGCGGCGGCGCGAGCCGGAGGACGTGGAGTGGATCGAAGCGGACGCGCAAAGGCTGCCGGTGGAGGACGGGAGCGTCGACATCGTGTCGATCGCGTTTGGGATCCGGAACGTCACGGACCCGGAGGCGGCGCTGCGGGAGTTCCGGCGCGTATTGCGGCCCGGTGGGCGGCTGGTCATCCTCGAATTCGCCCGCCCGCGCTTTGCGCCGATCGCCTGGATGAACGATCTCTACTGCAAGCGGATCATGCCCTGGACGGCGACGCTGATCAGCGGCGATCGGAGCGGGGCGTATCGATACCTGCCGAAATCCGTGGAGACTTTTCTGTCGCCGGAGCGCATGCGAGAGGCGATGGAGCGGAGCGGATTCCGTGAGATTCGCACGCGCTCGCTGACATTCGGCGTGTGCGTGAGTTATCGGGGCGTGGCGGTCTGATTCTCGGACATTGAGCGGCGGCGTCGCATTCTCGGGCCTTGTTGTGCGCGGGGGAGGGATTTTCCTGCGCAGTGCAGCGGCCGCTCGATGACAGCTCGCGTGGGCGAGAAGGTCTCGCCGCCGGAAGCGAGCAATGACCAAGCCATGACGAGGAGGCAAAGGGGTGAGCCAAGAAATCCTGATTGAACGACTGTTCGAGGCGCTGATCAGCGGGGATCGCGGCGGAGCGCGGGCGATCGTGGCGGAGGCGCTGGGCGGCGGCGCTGCGGCGGAGCAGGCGCTGACGGAGTTGTTCTGGCCGACGTACGAACGCATTGAGAAGATGCACCGGGCGGACCAGATGACGACGCTGAGCCATCATCTCGCGACGCGGCTGCTGCGTGTCCTCGCGGACCAGACGGCGCTGCGTCTGGAACGCGCGGGGAGCCGGGAGCGCGACGTGTTCGCGGTGGCGGGGCCGACCGACGCGGATGAGCTGGCGGCGCAGATCGCGACGGATCTGCTCGAGGCGAAGGGATTCGACGTGACGTACGCAGGCGGCGGGATCGCCGTCGATGAGATTCTGGCGAAGGTGCAGGAGGCGCGGCCGGACGTGCTGCTGCTGTTCGCTTCGGCGCCGTCGGATCTGCCTTCGATCCGATGGCTGATCGACACGATGCGGGAGATCGGCGCGTGCGACGGGGTGCAGGTCGTCGTGGGGGGCGGCGTGTTCAACCGTGCGGAGGGGCTGGCGGAGGAGATCGGCGCCGATCTGTGGGCGGAGGCGCCGTCGGAGCTGGTCGAGGTGATGCTCGAGGCACCCGAGCGTCGGGCGCCGGCGGATCAGCGGACAGTTGGACGGCACAAGAAGAAGCGGGTCGCCTGAGCCGATCGCGGCAGCACCCTTTTTCCCCTTGCTGACGACGCCCTTCCTCCGGGAGCGCGTCGTCTTTTCATGCGCGTGGCGGGCGCGCAGGGCGACGGGAGGTCGGATACAACGTGGCCATGTCGAGAGCGACGGAGGGCATGGAAGCCGCGCCGGCGTCGGGACCGGCGCTTCGTGTGCTTGCGAGCGGATCGCGCGGCAACTGCTCAGCGCTCTGCTTCGGCGGCGAGCGAGTCGCCCTCATCGACCTGGGCCTCTCCCCCAGAAGAACCTCCGAGCTGCTCGCGCGCTCGGGGCTGGATCTGGACGCCGTCGGCGATGCGCTGCTCACGCATCTGGATCGCGATCACTTTCACAAGGGGTGGATCCGACGGCTGCCGGGCCGCACGCGCCTGCACTTGCATCGCCGGCATGTGAGCCGGGCGATGCGGGAGGGGATCGCGACGAGGCGGATCGAGGTGTTCGACGACGAGTTCGCTCTGGAAAGCGGGGCGCGAGCGTGGGGAACGCATGTGGCGCACGATGCGTCGGGCGTGGCGGCGTTCCGGATCGAAGCGGGCGGCGTCTCCATCGGGTATGGCACGGATCTGGGGCGCCCGTGCGGCCGGCTGGCGAAGCGGCTCGCCGGAGTGGATCTGCTGGCGATCGAATCGAACTACTGCCCGCGGATGCAGGCGCGATCGGATCGGCCTGCTTTTCTGAAAAAGCGGATCACGAGCGGCGCGGGACACCTGAGCAACGCGGAGTGCGCGGAGCTTGCCGGTGCGATTCGCCCGCGCGAGCATGTGGTGCTGCTGCATCTCTCGCAGGAATGCAACAAGCCCGAGCTCGCGGGCGCGGCGCACGCGGGGCGGCCCTACCGGCTGACGATCGCATCGCAGCAGCGTCCAACGGCATGGATGCGGGTGGAGGGCGCCGCGCCGCTGAAGGCGCAGATGGCGCTCTTTCAGGGTGGGGCGTCGGTCGGCGGTTCGGCTGCGTCCTGAGGGGCGACGACCGGGAGCGTGCGCCCGTCGAGCCAGGCTTCCTGTTGCGCTCGCCAGAGGTCCGTCTCCTCGGGCGTGAATTCCGCAATGAGCCGCCCGTCCTCGATGATCGGGACGAGCAGAGGGCGTCCGGGCGGGAGGGTTTCGTCCATCGGAAGGGCGAGATCCCGGAGCGGACGGCCCGCGTCATCCATCTGGCGGTAGAGCTGGCGCGGGCCGGGAGCATGGCGAACGGCGCAGCCCGCGAAGAGGCCGGCGGGCGCGCGGTCGAGCGGGGGCGTCGCGAAGAGCAGGGGGGCGGAGTGGAAGAGGACGGTCCCGGGCGCGGCCGCGAGGAGGCGCCCCCGGAAGCCTCCGTCGAGGAGTTCGCGGGCCAGCGGGAGGGGGTCGGGGGCGATGAAGCGATCGTGCGGAGCGAGCCACTCGACTCCGAAGGAGTTCGCCGCCTCGAGAGCGGCGCGGGCATCGCGGATGAGCTCCTGAAGCTCGGGGGGCATGGCGTGCCCGGGCCATGCGTCGTGCAGCTCGCGGATGTGTCGCCGGATGAGCATCTCGGCGCGATCGAGGGCGAGGGCGTGCTCGGCGGGGGGGAGGCGATGGGCCTGGGCGAGGGCGAAGACGATGGCCTGGAGTCCGATCATGGGAGCGACGGAGGCGCGGAGGCGTCCGCCATCTCCCGATTTCGGGAACGCGACAGCGGACCTGGCGAAGTCGGTCCAGCGTGTGAGGAGGGCGGCCCAGGTCAACTCCTCGGGTTGGAGGCTGTCTTCGGGAGAGTCGCTCGGCTGATTCTCGGGCGTGGGCATGGGCGATTGTTGGGGTGTGAATGAATGCTCGAGACGGGGATTTCGATGAAACTGAGGGCGGTGTGCGAGGTAGGATGAACCGTCATGACACGATCCGCGGAACGGAAGCTCATCGAGAAGGCCGTGAAGGGCGACAAGGCGGCGGCCGAGCGGCTGATCAAAGCGCATCAGGCTTCGCTATACGCCTTTCTGCTGCGGCTGTCGGGGCGTCCCGACGTCGCGGAGGACATTGTGCAGGACGCCTTTGTGCGCGTCCTGACCCATCTGGACCGCTTCGATCCGCGGTACCGCTTCTCGACGTGGCTGTTCACGATCGCCAAGCGACTGTACGTGAACGCGAATCAGAAGCTGAAGCCGCATTACGACAGCGAGATCGTCGGCGGCTGGCAGGGGGAGCAGACGCTTCCTGGGGGTGAGGTCTCCGATACGGAATCGCATGGGCGGGCCCGGGACGCGCTGCGGGAGGCGCTGCAAACGCTGAGCGAGGAGCAACGCGAGATCGTGCTGCTGTTCCATCAGTTTGACTGGCCGATCGCGGTGATCGCCGAGCACATGGGGATGCCCGAGGGGACGATCAAGAGCCACTTGCATCGCGGCCGCCAGAAGCTTCGACGCTCGCTGGAGTCGAGCCAGCAGCACCGGACGACGGTGGCGGAGGTGTGGGCATGAACGTGCGTCGCTGGAGCGAGAAGCTGCGCGCCCGCCAGTTCGTCGAGTCGGGCGATGGATCGCTGGATCGAGAGTCGCTGGACGCGCTGGTGGACGCGGTTCTGGATCGGGAGGTTCCGGAGGGCGAGCGGGAGCGTGTCGAATCGGTCATTCGTGAGAACCGGATGGCGTCGGAGCGGCTGGATGGGACGCGCGAGGCGCTGGACACGATCCGGACGCCGGTGCGGGCGCCGGATCTCTCGGCGTCGATTCTGGATGAAGTCGAACGGCGGCGCGGCTGGCTGGATCGACCCACGATGCGGATCGTGACGGTGGGGCGACTGGCGATGGCCGCGAGTTTTCTGCTGCTGATCACGGCGGCGTTCGTGACGGAGCGTGTGGCGCCGGAGGCGGTCCGCCTCAGCGAGACGCCCGCGCCGGTGACGCAACTGCTCGAGACGAGCCAGGCGGAGGCGACGAGCAGTCTGCGGAACGTGGCGAGCGTGATCGATTCGCTGCGCTCGCCGAAGCCGACGACGAGCGGAGCGGATCGGGCGGCGTCGGCGCCTTTCGAGCGCAAGTGGACGCATCGTTTCACGTTCCAGGGGGAGTCGGCGGTGCTGTTTGTCACGCGAGGCGAGGGAGAGGCCCGGAGTGTGGTGCGCGTCGGGGCCGCGAGCGAGGGTGATTGTCAGAAGTGGAAGTCGAAGGCATCATGCGGCGACGGGGATCTGAAGAACGTGCTGTGTCTGGAGCGGCTTGACGGGGGCGTGGAGTTCGTCCGTCGGACATCGTGTGAAGAGAAGCCTTCGCTTCGGATCATGGGAATGCCGGCGCGAATCATTGGGAACGAAGAGGCGGGGCGGTTCATCGTGAACTTCGAGCGGAAGTCGGGGTCGGCGCGTCCGACCGCGGTTTCGCTGGAAATCAAGCGGGGCAGGGATCAGGGGGAGTCTTCCGCATCCGCGCCGAAGCGTGAGGATGTGGGCGACGGAGCGAACTGAACGACCGATGCGAAGATGTGTCCTGGTCATTCTGTGGGCGGCGGCGATCTTCTGCGCCCCTTTGTCGATCGCAGGCGGTCGAGAGCTGCTGAAGCTCGCGCCGGCGGAGGCTGATCTTGTGATCCGCGTGGAGGGGGCGTCCGCGATGCGCGGCGTCGCCGCCGGCGAGGCGGCTCACGAGATCCTTCTCGGTTTTCTGAATTCGGACGGGCGCACGGCCGAGCGATGGAGCGCGCTGTCGGCGCAGCTCGGATGGAGCGAGCAGCAGACGTTCGATCGACTGTTCGGGCGCTCGTTCGCGATCGTCGGGGAGCGGCTCTGGAGCGAGGAGGCGGCGAGCTGGGCGCTGCTGAGCGTTGTCGATCGCGCGACGGATGCGCGGCTTCGGAAGCGTTTGCCGGCGGCGCCGCGGACGATAGTGGGCGGGAGTCCGGTGCTTTCGCTGGAGGACGGCGCGTTCGAGATGGCGATGCGACGGGAGGGACGGTGGACGACGCTGGTCTTTGCGCGCCGCGGGGACTCATCGACTTTCGAGCGGATCGCTTCGGGGCTCGAGAAGGGGATCGAGAGCCCGCTGGCGCTGCACCCGCTGATCGTGTCTCTCGATGAGCTGGATGTGGAGGAGATCGTGGTGTGGCTGGCGCCGCCGAAAGAGGCGGGCAAGACGCGCGTGGCGCTGGGCGGGCGGCTGCGGAAGGATCGACTGGAGTTTCGACTCATTTCGGAGTGCGGCGAGCCGCTGCCGGAGATCACGCCCTGGTCGATCGGAGAATGGAAGGCGCTGGCGAAGGGGTCGCTGGCGGCGGTGGTTGAGCGCCGCCCGGATCCGAGCGAGGGAGGCGGCGCGAAAGAGGGCGGCGCGGTCGTCGGGCCGATCCTTGAACTCGATCTGCTGCCCTGGCTGAACGCCAAGGGCGAGGAGGCGGAGGGGCTGGGCGAACGGCACGCGATCGCGGTGCATGCGCATCCGGAGGGGGGGCTCACGGTGACGGCGGGCGTGCGCCTGCGGAGCGAGCAGGCGGCGGGGGTGGGTGATCGGATGATGCGACGCATGGTGAGTTGGCTGAGCGCCGCGCTGGAGCTTGGGTCGTGGGACTACGACTTCGAGGGTCTCTTTCCGCGGGCGACGCGGCGCGTGCGGCTGTCGGAAGAGGCGGGGGAGTCGTTTGCGGCGATCGGCGGGGATGGGTTCGAGGTGGCGTGGACGTACCGGGGGGCGGAGAGCGATGAAGGCGGGTCGGCGACGACATGGTTGATGGCGAGCACCGCGCCGGCGGAAGCGGTCCGCGCCGCAACGGCGCTGAGCGAAGGGCGGCCCGGGGGCGGCGTGGGGCGATGGCTGAGCGTGGGGACGGTTCGGCCTGCGGGGATCTTCAAGGCGCTGGAAGAGGGGGGCGTGGAGGTTCCGCCGCCGTTGTCGGGGCTCTGCCTCGTCGATCTGGTCGGCTGGCGGGTGGAGGTGGTGGGATCGAGTTCGATTCGGGGGCGCGGGATCGTGCGGTTCGACGAGACGGGAGAAGTCTGCCGGCACGGGCGGTGACGCGCCTATATTCCCCGCTCGGAGATTGGCGGCGGGACCCGCGGCCCGGGGGGCTTCCCACGAACCGGTGAAACGGCATGGAACTTCGGAACGTCGCGATCATCGCGCACGTGGATCATGGCAAGACCTCGCTCGTCGACGGCCTGCTGAGGCAATCGGGGATGTTTCGCGCGGGGGAGCTGGAGAAGCTTACCGGCGGTCGGCTCGGTCTGATGATGGACTCGAACGAGTTGGAGCGGGAGCGGGGCATCACGATCTTCTCGAAGAACTGCGCGGTCGCCTACATCCGTGAGGATGGCTCCGCGTACCGCATCAACATCATCGACACGCCCGGGCACGCGGACTTCGGAGGGGAGGTCGAGCGGGTTCTGCGCATGGCGGATGGGGCGCTGCTGATCGTGGACGCCTTCGAGGGGCCGATGCCGCAGACGCGCTTCGTGCTGGGCAAGGCGCTGGAGGCGAATCTGCGCCCGGTGCTGATCGTGAACAAGTGCGACCGACCCGATGCGCGGCCGCACGGCGTGGTGGACGAGGTGTTCGATCTTCTTGTGGAGCTTGGCGCCGATGACGAGGCGCTGGAGTTCACGACCGTCTTCAGCAGCGCGAAGGATGGCTGGGCGACGATGGATCCGGAGCGTCCGGAGAGGGATCTGCGGGCGGTCTTCGAGGCGATCATCGACTCCGTGCCGCCGGCGCGGGGTGATCGGAACGCGCCGCTTCAGATGCTCATCACGGCGCTGGATTCGAGCGACTACGTCGGGCGGATCGGGATCGGGCGCGTCTTTGCGGGTCGTGTGCGGCAGGGGGAGACGGTCGCGCTGCTGAAGCGCGATGGGGAGCGCGTTCTGTCGAAGATCGGCGAAGTGCAGCGGTATGAGGGGATGGGGCGGCGGGCGGTGGAGATGGTCGAGGCGGGGGACGTGTGCGCACTGGTGGGCGTCGAGGGGATCGATATCGGCGACACGGTGGCGGATCCCGAGCGTGGCGAAGCGCTGCCGGCGGTGCGGGTGGATGAGCCGACGATCTCGATGACGTTCCGCGTGAACGATTCACCGACGGCGGGTCAGGAGGGGGAGTATGTGACGAGCCGTCAGCTCCGGGCGCGGCTGGAGAAGGAGCTGGAGGCGAACGTCGCGCTGCGCGTCGGGCAGGGGGCGTCGGCGGAGGAGTTCGTGGTCTCCGGGCGCGGGATGCTGCATCTGGGTGTGCTCCTCGAGACGATGCGACGGGAGGGATACGAGCTGTGTGTGGGGCGCCCGGAGGTGATCACAAAAGAGATCGACGGCGAGACGCACGAGCCGGTCGAGCGCGTGGTCGTCGATGCGCCGGAGCAGCATGTCGGGGCGGTGATGGAGCTGCTGGGGGCGCGCCGCGGGGAGCTGAAGCATCTGGAGCCGATGGGGGCGGTCACGCGCCTGGAGTTCGACGCGCCCGCGCGCGGGCTGATCGGTCTGCGCAGCCGCCTGCTGACGGCGACGCAGGGGGAGGCAGTCTTTCACCACGTTTTCGATCGGTATGCCCCGGCGACGGGTGGAATCCTTTCACGTCAACAGGGGGTTCTGATCGCCACGGAGCCCGGGCGCGTCACGCCGCACGCCATCGAGTCGCTGGCCGATCGCGGAGTTCTCTTTGTGAAGCCGGGCGATCGGGTGTACGGGGGACAGATCGTGGGCGAGCACAATCGTGAGAACGACCTGCCGGTGAACATCGTTCGCGAGAAGAAGCTGACGAACATCCGCTCGTCGACGAAGGAGGCGTTCGTGGCGTTGAAGGCGGCGCGGATCATGTCGCTGGAGGCGGCGCTGGAGTACATCGAGCCGGATGAGCTGGTGGAGATCACGCCCTCGAGCGTGCGGCTGCGGAAGCGCATCCTGGACGAAGGGGCGCGCCGTCGCGCGGAGCGCTCGACGAAAGAAGTTGCCCGCAGCGGGGCGTAAGTCGCCTTCGGTTCAAGTCTCACGGCCCATGGCGCGGAGCCCGTCCTCCGTTCGGCGCAGGAGCTGGCTTCCGCCGTCGGCGCTGGTTTTCACGAGACCGGGCCGCTTGCGATCGCGGCTGGGGAGGACCCAGCCGTCGAGGACCATCGCCTCGAGAGCCTGGAGGAGACTGGAGAGGACCTTCTCGCGCGTGGCAGGATCCTGATGGGTCTGCTCGACCTGCGTCTTCCAGGCGGTGAAGATCTCGGCGATGTGGGGCGTCTTCCGGAGCGCGTTGATGACGGAGCCGAAGTAGCCGGTGTTCGGAAGCGTCTTGCCGCCTTTGAAGTACGCCTCCACAGGCTGGATGCGCCCGTCCTTGAACTTCGGGAGCAGGCCCTTCTCGGCGCCGTGGAGATTGAGGCGGAAGACATTGTGCTTGTGGTAGGAGTAGTCGGACTCCGAGCCCGCGAAATGCTCGACGACGCCCTTCGCGGCGGCGAGGTCGAAGGAGCCGAAGGCGGCGGAGTTGGGGTCGTGGTTGACGAATCCGCCCTGGGCGAGCCAGCGCCAGGCCTGGGCGGGGGTCAGCTTGAGGCCGGCGTCCTTGGCGATGCGCTGGCAGTGCTCCTTAAGGTCGGTGAAGCAGGAGTTTGCGGAGTACCAGTAGAGAGCGAATCGGATGTGCTGGAGGATGCTGGCGCGGTTGCGGTCGTTGTACATTCGCCGGAGCCAGGAGGCGTCCAGCTCGGCGCGGTCGAGCTCGAGGATGGTGTAGGCGGCCTCGCGCGCGGTCCAGTGGGCGAGCGACATGCCGGCCGAGAGGATGGGATCCGCGAAGCCCGCTGATTCGCCGACGAGGAACCAGTTCTCGCCGGAGATGCGATCGGCGAGGTGCGACCAGTCCTTGGTGGTGCGAAGGGCGCCCTCATCCTTGGCGCTGCTGATCAGTTCGGCGATCTCGGGCTGCGCGCGCAGGGCCTCGTGATACAACTCCTCGGGGGATTTGCCGCTGGCCTTGTAATGCTCGGCGGGACAAACAAGGCCGATGCTGGTGCGCGTGGGGCTGAGGGGGATGAACCAGATCCAGCCCCAGGGAAGGGATCGGACCTGAATGCGCGTGCCGCCCACGCCGATGCGGACGGCCCATTCGGCGTTCTGCCAGTAGTCGTAGATGGCGATGTTCCGCAGTTCGTGCGGGGCTTCGGACTGCACGCCGAGCGCGCGCCGGAGCAAGCCCGCCGCGCCGGAGGCGTCGACATAGTGATCCGCGACGATTGTGCGCCCATCGGAAATTTCGAGCGCTGCGATGCGGTCGCCATCGGTGCGCACGCGATCGACGCGGACGCCCTCGTCGACGCGGGCGCCGAGGTCTCGCGCGTGATCGAGCAGAATCTTGTCGTAGACGGCGCGATCGACTTGGAAGGCGGTGAAGATGCGCTGGCCTTCGAAGCTGGCGGGGCGCTGCTGATCCTGGAAGCGCTCGGCGGGGTAGAAATCGAAATCCCAGCGATCCCAGTCGCGTCCCCAGGTGAAGGTGGCGCCGATCTTGATTGGGAAGTCGGCGGCCTCGACCTTGTCCCAGCAGCCCATCTCGTTGAGCACGTGGCTGATGATCGGGAGCTGGCTCTCGCCGACGTGCTCGCGCGGGAAGAGCTCCTTTTCGATGATGCGCACATCGAGATCGGGGTTGTACTTGCGGAGCAGAGCGGCCACGGTGGTCCCCGCGGGCCCCCCGCCGACAATCGCGACGTCCACCTTCTGTTCGTTCGGCTGCACCAAGACCGTCCTCCGGACTGGGGCGTATCGCCCCCACAAAGGTACAGGGCGTCCGCCCCATTGGAAATGGTTTAACGCGGAATTGTGGCGGCTCGGCGGGGCTTGGCGCGAAGCCACCGGGAGCGATGGGTTTTCGTGGCCGAAGGGGGGCAGGGGCGCCCGCTCCGTCGTCGACACGCACGGGCGGGCAAGCCGCCCGTGGCGCCCGGCGGAGAGTGTGGATAGGCGTTGTAGATAGGCGGGCAGGGACGCCCGCCCTACCTGTAGAAAGGGGAGAGACGGCTCGGAGAGCCGTCCCACCAGGAATGGGTGCTCGCTCCGGGAGAGGCGCGGATGCTTTGGCGGGGGGATTGGCGGGGTTGGCAGGGGACGTGGCGGGGGGTTGAGGGCTCGACGCAGTGCGGGGGGCTCGTGCTTACACTCCGCTCCATGAGCACTGCGGACGTGACGATGCGGAGTAATTTGTCGGGAAATCGGCGGCGGGGGGACGCCCATCACTGGTCCCGGACACTGATCCCGACCGCGAGGGAGGCCCCCTCCGACGCGGAGTCGGTGAGCCATCAACTCCTGGTGCGGGGGGGCTTCATCCGGCGGGTGGGGGCGGGGATCTACAGCTATCTGCCGCTGGGGCTGCGGGTGATCGGGAAGGTCGAGCGGATCGTGCGGGAGGAAATGGACGCGGCGCGGGCGTCTGAGCTGCTGATGCCGGCTCTGGCGCCGATCGAGCTGCTGCGGAAGACGGGGCGGGACGAGGCGTACGGGGACAATCTCTTCCGTCTGACGGACCGGCACGGGCGCATGGCGGCGCTGGCGCCGACGCACGAGGAGACGATCACGGACTTCATGACGACGTCCGTGCACTCCTACAAGCAGCTTCCGCTGAACCTGTACCAGATCCAGACGAAGTTCCGCGACGAGTTCCGCCCGCGCTCGGCGCTGCTGCGCGGGCGCGAGTTCATCATGAAGGACGCGTACTCCTTCCACCTGAGCGTCGAAGGGCCCGGAGGGCTGAACGAGACGTACGACGCGATGCACCGGGCGTATGTGAACATCTTTGATCGGTGCGGGCTGGACTACTCCGTCGTCGAGGCGGAGGCGGGGCCGATTGGCGGCTCGGCGTCGCACGAGTTCATGGTCAACTGCTCGAGCGGGGAGGACACGATCCTGCGCTGCCCGGCGACGGGGTACGCCGCGAACGTGGAGAAGTGCGAGATCGGGCCTCGGGAATGGTCCTTCGACGGCGAGCCAACGGGCGAGCTGGAGACGGTCGAGACGCCCGGGATGTCAACGATCGAGGAGGTGGGGAAGTTTCTGAAGGTCAAGCCGCGGAACATGCTCAAGACGCTGATCTTCGTGACGGAAGGGGAGCCGAAGCGGTTCGTGGTGGCGGTGGTGCGCGGGGATCATGAGGTGAACGAGGGGAAGGTGCGGGATGCGGCGGGGGAGTCGGCGCGACTGGCGAAGGACATGGAGGCGGTGGAGGCGGGGTTCGCGGTGGGGTTCGTCGGTCCGAAGAGCGCGGTCGAGAAGGGGGCGCTGCTGCTGGTGGATCCGGACGCGGCGCACGGCATGGACCCGGAGAAGGGCAAGCCGATGTTCTGGGCGAGCGGGGCGGATCGGATGGATCACCACGTCAAGCATTTCAACTGGCGTCGGGAGCTAGGGGACGCGCTGGATGATCGGTCGCGGGTTCGCGTGGTGGATCTTCGGAACGCGATGGAGGGGGATCCGTCGCCGCGGGATTCGTCGGCGAAGCTGGAGAGCGGGCGCGGGATCGAAGTGGGCCACATCTTCAAGCTGGGGACGAAATACTCGGATGCGATGGGGTTTCAGATCCTCGACAAGGATCAGCAGCGCAAGAGCGTGATCATGGGCTGCTACGGGATTGGCGTGACGCGGACGGTGCAGGCGTGCGTCGAGATGAGCCATGATGAGGAGGGGGCCATCTGGCCCGCGGCGCTGGCGCCGTATCACGTGCACATCGTGCCGATGAAAGTCGAGGCGAACAGCGAGCACATGCGGGTTGCGGCTCGTCTCGCCGGCGAGCTCGCGGAGCGAGGGCTGGATGCGCTGATCGACGATCGGGAGGAGCGGGCGGGCGTGAAGTTCAAGGACGCGGACTTGATCGGCTGCCCAGTGCGCCTGACGATCGGCGACAAATCCCTGGCGGAGGGGGCGGTGGAGCTGAAGGGACGGCGCGAGGGAGGCAAGGGATCGCTGGCGCCGATCGAGGAGGCGGTCGAGGGTTGCGAGGGGATGCTGGGCTGAGCCGGGCGATCGTTCCGGCGGGCGGCGCGGCGCCGCGCGAAGCGCCGATGTTTGATTTTGCAGAGCCGATGCGAGGAGCACGATGAGCGAACGCAAGCGGGTGACACTGATCGAGGGCGACGGCGTCGGGCCGGAGATCATGGAGGCGACGAAGCGCGTCCTGGCGGCGGCGGACGTGGACATCGAATGGGAGGAGGCGGAGGCGGGAGAGAAGGTCTTCAAGAAGGGCGTCGCTTCGGGCGTGCCGAAGGAGACGATCGAATCGATCGCGCGGACGGGGGTGGCGCTGAAGGGACCGCTGGAGACGCCGGTCGGTTTCGGCGAGAAGAGCGCGAACGTGACGCTGCGCAAGCTCTTCGAGCTGTACGGCAATGTGCGGCCGGCGCGCTCGCTTCCGGGCGTGGGCGGGCCCTTCGCGGGGCGTCATCTCGACATCGTGGTGATTCGCGAGAACGTCGAGGATCTGTACGCGGGGATCGAGCACATGCAGACGCCGGGTGTGGCGCAGTGCTTGAAGCTGATCTCGCGGGAGGGCTGCCGGAAGATCATCGAGCTGGCGTTCGAGCTGGCGAAGGCGGAGGGGCGAAAGAAGGTGCACTGCGCCACGAAGGCGAACATCATGAAGTTCACGGAGGGGCTGCTGAAGAAGGTCTTCGAGGAGGCGGCGGAAAAGTATCCGGATATTGAGTCGGAGCACATGATCATCGACAACTGCGCGCATCAGCTCGTCCGCTGGCCCGAGCAGTTCGACGTGATCGTGTCGACGAACATGAACGGCGACATCATCAGCGATCTGACGAGCGGGCTGACGGGCGGGCTGGGGCTGGCGCCTTCGGCGAACATGGGCCATGGCGTGGCGATGTTCGAGGCGGTTCACGGATCGGCGCCGGACATCGCGGGCAAGGACGTGGTCAACCCGACGGCGCTGCTGCTCTCCGCGGTCATGATGCTGCGGCATCTGGGCCACTTCGAGGCGGCGGCGCGGATCGAGCAGGGGGTCTTCGTGACGCTGGAGAAGGGCAAGACGGTCACGATCGACATCGGCGGCGACGCCAACGCGAGCACGACGACGCGGTTCACCGACGCGGTGATCGAGAATCTGGGGCGTCAGTCCACCGAGATCACGAGCCGGAAGTATCGGCCGATCCGGATGCCCGAGGCGGAGAAGGGGACGGCGGTGACGACGGTGGAGAGCCGGCGGGTCCTCGGCGCGGACGTCTTCATCGAGTCGGATCTGTCCGCGGTCGAGCTGGGCAAGAGCCTGGACCGGATCGTCGAGGGCACGCCCGTGAAGCTGAAGATGATCTCCAACCGCGGCACGAAGGTGTACCCGCCGATGGAGGACGCCTCGACGTCGTGCGTCGATCACTGGCGTTGCCGGTTCATCATGCGGGACGACGCGGAGGAGATGACGGATGAGCATCTGGCGAAGCTGGTGCGCGACATCGGCGCCAAGCACATGTGGATGCACATCGAGAAGCTCAACGAGTTCAACGGAGAGCACGCCTTCAGCCGGGCGCAGGGCGAGGACTGAGGGGACATGAGCGTCGGAATCGATCTGGAGCGGGCGATGGAGGCGGCGCGGCGCGCGGCGGAGGCGGGCGGCGCGGCGGCGATGGCGTTTTTTCGGCGCGATCCGCGGATCGAGACCAAGGCGGACGGGACGTTCGTGACGGAGGCGGACGAGGCGGCGGAGCGGGCGATCGTCGAGATCATCCGGGAGGCGTTTCCCGATCACGCGCTGCTGACGGAGGAGAGCGGGGCGTCGGGCGATCAGGATCGTCCGCGCTGGATCGTGGACCCGCTGGACGGGACGCACCGCTTTGCGCGAGGGCTGCCGTTTTGGGGCCCGCTGGTCGCGCTTCAAGCGGAGGGGCGCGTGCTGGCGGGCGGTTTCGGCCTGCCGACGCAGGGAGAAGTCTATTGGGGGGCGCGGGGGCTTGGCGCGTGGCGCAACGGCGAGCGGCTGGCGGTGTCGTCCCGACGGGACTGGCCCACGGCGAATCTCAGTTGCGGCGCGCTGGCGCGGCTCTTCGAGTCGAAGTATGGCGAGGGCGTGCGCTGGCTCATCGACACTTCGGAGTACACGGTCGCGGGGTCGGATCTGGCGGGCTGCGCCGTCGTCCTGAAGGGTCAGGCGGAGGCGTGGCTGGAACTGGGCGTGCAGGTGTGGGACATCGCGCCGTTCGCGGCGCTCATCGAGGAGGCGGGCGGACGCTTCACGGACATGGAGGGAGAGGAGACGATCGAGTCGGGCAACGCGGTCGCGACGAACGGCGCGCTGCATGAGCTCGTTCTGGATCGGCTTCAATCCGGGGCGGACTGAGGCGTCACCACAGCGTGCGCACGCGGATGGTCTCGGGCACGGTGAGAAGGCGACGCTTGATCTCGTCGTCCTCACCCGGCTCGATGTCCATGATGACGTAGCCGTGGCGGTTGTTGGACTGGAGATACTCCGCGAGGACGTTGACGCCGAGTTCGGCGATAGCGTTGTGGAGGTTGCTAAGGACGCCCGGGACGTTGTGATGGAAATGGAGGATGCGGTGGGCGTCCTTGCGCAGGACGGGGAGCTCGACCTCGGGGACGTTGAGCGCGGTGGTGGTGGAGCCGTTGTTCATGAGCTTGATGAGCTTCTCGGCGACCTCGACGCCGATGCGCTCCTGCGCCTCCTCAGTGCTGCCGCCGACGTGGGGCGTGAGGATGACCGAATCGAGCCCCTGGAGCGGGCTGGAGAAGTTCTCGCCTCGACTGCGCGGCTCCTGCGGAAAGACGTCGACGGCGGCGCCGGCGATCCGCTCCTCGCGCAGAGCCGTCGCGAGGGCGTCGATGTCAACGACTCCCCCGCGGGCGTTGTTGATCAGGAACGCGCCGGGCTTCATGAGGGACAGCTCGCGCTCGCCGATGAGCATCCGCGTCTCGTCGGTGTCGGGGACGTGGATGGTGACGACATCGCTGCGGCGGAGCAGGTCCTCCAGTGCGGAGGCGGCGCGGGCGTTGCCCAGGGGGAGGACATGAGCGATGTCGTGGAAGATGACGTTCATCCCGAGGGATTCGGCGAGGACGGAGACCTGCGAGCCGATCCGTCCGTAGCCGACGATGCCGAGCGTGCGCGTGCGGATTTCGTGCGCGCCGGCGGCGGATTTCATCCACCGTCCCTCGTGCAGCGATCGAGATTTCTCGAAGAGGCGGCGGTGGAGGGCGATGATCTCGGAGATGGTGAGCTCCGCGACGCTGCGCGTATTCGAGAAGGGCGCGTTGAAGACGGCGACGCCCTGATCGGCGGCGGCCTCGAGATCGACCTGATCGGATCCGATGCAGAAGCAGCCGATGGCCCAGAGCCGGCGGGCCTGCTCGAGGAAGTCGCGCGTGATCTGTGTCTTGGAGCGGATGCCGATGAGGTGCGCATCAGCCGCGGCCTCGGCGAGGGCGTCGCCTGAGAGCCCATGATCGAGCGTCTCGACGGAATAGCCGGCCTCGGAGAGCAGCTCGCCGGCGTGTGGATGGACGCCTTCGAGCAGAACCACGCGGATCTTCTCAAGCGGGTAGGAGGTCGCGGAGCCGCTGGGCTGGACGGATTCGGCGGTGGCCATCATGGGCGGTCTGGTCCGAGGAGCGGGGCGGGCTCGAGGGGCTGATCGATCCCCTCCTCGATGGCGCGATCGCGCCAATCGAGCGGGCGACCATGGCGGGTGGGCACATATCCGAAGAAAACGCGCGGGAGCAAGACGAGATCCCACGCCGCCCAGATGGGTCCCGCCCACATCTCAGCATGCGCCGCCGATTCGGGGCCGCTGAGCTCGACGGCGGAGTCCACCGTCGGATAGTCCCCTCGCTGGCGGGCCAGCGCTTCCGAATAGTCCGGACGGAGGCTGACGCCGGGGAAGAGATACCGATTGTCGACGGGCGCCAGGACGGGTTTCTCGTCCCAGCCGCTGCGGTCGATGCTCGTGAGCGAGGGCTCGTCCGAGAGCGGGGGGGCGGGATCGGGGGCGTCCTCGATGGCAGGCAGGGCCGCCACGCCGCCCAGGCGCGGGCTCGTCTCCGAGGGCGCCATGCAGCCGACAGCGCCGATCACGCCCACCGCCGCGCCGATCCGACCTGCGTAATTCTTCAGCATGCCTTCACCATAGCACGCTCAGGCCGCGCCCATCATCTCGAGCAGGGCGCGACAGAAGGCGGGGAGGTCATCGGGGCGGCGGGCGGTGATGTGGTTCCGATCGACGACGCATTCGCGATCGACCCATTCCGCGCCGGCGTTGACGAGATCATCGCGGATGCCGGGCGTACTGGTGACGGTCAGCCCGCGCACGACGCCAGCGGAGATGGGGATCCATCCGCCGTGGCAGATGTGCGCGAGCGGTTTGCCCGCTTCGTGGAAATCGCGCGTGATTCGGAGGACGTCGCGGCTGCGGCGGAGCTTGTCGGGGGCGAAGCCGCCGGGGCAGATGAGCGCGTCGTAGTCGTCGACATTCGTCGTCTCCTTGTCGGTCGCGCGAATGTCGGAGGCGATCGGATAGCCGTGCTTGCCGCGATGAATCGCGCCGGGCTCGGCGAGGCCGGCGAGTTGGACCTCACAACCCGCCTCTATGAGGCGGAGGCGGGGATAAAGCAGCTCCAGATCCTCGTAGAGGTCGTCAATGAAGATCAGCGCGCGTTTGCCTTGCAGTGGGAGGGTCTCGGTCATGGACGCATTGTATGGAGCATGGCGGGCGAGCCACCGCCATGAAAAAAACCGCCGACGCGCGAGCGCCGGCGGTCTTCATTGGGCATGGCTTCTGTGAGCGCCGGCGTCACTTCATCGGGAAGTCGTCCTCGACCTGCGCCTGTGAGTCGTCATCCTGATCCTGGAAGTCCAGCCCCGGCGATCCGGCGCCGGCGACGGAGGGGACGAGGAAGATCTCGACGCGCCGGTTCTGCGGTGTGCCCTGGCGTCCCGGGTTGTTGGGGACGGCGGGGCGGTAGGGCCCCCAGCCGGCGACCTCCATCCGCTCGGACGGAAAGTCCATGCTCTGGAGCACGTCGCGCACGGCGATGGCGCGGTGGACGGAGAGGTGCATGTTGGTCGGATGATTGCGGACGGTCGCGGGCTTGCTGGGCCGCACGTTGTCGGTGTGGCCGACGATGCGAACGTCGTAGCTCTGCGCCGCGGGCGTGTCGCGCAGGATGAGGGCGAACTCCTCGAGCGTCTTCTGCGCCTCGGGACGAACCTCGACGCTTCCGGAGGCGAAGGTCAGATCGGAAGCGAACTCGACCATGCCGCGCTCGGCGTCGTAGGTGATCAGATTGGGATGAGCGGCGGCGATCTTGCGCAGCTCGCGGTCGACCGCGGGATCGAGCACCGTGAGCGAGGCGTCGTTCAGGCGGGCGTTGAGTTCGCGGTAGTTTTCCTTTAGTCGGAGCAGGTCTGCGTTCAAAGAGGCGTTGCGCTGCTGGACCTCCTGGACGGTGGCGTCCCCCTCGCCGACCCGCCGCTGAAGCAGTTCGATCGAGTTTTCCTTCGCGTCCAGCTCCTGCTGGAGCGCTACGTTGCGCTCCTTGAGCGCGCGGTTGGTGGAGAAGAGGTCGTCGTACTCCTGTTGGTTCACGCAGCCGAAGAGCCCCGAGGCGACAAAGGCCAGGGCCAGAGAGGCCGCCAGGTGGAGCGGACGAAGGTGGAAACGGCGGCGGGGATGCTCAACGTGCATGGGCGAAACTCCTTTTTCGATGGGCGTTCGATCGCTCCTTCTCGAACGGGCAGCATACCCTCGACCGTCCGCGCGCGCGGGCGATTCGCCGCCCCGACGGTCCATATCGGCGAGCGTCGGGAACGCTCATGAAGTCGAACGCCCCGCGCATGGCTTCGCCATGCCGCACCGCCTGCGAATCAATGCGGCCGCCATCATCGATGGCGATGATGTCTGCGCTTCGCCCGGGGCGATTCTCTTCGAGACGCCCGACGAGCCGGACGCCGGTCGGCCGCTGGGCGGCGCGGTCCTCGCGGCAGGCTCGGCGGCGGAGGTGGATGCGCATCCGGCGTCGGGCGGGGCGCCTCGGCTGGATCTGGCGGATGCGATCGTGACACCGGCGTTCGTGAACGCCCATTGCCATCTGGACCTGACATCGATCGGCCCGCGCCCGATCGACGCCGCGGGGGGGTTCGCCGCTTGGGCGGCGATGGTGCGGAGCAGCCGCCCGGGATCGGCTGCGGCGCGGATCCGCGCGGTGGAGGAGGGGATTGATCTGTCGCTGCGAGGCGGGGTGGTGGCGGTTGGGGACATTGCGGGGGCGGGCACGCGCGAGCCGCTCGAGGTGTTGCGGCGCTCCCCTCTGATCGGGACGTGCTTCATCGAGTTCTTCGGGCTGGCGTCCCGGCAGGACAGCGCGGCGGAGGCGATGGAGCGGCTGGTGAGCGAGATCTCCGGTTTCGAAGGGGGCGTCCGGCTCGGCCTCCAGCCGCATGCGTCGTACTCGGCGGGGCTGCGGGTGTATGAGGGTGCGGCAGCGCTTCAGCAGTGGGGGGGTGTGCCTCTGACGACGCACCTGGCGGAGACGCTGGAGGAGCGCCAGTTCGTGCGGGAGGGGACGGGCCCGCTGCGCGCGATGCTGGAATCCTTCGGTCTGTGGGATGAGCAGATCCTGCGGGAGATCGGACAGGGACGCTCGCCCGCGCAGCATCTGGCCCGCCCGCTCCGGCATGCGCGGTGGCTGCTGGCCCATTGCAACGATCTGAGGGATGAGGATGTGGGAATCCTCGCGGAGAGCGGCGCGAGCGTCGTTTTTTGTCCGCGCGCGCACCGGAGCTTCGGGCATGCCCGGACTCTGGGGGAGCATCGGTGGCGCGAGCTGGTTGAGCGCGGCGTCCCCGTCGCTCTAGGCACGGACTCGATCGTGAGCCTTCCGCCGGACAGCGCGGGGCGGCTCTCGCCGATCGATGACGCGGCTTTGCTGAGCGAGACGGTCCCGGCGCGGGAGGCGTTGCGGATGATCACGATCCACGCAGCGCGGGCGCTCGACCTCCCGGCGGAGTGGTTCACGCTGAAGCCCGGGGCGTCGGCGGGGATCGCGATGCTGCGTCCGTCGCGCGTGGGAATGAGGGGGGATGGCGAGGGAGCGCTTCGAGCGGCGCTGCGCGAAGGCTGCGAGGTGGAACTTGTGCGCCCCGAGCGGGCAGCTTGACGATTCTGGAGGGAGGAGGTGGCAAAGGAGCGGTGGGCGGGGCGGCTGGGACAAGATCGGCTGGCGGGGGACTCGGCGTCGGCCCTATCGTTGCAGAGAGAGTTCTGCCATTGCGTAAGACTTCCCGCGAGACAAGAACGAGCCCGACCCTGAATCGATGAGCGCCAAGTGGAGACGAAGCAAGGCTTGGGATGACGCGTTCTTCCCGCGATGGGCGCTACCGGCGAAGGCGCTGCTGCGCGCATTCAGCTCGATCCCGCTGGCGATCGTGACGCTATCGCTCATCGCGGTGTACTGCGTGCTGGCGAGCATTCCGATCGGTCTGCTGGCGCTGGTTCCGACGACGCTGATCTACGGGCTGACGATTGTGGCGACGCTCGGCGTTGTCGCCGGTTTCCCGACATGGCTGCTGGGTCGGGCGGTGCGCTCGGCGCCGAAGCCGGCGCGTTTCGCAACGACGTTTCTGAGCGCTGCCGGGCTGACGGCGATCGGGCTGGCGTTGTGGAGCGAGGCGGTGTGGCCGCATCTGCGGTACGACGCCTCGACAGGGGAGGGCTTTCGCCTCTTTCCCGAGTTCGTGGCGCAGTACGAGACGATCACGCTCCGCCGGCTGCCGATGTTCGAGCTGACGGAGCGGGAGTTCTACGACTGGTGGCCGATGCATGCGCTGCTCATCGGGCTCGTCGTGAATCTGGTCATCGCGACGGTGCGGCGCATTGAGTTCAGCCTTCCGTATGTGGGGGTGCTGACGGTGCACTCGGGGATCATCGTGCTGGCGCTGGGCAGCATGTACTACAACGCGCTGAAGGAGGAGGGGGACACGCTGCTGCTCACCGCGGCGGAGGGGCCCGGGCATCCGGGGCCGGCAGTGGGGCATTTCTACGACAACATCCACAGCGCGCTGTGGGTGGCCGAGGAGCCGGTCGTCGGTTTTGAGAAGCGGCGGCTGCGCGGCATGCCGCGCTACAACGACTACAACACGGCGTGGTCGGATCGCGAGCTGGACATCCCCGTTCCGGAGGGCAGTGGTCAGGCGGTTGGGCGGGATGTCCGATTCCGGATCGTCGGCTACGCGGAGTATGCGGAGCTGGAGAGCGACTGGTCGGCGGCGGAGCGCGTTCCGGAGGGCGAGGCTCCGAATCCGCTGCTGCGTCTCGAGCTGGTCAGCCGGCTGCCGGAGGGCGCCGACCCCAGCGCGCCGGAGTCGCTCTCGGAGGAAAGTGAGGAGCGCGTTGTCGCGACGCTCAAGTTGCCCGCGGGCTCGCCGGCGTCGCGGGTGGCGTCGGCGGGCGGGGCGTTCTCCGTCGAGCATCTCCCGGCGGACGTCGATTCGTTTCACTGGCGCGCGCTGACCTCGCCCATGCCGGAGGGAGCGGCGCGGGCGCTGGCGATCTCGGTCGATGGCGGCGAGCCGGTCGTGCGGGTCGTGCGGGAGGGCGAGACGATCGAGCACGCGGGGCATCGCATCTTCGTCGAGTCGATTTCACCTACGCCGCCCTTCCCGATCATCACCCCGGGCTACGAGGGGGCCGAGACATCCGTCGCGGTGTTGACGATCGAGCCGCCCGGGGAGGACGCCTTCACGCGGTATGTGTATCAGCGGTTTCCGGCGCTCAACCAGGATGTGCTCGGGGTGGGGGATGACGGGCGTCCCGATCGGCGGCCGGCGGATGAGCGTATCAGAATCGGGCTGATCGACGCGACGCAGATCCACGTGTTCATCCGGGCGGATGGTCCGGCGGCGGTGCGGCTTCCGGGGGGCGCGGTCCGGAGGGTGGACAGCGCGGCGCCCGGTACGGAGCTGGCGTTGGCGCCCGGGATTGCGTTGCGGGTGGTCGAGCGCGCCGCCCATGCGGTCGCGGTCGAAGCGCCGGTCAATGTTCCCGAGGATGAGCGCCAGCGGGATCTGGTCGGGACGCACGCGATGGCGCTCGCGCTTGTGGAAGTCTCGGTGGGCGACTGGTCGAAGGAGGTGTGGGTCCCCTTCTCGAAGTACATGATGGTCGCGCGGGGGGCGGAGCGGTCGGTGGAGCTGCCGGATGGGCGTGTCGTGGTCATCGGGTTCGGACGGCTGGCGCGCCAACTGCCGGGGATCGAGCTTCAACTGGTCGACTTCGAGATGATTCCGTACCCGCACAGCGATGTTCCGCGCGATTATGTCTCGCTGCTGCGGGTCGCCGATCGTCTCCGGGATGAGACATACACCACGAAGACGCGGCTGAATCGCCCGCTGATTCACACGGCGCCGTATCAGTGGTCGTCGGAGCGGCCGTTCATCGCCAACGCGCTGGGACGACTGATCACCGCGATCGCGCCGAATCAATACAAGTTCAGTCAGGCGGGATGGGACAACGAGGAATGGCGGCGCACGAAGCGGCAGGCGGAGCTGACGGGAGAGGGGCGTCCGGTCGCGAGCTTCACGATCCTGGGAGTCGGGAACAATCCGGGCATCTACATCATCGCGACGGGGGCGGTGATGATCAGCGTGGGCACGCCCTGGGCTTTCTACATCAAGCCGTTGATCATGCGGCGGCGGAAGCGCCGGTTGCAGCGGACGCTGAACGCGAACGGATCCGGCGCGAGCCGGGAAGGGAGTGAATCGCCATGATCCGCTTGGCGCTTGTCGCGCTACTGACGCTTTCTCTGGCCGCGGCCCCGGAGTCATTCGCGCAGTCCGGGCCGGCGGGCAACACGCATCCGGAAGCGGAGATGGATCTTCGGGGCGAGGCGCCCAATCCCTTCGGGCAGCCGGTCCCCACGCGAAGCTGGACGCCGAGGGAGAAGCACGCCTTCGCGCGGGCGGTCGATCTCGGTCCGCTGCGGGATCTGGCGCTGTTCAACCGCGGGCGCGTGAAGATCATCGAGACGTTTGCGCGGGAGGCGATCGGCGATCTGACGGGTCGGAAGAACTACCTTGACTTCGCTCGTGAGGAGGATGGGAGCGTTGAGAAGCTTGCGTATGACCCTGTCTTCACGCTCTTCGACCTGCTGATCGATCCGGCCTACTACCGGGACAAGCCGCTGCTGCATGTGCAGTATCTGCCGCTGCGTCGGGCGCTGGTGGACGCGGTGGTCGAGGATGTCGAGACGCGCGAGCGATGGCTGAAGCTCACGCGGCTGAGCCCACAGATGATTCTGGACGCCTTCCAGCCGGTCGCCGAGCGATACGGCACGGAGGCGGAGATGGCGCGCGGGCTCGAGCGTCTTCGGAGCTCGCTGATGTTCCTCTCCGCGGGGCATGGGGCGCTGCTGATGGTCGCGCCTGATGCGGAGCATGAGTCCTGGCGCCATCTCTCGGCGCTGCCGCGCGAGCATCCCATCCGGCAGGCGCTGCTGCGACTGGGGGACGCCTGGCGAAGCGGCGACGTCGAGGCGGCTGACAAAGCGATTCTCGAGATCGCGAGTGGTCTGCCGCAGGTCAACCCCTCGATGTATCCCACGACGCAGCGATCCCTGGAGCGGCTTTACACGCGGGCGCAGCCTTTCGAATGGGGGGCGTGGGCGTACGGCGCATCGTTCCTTGCGCTGCTGCTGGCGTTTGGAACGGGTCGGCGCTGGCTGGTGCGGGTGGGGGTGGGGGCGCTGCTCGTCGCGCTCGTGTTGCACGCGTTCGGATTCGGCGCGCGCTGGCTGATCGCGGAGCGGCTGCCGATCCAGAATCAGTTTGAGTCGATGACGGGCCTGGCGCTGGGCGGCGCGCTGGGGGGTCTGGGGCTGATGCTGTTCCGGCGGCAATGGCTGTACGGCGCCGGCGCGGCGGGGGTCGGGTTTCTCGTGCTCCTGGCCGCCACGCAGGCGCCGATTCCGGGCGCTTCGATCGGCCGCGAGGCTGCGATCCTCAACACGAGCGTGCTCCTGAAGTACCACGTCTCGACGGTTCTCGTGAGTTACGGCCTGATCACGCTGGGGTTCTTCATCAGCGCGCTGTATCTGTGGACGCACTACAGCCGGCGCGCCGGCGATGAAAAGACCGTCGAGCTCGCGGCGCGCGGGCTTGGGTTCGAGGGCGAGCGCCTCTCGGGCGTGCAGCGCGTGCTGAGCGATCTGGACAAGGCGCAGATGACGGTTCTCCAGCTCGCGTTCTGGACGCTGGGCGTGGGGATTCTGCTCGGCGCGTGGTGGGCGGATCACTCCTGGGGCCGGTGGTGGGCCTTTGATCCGAAGGAGACGTGGGCGCTGCTGACGTGGATGGTCTACCTCGTGGTCATCCACGCGCGCTTCATCCCGCAGAAGAATCGGGCGCGCACGACCGCGTGGCTCAGCGTCGCCGGGTTCTTCGTAATGCTCTGGACGTACTTCGGCGTGAATCTGATCCTGCCGGGACTGCACGCGTACGCCTGATGGAAGTCTGGAGCGAGGACGACTTCGCCATCGATCCGGCGTCCCTTGGGAAGCGGCTGCTGGGGCAGCGGCTGACGCGCATCCTGCCGGACGGCGCTCGGCTGGCGGGGGTGATCGTGGAGACGGAGGCGTACCTGGGCGCGCGCGATCTGGCGGCGCATTCGGTCGGCGCTCGGCGGACGGCGCGGACGGAGCCGATGTTCGGTTCGCCCGGGACGATCTATGTGTTCCTCACCTACGGGATGCACCACTGCGTGAACGTCGTATGCGGGGCGGTGGATGAGCCCGTGGCGGTGCTGATCCGGGCGCTGGAGCCGGTGGAAGGGTTGGAGCAGATGCGGTCGCTCCGCGGTGGCTCGCGTTCGCTCCGCGCGACGGATCTCTGCTCGGGGCCCGCGAAGCTGTGTCAGGCGATGGCGATCGATCGGTCGCTGGATGGCTGGCGGTTTCAGGATGGACCAAAGGTCGGCGTGGGCGAGCTGCGGATCGAGCGGACGCGCCGACGCGCGATTCCCCGCTCGCGAACGGTGAACACGGCGCGGATCGGGGTCGACTACGCCGGGGAGTGGGCGTCGGCGCCCCTGCGCTGGGCGATCCGGGAGAGCCCGCACGTGAGCAAGGGTCGGCCTTCGGACGTCCCGAGGTCCTCCGGAGGAGGCGGGCGACTCCAGAATGAGAAGCGGGTTGCCCGATCAACGGAACGCTGAATACAGTTTCGAGGACATCCGGCCCGAGCCGCCGGTGAGAGGAGTCTGGATCGTGGACGACGAACTGAGTCCGATCGACTGGCGAGCCATCCGCGAGGAGGCGGGTCCATTCCCCCCGGAGGCCTTCCTCTTTGTGCAGCAGGGTCTTCGGTACACCATTGATCAGATTCGGCGCCATGAGCCGGACCTGCCCGAGCAAGGGCGGCACGTCTCGGGTCAGGAGTTGTGCCTGGGGCTCCGCGACTACGCCTCGAATCAGTTCGGCAGGTTGGCGCGCCTCGTCCTTTTCCGCTGGCGGATTCGATCGACGGAAGACTTCGGGCGGATCGTCTTCGCGATGGTCGAGGCGGGGCTCATGCGCAAGACGGAGGAGGACTCGCTCGAGGACTTCCGCGGCGTCTATGAGTTCGACGAGGCGTTCGAGGAACTCGAGGTCGGCTGACCACTTGCATAAACGAATCGCTCGCTCGAGCGTCGGCGCCTCTCCTGTAGCGCGTATCCACTGCTGGTGAGACGGCCTGTCGCTCCCTGGGGTTTTGTTCGCCGTGGGCGGCTTGTCCGCCCGTGGCACGCGCTCGAACCCCCCTCGTTTCAATCGTCACGAGTCGTTCCCACTTGCCCGGGCAGGCACGGCGGCCTGCCCCACCGGGACTGTTGCGTTCGACTCGAGACGAGAGGCGAATGGAAATGAACCGGGTGGGGCAGGCGGCCCTGCCTGCCCGGACTTGCTGGTCCATCACGAAGCTCCAACTCCTTCCCGAGCGCCGCCGGCGGGCACGGCGGGCCGCCGCTACCGGTTTGGGTGTGAGCGGCCCGGCGCTACCGCTCTCGTTGCATTCGCCTCGGCTCGCGCGCCGCTCCCGGTGGTTGCGCGCTCAGGCGGGCTCGCTTGCTGTGTGCGAGGCGGCGGCGGCGTCAGTACGCTCTTGCCCATGGCCGACAACGCTCCGAAGGGCGACGCGGAGAACGGACCCGAGGCCTCGAAGCGGCAGGGGGACTCGCGCTCGGCGCTGCCCGCCACGCTGCTGACGCGGCATCTTTGGCAGATCCAGCCGATTCGCGATCTGCTCGTGCTCGCGGCGATCTTCGGGCTGCTGTATCTCGGCTACAAGCTGAGCCTGGTGACGGTGCCGCTGCTGCTGGCGATGTTGCTGGCGTATCTCTTCGAGCCGGTGGTGAAGTCGCTGACGCGCGTCGAGTGGATCAGCCGGCGAATCGCGGCGCTGATCATCATCTTCGGGGCGATCGTCGTCATCGGCGGGCCGCTGATCCTTGGCGGCGCCATCGCCGTCGCGCAGACGGCGGACCTCGTCGACACGCTGGGGACGAACGTGAACCGGCTGGTGCGCTCGGTGCAGTCGCCGGAGGACGAGCGCCTGCGCGAGGCGCTGCCCGGGGAAGCGTGGCAGGACTTCCGCGACATGATCGTCGAATGGCAGGCGGCCGCGGAGGAGGACGGTCTGGTCCCGGACGAGGAGGCGCCGCCGGAGGAGCCGGCGGAGGCGGATGAGTCCGGGGTGGAAGAGGCCGGGGTGGGCGCGGAGATCGGGCTGTTCGTCTTTGGGCTGCTGGAGGAAGCGGGGGTCTGGTGGCGTGAGAACCGCGGGCAGTTGAGCCGACAGGCGATTCGGACGGGCGCCGATGCGGTGACGTTCGTCATCCGCACACTGACCTCGCTCGGCTTCCTTCTCTTCGCCGCGTTCCTCACCGCGTTCTTCTTCTTTTTCATCACGGTGGGCTGGGGGCACGTGATGAAGTTCTGGGAGGATCTGATTCCCGAACGCCGGCGGGGCGAGTTCATCGAGCTCGGGAAGAAGATGGATCGCGTCATCTCGGGCTTCATCCGAGGACGGCTGACGATCGCGGCGATTCTCGCGGTGTTCTACATCCTGTCGTACTGGCTCATCGGCGTCCCGGCGGCGCTGCTTGTCGGCGCGCTCGTCGGCGTGCTCTCGATCGCGCCGTATCTCTCGCTGATCGGGATTCCGGTCGCGATCATTCTGCTCTGGCTCGAGCCGAACTCGCCCGCGTGGCGCGACTCGATCTGGTGGACGCTCATCGCGCCGACCGCTGTCTATTTCGCAGGCCAGACCGCCGACGACTACCTTCTCAGCCCGGCCATCCAGGGCAAGAGCACGAACATGGACGCGCCGACGATCCTCTTCGCGTCGCTGGCCGGCGGCGTGCTGGCGGGGGTGTACGGTGTGCTGGTGGCGATTCCCGTCGCGGCGTGCATCAAGATCGTCGTGGTCGAGGTCCTCTGGCCTCGCGTCAAGGCGTGGACGAAGGGCGAGGAGCCGGATCCGCTGCCCTTCGGCGGACGGCCGAGCGAGCGGGATGACGACGAGCAGTAGGGGAGCTGCGGATCAGCGGCGGCTTGCCCGCTGGTCTGGCACGGGCGGACAAGCAAGAGATGGTCTGGATGACGGACCTCAGCACGGGCGGGCAAGCCGCCCGTGGCACACGATCGAACCCCCGCGCTCCAATCGTCCCGAACTGGTCCCACTTGCCCGGGCAGGCAGGGACGCCTGCCCCACCGGCTTCGGTGTGAGCGGGAAGAGACGGCTCGGCGAGCCGTCCCACCAGAGGCCGAGTTGGATGAACCAGCAAGTCCGGGCAGGCAGGGACGCCTGTCCCACCGGGAGTTCGCGCGCTGCGCACGCGAGGGGGTAGGGGCTTGTAGACGGCTTGAGCGAAGCCCTGCGCCTGGAAGAGTGGGAATCTCGTTTCGGACGTGCAATGACGGGCAGGCAGGGACGCCTGCCCCACCGGCTTCGGTGTGAGCGGGAAGAGACGGCTCGGCGAGCCGTCCCACCAGAGGCCGAGTTGGATGAACCAGCAAGTCCGGGCAGGCAGGGACGCCTGTCCCACCGGTTCCCCTCAGTTTGACATAACGGCGAGGGCTGCGGTCGGGCGTTCCGCCTACCATCTCGGCCATGTTCGAACGACTCTCAGAAGGCTTTTCGAGCGCGCTCAAGAAGATCTCCGGGCAGGGGACGATCTCCGAGTCGAACATCCAGGAGGCGATCCGGGAGGTGCGCACCGCCCTCCTCGAAGCCGACGTCCAGTACGACGTGGCCCAGCAGTTCTGCGACGAGGTCGTCCGTGAGGCCCTCGGGCGCGAGGTCACGCGGAGCCTCAAGCCCGGGCAGGAGTTCATCGGCGTCGTCCACGAGCGGCTCGTCGCGCTGATGTCCGGGGTCGAGCCGGATGATCCGAGCGCCGAGCAGCAGAAGCCCGCCCCGGGTGTGCTGCGTGTCTCACCCGGGCCGACCGTCGTGATGATGTGCGGCCTCCAGGGCAGCGGCAAGACGACGACCTGCGGCAAGCTCGCCGCCCGCCTTAAGAAGCAGGGCCGCTCCTGCATGCTCGTCGCCGCCGACCTCCAGCGCCCCGCGGCGGTGGATCAGCTCGAGACCGTCGCCACGCAGGTCCAGGAGGAGGCGGCGGGCGGCGCCTCGGTGACGTTCTACTCCGAGCCCGAGAAGGTCTCCGAGTATGGCAAGGCGGTCGGCGCGGCGGTCGAGGTTTGCCGGAACGCCGTTCGGCGCGCGCGCGAGGCGGGGATCGACACCGTCATCCTCGACACCGCGGGGCGTCTGCACGTCAATGACGATCTGATGCGAGAGCTCCAGGGCGTGGCCGGCGCCGTGCAGCCCCACCAGATCTTCCTCGTCGTCGATGCGATGATCGGCCAGGACGCCGTCGCCTCCGCGAAGGCGTTCCACGAGCGGCTTGAGGTGGACGGCGTCATCCTGACCAAGTTCGACTCCGACACCCGCGGCGGAGCGGCGCTGTCGGTCAAGAAGGTGACGGGCGCGCCGATCAAGTTCGTCGGCACGGGCGAGAAGCTCGATGCGCTGGAGGAGTTCCACGCCGAGCGCGTCGCGGGGCGCATCCTCGGGATGGGCGATGTCGTCTCCCTCGTCGAGAAGGCGCAGGAGCAGGTCTCCGAAGAGGAGGCGGAGCTCCTACAGGAGAAGATGCGAAGGGGCGAGATGACCATGGACGACTTCCTGAAGCAGCTTCGCTCGCTTCGGAAGATGGGCCCCATGAAGCAGCTCCTCGGGATGCTGCCGGGCGTCGGGCAGGCGCTGAAGGACATCAACATCGAGGACAACCAGCTCGATCGCGTCGAGGGCATGATCAACTCGATGACCCGCGAGGAGCGCCGCGAGGTCAAGCTCATCAACCATTCGCGCCGCAAGCGCATCGCCTCCGGCTCGGGCGTCAAGAACGAGGAGGTCGGACGCCTCGTCAAGCAGTTCGACACCATGACCAAGCTCTCCAAGCAGATGGCCGGCCTCGGCGGAGGCGGCAAGGAGCAGGCGCTGCGGCAGATGCAGACCGCCGGCGCTGGCGCGCCCACCGGCGGCATGGGCGGCTTCCGCACCAAGCGCGGCACCAAGTCGCGCAGCCCCAAGAGCCGCAAGCGCAAGCGCCGTTGACAACGACACCAGTGGGCAGGCGGCCCTGCCCCACCGGTTGTTGATGGAGATTGGCGCTCAGAACCCCACGTCGTCACCGGGGGGGTTGGCGTCCTCCACGAACCCAAGACGCCGGACGGCCTGGCTCACCTCGATGGCGATCAGGGCGGCCGAGCCGCGATCGCCGAAGAGGCCGACCTTGATCCGCAGGGCGGTCATCGTCTCCGTCCGGGCGGTCAGTTGGACGAGGGCCACCCAGCCGTGGCGGTCGTAGACCTCGAAACGCCGGCGGACGGGATCGCCATCCTCGTTGAGCGTCACGGGCCGCTCATTGCGAACCTCGAGCGAGAGCTCGCGCATCGCCTGGTCGAGCGCCGCCGACATCTCCGGGAAGGGAACGTTGTAGACGAGCCGGAGCTTGCCGCGCTTGAGCTCGCGTCCGGTTGTATCCGCTGCGTTGACGGCGACGCCCAGCGCGGGCCCGGCGGCGAGGAAGCAGCCGGTGAGGCTAAGGGAGAGGCTCGCCAGGAGCGTGGCGGCGAAGCGGGGTAGGGTTGGGCGGGGGTTGGTCATGGGCCCGGAGGGTAGGCAGGCCCGCGGCCCGGCTTGGCCGGTATGGCCCCCCTGCCGCCGATAATCCATGTTATGTAAAAGTGGATGGAAATGCGCCTACCAGTTGTTTGCGATGGACCAGCAAGTCCGGGCAGGCAGGGCCGCCTGCCCCACCGGGTCTGTTGCATTCGACTCAAGACGAAAAACGCCCCCCAACGGCTCGTGAGGGGCGCTGATCATTGGAAGCGGAGAGGGCGGGATTCGAACCCGCGATACGGACAAGCCGTATACGGCATTTCCAGTGCCGCTCCTTCAGCCACTCGGACACCTCTCCGGATTGTCCCCCGACGCCCGCGATCGGGCGGTCCCACCCGGATCGAAAAGGATATTCACTTGCGCCCGGGATTTCAGGCGGCGCGATCCATCAATCCCTCTGTCGCCCGTACATTCTAACGATGGCCCGCGGCCCGCGCAATCGACGTCCCGACCTGAACGGCCTGCTCGTCATCGACAAGCCGCTGGGACGGTCTTCCGCCTCCATCTGCGCGGAAATCCGGCGGCGAACCGGCGGCGCGAAGGTTGGGCACGCCGGGACGCTCGATCCACTTGCGACGGGCGTCCTGCTCCTGTGTCTGGGGCGCGCGACGAAGATAGTCCCGGCGCTGATGGCGACGTCCAAGCGCTACCGCGCCGAGCTCGATCTCTCCGCCTTCTCCACGACGGATGATTTCGAGGGCGAGCGGACGGTGGTCGAGGTTGCCGCTCCGGTGAGGGAGGAGGCCGTCCGCGAAGCGCTGCTGGGGTTCGTCGGGGAGATCGAACAGCGTCCGCCGGTCTACTCGGCGGTGCACGTCGAGGGGGAGCGGGCGTATCAGCGGGCGCGGCGCGGGGAGTCGGACGAGCGGCCGCCGGCAAGGCGCGTGACGATCCACGGGATCGAGCTGCTCGACTACGCCTGGCCCCGGCTGACGATCGAGGTTCACTGCGGCAAGGGCGTCTACATCCGCAGCCTGGCGCGCGATCTGGGTGAACGTCTGGGAACGGGGGGCATGCTCACGGGGCTGCGGCGCACGGCGGTGGGACAGTTCACGATCGAGCAGGCCGTCGCGCCGGATGCGCTGCCGGCGCCGATCGAGGGCGCGCTGCTGGCGCCGCCGAGCGAGCTGGCCAGTTGGCCCCGGGGAAGCGCATGAAAAACGGCGTCCACCCGAAGGGTGAACGCCGTCGTGTATCGCAAACAGTCGGTTGATCTTGGCCGCGCGTCGCCGCGCGGTCATCTCCCGCGGGAGACGAGATTGTGCTGACTCATCGCGTCCGGGGGATCGCTCCGCCGGACGGTCTAAGGAAATCCCTTAGAAAGGAGGTGATCCAGCCGCAGGTTCTCCTACGGCTACCTTGTTACGACTTCGTCCCAGTCACCGAGTTCGCCTTCGGCACCGCTGATTCGCGGCGACTTCGGGCGCCCCCGGCTTCCATGACGTGACGGGCGGTGTGTACAAGGCTCAGGAACGTATTCACCGGAGCGTGGCTGATCTCCGATTACTAGCGATTCCGACTTCATGCAGGCGAGTTGCAGCCTGCAATCCGAACTGGGGCGCGCTTTTTGCGATTTGCTCCCCCTCGCGGGCTTGCATCGCTCTGTACGCGCCATTGTAGCACGTGTGTAGCCCTGGGCATAAGGGCCATGAGGACTTGACGTCATCCCCACCTTCCTCCGGTTTGACACCGGCAGTCTCGCTAGAGTCCCCGCCATGACGCGCTGGCAACTAGCGACAGGGGTTGCGCTCGTTAAGGGACTTAACCCGACACTTCACAGCACGAGCTGACGACAGCCATG
>CAYVIJ010000011.1:0-74735 GCA_964451515.1 uncultured Phycisphaeraceae bacterium | reverse complement strand
GTGCTCGTGGGCGTCCTCATGCGCGTCGTCATGGTCGGCATGCGCGTGGCCGTGAACAGCCTCCCGCTCTGCGTCAGTCAGCAGGCGCGCGAAGACGACCTCCCGCCGATCCCGATCCGGATGCTTCTCCAGCGCCCGCGCCGCCGCGGGTTCAAAGCCCAGACCGACCCGCAACACGACATCAGCTCGGACGAAGCGGGCCACGGAGGCTGGGGTCGGCTCAGCGGTGTGCGGCGAGGCGCCGGCGGGCGTCAGAACGGAGACTTCCGCCCCCTCGGGAGCGAGCCCACGAGCCACCCAGGCGAGCGGCGGGATTGTGGCCGCAATCCGAACGCGGGACGACTCCTCGCGCGAGCCGCACCCGACGGGCGCTGCGATGGCGAGCAGCGCCGCGCTGCCCACAAGAAGGAGATAGCGGACGAACCGGAAATCGCTCATGCGCGTATCATTCCCCCCGCCGCCCCTTCCTGCAACTGAGATGCATGTAGAAACGGATCGGCGAAGTCCGAACTGGGGCGATCGGGCGCGGGGCCGCTTGGGGGCGGCGGGGAGCGCCGTGGGGCGGTGGATGCCGCCCCGCAGACGCGTATACTCGCCCCGCAAGCCCGTTTGGGGCGGTAGCTCAATTGGGAGAGCGCCTCGGTCGCATCGAGGAGGTTGAGGGTTCGATCCCCTTCCGCTCCACTTGAAGAGGCCCTGCCGGACGCCCGGCGGGGCTTTTTTCACGCGCCGCCGGCGCGTCCTTCGCCCGCGCGTATCTTGGCGGGTCATGCCCGGCGCGAAGGACCAGAAGCAGTCAAGCCGCAGATCGCCGCGGGACACCCCCGCGATGCGCCAGTACGACGCCTTCAAACGGCAGCATCCGGACTGCGTCCTCTTTTTCCGGATGGGCGACTTCTACGAGATGTTCGACGACGACGCCGTCACCGCGCACAAGGCGCTCGGCATCACGCTCACGGAGCGCACGCCGGGCGTTCCGATGGCGGGCGTGCCGTATCACTCCGTGGAGTCGTATCTGCGCCGGATGATCGAGCAGGGATATCGCGTCGCCGTCTGCGAGCAGGTCCAGGATCCGAAGGAGGCGAAGGGCGTCGTCGATCGGGCGGTGACGCGCGTGCTGACCCCGGGCACGCTCGTGGACGACTCGCTGCTGGAGAGCGATGCCCCCAACACGCTCGCCTCGATCTCCATCGAGCGGAGGCGTGCGCACCTCGCCGTCATCGAGCTCTCGACAGGCGCGTTTCGCGTCGCCTCCTGCGCGCCGGAGGACGCGCCGGACGAGCTCATTCGGCGCGGCGTCAGCGAGACGCTCGCGCCCGAGCAGGCGGACGGAACGCCCACGCCCGAAGCACAGAGGCTGCTCGATGCGATGGCGCAGCGCGCCGGAGGACGGCGCATCGCGACCACAAAGCGCCCGGCGTGGCAGTTTCGCCCGAAGGAAGCGGCGGAAGCTCTGCGCGAGCAGTTCGGCGTCGCGACGCTCGCGGGCTTCGGATTCGAAGAGGACGATCCCGAGCTCGCGCCCGCCGGCGCGATCGTCCGCTATCTCCGCGAGACCCAGGCGGGCGAGGACGGGCGCGCGACGCTGCGACACATCGCGCCGCCCCGGCGCGAAGCGGACGCCGAGGCGCTGACGATCGACGCGACCACGCTGCGATCGCTCGAGATCGAGCGCACGGTGCGCGGCGATGACATCGAAGGCTCGCTCCTCGGACTGTTTCGCGGATCGAGCGCGCCGGCGACGCCGATGGGCAGGCGGCTCGTCCGCGACTGGCTGTGCCGCCCGCTGGCGCGGCGCGACGCGATCGAGGCGCGTCACGCGTGCGTCGCGACGCTGCTCGAGGATCGGCGCACGCTGGAGGGGCTGACACAGACGCTCGAGGGCGTGCAGGACGTCGCCCGCATCGGCGGTCGGCTCGGTCTCGGGCGCGCGACGCCGCGGGATCTCACGGCCCTCGGGCAGTCGCTTTCGCGCCTCACGGCCCTGCGCGAGGCGATCTCCAACGCGCCCGCTTTCCGCGCGCACGAGGCGGCTCTCGCGGAGGTCGAGAGCGTTCTGCGCCCGCTGGCGGACGAGATTCAGCGCACATGCGTCGAGCGCCCGCCGCCGCATCTGCGCGAGGGCGGGCTGATCCGCGACGGCGTCGACGCCGAGCTGGACGAATGCCGCTCGCTTCAGCGCGACGCCGGGCGCTGGCTCTCCGAGCATCAGGGGGCGCTTGCGAAAAAGCACGACCTGCCCAGCCTGAAGGTCGGCTTCAACAAGGTCTTTGGCTATTACCTCGAGCTGCCGAGCGCGCAGGCGCGGCGCGCGCCGGACTCGTTCACGCGAAAGCAGACGCTCAAGAACGCCGAGCGCTACATCACGCCCGAGCTCAAGGAGTTCGAGCAGCGCGCCCTCTCGGCGGAGACGCGCGCCATCGAGCGCGAGAAGGCGCTCTTCGCCGCCCTGTGCGATCGATGCGCCGAGGCGCTGGGCGAGCTGGCGCGCTTCGGCGAGACGGCGGGCGAGCTCGACGTCCTCCGCGCCTTCGCCGATCGCGCGGCTCGCAAGGGCTGGATCCGTCCCGAGATGAGGGACGAGCCCATCCTCGACATCGAGCAGGGGCGCCATCCAACGCTCGAGGAATCGCTCGCCGACTCCTTCGTCCCGAATGACACGACGCTCTTCGACGTCGAGGGCGCCGCACGGCTGGCGCTGATCACGGGCCCGAATATGGCGGGCAAGTCCACCTACATCCGCCAGGCGGCGCTGATCACGCTGCTCGCCCACGCGGGCTCCTTCGTGCCTGCGGCGCGCGCGCGCATCGGGCTGACCGATCGCGTCTTCACGCGCGTCGGCGCCGACGACGCCCTCCACGCGGGCCAGTCCACCTTCATGGTCGAGATGACCGAGACCGCCAACATCCTGCATCACGCGACCGACCGCTCGCTCGTCATCCTCGACGAGATCGGGCGCGGCACGAGCACGCTCGACGGGCTGAGCCTCGCGTGGGCGATCGCCGAGCGCCTCGCGGGCGATCCGGAGGGCGCGCCGCGCCCGCGCACGCTCTTCGCGACGCACTACCACGAGTTGACGGCGCTGGAGGAGCGGCTGACGGGGCGGGTGGCGAATCTGCACGTCTCCGTCCGCGAATGGGGCGAGGAGATCGTCTTCCTGCACCGCATCCTGCCCGGCCGGACGGATCAGTCCTACGGCGTCCACGTCGCCAAGCTGGCGGGGCTGCCGGCGGAAGTTGTTCAACGCGCGCGGCAGGTGCTGGACTCGCTCCGCGTCTCGCATGATCTGGGGGCGGAGGGCGTTCTGGAATCGCGTTCTCCCGATGTCGGGCGCGTCCCGGCGCGCGCCGAGCACGATCAGCTCCCACTTTTCAAGGAGTACGTGCCACATCCCGCGATCGAGGAGTTGAAGGGATTGACGATCGAGCAGATGAGCCCCATGGAGGCGTTCGAGACGCTGCGCCGGCTGATCGAATGCGCACAGGATGACGCCTCCCAGGAGTGACCGGCTCGACTCGCCCCAATCCGTGGATACGATGCGCCCGGAGCAAGCGAAGAGCGTGAAGAGGAGGAGAAGACCGATGCCGCTCGACCATTACATCACCCTGGGACGCTCGGGCCTGCGCGTCTCGCCGCTGTGCCTCGGGACGATGACCTTCGGCGAGGAATGGGGCTGGGGCAGCGACGTCGAGACGTCCAAGCGCATCATCGACGCCTACATCGATCGCGGCGGCAACTTCCTCGACACCGCGAACATGTACACCAAAGGGCACTCGGAGGTGATCATCGGCGATCATCTCTGCAAGGACGCCTCCAAGCGCGACCGCATGGTCATCGCGACCAAGTTCATGAGCGCGATGCATCCGGGCGATCCCAACTCGGGCGGCGCCGGTCGGAAATCAATTCTGGCCGCGTGCGAGGAGTCGCTGCGCCGCCTCCAGACCGACTACATCGATCTCTACTGGCTGCACTTCTGGGATCATCACACGCCGATCGAGGAGACGATGCGGGCGCTGGACGACCTCGTCCGCTCCGGGAAGGTCCGCTACATCGGCTTCTCCGACACGCCGGCGTGGAAATGCGCCGAGGCGCAGACCATCGCGCAGTTCCGCGACTCCGCCCCGCTCATCGCCCTTCAGATCGAGTATTCGCTCATCGAGCGCACGCCGGAGAACGAGCTGCTGCCCATGGCCCGCGCGATGGGCATGGGGGTCACGCCGTGGTCGCCGCTGAAGGGCGGGATCCTGACGGGCAAGTACACGCGCGACTCGGCGCCGAAGGACACGCGCTACGACGAGAACTCGCAGCACCTGAACGAGCGCACGTTCGGGATTCTCGACGCGATGAAGTCCGTCGCCACGGACACCGGCGCCTCGCTCCCGCAGATCGCCCTCGCCTGGTGCCAGGCCCAGCCCGGCGTCGACTCCACCATCATCGGCGCCCGCAAGATGGACCAGCTCGAGGACAATCTCGCGGCGCTGGAGGTCGATCTCAGCGCGGAGCGCCTCAAGACGCTCGATGAGGCGAGCGCACAGAAGCCGATCTTCCCGCAGTCATTCCTGCCCTACATCAAGAACGTCTTCCATGGCGGGACGACGATCAACGGCGAGACGTCCGAAGTGTGGGACATGGCCCCGCAGAACGACAAGGAGCGCTGGTGATGCTGAGCTCGGATTTCCTTCAAACCAAGTTCCATGCCGCCCTGCCGTATGACGCCTACGTCGCCACTGGCAAGCCCGATCAGCAGGAGGCTTGGAGCCAGATCTACAACCAGGCAGGGCTCACCGACACGCAGAAGAAGCTGCTCGCCGGATTCACGCGCGAGATGAAGATCCTGATCTCCAGCGGCGTCTGGTGTGGCGACTGCGTGCAGCAGTGCCCCCTCATCGAGCGCATCGCGGAGGGCTCTGAGAAGATCGAAACGCGCTACGTCGATCGCGACGAGCACTCCGATCTGTCCGAGCGGATCAAGATCTGCGCCGGCCTGCGCGTGCCCATGGCGATCTTCATGGCCGAGGACTTCGAGTTCGTCTCCCTCTTCGGCGACCGCACGCTCACCCGCTACCGCGCCATTGCGGAGCGGCAACTCGGCGCCTCCTGCCCGCTGCCGGGCGCCCCGGTGCCGGATGAGGAGCTCAAGGCGACGCTGGCGGACTGGCTCGACGAGGTCGAGCGCGTCCACCTGCTGCTGCGCCTCAGCACGCGCTTGCGCGAGAAGCATGGGGACTGATCACTTCTCGCGCTCGCCCACAAAGGCGAAAGGCCGCTCCTCCGCAGCCGACCAGAGCAGCCCCTCCAGCCACTCCCCGCGCGCCCCGAGGAGCAGCTCGACGACGATTGCGCTGCGACCGTCGAATCGTCCGACCCGGATGTCATCCGCGAAGCGCGCGCCCGCGAGCGGCCCCTCGGGCAGCTCCCACGTCGAATCGCCATCCGACAGGATCGCCATCACCACGCCGTTGGAGCGCTCCACCAGATCCAGCCGCAGCCCGGGTCGCTGCGAGCCGTCGAAGTTGAGCCGCCAGACGCCCGAGGCGTCGCCCGCGGCCCGCGCGCGAATCAGCGACGGCGGCGCAAAGCGGCGCAGCTCGAAATCGGGCGTCCACTGCGCCCAGTTACCCTCGACCGCCAGTGGATCCCCCTGAGGACGATCCCAAACGCCGCGCACGGCCCCGTCGTCCTCGATGCGCAGGGAGAGCGCCGAATCCTTGTCGAAGCGAAGTGTGATGCGTCGGGCCTCCTCCACGCGCACACGCGAGAACTCCGCGGGCGTGCGCTGCTCGCCATTGAGGACGTACGCCCGCCCGTCGCGCGCCTCGCGGGGGAGGGCGATGAAGAAGGGCAGATCCTGCCCGCTGGGAAGCTCGAGGATGAGGCGGTAATGCTCGATCCGCTCGGGCGGAGGGGCCTTCGCGCGCGAGGCGCAGGAGGCGAGCAGGAGACTTGTGAGGCAGCAGAGGAGAAGATCGCGCATCGGCCCATTCCTGGATCGGGCGCCGCGCCCGATCGCGATGCCGCGAACCCGCGCACTCAGGGTTCGGAGGAGAGGATGTCCCGGGTGAGCTGGTCGAACCGCTCGAGGAGCTCGTCATGGGCGTCGCCGGTCGCGGGCCCCGAGAATCCCGAATGCACGGCGCGGACGGTGTGGTCCCGATTCAGGAAGATCGTCGTGGGAAAGGCGCGGATGCGATCGACCGCGGGGAGCGTGGCGGAGGCCTGTTGCTTATCACTGGAGCCTGCGACCACGATGCGCCAATCAATCCCGTATTTCTCCTTGAAGCGCTCGACCTGCCGGCGGGCGCGTTCGTCGGCGCCGGTGTGCTCGTAGGCGAGCCCCAGGATCTGAAGCCCCTCATCGTGATAGCGCTCGTACAGATCCACGAGCGCCGACGCCTCATCGTGGCAGTTGGGGCACCATGTGCCGAAGATGGAGACGATCACGGGCCTGTCCGCATAAGGCGGCGCCTGAAGCTGCGGCAGGCGCAGACGACGATCGGGGGTGGTGACGCTCGTGTCCTCGAAGGGATCCGGCAGTGTGAAGTCCTCGCCCTCGGGAACGCGCTCGGCGCTGAAGGCCTCCTTCCAATGATTGCCGGAGTAGAAGAAGCCGGTCATGCGGTCGCCGTCCCGCTCGAGAGCGCCCGTGATGAGGAAGGCGTGGGCGCCGTCGAAGACGGAGAGGGCGAGCCGTCCATCGTTCATGCCCGCGAGGAAGCGGTAGTCGCCCGTCGGCGTCCGGACCGTCCCGCGGACGCCCTCGCCGATTCTCCTGCCCTGCTCGCCCGCCTTCTCGATGGGGTGGAAGACGCCCTTGGCGACTCCCGAGTCGGCGAAGTTCATCCGCCAGACTCCGAAGACATCCACCGGCGCGGCGCGCGTGACGATCGCGTCGGGACGGAGGGCGCCGGAGAAGCGTTGGCGCCAGTGGCCATTGATGGCGGCGTTGCCGTCGACCTTCATCACTCGGACCTCGCCTCGGGCGGTCTTGCGCCACTCGCCCTCGAAAACGCGATCGGGACGGAGCGGCTGGTCCGAGTCGGTGAGCGTGGCGATAAGACGGGAGTCGTAGTGCGGGAAATCGAGCGTGAGCGTCTCACCCTCCCAGGCGGCGTCGACGGGAATCTTCTCCTCGCCGTTGCGGATGAAGGGTTGCTCCTCCCCCTCGCGCGGCGCGTACAGCAGGAACGGAATCTTCACGCCGTCGTCGCGGACAAGAGCCATCCACCACCAGCCCGACTCCTCCGCCTTCTCCCGCGGCTGGACGAGCCTGGCCTGCGCGCAGACGCTGGGCGCCGCAAGCAGAACGATGATCGATCCGACAAGAGCGAGCAGCGGGAGTCGCATCAAGCGTTGCCGTCCTTCTGGGCCATGTAAGCGAGCATGTCGACGCAGCGGCAGGCGTAGCCGTACTCGTTGTCATACCAGCCGACGATCTTGAAGAAGTTCGAGTTCAACTCGATGCCGGCGCCGGCGTCGTAGATGCATGAGTGTGGATCGGTGATGAAGTCGGTCGAGACGACATCGTCCTCCGTGTACGCGAGCACGCCCTTCATCGCGCCTTCCGAGGCGGCGCGGAAGGCCTCGTTGATCTTCGAGAGGGAGGTGGACTTCTCCGTGCGGAACGTCAGATCGACGACGGAGACGTCCACGACGGGCACGCGGAAGGCCATGCCCGTCAGCTTGCCCTTGAGCTCCGGGATGCAGAGGATCACCGCCTTCGCGGCGCCGGTGCTGGCCGGGATGATGTTGTCGTAGGCGTTTCGTCCGCCGCGCTTGTCCTTGCTGCTGGGCCCGTCCTGCGTCAACTGCGTCGCCGTGACGGCGTGGACCGTCGTCATCAACCCCTCGACCAGCCCGAACTCGTCATTGACGACCTTCGCCATGGGCGCCAGGCAGTTCGTCGTGCAGGAGGCGTTGGAGAGGACGTAGTCCTTCTCCGGGTCGTACTGCTCATGGTTGATCTCGTAGGCGAACGTGCGCACCTCGTCTGGCGTCTTCGTCGGCGCCGAGATGAGCACGCGCTTGGCCTTGCCGCCGTCGATGTGCTTGCGCGCGTCCGGGCCCTTGGTGAAGAGGCCCGTCGACTCCAGCACGTAGTCGGCGCCGACGTCCCGCCACGGGATCGAGGCGGGATCCTTCTGCGCGAAGACCTTCGTCGTCTTGCCCTCGACCTTGATCGAGTCGTCGTCGTGGGTCACGCTCTTTTTGAGGCGGCCGTGCGTCGAGTCGTGCTTGAGTAGATAGGCGAGATCCTCCGCGGGGACGAGGTCGTTGACCGCGGCCACCTCGATGTCGGGCCGCTCCCGCGCTGCGCGGTAGACGAGGCGCCCGATCCGTCCGAATCCATTGATGCCGACGCGAATGGCCATTGATCCTTCTCCTTCGGTGCTCTGCGTGCGGCGCCGCGCCATCCACGACCGGCGCGCGGCTTCTCGGCACGATGATAGCGGCCTTCGGCGGTCGCCCCGCAGGCCGACCAGAGTCGGTCGATTTCACTACCGATTTCGGAGCCGCCCTACCCCCGCAGCAGGTCGACCAGAATGTCGATCCCGCGCTCGAGCTTGTCGTCGCGCTGCGCGTAGGAGATGCGAAAGTGCGTGTCCCGGCTCGAGAAGACGCCCCCGTTGATGATCAGGACGCTCCGCTCGACCGCCTGCTCGACGAAATCGATCGCCTTGCCCTCGAAGCGCGGCGGCGCCTTCGGAAAGACGAAGAAGGCCCCGCCGGGGCGGGCGACCTCCGTCACCTCCGACAGCCGCTCGACGACCATGTCCCGCCGGCGCTGGTAGGTCGCGATCGTCTCCGAGATGTCGCACTCGAAGGCGGGCACGCAGCCCCATTGGGCGATCGAGGGCGCGCACACAAAGGTGTACTGCTGCGCCTTGATCATCTCCGCGATCAGCGGCTTCGGACCCGCGGCGTAGCCCATCCGCCAGCCCGTGCATCCGTAGGACTTGCCGAAGCCGCGGATGATCAGCGCCTCGCTCTCCCGCCCGGCGCCCCGCCCCGGGCTGGCGGCGCGACCGGAGGCGGGGTCCCTCCCGTCCTCATACACAAACTCGTCGTAGATCTCGTCGGAGATCAGCATCACGTTGCGCGACCGACAGAGCTCGAGGACCTCGTCGCACTGGCTCTGCGTCAGGCAGACGCCCGCGGGGTTCGAGGGGGAGTTGACGAGGACCGCCTTCGTGCGCGCCGTGATGAGCGGCTCGATGCGCTCCGCCGTCATGCGGAAGTCGGGGTAGGTGTCGCACAGAACGGGGCGCGCGCCGACGAGCGTCGCCAGATGCGGATACGCCACGAAGAACGGATCCGGAAGGATCACCTCGTCGCCCGGATCAAGCAGCGCCAAAAAGGCGAGCGCGAGCCCGCCCAGCGTGCCGGAGGTCACCATCACGTCGGCGTCGCCGCCCTCGCGCCAGCTCAGATCCTCCTCGATCCGGCGCCAGATGCGCGCTCGAAGCGCGGGCGCGCCGGCGGAGGGGGTGTAGCCGTTGCGCTTGGACTCGATCGCCTCCGCCGCCGCGCGGCGCATGGGCTCGGGCGGCTGGAAATCCGGCTGCCCGATCGAGAGGTCGATCGGATCCTTCAGCGTCGCCGCAAGATCGAAGACGCGTCGGATCCCCGACGCCTCGACCGAGCGCACCCGCTCCGCCAGCAATGCAGCGACATCCATGGGTGGGGCGCTTCGCTGCCGGCGCTCAGGAGGCGCTCTTGACCTTCGGGAGATGGAGCACCGGCTTCTTCTCGAAGTCGCGCTTGCCCATCTCCTTCAGCTTCTCGTAGCGCTCGGCGCGCGTGAGGACGGAGCGCTTTGAGAGGAGGTTGCCGGCCGTCTTAAGACTGCGATCAAGACTCATCGGAGATCATCCTTCGATAGGTTTGCATCCCCCGCAGGCAGCGAGAGGAACTCCAAGCCCTGCCGGGGAATCGCCCGCTCAGGACTGCTTGAAGAAATAGGCGTCGTCGAAGTCGCTGGGCCCTCGCTCGTCCCGAGTCCAGATCTTACCCAGCCGAAGCACCTCCTGCTTGAGCCGGATCGCCTCAGGGGAGCTGAGCGTCCCGCGCGGGAACCCCTGACGCGAGGTCACCAGGTGGAATCGAGGATTGCCCGGATCCGGGAAGACGGCGACCGGCACTCCGTTCCGCTCCAGGAACCGCGCCGCCCGAACCGCGGTGTCCGGATCCTCGCGCGCGATGATCAGATAGTTGAGCCCCGTCTGGCGCGGATCCGACCCAATCACCGGCTCCTCCGTCGTCGAGTTCACCTCCCCGGCGGAGGGACTGGCCGGGCGACGCGGCTCCGGACGGGCGGCGGGCGGCGGCGCGGAGGGCCGATCGGCGGCGCTCGGATCCAGAACTGGATCGTTCACGGGTCCAAGGGTCCGCTCCTTGAGGCCGGCGATCTCCGCGCGGCTGGCCGCGGCGCCGCGCTGGTGGCCAATGGCCCACCCGGCGACGAAGGCGACGATGAGAATCGCGACCCCGATGAAAAAGTAGCCGACCGGCATGCGCACGGTGCGCCCAGGACTGAGCCAGTGAGGCGCTTCGTCGTCGGGCTCGGGCTCGACGGCCGGGCGCGTCGAAGCGGCGCGCGCCGGCGCGGTGTGGACCGTCGGGGGCGGAGGCGGCGGGGCGTCCTCCACGCGAGGCTTCCCCGCTCGCTGCTTCTCCTTCAGCAACTCAAAGAGGACGGGTCCATTCCGCCTCACGGCCATAGCCCGCCAGTATACGTCGCGGGGCGCGGGACGCTCGCCCGCTTCCGCGCGTCAATCGGCGAGCGCTAGAACGGAGGCCATCGCCAGCCCGCCGGCATGGGTCAGGGAAAGCTGCCACGAGGCCACCCCGATCTCCCGGGCGATCGCGCCGGCCCGCCCCTCCAGGGCGAGCGTGGGAACGCCGTCGGGCGTGCGCGCCACGCCGACGTCCGTCCAGGCGACGCCACGGGTCCAGCCCGTCCCGAGCGCCTTGAAAGCGGCCTCCTTCGCGGCGAAGCGCGCAGCGAGATGCTCGAAGCGGCCCTGGCGCCGCTCGGCGTAGGCCCGCTCGGCTTCCGTGAAGACGCGCGCGAGGAAGCGCTCGCCATGCTCCTCGACCATCCGCCCGATGCGCCGCACCTCGACGAGATCGACGCCATGTCCGATGACGCGCATAGGCCAATGCTACCAGCCCCGCCGGGACGCCCTCAGGAGGCGTCGTTGGACGGGGCTTGCTTCTTCGTCTTCTTCGTCTCGCCGTCGGAGGACTTCTTCGAGGGCTTCGATTCGCCGTCGCCCCCGCTCTTCTTGCCGTTCTCCGCCGACTTGCTCTCCGCCTCCGCCGCCTTCTTGTAGGACTCCGAGCGGTAGTCCGTCTCATAGAACCCGGAGCCCTTGAAGATGACCCCTGCGCCGGCGCCGATGAGCCGCTCGAGCGCGTTCTTGCCGCACTCGGAGCATTTGCGCTTCGGGCGCTCCTTCATCGACTGGAAGAGCTCGAACTCATGGCCGCATTGCTTGCAGCGGTAGTCATACGTGGGCATCAATGGCTCCTGTGCGGCGCGGGCCGCAGCTTGACTACTTCTCTTCCTCCGCCGGGGACACCGCCACCTGGGCGGGCCGCAGGACGCGATCGCCGATGCGGTAGCCGGGCTGGAGCGTTGCGGCGATGCGCCCGGGGTCGACGCCCTCGGCCTCCTGCTGGAGGACCGCCTGGTGGAAATGCGGGTCCAGCTCGTCATTGGGCTCGGGGCTGATGGGCATGACGCCGTGTTCGCCGACGGCGCGCAGAAACTCGCCCTTGATCAGCCTCACCCCGTCGATGATCTGGGACGCGGAAACGGTCTCCGGATCCTGATTGAGCGCCAGATCGAAATGATCGAGCACGCTCAGCACGCTCTGGATCGCCGCGGCGATGCCCTCCTCGCGCGCCTCGCGCTCATTGATCAGCGAGCGGCGCTGATAGTTCTGAAAATCGGCGAGGGCGCGCTTGTGCTTCTCGAGCGCCTCGTCGCGCTCGCGCTCGAGTCGCTCGATCAGGTCCTCGCCCGAGGCGTCCGCCGCGGGGTCTTCATGCTGGACCTCCTGCTCGCGGCGCGCCTCGCGCTCCTTCGCGTCCCGCTTCTCAGTCGTGTTTCGTTCGCCTGCCATGTTGCGCCCCCATGCGTGCGCGTGAGACGATCCTCGGCGTCATCCGCCCAGGATCTCACGAATCTTCTTGAAGAACCCCTGTGACTCAGGCATCACCGAGACATCCTCCGTCTCGGCGAACTCCCGCAGGAGCCGCTGCTGCTTCTCATTGAGCCTGCGCGGAATCTCGATCTTGACGACGACGTGCAGGTCCCCGCGCCGACCGGCGCGCCGATTCGGAAGCCCCTCTCCCTTGACAGTCAGCGCCGTCCCGTGCTGCGCCGCCTTCGGCACGTCGACCGTCGTCGAGCCCTCCAGCGTCGGGACGACGATCGTCGCGCCCAGCGCCGCCTGCGTGAAGGAGATGGGCATCTCCAGCACCAGCTCGTCGCCGTGCCGCTCGAAGAGCTCGTGCTCGCGGACGCGGACGATCACGTGCAGATCGCCTCGGATGCCCGAGCCGTCCGGCGAAACCACCTGCGGCGGCGGCTCGCCCTCGCCGCGGATGCCCAGGCGCTGCCCGTCGTGGATGCCGGGGGGGATCTTCAGCGAGATAGATCTTTGCTTGGGCACGCGTCCCTTGCCCTTGCAATCGGGGCAGGGCGTCTCGATGCGCGTGCCCCGTCCGCCGCAGCGCGGGCAGGCGGTCTGGATGCGGAACATGCCCCCCAGCCCCTGCTGGATCACCTGCCCGCGTCCAGCGCACGTCGAGCATTCGGCGGGCTCGCTCCCGGGCGCCGCGCCGCCGCCCGAGCACGTCTCGCAGACGTCCAAGCGCGTGAACTGCACGTCCGTCTCTGTTCCGTTCAGGACGTCGGGGAGATCGATGACGATCTCCGTCTCGAGGTCGTACCCGCGCGGCACGCCCCGCCGCTGGGCGCGCGAGCGCCCGCCGCGCATCCCGCCGAAGCCACCGAAGATCTCATCGAACATCGAGAAGATGTCCTCGGCGTTCATGCGTCCGAAATCGTGGACGCCCGGCCCGCCCGAGCCGCGCAGGCCCTCGTGCCCGTACTGGTCGTAGATCTTGCGGCGGCGCTCGTCGGAGAGGACCTCGTACGCCTCCGCCGCCGCCTTGAACCTGGACTCCGCCTCGGGGTCGCCGCCGTTGCGGTCGGGGTGATACTTCATGGCGAGCCGGCGGTAGGACCGCTTTATGTCGTCCTCCGTCGCATCGCGGGAGAGGCCCAGAATCTCGTAATAGTCGCGCGTCGTCGGCATGCCGCTCCGTCAGCTCGCGTTCAGATCCTCTGGAAGCCTTCGCAAATCGGGCCCGCCCCGTCTCCGGCGCAGGCCCGCGGTGTTTCGGTGTCTCGTTCGCCCGAGATAGCCGCTCAGGAGATGGCCCCGATCTCGACCTCGTCGTCATCCTTCAGATCGGTGACGAGCACGTTCGTCGTGAGCATGAGCCCCGCGACGGACGCCGCGTGCACCAGCGCGGACTTGGCCACCATCGCGGGATCGATGATGCCGGCCTTGACAAGATCGGTGAAATCGTGCGTCGAGGCGTTGAAGCCGACGTTCTTCGCCGACTGCTTGACCGTCTCGACGACCAGGTCGCCGTCGGCGCCCGCGTTCTCCGCGATCTGACGGCAGGGCGCCTCGACGGCGTGGAAGACGATGTCGTAGCCCAGCTTCTCGTCGCCCTTGCCCCTGCGACGCGCGTGCTCGATCGCCGATTGAGCGCGCAGCAGGGCGACGCCGCCGCCCGGGACGTATCCCTCCTTCGCGGCGGCGCGAGTGGCGTGGAGAGCGTCGTCCACGCGGTCCTTGCGCTCCTTCATCGCCGTCTCGGTCGCAGCGCCCACCTTGACGATCGCGACGCCGCCCGTGAGCTTCGCGAGGCGCTCCTGGAGTTTCTCGCGGTCGTAGTCGCTGGTGGACTTCTCATGGAGCGTGCGGATCTGCTCCACCCGGGCCTGGATGTCCTTCTTCTTGCCGGCGCCCTCGATGATGGTCGTGTCGTCCTTCGTGACGACGACCTTCTTCGCCGAGCCGAGTTCATTCAGCTCGATCGACTCGAGCGTTCGGCCCAGATCCTCCGAGAAGAACGTGCCGCCCGTGAGGATGGCGATGTCCTGGAGCATCGCCTTGCGCCGCTCGCCGAAGCCCGGAGCCTTGACGGCGACGACCTTGAGCACGCCGCGGAGACGGTTGACAACCAGCGCCGCCAGCGCCTCGGACTCGACCTCCTCCGCGATGATCAGCAGCGGTCGGCTCGCCGACGCCACCTTATTCAGCAGGGGCAGCAGGTCCGTCAGGTTCGAGATCTTCTTCTCGTGGATGAGAATCGCCGCGTCCTCGAGCGTCGCTTCGCCTGAGTTCGGGTCGGTCATGAAGTAGGGCGAGAGATACCCCTTGTCGAACTGCATGCCGTCGACGAACTCGAGCGTCGTGTCGGCGCTCTTGCCCTCCTCGACCTCGATCACGCCTTCGGGGCCGACCCTGTCGACCGCCTTGGCGATGATGTCGCCGATGTCCGAGTCGTGGTTGGCGGAGACGGTCGCGATCTTCCGGTAGTCATCGACGCCCTTGCACTTGACGGCCATCTCGTCGATCGCCGCCGCCGCGGCCTCCGCGGCCGCGTTAACGCCGCGCTGGATCTGGACGGGGTTCGCGCCCGCCGTCACATGGCGCAGGCCTTCTGAGAAGATCGCCTCGGCGAGGACCGTGGCGCAGGTGGTTCCGTCGCCGGCCTTGTCGTTCACCTTCTTGGCGACCTCGTTGACCATGCGCGCCCCCATGTTCTCGAAGCGCTCGGACAACTCGACCTCCTTCGAGACGGTGACGCCGTCCTTCGTCACGCTCGGGCTTCCCCATGATTTCTGAATGACCGCGTGGCGGCCCGTCGGGCCCATGGTGACCTTCACGGCCCGCGCCAGGCGCTCGACGCCCTGCTTCATCTCGAGCAGCGCCGTATCCTGAAACATCATCTGCTTGGTGGCCATCGCTTCGAGGCTCCTCGTTGATTGCTCTTGTTCCGCTCTCAGATCAGCCCTGGATGACGCCCAGCAGCTCCGACTCGCGCAGAATCAGGTGATCCTCGCCCTTGAACTCGATTTCCGACCCCGCGTACTTGCCGAAGACCACCGTTTGCCCCCTCTTGACCTCCATCGCGCTGCGGGCGCCGTTGCCCAGCAGCTTGCCCGGCCCGACGGCGACGACCTTGCCCTGCATGGGGCGCTCTTTCGCCATCTCGGGCAAATACAGACCCGATTCGGTCCGCGACTCCGCCTCGATGGGCTTGACCAGAACGCGATCATCAAGCGGTTTGACTGCCATGGCTGTGGGTCCTCTCCAAGACGCGAGCCTTCGCTCGCGGGTTGTTTCTCTTGTGAATCAGGCCGGCTCCGCGCCGCCTGAATCGCCGTCTCGCTGCTTCTGCGCGAACTTCTGCACGCTCCACTCGTTCCCGAGCGTCTCGCCCAGGCGCTCTGCGGCCAGATCGTCCCAAGCGCCGGGCCCCTCGAGCACCACCGTGGCGCCGAGATCGACGTCCTGAATGGCGCCCGGATCCTGCGCGAAGGCGTTGACCAGCGCGCAATGCGCCTGAAGGCGGTGCGTGGGCACGCCCTCGGGCTCGAGGATGGCGAAGAGAAGGAACGCCTCCCGACCCGTGGAATCGTGCGTCGCTTTCACCAGGATTTGCTCAATCGTGCGTGCGAACATGCGACCTCTACTTCCGAGTGACGGGGTGTGGACGTCTTCGGCGGGAAGCGGGGATCAGAATCCCATGCCACCCATGCCGCCCATACCGCCCATGCCGCCCATGCCCATTCCGCCCATGCCGCCCATGCCGCCCATGCCTCCCATCTCATCCATGCCGGGGCCGCCCGCGCCGCCCTGGTCGTCATCCTGATCGGGCTTCTCGGTGACGATGCAGTCGGTCGTGAGCAGGACGGTGGCGACGCTGGCGGCGTTCTGCATCGCGCTGATGTCGACCTTCGCGGGCGTGATGACGCCATCCTCGAACATGTCGCCGAACTCGAGCGTCAGAGCGTTGAAGCCGTAGCTCGGGCTGTCGCTCTCGCTGACGCGCGCCACGATGACGGAGCCCTTCTCGCCCGCGTTGTTGGCGATCGCCTCGAGCGGCGCCGCGAGCGACTTGCGAACCACCTCGATCCCGGCGGCGAGATCGTACTTCGCGTGCCCGACTTCCTCGGCGGAGACATCGTTCTTGCGCCCGAAGACGCTCTTCCAGTCGCGCTTGGACTCGATCGCCTTCCGCGCCCGCAGCAGGGCGACGCCGCCCCCCGGGACCACGCCCTCCTCGATCGCGGCGCGGGTGGCGTGCAGGGCGTCCTCGACGCGCGCCTTCTTCTCCTTGAGCTCCGCCTCGGACGCGGCGCCGACGAGAATCTGCGCCACGCCGCCCGAGAGCTTCGCGAGGCGCTCCTGGAGCTTCTCACGGTCGTAATCGCTGGTGGCGAGCTCGATCTCCCGCCGGATCTGCTCGATACGCGCCTGGATGTCCTTGTTGTCCCCGGCGCCTTCGAGGATGGTCGTCGTATCGGAGTCGATCTCGACCTTCTTCGCCAGCCCGAGCTGGCTGAGCTGCACCTTGTCGAGCTCGAGCCCGATGTCCTTCATGATCGGCTCGGCGCCGGTGAGCACCGCGATATCCTGAAGCATCGCCTTGCGGCGGTCGCCGTAGCCCGGCGCCTTCACCGCCGCGACCTGGAGCGTGCCGCGAAGCTTGTTGATCACCAGCGTCGACAGCGCCTCGCCCGTGATGTCCTCCGCGATGATCAGCAGCGGCTTCTTCGCCTGCATCACCCGCTCGAGCAGCGGCACGAGCTTGTTCACCGAATCGATCTTGTCCTCGTGAATCAGCACGAGGCACTTTTCGAACTCGACGCGCATCTCGTCGGGATTGGTCACGAAGTTCGGACTGAGAAAGCCGCGATCAAACTGCATGCCCTCGACCACCTCGACGATCGTCTCGAGGCTCTTGCCCTCCTCGACGGTGATCACGCCGTCGTTGCCCACCTTCTCGAAGGCGTCGGCCATGATCTTGCCAATCTCGGGGTCGTTATTCGCGGAGATCGTCGCCACCGCCTGGATGTCCGCCTTGCCGGAGACGTCGCGAGCCTGCTTGCGGATGTCGGCGACGACAAGCTCGACCCCCTGCTTCATCCCTCGGATCAGCGCGTTGGCGTCGACGCCGGCGGCGACGTGCTTGAGCCCCTCGCGGAAAAGCGACTCGGCGAGCACCGTCGCCGTCGTCGTCCCGTCGCCCGCGTCATCGCTGGTCTTGGTGGCCGCCTGCTTGACGATCAGGGCGCCCATGTTCTCCACCTTGTCGCGAAGCTCGATCTCCTCCGCGACCGTCACGCCGTCCTTGGTCACAGAGGGGCCGCCCCACGATTTGTCCAGTATCGCGTTGCGCCCGCGCGGGCCCAGCGTGCTCCGCACGGCGTCGGCGAGCTTCTCGACGCCCGCGAGCAACGCCTGACGTGCATCCATTTCAAACGAGAGTTCCTTGACGGCCATGTGTCGCTGTCTCCCTCATGGGCCCGTTCAGCCAGTTGGCGACCGGAGCCCGCGTGTCGATTCGTGCGTCTCGAAGTTGGGCGGGTGACACTCGCCATCCTCGCCTCATCCGTCCGTGTCCGATCTGTCCGTCGCCGACGGCGCCCCCTCCAACACGGCGCAGCCACGACCCTGGAGAGGTGGGCAAAGGCCGCGCCGCGAGCCCATGAATCGCAAACCCATTCCTCAACGTCATTTACGCCGATTCTCCGCCGTCCGCATCCCGCGACCGCATGACACGCCCTCCGTCGCCCCACAGCCCGCCTGCCATGCTGGCAGACCCGCCCTCACCGGCGCCCTTCCCGCTTATCCGCCCAGGACTTGCCGGAGGGAGGGGCTGGGCGTGACGATCGCCCTCCGCACCCGCCACGCGTCGATCGCCGCGCCCGCCAGCGCCAGGGTCACCAGCAGCGAGCCGACGACCACGATCAGCGAGCCGATCAGTTCGATCCCGGACCCGATCGCGCCCCCCACGCCCAGCGAGACCAGCCGCGCAACATCCCCCACGCCCGTGACGCCGAACGCCGCCGCCGTCGCGGCGATCGTCTGCCGATCGACCCGCCCCGTGCGCAGGACGAGCGATCTCGCGGCCAACCCACGTGCGACAGGTCGGAACAGCAGCAGCGCCGCGATGGCGGTCGCGGAGATCCCGAGGCGCAGGGCGATGCGCGTCGGATCGGGATCGGCCTTGAGATAGGGCGCGGGCCCGCGTCCATCCAGGCTGGTGTACATCGTGCAGATGCCGCCGATCAGCGGCAGATAGAGAGCCGTCGCCAGGGCGGCCAGCGTCGAGCGGCGCGCGCTCAGACGCCGCGTCAGCGCCGACACGCTTCCCGCCGCAGCGCCTGAGATCGTCAGCAGCAGAGCCACAAGAAGCCAGGCGCCGCGATCGATTGGAAGACGGATGTCCAGCGCCTCATGGAAAAGGTCGGCGATGCGCGGCAGCCAGGCCGCCAGCGCGGCGCCGAATGCGGCCAGCGCCCAGATCGCGATCGCCCAGCCGAGCAGACGTCGGCGGGGGAGGGGTGTGAAGACGTCCGCCTGCGGATCGACGCGATAGAGGATGGTGGCGCGGACAGCCAGCCCGCACTCGGGACAGGCGCCCCGCACGGAGAGGCCCTGGAGCTCATATCCGCATCCGATGCAGGGCAGGGAGCCCATAAGAGCCCGGTCCAGCGCCGAGGCAAGCTCCTGCCCGCCCGCAGGCGGTGGCGTCTCGCCGCTTTGTCCCGGGGCGTCGACCATCTGGACCAATGTACACGCCCGAGCCGAAATCACGCCCAGTGTTCGCCCCTCCCGCGAGCCTCCGCCCGCGCGCCTTCTATACTCCCGCCCCATGACCGAAGCGATCGCCCGTCTCCGCGACAACATGGCTCGCGTGTTCCTCGGCGATCCCCGCGCCATCGATCGGGCGATCTGCTGCCTGCTCGCCCACGGGCACCTGCTGATCGAGGACGTCCCCGGCGTCGGCAAGACCATCCTCGCGATGTCGCTGGCCCGGAGCGTGGACTGCACGTTCAACCGGATCCAGCTCACTCCCGACCTGCTGCCGAACGACGTGCTGGGCGTCTCCGTCTACAACGCCGATCTCCGCCGCTTCGAGTTCAAGCAGGGCCCGATCTTCGCGAACGTCGTGCTGGCGGACGAAATCAACCGGACCTCGCCGCGCACGCAGTCGGCGCTTCTGGAGGCGATGAACGAGGCGACGGTCTCCGCCGATGGCGTCACCCACCGGCTCGATCCGCCCTTCATGGTCATCGCGACGCAGAATCCTTACGAGTTCGAGGGGGCCTATCCTCTGCCCGAGAGCCAGCTCGACCGCTTCCTCATGCGCATCGAGCTGGGGTACCCCACCGCGGAGAACGAGGCGCGCATCCTCGAGCTGCGCCCTGCCAGCAACGCGTTGCAGGAGCTGGTCCCCGTCCTCAGTCGGGACGAGGTGCTGGCGCTCCAGGCGCGTGTGAACGAGGTGCGTCTGGAGCAGACGCTTGCGGAGTACATCGTCCGCCTCGCGGAGGCGACGCGGAGCTCGGACGAGCTCGTCATCGGGCTGAGCCCGCGCGGCGCCCTGGCCCTGGCCCAGGCGGCGCGGGCGACGGCGGTCATGGAAGGACGGGATTACTGCATCCCCGACGACATCGCGGCGAACCTGCTCGCTGTCTGCGGCCACCGCGTCATTGGCGCACCGCACGCGGCGAATGGGCACGGTCACGCGGGTGTGCAGATCGTCCGGCGCATCTTCGACGACGTGCCCGTTCCGACATAATCCATCCACTCTTCTCTCCCTGTTCCGCACGACGACCCGCTGGAGCGAAGCTCATGCCCCGACTCGTTCGCCACGATCTGACCGCCCCCATCCGGATCGATCCGCAGGACAAGCCCGTGTTCATCTGCGGATGCGGGCTGACGAAGAACTTCCCCTTCTGCGACGGCACGCACAAGGTCTGCAAGCAGGAGCGGCCCGACCGGCTGTATGTCTATGACGCCGAGAAGGAGCGGATCGTCGAGGAGCAGCCGCTCGAGGAGTGACGCCGGCTTCAGTCGCCGCGCTCGAGCGTGCGGATCTCGGGCAGGTTGCGGTAGTGCCCGTCGAAGTCGAGGCCGTAGCCGACGACAAAGGCGTCGGGGATATCGAAGCCGACGTACTCCGCATCCGCGGCCTCCATCCGCTCGCACTCCTTGCGCAAGAGCACGCACGTCCGCAGCGAGGCGGGCCCCTGGGCGCGGATGAGCCTCTGAAGAAGCCCGAGCGTCTGCCCCGTGTCGAGGATGTCATCGACGATCACGACGTGGCGCCCGCCCAGATCCGTCGGCAGAGCGCTTTGCATCTTGGCCCCCTTCGATGTCGTCGATTCGCCCAGATAACTGCTCACGGAGACGAGCCGCATCGCGAGCGTCAGCGGCATGTGGCGCGTCAGGTCGGCGCTGAAGATCATGGCGCCGGCCATGACGGGGATCAGCACGATGCGGTCCGTGGCCTGCGCCGTCAGCCCTTCGCGCTCGAGTTCGGCGCGAAGATCCCGCGCGAGTTCGCCGCCGAGCTCCTCGACGCGCGCGGCGATCTTCTCCCGCGTGATCAGCGCCGGGCCGAGTTGCAGATCCGCCTCGCTCACGCGCGCTCCCTCATGACGCGATTCCGGGCAGCCCGCCCGTCCGCCGGAGCTCGTCATACCGGCTCAGGGCGTCGTTGATCACGGGCAGCGCCGTCTCAGCGCCCTGCACCTCGTCGACCTCGACTTTCTTCCCTTCGAGCTGCTTGTAGTCCTCGAAGAAGCGGCGCAGCATGCGAAACCGATGCGCCGGGAGGCGCGAGACATCCTTGGCGGATTGGTATTCGGGATCATCGATGAGCACCGCCACGATCTTATGGTCGGGCTTGCCCTCGTCGATCATGGTCATCAACCCGATCACTTCCGCCTCCACGATGCACAGTGGAACGACCGCCTCCGAGCAGAAGACGAGGATGTCGAGCGGATCGTCATCCTCCGCGAACGTCTGCGGGATGAAGCCGTAGTTGGCGGGGTAGAAGACAGCGGAGTAGAGGACGCGATCCAGCCGCAGCCGCCCCGTCTGCTTGTCCAGCTCGTACTTGAGGCTGCCGCCCTTGGGGATCTCGATGATCGCCCGGACGAAGCGGGGCAGGTCCCGCCCCGGAACCGCCGGCGTCACATCGTGCCACGCATGGAACATGGCGCTAGCGTACCCGCCCCGCGCGAGCCTCGTGATCCACCCGCGCCGTGTGCTACCTTCTCCCACATGCTGACGATCGATTTCGCCAACTGCCTCTCCGAGCGCGTCGGCGAGCACGGGCTCGACCCCGCTTCCCTCTCCGATCGCTCCGACGCCGCCGCCCTGATCGAACGGCTCACGCAGGAGCTCGAAACCACCCGCGGAACAGGCTGGGAGCGCTGGCGCGGCCTGCCGTTCGACCCGATGCGCTCCGAGCACCTGGACGCCGTCGCCGCGCTCGCCCGTCGCCGGCGCGGCGATGTCGAGAACCTCGTCGTCCTGGGCATCGGCGGCTCCGCCCTCGGGAACATCGCCCTCCAGGCGGCGCTCAACCACCCTCAGTGGAACCTCCTCCCCTCCGAACGCCGCGCCGGCCCCCGCCTCTTCGTCATCGACAACGTCGATCCAACCCTCCTCGCCGGCGTCCTCGACGCTCTGGAAGCCCATGGCGGGCTCGAGCGCACACTCTTCAACGTCATCAGCAAATCGGGCGAGACGGCGGAGACAGCCGCCCAGTTCCTCACCATCCGCCGCCTCCTCATCGACGCGCTCGGAGAGAAGGAGCACGCGCAGCGCATCATCGCCATCACCGATCCGAAGACCGGGACCATGCGCGCCATCTGCGACGAATCGGGCTACGAGACGCTCCCCGTGCCCGAGGGCGTCGGGGGGCGCTTCTCCGTCCTCTCGCCCGTCGGGCTCTTCTCCGCCGCGATGTGCGGCGTCGACATCGAAGCGCTGCTCGACGGCGCGGCGGAGATGGATGAGCGCTGCTCGCGCGCGCGCCTCGCGGACAATCCCGCGGCGATCCTCGCGACGCTGCTCATGCGCCTCGCGCAGGAGAAGGGCAAGACGCAGCACGTCCTGATGCCCTACTCCAACGGGCTGTATTCCTTCGCCGATTGGTTCCGCCAGCTCTGGGCCGAGTCGCTCGGAAAAAGCCTGACGCTCGACGGCGAGCCCGTCCACAGCGGATACACCCCCATCAAGGCGCTCGGCGCCACCGATCAGCACTCGCAGATCCAGCTCTATCGCGAGGGGCCGCACGACAAGGTCGTCGGATTCATCCAGGTCGACGAGTTCCCCATCCACGACGAGCTCACGATCCCCGACACCGAGGCGCACAGTCGGCTCGACTATCTCCGCGGCGCCCGGTTCCGCGATCTGCTCAGCGCCGAGAAGCGCGCGACGGAGTATGCGCTCGTCGAGAGCCGTCGCCCGAACTTCACGATCCGCCTCCCGAAAGTCGACGCGCATCACATCGGCCAGTTCATCAACCTCTGGCAGATCGCCACCGCCTACGCCGGGAAGATGCTCAACATCGATCCCTACAACCAGCCCGCCGTCGAGACGGGCAAGCTCGCCACCTTCGGGCTCATGGGGCGCCCGGGATACGAGGAGCACCGCGACCGCGCCGACCGGACTTTGACGCCGACGGACTTCGTCGTCTGAGAGGCTTCGAGAGCCGAATTCAACTCCGCCCGTACAGCGGAACGATCGCGCCGCGCGTCACGCGGTTGGCGGGCGAGAGAAGAAAGAGAATCGTCTCCGCGGCTTCGTCGAGCTTCGGCCACGCGTCGTGATCGGCGCTCGGCATCGCCTGGCGATTGGCGGGCGTATCGAGAATCGACGGCGCCACGGCGTTGACCCAGATTCCGTCGCCCTTGACCTCCTCCGCCAGCGACTGGGTGATCGACGCCACCGCCGCTTTGCTCGCCGAATAGGCGGCCATCCCGCCCGCCGGGACCAGCGCCGGCTTGGCGCTGACGTTGACCACGCGCCCCCCCTTTCCCTCGGCGCGCATCCGCCGGATCGCCTCCCGGCAGCAGAGGTAGCACGTCGTGGCGTTCATCTCGATCATCTTCCGCCACGCCTCGAGTCCGCTCTGCTCGATGGCGCCCATCGCGAAGCCCCCCGCCACGTGCGCCGACGCCCAGACCTCGCCCGCCGCCTCGAAGACATCCCGGACGACGGACTCCTCCGTCAGATCCGCGTCTTCGACGATGCGGACGCGTTCGTCGCCGTCGAAGGAGAGCTCGGAGCGCTCGTGCCCGAAGACCGTGGCCACGCAGCGCGCTCCCCGTTCGAGCAGCGCCTCGACCAGCGCGGCCCCGAGCGCTCCCCCCGCGCCCGTCACCATCACGCTTCGCCCTTCGAAGTCCCCTGACATGCGGCCTCCTCTCGATGCTTCGTTCCGTCGCGACGTCCGGCGTCATGATACCGGCGCGCGACGGCGCCCCGATCGCGAGGACCAGGGCGCCGTCGATTCGTGCGTCTGTCGGATCAGGCGGGCGCGAGCGAGTCGATCAACCCAGGAGCTGGAGCACCGCCTGGGGCTGGCTGTTGGCCAGGCCCAGCACGTTCGTCGTCGAGTTCACGAGGATCTGCGAGCGAGTGAGCTCCGCCGTCTCCGCCGCGAAGTCAGCGTCGCGGATGGCGCTCTCGGCCGCCGTCGTGTTCTCGAGGGCGACGCCCAGACTGCGGATCGTGGCGCCGACGGTGTTTCTCTGGAAGGCGCCGAGCCGGCCTCGCAGGGAGGAGATCTCCTCGATCGACTCGCCGACGACCTTCGACGCCACGGACAGATCGCCATCCGAGAGGTTCAGCGCCTGTCCGCCCGCCAGATCGGAAAGCGCGAAGGCGTTTGTGTCGTCTCGCACCTCACCGAGCGCCCGCGTCGCGACGTTGCCAATGCCCAGGCTCACCTTGCCGGCGATGTCCACTTGCCCGGCGAGCTGGAAGTCGGCCCCGCCGCCGGTGATGGTGAAGGCGTCGACCTTGCCCGGGGTCTGCGCGTTGGCCGTCCCGGTCGTTGTGCTGACGGAGAGATCGACCTCGACATTGAGGAAGTCGGTGTTGATCGACGCCCTGGCGCCATCGCCGACAGCGACGATGCCGTTGATCGTGGCGGCGACGTCCTGACCTTCGTCCGTCAGGCCGTTGGCGGCGGCGCCGGTGAAGGTCGCGAGGGTGGAGGCGTCGGCGGCGTTGGTGTTGTCGGCCTCGAAGTTGAAGACGCCGATCAGGCCCGGACCCGTGACGCCCCCATCGTCGCGGACTCGCACGGAGACGAACTCATCCGAGCCAACATCGGTGCTCTCCAGCCGGATCCCTGTGTTGGCGGTCGAGACCTCCGCCTGCACGCCGGTGACGTCGGTGAAGGTGTTGATCGCGTCGACCATCTGCCCCAGCGTGGTGCCCGAGGCGAAGGTGAGCTCGCGAGCCCCTTCGGCGCCGGCGATCTCAATCACGAACTGGCGGTCCGCGGCGCCAAGATCAAGCTGACCGCCGCCGAAGGAGAGAAAGAATCCGCCGACCTGCGCGGAGTTGGTGACGAGCACGTCGACATCGAGCGTCTCGCCGAAGCCGAGCTTGGCGCCGTTGGTGGAGAAGGACGTCACGTCCTGGGAAAGGTTTGAGGTCGTGAAGTCCAGATTGCCGTTGAGCAGGCGAAGGCCCTGGAAGCTCGTGGCGGAGGCGATGCGGTCGATGGTCTGAAGAATCGAGTCGATCTGGAGCTGATTCGCCTCGACCTCCTCCTCGCTCAGACCCGCGGTGTTGGCCGTGGTCGTGACCAGTCCCTGCATCTCGGTGAGCAGCGATGAGATCTCGGTCAACCCCCCTTCCGCGATGTTGACGACCTGTTCGGCGCGCTCGGCGTTGCCGACCGCGGCGCCGACCGCCGAGATCTCGGAGCGGAGATTCTCCGAGGCGATCAGGCCCGCCGGGTCGTCTCCGCCGCGGTTGATCCGAAGACCCGTGCTCAACCGCTCGAGCGATTGAGACAAGCCCTGATTGTTCTGATTCAGCACGCGCTGAGCGATCAGCGACTGCACGTTCGTATTGATGCGGCTCATGGCGACCTCCGTGTTCCTGAGTCCGGCCTCCTGCCGCCGTCGCTCCGTCCAACGGAACATCCGCGAATCCGAGCGTTCTCAGCCGCCTCTCCGGCGACGCCCATAATCTCGACCGCCATTGCGCACGGATCGCGTGCGATTCGGACGTTTTCGCAAAGTCGCCATATCCGGACCACCAAAGAAAAACCCCCGCCGGCGAGGGCCGACGGGGGCGTGGTTTTCTCGGACGGGCCTTCGCCCGTCCTCTCAGATTTCAGGTTCGGCGGCGCCCTCGATTACCCGAGGAGCCCCAGGATGTTCTGCGGCTGCTGGTTGGCGATGCCCAGCACGTTCGTCGTCGAGCTCACGAGGATCTGCGAGCGGGTCAGCGCCGCGGTCTCCTGCGCGAAGTCCGCGTCGCGGATGGCGCTCTCAGCCGCCGTCGTGTTCTCGAAGGCAGTGCCCAGGCTGCGGATCGTCGAGCCGACGATGTTCTGCTGGAAGGCGCCTAGGCGGCCGCGGAGCGACGTCACATCGCTGATGGCCTCCTCGACGACCTTCTGCGCCGTCGTCGTATCTCCATCGACGACGTTCAGCGCCTGGCCGCCCGCCAGATCCGACAGGAACCGGCCCGTGCCGCTGTCATCGACGCGACCGAGATCGCGCGACGCGACGTTGGAGACGCCCAGGCTCACCTTGCCGGCGATGTCCACCTGCCCGGCGAGCTGGAAATCGGCGCCGCCGCCCGTGATCGTGAAGGCGTCGACCTTGCCCAGGTTCTGAGCGTTGGGGGCGCCGGCCGTGCCCGTGGTGAGCGTGACGTCGACGTTCAGGAAGTCGGTGTTGATGCGCGCTCGGGCGCCGTCGGTCGTGGCCTGGATGCCGTTGATCGTGGCCTCGACGTCCTGGCCGCTGTCCTTGATCGGGTTGCTCAGGTCTCCAAAAGCGGTGTTGGTGCCGTTGTCCGCCGCCTCGGTGTTATCCGTTTCGAACTCGGTGACGCCGATCGTGCCCGTGCCGGTGACGCCGCCGTCATCGACGACCTTCAGCGAGACGAACTCATCCGAGCCGACCTCGTCGCTTTCGAGTCGGATGCCCGTAGACGAAACTTCGGCCTCCACGCCCGTCACGTCCGTGAAGGAGTTGACGGCGTCAGCGATGGCCGTCAGCGACGTGCCGGAGGCGAAGGTCAGCTCGCGCGAGCCCTCCGAGCCGGCGATCTCGATGGTGAAGCTGCTATCCGCCCCGGCGAGGTCGATTTCCGTGCCGCCGAAGGACAGGAAGAAGCCGCCGACCTGCGCGGAGTTGGTGACCAGCACATCGACGTCCAGCGTCTCCTCGAATCCGAGCTTGGCGCCGTTGATCTTGAAGCCCTCGACCTCGGCCGCGACGCTGTCGGCGGTGAAGTCGAAGTTGCCGTTGAGCAGGCGTGTGCCCTGGAAGGACGTCGAGGAGGCGATCCGGTCGATCGTCTGAAGGATCGAGTCGATCTGAAGCTGGTTCGCTTCCTTCTCCTCACCGCTCAGACCGGCGGTGTTCGCGGTCGTCGTCACGAGCCCCTGAAGCTCGGTCAGGAGCGAGGAGACCTCGGTGAGGCCGCCCTCGGCGATATTCACGACCTGCTCGGCTCGCTCCGCGTTGCCGATCGCGGCGCCGAGGGCGCGCTGCTCGGAGCGCAGGTTCTCGGATGCGATCAGACCCGCCGGGTCATCGGCGCCCCGGTTGACGCGAAGACCCGTGCTGAGGCGCTCGAGCGAGGTGCCGAGAGCCTGGTTGTTCTGGCCCAGAACGCGCTGGGCAATCAGCGACTGCACGTTCGTGTTAATGCGACTCATGAGAGGGGATCCTCCGTGAAGCTCGCCGACCGCTTCGTCGCTCGAAGCTCGCCGGCCTGGTGACACCACGCGTCAAACGAGCGCGCAGCACAACCCTGCGCGTCGAGATCACGCCTAAACACAACACAGAGAGCCGCGCCGCCGGTGTCCGTACCGGATCAAACGGCTTCTCTGCCGAGCTCCTGGGGCCGCCTCCAATCCACGCGGACCCGGAACCGCCGTCTTGATCGACTCGGGAAGCGCGGCGATGAAGGACGGCTCTGCCGTCTGCGCCGCGCAGACCGTATCGGACCGGAATAACCGGACCCCCCGCATCGAGGGCGGGGGGGTCCATCTCCTGACCGATCGTCTTGTGGTGTCTTTCGCCCGCCGGCGCGCGCCCATCCTTATTGAGGACGGAGCGTCGCCGGCGCCGGCGGGGCCGACATCATCCGAGCAACTGGAGCACGGACTGCGCCTGCGCGTTCGCCGTCGCCAGGACGCTCGTGCTCGCCGAGCTCAGGATCTGCGAGCGCGTCAGCTCGCTCGTCTCCTTCGCGAAGTCCGCGTCGCGAATGACAGAGACCGCGCTGGTGACGTTCTCCATCGCGGCCCCGAGAGACCGGATGTTCGTCTGGAGCGTATTGCGCTCGAAGGCGCCCAGCCGACCACGCAGCGTCGAGATCTCGTCGATCGCGGTGTCGATAATGCCGCTCGCCGCCCCGAAGTTCTTCGCCACGAGCGAGTTCTCGCCGCCAGACTTGATGGAGTTCAGGAATTGAAAATCCTGCGTCCCGTCCGGCTTGGTGATCAGCGTCCCGCCCAGGCGCGACTCCGCAATCGATTGCACGCCGATATTCACCTGCTGGCCCGAGTTGACGCTCGGGCCGAGCTGGAAGAGGGCGCCGCCGCCCGTGATGTCGAAGCTGGAGGCAGTTCCGTTCACCGTCGTGGCGAACGTGTCTGTGAGCAGTAGCTCGACGTCCAGCGCGCTGGTCTTGATCGACAGCTCGAGGCCGTCTCCCGTCGCCAGTGCGCCGTTGACGATCGCCACCACGTCCTTGCCCTCGTCGCGATTGGCGGGTTCGAAGGTCGAGCTGTCCGAGTAGTCGGGGACGCCGGGGTCGTTGTCCGGCAGACGAGCCGTCTCGAAGAACTCGCCCGAGTCGCCCAGCCGCTGCACGGAGACGAAGGCGTCGGAGCCGAACCCCTCGGAGAAGAAGCGCAGGCCCGAGGTGACGTCCGTCGCGCTCACCCGCTCGGCGCGGATGCCCGTCGATCCGGCGACCGCGCTGATCGCCGTCGCCATGTCGTCCAGCGTCGTGCCCGAGCCAAAGGTGAGCACCTGCACGCCCTGGGGCCCCGCGATCTCCAGCGTCACCTCCTCCGGCAGCACACCGTCGACGCCCGGAGGGCTGAAGGGTGGATCGCTCGAGAAGTCTCCGCGGGTGAAGAGCTGCGCCTGCTGCGCCGAGCCGACGACCTCGACATCGACGTCGATCGTGCTGCGGTTCAGGAACTGCGCCGCGTTGACCTGCGCCTGCGTGATCGCCGTTGGGTCGACGCCGCTCAGGGTGTAGCCGAGCGATCCGTCGAGCAGCTTCAGACCTGCGAATGAGGAGGTGTTCGAGATCCGCGTGATGGACTCGATCGCCGAGTCGATCTGCTGCTGATTCGCCAGCCGCTCCTCATCGGAGACGCCGCCGGTGTTCGCTGCCTCGACCACGAGGGACTTGACCGAGTTGAGAAGCTCATTCACCTCCGAGAGCGCGCCCTCCGTCGTCGCGATGACCGATGCGGCGCGCTCCGAGTTCTTGACGCCCTGCTCGACCCCGCGCAGTTCGGAGCGCAGCCGCTCCGAGGTGATGAGCCCCGCCGGATCGTCGGCCCCGCGATTGATGCGAAGCCCCGTCGCGAGACGCTGCAGTCGCGTCTCCAGGCCGGCGTCGGCCCGTCCCAGATTCTGTTGAGCGATCAGACTCGGGATATTCGAGTTGATCCTGGCCATGGCGATCCTCCGTGATTCAGCCTCGGCGCCCGTGCGCCGCCGCCGCTTGCCTTCCCGCGGCGGTGGACCTCTGACAATTGATTCCGATGCCCCCTCTCCGGCGCTCCATCACGCCGTCCGCCGTCCGGCCTCCGAATCCTCTTCTCCGCCCTGTGGCGGCGTGTTGCCGGCGAGCCGCGCCGCCCCCGAGCGCTGCGTGCGCTGCGGGCCGGCGCCGAGCGCCTGCGTCATCGCCGAGAGATCCCCCTTCAGTCGCGCCGCCTGCTCGTTCTCGCGCCGAATCGCCTCGTACACCTCCTTGCGGTGCACAGCGATCCGTGTCGGCGCGGCGATTCCCAGGCGCACCTTGTCTCCCCGTATGTCCACGACCGTGATCTCGATCTCGTCGCCGATCATGATCGTCTCGTCGCGTTGCCTCGACAGGACCAGCATTGAAGTGGCTCCTCCATCGCTGCTCACGCGATCCGCTGACTGCGCGGCCTTCCCGTGAGCGGGCGTCGTCCTTGACGCCGCGTGCCTTGTGGCCCAACGCGGACCCGGACAGCCAGGCCGGATCCGCACTTGACGACCGCCTCGCGCTCAAGCCGAGGCCGCCGCCGCCCCGAGCGACAGCAGTTGATGCCGCGTCGTCCATCGCTTCTCCGCGAGCACCAGTTGCTCGCCCTTTTTGTTCAACGTGTTCACGACGAGCGGCCCCTGGAGGTTGCCCGTGAGCGCGTCGCCCACTTTGTTCACAATCACGAAGACCTGGGCATCCTCAAGACGATCCAGAGCCAGCTCCTCCATCTGCTCGCTCCGGATCGGCGCCGAGTACTCCGCCACAAACAGCGACGGATCCGTCACCACGAACGCCAGTCCCGCGTCCTCCAGACTCTGAAGCCAGAAGAAGCACGCGTCCTCGTTGGGCTGAAGCAGGCAGAATCGCTTCCGATCGGGAAAGCCCAGCAGGCCCTTCGGAAACTCGATCACGCGGTCCTCCGCGATCTCGACCGTCCCAAACCGTGTCGTTTGCACCTCCATCGTGCACGCTCCGCATCAGGCCGGACATCCATGTCAGCCCCCGCGATCCGCCGCGGGCGACCTCCGGTCGAACCCCGCCGACCGGCCCACGCCGGCGGGTCCTCGTTTCAATCCAACTCCGGAGCGTCAGCCCAGGAAGTTGATCAGCGACTGCCCCTGCGACTGCGCCGCCGCGGAGAACGCAGCCTGTTGCACGAACTGGAGAAACGAGAACCGGCTCGCGGCGGCGCCGAAGTCCACATTCTCAAGTCCGCCTCGAATCGTCGTATCCAGCAACGCCGCATCCTCCTCGCGAAGCTTCGCCTGCTCCAGCCGCGACGCCCGTCCTCCGACGACCGCACGCGATTTGGCCAGACGAGTGATGTCCGTGTCCAATCGTTCCCCCGCAAACGCGATGCCGCGCTCGTCGTTGTTTTCCAGCGCGTCGCGCAACTCGATGAGCGTCGAAAATGCGCTGTCCACGCGCACGGTCGCCCGGTCTTCGCCCCGCAGCGTCGCCGGCGCCCCGGGCGTGAACGTCGCGTCGAGCAGCCCCAGGTCCTCCGCCGCGAAGCCGTTCAAGCGGCGCACCTCCGTCGTGCCGCCGCCGCCCAGGTTGTCGAAGAGCACGATCCCGTTGGCGCCCGGGCCCAGCGCCGCCTCGAACTCCCCCGCCCCCTGCCCGATCGTCAGCCCCGCCGCAGCCGCCTCCGTATTGATCTTGGCGAGCATGGTCGAGACATCGACCATGTCCGCGGGCTCCAGATCCACCGTGAAGACCGTTCCATCCGAGAGCTCGATCTCGAAGTCGACGTTGCGCGCCGGGTCCGGCAGCCCCGTCAGCGGGTCCACTTCGCCGTGTGCGATCTCGACGCCCCGCCCCGCGTTGAAGTCCTCCAGCTTCGTCGAGCCCTGGAGGCTCCGGATCCCCAGGCGCGTCGCCACCAGCGTCGTCGTCCCGTCCTCCTCCACCTGCATCAGCCCGCCCGAGACCTCGTTGATCACGTCCAGCGAGCGCTCGTCCTCCGATATCTCCACCCGCACGCCCAGATCCAGCGCCGCCACCGCCCGCTGGAACTCGCCGATCGACATCGTCCCCGCCGCCGTCACCGAGCCCGTCTTGCCCGCGTTGCTGAAGACGACGTCCCCCGCCAGCCAGGGCAGCCCGCCATTCTCGAGATCGTCGAAGGTCGTGAACTCGCTCAGCTTCGGATCGAGATCCACCGCCGGGTCCGTCGGATTCGCGTTGTCGAAGGTCAGGCCCGTCAATCCCAGATCCGCCGCCGTCGTTCCGTCGCCGATGTCGCGCACATCCAGCGCGAATCCCCCCGCGAGGTTGAAGGCGACGCCCTCGCCCGCCGCGTTGACCGTCACGCCGTTCGGGAAACCGCCGGTGAGCGCGGCGGGGTCCACCGCCCGGATCGCCGACTCCAGCCGCGCGGTGATGTCGCCGACGTCCTCCGCGCCGCTGAGGTCCACGGTGAACGTCGTCTGGGTCCCGCCGTCGTCGAGCTCGAGCTCGATCACGCCGAGCGCCACGCCCTCCCCGCGGGCGCCGCGCAGATCCTGCGCCCGCGTGGCCGCCGTCAGCGCCGGATTCAGATCGACGGACCCTCGCACGCGCTCCGAGAGCGAGCCGAACGCCTCGTCGGCGCCGATGGTGATCGGCGCGTCCACGCCCCCGCCGAGCTCCGTCCGCAGCCCCTCGCCCGCGCCGAGATAGCGGAAGCCGTTCAGGAAGGGCTCGATCGGCTCGCGCGCCGTCCGCTCGCCGCCCAGGACGTGCAGGTCCGCGAAGCGCGCCCCCGACAGGGACGCCAGCTCCTTGATGAGCGAGTCCACCACCACCGCCTGCGCCTGGCGCGTCTCCGCATCCGAGCCCACGCCGATCTGGCTCGAGGCGATCGTCTTCGCCTCCAGCAGGACATCCGACGCCTGCTGGAGCGTCTGATCGACCGTCGCCAGCGCGCTCGACCCGTGCTCCATGTTGCGCAGCTGCTGCTCACTCGCGAGGCCGCGCGCATCCAGCACGCTCACAAGCGACGCGGCGATCGGATCCTCGCTCGGGCGATTGATTCGCTTGCCGGTCGAGAGCTGCTCCTGCACGCGCAACAGCTCGATGGACCGCTGCGTGGCGCCGCTCTGCGCGATCTGCGAGATCAGCAGGTCCGGCGCACGCCCCAGGTTGGATGGAATCACGCTCATCAGATCAACCCGATCAGAAGGTTCGTCATCTCATCCACTGTGCTGATGAACCGCGCCGCCGCCTGGTACTGACGCTGGAAGTTGAGCAGGTTGACCGTCTCCTCATCCACGCTCACGCCGCTCAGCGCCAGGCGTTGAGCGTCCAGACTCGAGCGCACCTGCCCGGACGCCGCCGAGCGCGTGCCCGCGCTGCGCGTCTCGATCGAGACGCGCTCCGTCGTCCGCCGCCACGCCTCTCCGAGGCTCACGCCGCCCGTCAGGTCCACCGCCTCCTCGCGCAGTCGCACGATCGCCAGCGCCGCCTCATTGGATCCCTCCTCCGCGCCCGCGACGACGAGCTGCGGATTCTTCTCGATCTCCGCGCGCACTCCGATGTCCCGGGCGTCCGTCCCCTCGAAGAACGTGTTCACGCCCAGCGTCGCCAGCGCGCCGGACGTGTCCTCCTCGAAGGAGACTTCGAAGCCGTCGGAGGCGGCGATCGACAGCCTGCCGCTGGCGTCGATCGTCGCCGACAGGTTCGCCACACTGTCCAGATCCGCCGCCAGCGAGGCGAGCGACGTGTCGTCTGCGAACCCGGCGGCGCCCGTCGAGTCGATGCCGTCCAGATCGACATCGATGCGCGTCTTCTGCGCCGCCCCGGTCGCGGCGTCCCGAACCACCACCGTGAACGCGCCGTTAACAGCGCCGAAGGGAAGCGCCGACGTCGACGCGTTCGCCGGATCATTCAGCGCGACTGTCTGATCCCCGGGAGCGAATCGCAGCGTCCCCCGCGCCTCCGTCAGACCCGCGGCGCCCCGTCCGACGCTGTGCCGCCGGTTCACCTCGAAGATCAGCGCGCTCGCCAGGCGGTCCAACTCCGAGCGAGTCTCCTCGATCGTTCCGTTCCGCTGCGCCAGCAGCCCGCCAATGCGGCCTGACTCCGGATTGATCTTCGCCCCGTTGGCCTTCACTCGGATCTGCGCCGTCACCTCGCCATCGCTGGTGACGAAGCGCGCCTCAAGCCCGCGCGCCTGATCGCCCAGGACGAGCGGCGTCGAACCCACATGCACGTCGACCGCGCCGCTCTCCTGCTCCGTCACCGAGATGTCCACAAGCTCGGAGAGCTCCGAGAGAAGCTGGTCGCGCTGATCGCGCAGCGAGGCGTCCTCCCCGCGCCCCCCCTCCGAGACCACGAGCGATCGATTCACCGATGCGATCTCGCTCAGCAGCTCATCCGCCCGAGCCACGTTCGTCGTCAGTTGCTCGTCCACCTGAGCGCGCAGATCCGTCAGGCCCTGCCGCAACTCACGCGTGAAGCCCGCCAGCGTCTTGCCCTGCTCGACGATCAGCGCGCGCGTCTCGGCCGAGTTCGGATTGTTCGCCAGCTCGCTGAATGCGTTGAGAAACTCATTGAGCTCCGTCCCCAGCCCGATTCCGTCGAGCTCGCTCACCAGCGACTCGACCTGAGAGAGCAGCCCCTGCTCCACGCTCCCGGCCTCGTTCTCGGAGATGCTCGCCCGGAGCCTCGCCTGAAGCGCCTCGTCCACGCGCCGGGTGATCGACTGCACCTCGACCCCACGCCCGCGGAAGATCCCGCTGGCGTCGAAGGAGCCACGGGTCGGCTCGAGCGTCGCCACGCGCCGGCTGAAGCCGGGCGTCGCGGCGTTGGCGAGATTGTCGCCCGCGACCTGCACCGCGAGCTGGCTCGCCGCCAGCGCCGACCGACCGATCATCAGAGAACTCGTCAGGCTCATCGCTCAGCTCGTCACATCCATCGAGGTCGCCACCGCCGGGCCCGCCTCCACGCGCCCCGACGCTCCGTACACGCCCGAATGACTCAGCCGCGCCGCCACCGCGTGCGCGACGCCCTCCATGTGCGCCGCCAGCGTCTCCACCGCCACGCGTGCGCCGGCGTTCAGATCCCGCAGCCTCTCGATGCGCTCGCGCAGCCGCGCCGCCGCCTCCTCGATGCGCGCGCCGCGCTCGCCCCCGACGCGTCGACCGATCCAGGTGGCGGTCACGCTCTCCACGTCGTCGACCTCATGCAGCGCCGCGAAAAACTGCGCCGCCTCGGCGCGCCCGCGGTCCGCCGACACGACCTCCTTCGCCGTCGCCGCCTGCGCCGAGACCGCCTCCGCGATGCCCTTCGGATCCGCCCGGCGCACCGCCGCCTCCCGAGCGCGCGTCTGCTCGATCATCGCCTCGTGCGCCGACGAGAGCGCATCCAGCGCCTCGATCAGACGATCCGCCATCGTGTCGACTTCTCGATCAATCTTGCGATCAGCCATGTCGGTCAACCTCCACCCCGCGCGCCGGATCCGCCGGGACGCTCGGTCCTTGCGCCCTCAGCAACTGCCGCGCCACCGAGTCCACGACCTCGAAATTCGCGCTCTGCACGATCCGCTGCGCAATCTCCGCGTCCAGCATCGGGCCGAATCGGCGCTCCGCCGCCCCCGGCGCAAACGGCGGCGCTGCGTTGTTCATCTCGCGCATCGAGGCCAGAATGGGTTGCACCAGTCCGATCGCGACGAACTCCTCCGCCGCCTGCCGCGTCCGCTCGACGACCTCCGTTTCATCTCCAGCCCCGTTGACGCCCACGCGCCGCTGGAAGAGCTCCGCGAAGCTCTCGCCCGCGCGCATCGGCGCGCCCCGCTCCCCCACCGACGCCAGCGCCCCCAGCCCCTCGCCGCCCGAGATCCCTTCAAGCCCCTGCATCACCGCACCACCAGCTCCGCGTGCAGACGCCCGGAGGCGTGAAGCTGCGTCAGGATCGCGATCTGATCGTCCACCGAGACATCCAGCGCCTTGAACGCCCGCAGCAGATCCTCCAGACGCGCCGCCTCCGCCGCCCTCGCGTTCGTCTCCAGCGCCGTCCAGCGCTGCTCCTCCGTCTGTGGAAACTCGGGCGTGGGCTCGACGGGCGGCGTCACCGTCGTGATCACCAGGTCCTTGTGCGTGATGACCACCGGGCTGATCTCCACCTCGCCCGTCACCACGATCACCCCCTCCCGCTCGTTCACCACCACCTTCGCCGGAAGCGTCAGCAGCGAGGGATCGAACCGAATGCTCAGAATGTCCGCTAGGAATGGGGCGGGATCGGCCCGCTCCGCCTGCGGGATCCGCACCTCGACCGTGCGCTCATCGGCCGCCGTCGCAATGCGGGGCGCCGACCGATCGAGCCCCAGGCGGTGATCGTTGATCACGCTCGCCAGAAGCTGCGATGTCGTCCATCCCGCCTTGCTGGGGTCGATCATCAGCGTCACGCGCCCGTCCGCTCCGATGGCGCCCATCGGAATGTCCTCGATGATCCGAGCCCCCCCGCGGACCAGACCCCGCGACTGATTCGTCCCCTCGATCACGATGGGCCCCTCCGCGATCGCGAAGACGCCCTGGCTGGCGTACGGGCCGCGCAGCGGCGTGAGGAAGAGCTGCCCGCCCGACAGACTCTCAGGGTTGTTGATCGCGCTGACCGTGACGTCGAACTTATCGTCCCGCCGCGCCCCCTCGGGGGGGATCGTGCACGTCACCACCACCACCGCGACGCTCCGGCTTTCCGACAGCTCCTCGAAGGACTCGATCGGCGCCCCCTGCGTCTTCAGAAGCTGGGCCAGCGGGCGCGCCACCAGCAGATCCTCCCCCGAATCCCCCGTCCCGGGCAGGCCAATCACCAGCCCGAACCCCTGAAGCACCGACTCGCCCTGCCCCTTCAGCCGCACCAGCTCCTGCACGCTCGCGCCCCGCGCCGCGCTCGCCAGCGCGCCGGCGAGGAGGAGAATCAGAATGCCAGCCGTTCGAAGCCCTCGCATCGCCGCGCCCTCCTCAGAAGTTGAACAGCGTCTCTAGCACGCGGGGGAAGAGGCCCTTCTTCGTCGCCTTGCGCAGCTCGCCCTCGTGCTGCACATTGAGCTGGAGATCGAAGATCTGGCTCGAAAGGACCGTGTTCTGCTCCGTTACATCCTCTGTCCGGCAGATGCCCGAGAGCAGATACGTGGACGTCTCTTCATCCGTCTGAATGACCGAACGCGCCTCGAGCAGCAACGTCCCGTTGGGCTTCGCCTCCATGACCCGCGCCGTGATACGCGCCTCGATCCGATCCTCGCGCTCATACTCCCCCTCGCCCTCGAACTCGTTGTTCGACTCGACGCCGAGCTCCGGCAGATTCGCAACATCCGCCGGATCGCCGTTGAGCAGAAGGAACTTCACCGTCTCCGGCAACTGCACGCGCGGCGTCTGAAGGGTGTAGTCCTTCTCCGACTCGACCGTCTGCTCGCGCTCCAGCAGGCTCTCTTCCCTCACCAGGATCGTGATGAGATCGTTCTCTTGAAACTCCCGAGGCTTCGGCGGCTCGATCACGTACAGACTGACGCCGTAGAGCGGCGCCGCCGGATCCTGCTCCGCCGCCGCCGCCGCTTCGGGCGAACTCTGCTGAAACAGGCTCTGCGCGCTCGCGACCGCTCCGCAGGCCGTCAGAGACACCATCAGTCCCGCTGTGCGACGCATCATGGCTGCTGCTCCCGCTTGGCCGTCGCCTGCGCTCCGGCGCCAACGCCCATGTCCAGATCCACCACCGCCCGCCCGGGCCCCTCGACCCGCGCGAGGAACGTCTTCTCCCCGCCCTCCAGCCGCATCTCCACCACGTCCCCAACGCGCGCATCCGCCAGCGAGCGCGCCCGCGCCGTCAGCGCCACCCCGCCGCTGAAGCACCGCACGGTCACCCGCTCCTTCCGCTTCACCACTACCGGCGACTCCAGATCCGTCATCGCGACCAGATCCCCCGCGTCCAGGCTGCGCCGCGCGATCGCCTCCGCCACATCCTCCACCGAACGCGCCAGCGCTCCGCCCGGCTTCATCCAGCGCGTCTGCTCCCGCAGATGCGCCGGCGTGATCGTCTGCCCCCGCCGAACCTCCGCCTCCAGCGCCACCACGCGCCGGCGCAGCAGCGCGTCCACGCGGATCAGCCGCTCCTCCACCTGTCGCGTGTTCATGTAGATTCGAATCCGCGTCGGAATACGTTCGCTCTGATCCGACGCCAGCGGCGTTACCTCGATCCGCCGACCCGACTCCGGCGTGCGCAGAAACGCGGCGTCCGCGTCGTCAAAGGCCAGGCGCAGATCGCTCAGCGAGACTCCGTACAGCCCCGCCAGCGTGCGCGCCACGCGCGTCAACACGGTCTCGGGCCCCGAGACGTCGATAGACTGATGCGCGGGGCGCTCGTAGAGCCGCGCCTTCTCCTCATCCTCCTCGCGCTCGCCGAAGCCATCGCCCACGCGGATCGTGCAGGTCTTGCCCGTCAGGGCCACACGCCCCCAGTTCACACCTGCGCGAACCAGCGCTTCGCGCAGCTCTCGCAGATCCAGTTCGAACCACGATCGCCCGCTGAGGCGGGACGAGACATCCTCGACGATCACCCGCTCGCGAAGCGCCTCCGCCGCGTCGCCCTCGAGATCGGCCATATCCCCCAGCGTGAGGCGCGCGCCCTCGTCGATCCGCGCCTCGCTGCGCAGACGGATCGTCCCCCCCTGCGCGCACGCCGCCGCCATCGCCAGGGCGAGCAGTGACAGGATGAGTCCTCGGGTCGTCATCGATCTACTCCTTCTCCGCCGCGATCACTGACGCAGCGCGCCGACCTGCTGCATGACCTCGTCCGCCGCCCGGATGGTCTGGCTGTTCATCTCGAAGGCGCGCTGCGTCCGGATCAGCTCGATCAGCTCCGACGTCGGATTCACGTTCGAGCCTTCGAGGAACCCCTGAAGAATCCCGCCGCGCCCATCCTCATCCGGCTCGCCCGTCAGCGGCGGGCCCGACGCCGCTGTCTCGACATACAGGTTCTCACCGATCTGCTTGAGCCCCTGCGGATTGATGAAGCCGGCCAGCTCGATGTCGCCGATCTGCTGCGGCTCCGCATCGCCCGGCTGGCGCACCCACACCTGCCCGTCGCGCGTGACCTGAATCTGCTCCGCGTCCTCCGGGATGTCGATGATCGGCTCCAGCCGGCGCCCCTGGTCGTTGGCCAGCACCAGCTCGCCGTCCTCGTTGATCGAGAAGTTGCCCGCCCGCGTGAAGGCCAGCCCGCCCTCGCCGCGATCGTCCTCGATGTTGACCTGGAAGAACCCGTTTCCATCGATCATCAGGTCGAGCTGCCGCTCCGTCGTGATCGGCGAGCCCTGCGCGAAGTTCAACTGCGTCCCCGAGGTCTTGACCCCCAGCCCGACGTACAGCCCCGTCGGGCGCTGATCGCCGTTGGCGTTCTCCACCCCCGGCTGCGACTTCTCGACGTACAGCAGATCCTGAAAGTTCGCCCGGCTCGCCTTGTACCCGTCCGTGTTCACATTCGCCAGGTTGTTCGAGACGATGTCGAGCTTCGTGCTCAGGGCCGAGAGGCCCGTCGCGGCCGAATGAAGCGCTGTCATTGCCATCGGTGAGTCCTTTCAGTCGCTTAGCCCGTGCGCGCAAAGGTGTTGATGGCGCGCGACATCACCTCGTCGTGCGCTCGAATCATCCGGAGGTTGTTGCGAACGAAGCCCGATGCGTCGGTGACCGCCATCAGCGCCCGCACCGGATCCACGGCGCTGCTCTCCACCGCGCCGGAGCGCAGCGGCGAGCCCGACGGCTCCAGCTCCGGAGAGGCGCCGGATTGAAGCGCGTACATGTTGTCGCTCGTCTTGAAGAGGGCCGTCTCATCCGTCACGTTCACGACCTGAAGTCGTGCGACCCGCGCGCCGCCCTGCATCACGTCCCCGCTCGGGGTGATCGTCGCCGGCGCATCCGGACGCAGGCGGATCGGAGCGCCCTGCTCATCCACTACGGACATGCCCGACGTCGCCGAGACCAGCCGTCCACGCGCATCCAGTGTGAACCGCCCATCCCGAGTGAACCGCTGCGCCGCCGCGCCCTCCCCCTCTCCCGAGTCGAGCACGAAGAAGCCCTTCTCCAGGATCGTGACATCCAGCGGATTGCCCGTCTCCAGCGGCGCCGAAGGCGCAAAGCTCGTGCGCGTCGGCCCCGCCAGCGAGCCGCCGCCCAGACGCTCCAGCAGCCGGTCAGTCTCCATATGGAACAGCCCGTCCTCAACGAACGCTGTCTCCCGCTTCACCGGCATCGACATGTCCATCTTGAACGCCGGCGTGTTCACGTTCGCAAGGTTGTTCGACGCCACGTCCAGACGGAACATCCCATTGAGCGCCCCCGCCGCCGAGATGTGCAGCCCGTAGTTCATTGGATCACCTCCTCGAAGGCGATCGGCGCGTCCGCATCCCGGACCCGTCGAGCTTCCTCCGCCGTGTGCAGCGTCGCGGCGAGCCGAGCCATGCGGACGACGCGCTCCCCCAGCGTCTCCGCCTGGGTTCCCTGGAGCGGGTTCGTGAAAGAGGGCGCGTCCGTGCGCCGCTGGGATGTCGATGCGTCTCCGCGCATCCGGGGTGCGTCGTCCATGACTCGGGAGCACAACTCAAACGCCGTGCCAGCCCGCAGCGGCGTTACACGGACGTTCCGCTTGCGCCATTCGCGCAGTCCGTGCGCGAAGCGCAACGCGTCCGCGCACACCACCCCACAAAATGGCGGCGCGCGAGACGCCGGTCCGATGAAGCCCAGCCGTGCGACCCAACGATCTCGACAGCGTGGCCTCGCAGTTCCTCACCTACCTGCGCATCGAGTGCGGCCTGCGCCCCAACACCCTCGAGGCCTACGGGCGGGATTTGCGCGATCTGCTCATGGACCTCGCCCAGAATGGGCGGAGCACGATCCACGACGTCGTCCCACGCGACCTCGCCGACCATCTCACCGGGCTCAAGAACGGGCGAGGTCTCGCCTCCTCATCGATCTCCCGCCATCTCGCGACGATCCGCATGCTCTTCCGCTGGCTCACGGCCGAGGGGCGGCTCGAGGAGAACCCCGCCGACTGGCTCGAGCAGCCCACCCGCTGGCGCCGCCTGCCGGGAGTCCTCTCCCCCGCCGACGCCCGCCGCCTCATCGAATCACCCGCCCCGCCCCCGAACGCAAGCGAGGAGACCCTCCCCCTCTGGCTCCGCGACCGGGCCCTGCTCGAAGCCATGTACGCCTGCGGGCTGCGCGCGTCGGAGGCCGCGGGGCTCGGGCTGCTCGATCGCCATCCGACGCTGGGCGTCCTCCGCGTCCTCGGCAAGGGGGACAAGCAGCGGCTGGCGCCGATGGGCAAGCCCGCCGAGGCGGCGATCGAGGCCTACTTAGAGCAGTGCCGGGGCCGCCTCGTCCGCCCCGACGGTCGCGACGGGGGCCGCCTCTTCCTGAGCCGGACGGGCCGCCCGCTGGAGCGGGTGGCGGTGTGGCAGATCGTCAAGCGCTGCGCCGCGCGAAGCGGCGTGAGGGGCGCCCACCCGCACACGCTGCGGCACTCCTTCGCCACCCACCTCCTGCTGGGCGGCGCCGACCTCCGCGTCGTCCAGGAGCTCCTGGGCCACTCGGACATCTCCTCAACACAGATCTACACACACGTGGACGGGAGGAGGCTGAAGGAGGTCCACCAGCGGTTTCATCCGCGGGGGTGAGCTACTCGCCTCTCGAATTCGAAGCTGTTGTCCATCCCGTCGAGGCAAGGTGATCCCATGCCACCCGAATGTGTTCTGGCTTCAAGAGTTGCCGCTTTCGCTCATTCCATGCATGGACGAACATTACCGCGTCTTCCGCAGACACCGCGGGCGGCTGTCCATGGCGACCGACGTAATGGACGGAAGACAGCAATTCCATTCCATACGGCGTTTCGAAGCCTTCGATCAAGCGGCTTACCGCGGCGAGCCGGTCAGCGGCGCTTCCTTCATCGGCAAGAAACCGACTCGCTTCCTCAGCCGCTCCCTGAATAAGCGTGATCTCCTTGTCAGGGGAGCGCTCTCCGTCGTAACCGTGTATGAAGTGCCCCTCGAGCGCTTCAAGCACCTTGTTGAGGTTGTCGGCGTATGGCCCATAATGGCCCTTTTCGACCTTCAGACGCAACGGTTCACCGGCTTCTTGAAGGAAGTAACCGAGCTTCTGAATCTCCAACAGGGTCACCTTATAAGCAAGTTCAGAGTAACGGTCGATCGAGGCCAGAAACAGCGCTCTCGGCCGGGTCAGCTTGGGACGCTCCGTACGAATGACACGCGATTGCGGCGCCGGCTCCGACGACGGGGCGTACAGAAGAACCCGAACATCAGGCACTCGTGCAAACGCGGCTTCTATCATTGGACGAACCTTCGACCACTTCAGTCCTCCGTGCCCGCAACCCAACGGCGGGACCGCCACCGAAACGATCCGTCGGTCCTGGACAGCCTCTACCAAAGCATATAATCCCGACTCGATATCTTTGTAGCTTGACCTACGATACCACTCTCGCTTAGTGGGAACGTTGATGATGTACTTCGGTCCCGTGAGCGCCCCAGTCTCCCAGACCTGTACTCTGCCCGGCTGAATCGCACCACGTTCGCAAGCTTGCTCGTAGGCTTTGGCCATATCTGGGAAGGCTTGCTTGAATTGCAGAGCGATCCCTTTACCCATCACGCCGACGCAGTTGACGGTGTTGACCAGCGCCTCGGCCTCGGCTTCCAACAGGTTCCCCATTGCGCGCTCAATCATTCGATCAGCCTCCTCAGCCTCAATAATACCACGAGCGCTCCGGTGCCACCTGCGGGCGCGATCGACTGGGGTAGTTGTCCAAGATCTCGAACACCCGCGTTGCCACCTCGCCGTTCACCACGCCGATGCGGTCGATCAGACTCCACGGCATCGAACCATGGACGAGGAATTCAGCTTGCTTCTTCTCCTGCCTGTCCGGGTGCTCTGCGGTTGTGTTCCACTGCACGGCGTAGGCAGTCGGAATATCGACGATATCCAGATCTTCCAAGTCGTCACGGAACTCAGCGACAGCGGCCAGCGAATGACGATCCGTGAAGACGAACGGCAAGCCAGCTTCGGCGATGCTCTGTGCAATCGCAACGAGATAGACAATGTTTCTCTGATCCACACGCTCCACATTCCATCCAGTGTGGACGCGGTACAGCATCGGCGATCGTGGGCCGAGATAGAACCCTATGTAGTCCCGGACGACGCCGCCGGGGCCGCACGGCACAGCCCTATCACCTCGATCCCGTTGCACCTGCTGAGCGTGGATACCGGCGTACGGCAAGCCATCGTCAGGGACGGAACTCGGTGCGTGGAGTGCACCACGCTGGAGAAGGGTATCGAGACATTCGATATGCACCATCCGGTAAATGGGGGTGCGGTCCAACACCGTTGGCGGAGGCGAGAGCGTTGTCACGCCGCTTCCTCGACTGCGTTGTCAGTCGCAGGCGTGTCGAGTTCCTCGGCGAGGAGCTTGATGGGCGAGATGTCGTAGAGCAAGGACATCGCCACACAGTAGCCGCCCGATCCGAGCCCGCGAAGCGAATCACCGCCCCCGCCGACTCCGCCCCCCGCCACCCTGCCCCGTCGCCCCCCGCCCCGGCCCCCGGCTGCGTCCGCCGCTCTTCGATGAACGCCGCTTCTTGTGCGCCGCCCCGGTGTCGGCCTCGCCCTTGGGGCCGCCGTTGTGGCGGGCCTTCGGCTTCGGCTGGCGCGGACGCGGGGCGTCATCGCGGTCCTCAGCGACCGGCGGCTTGGCGGAGGGCTTCTCGCCCTTCGGCGCGTTGGCGACGTCGATGCGGATCTTCGTCCGCCGCTCGATGTCGCGGAGAAGCTTGACCTCGCCGCGACCGCAGAACGTCAGCGCGACGCCCGAGGCGCCGGCGCGGGCCGTGCGGCCGACGCGGTGGACGTACGTCTCCGCGTCCGCCGGCATGTCGTAGTTGATGACGTGGGTGATCTCGTCGACGTCGATCCCGCGCGAGGCGATGTCGGTGGCGACGAGGACGCGGGCCCTGCCGGAGCGGAAGGCCTCAAGCGCCCGCGTGCGCGCGCCCTGCGACTTGTTCCCGTGGATCGCGTCGGCATGGATCGCCGACTTCCGCAGACGGCGGACGACCTTGTCGGCGCCGTGCTTGGTGCGCGTGAAGACGAGCGTGCGGCCGATGCCCTCGCCTCTCAGAAGCGCCTCGAGCAGATCGGGCTTGGCGTGCTTCTCGACCATATGCACACGCTGGCTGACGAGCTCGACGGTCGCCGACTCGGGCGTCGTCTCGACGGTCACGGGCTCATGCAGGATCGCCCCGGCGAGCCGGCGAATCTCCTTCGGCAGCGTCGCGGAGAAGAGCATCGTCTGCCGCTCGTCGGGGAGCATGGCGACGATCCGCCTGATGTCGGGCATGAAGCCCATGTCGAGCATGCGATCCGCCTCGTCGAGGACGAGGATCTCGATGGCGCCCAAATCGATATGCCCCTGGTTGATCAGATCCAGCAACCGCCCGGGCGTCGCGGCCAGCACGTCCACGCCGGCGCGCATGGCGCGGACCTGGTGAAACTGGTTCACGCCGCCGTAGATCGCGGCGCAGTCGAGCGGGAGATTGGCCCCGTAAATCTCGAAGGAGTCGAGAATCTGGCACGCCAGCTCGCGCGTCGGGCACAGAACGAGCGCCCTGGGCGCCCGCCCGCGCGGGCCGCGCTTGGGCTGAATCTTCTGCCGCGGCTCGGCGCCGGAGAGGAGTTGAAGGATGGGCAGGGCGAAGGCGCACGTCTTGCCCGTGCCCGTCTGGGCGCAGGCGAGCAGATCGGCGCCCTCGAGGGCGTGGGGGATGGACTGGGCCTGGATGGGCGTCGGCTGCGTGTAGCCCTCATCGGCCACCGCGCGGAGGATGGGCTTCGCGAGCCCGAGTTCCTGAAAGTTCATGCTGTGTTGTTTCTCGTTGTCCGGGTTTCCCGAGGGCAGTGCCTCGTGGAGAGTGTTTCCGGTGGGTTCGGCCGCGAACCGTCGCGGCGGGGTTCACCGGAATGTCTCCTGACGCCATGCGGCGTCTGCGGGAAAGCGACCGGTGCTTGGTGTTCCAATGGACTCGATCGTCCATGGAGTCGAGAGAGCGTAGGTCGATCAGCGGGAATTATCCAGTTGGTCGATAATCCAGCGCGATGAAAGGCGTCAGCGGGAGGCGCTCGTCGTCAGATCGACCGTCGCCGCTTGTGAAGTGACGTCAGTCGTGGTGTTCGCCTGCCCCTGGACGTGCAGCCGGCGGGCGCGGTGCTTCGACCAGTCGTCCACCGTGCGGTCCGGCGCATCCGCGCCGTCGTGGACGCGCAGGACGTCGTAGACGTTGTCCCGCTGCGCCGGCGTGAACCCGGCGTCGCGAATCAGGCGGCAGAGGACCGCCTCATTCAGGCAGTACGTCGTGCCGGCTGACGACACGACGTTCTCCTCCATCATCACGGAGCCCATGTCGCTGGCGCCGAAGTGCAGCGCCGTCTGCCCGATGTGCGGACCCATCGTCACCCACGACGCGCCGATCGAATACACGTTGTCCAGCATCAGCCGGCTAACCGCCTGTGTGCGCAGATACGCCGTCGCCCCGGCCATGCGAAGCCGCCGACCGAACTCGGCGTGCGCCTTGGGATCGCCGTCGCCCGTGACGTTCGCGACGAGATCGCCCGGGAAAGCGCCGTCCTCGCCCTCCTGCCGCCCCCACTCGCGGAGGCGTCCGAGCGGCGTGTTCTCGCGCTGGAAGGGCCAGGAGATGAAGGCCTTGTAGTGCCCGCCGGGGATGAGGCGACCCTGCTCGTCCTCGACGCCCCCCGCGAACTCCGTCAGCGCCCGGTCCTGCCATTCGCGCACGAGCGCCATGTGATGAATGCGGTCGGCAAGGCCCTCGATGTGCCCGAACATCATCGTGGCGCTGGTGAACATGCCCAAAGATTGCGCAACGTGCATGGTCGTGAGCCACGTCTCTGCGTCGCACTTGCCCAGCCCGATCTTGCGCCGCACGGAGTGCGAAAAAATCTCCCCGCCGCCGCCCGGCAGCGAGTCGAGCCCCGCGTCCTTCAGGCGCACGAGCACCCAGCGGACCTTCGCCGCGAAGTCGGCGCCGGGCGGGTCGAAGAAACGCACGAACTCGACCATCTCCGGCGGGCTGAAGGCGTGAACGTGCACGCTCGGGAACTTGGCCTTGATGCCGCGGAGAAGCTTCAGATACCACTCGAGCGGCAACGCGGGGTTCATGCCCCCCTGCATGAGGATCTGCGTGCCGCCCAGGGCGACGAGCTCCTCGATCTTGGCGTAGATCTCATCGAGTTCGAGCGTGTAGGCGTCCTCCTCGTCGCCGTCGCGCCGGAAGGCGCAGAAGGTGCATTTGGCTGTGCAGACATTCGTGTAGTTGATGTTGCGGTCGATGACGTAGGTGCGGATGTGATCGCCGTGCAGCGCGCGCGCCCGCGCGTCGGCCCAGCGGCCCAGTTCGAGCAGCGGCGCGCGCGTGAGCAAGTCGAGTCCCTGCTCGGGCGTCAGACGGGCCTCGCCCTGCGCAACAGCGGCGAGAAGCCCACGGTCGAGCGCATCGAGGGCTGGATGGAGCTGAGGAGCGTTGATGGTCGGAACCTCCTGCGAGCGGGGATCTTGGAGAGTCAGGTTAGTGTGCGTTCACGCGCTGTGCGCCCGGAAATCCACGCCGGAAACCGTAGTTTCAGAACCTACTGAAAACAACCTGCGTGTGCGGAAACCGACGATTTCCTGAGCCGCCAACGCCCACGACCGGCGGGAGCGGATCACCCCGGAGGAAGCCGGATCGGCGGGGGGCGGGATGACGGGGGACTGGCTCAGGCTGAACCGCTCAGGGTGAGTGGCGCAGGCGTCCCGAAGGCAGGCTTCACCGGCGCTTCGAGAAGGCCGATAGAGCGTGGCAGGCGTCGCCTCCCGCCCGGCGCCCGGCCGGGTGGATTCGGCGTCGCGAGGGAGATCGCGCGCGTGTCGCACTCATCGAAACCCCATGTCTCGCCGGCGCTGCGGCATCTGCGCCTCAGCGTCACGATCCTGGCGGTGGCCCTGGGGGGCGCCTACGCCCTTCAGATGCTCGTCTGGGGGTTCATCTATTACACGGACGTCCGCTGGACGGAAATTGAGGTCGAGCGCGAGCCCACCCCCCTCACCGTCGTGGAGACGCCCTCTGAGAGCGTCGAGCAGGACGCGCCCACGCCGGCGCCGACGGCCTCTGCGGAGAAGGAACTCGATCCGACGAAGCCGATCGCGGACGAAGCCGTCGCCAGCGGTGGCGGCGCCCAGGGCGTGCGCTCACTGACAGGGCGCGGCGCCGCGACGCGCTCGGCGAGAACACAGCAGGCGGTGGTGGAGAAGGAGGTCAACCGCGTCTTCTCGCGCAACGACATCTACTTCCGCCGAATCACCGCCTTCGCTCAGACAGTCGGCGTCATCGCCGCGATCGCTCTCGCCATCGTCATGCTGGAGGGCGTGGTGATCGCGGGGGGCGCGAGCGTGCCGGGCGTGGAGCGCGCGGTCACGGCGGCGACGTGGTGCCTCGTCATCGCGCTGCTCTCGATCCCGCTTCAGGACATCATCCCCGCCTTCCCCTATCCGGGCGTCTTTGCGCCGTACCCGGTGATGACGGAGGCGGCGGACCTCGCGGCGGCCGGCGGAGAGGCGGCGCCCTCCTCCTTCGCGCTGCTGCTCCGCCATGTGCTGCTGCCGCTGTCGCTGCTCGGCGCGCTCGTCCTCGTCGCGCTGCGTTTCCACGCCGGCGTCGAGCAGGGCTCTCTGGCGACGAATGTCTCAGAACTCGACGAGAAGCTCGAGCGCGAAATGGCGAAGATCAAGCTCGTCTCGACCGGCTCCTCGCGGGCCATGGGCGCCCTCAACCGGGCGATCGGGGACGACAGCCCCCCCACCACCGCCGCCATGCGCCGCGCCGAAGCGCAGGAGAAAAAGGCCAACGCCCAGGAGCGCGGACGCGGGTTCCGTGATCCCTCACCAGGCGAGCCGCTCTCCAGGCCGATCTGACTCAGGTCGACGTCAACTCGTCGTAGATGGCGCCGAGCGCGATCGGCATCAGCCGTTCGAAGCCGTACTCCCGCAAGCGGACGGGCGGAGCGAGATTCACCACTTCGTCGCGGTCCATCCCGCTGTCAATCGCCTTCTGCGCCGCCTCCCGCAGGATGTCGAAATACCGGATCTGCTCGCGCACGCCGTCGATACCTGTGATCTCCCCGTGCCCGGGGACGACGACGGTGTCCGGGCCGATGCGGTCGAGAATGACCCGCAACGACTGCTGCCAGCCCCGCGTGTCGGCTTTCGCCCCCTGGTCCACATACGGGTGCAGACGATGGAAGATCAGATCCCCGGCGTGCAGCAGATCCAGCGATGGAGCATGAACGATCAGATCGTTGTCGGTGTGCCCCGCGCCGACGTGGAAGAGCTCGATTTCCAGGTCTCCGAGCGTCATCGTCCGGCTCTCTCCGATGGTCTGGGCGGGCGCGAAATCGTCCGCCGTCAACTCACCAAGCTCTTCGATGACCTCCTCAAGCTGCTGAGCGGTCTGGCGCGCGGGGGGGGACGTCGCGCTCTGAAGCGCGCGTGCGGCCTGCGCCATGGCGTTCTTGTACCGCTCCACCTGCGCCCGCACACGAGGGACGGCGTTGGCCTGCGCGATGACGTCCAGATCGGCGAAAGCGGAGTTGCCCCCCGTGTGATCGGCGTGGTGATGGGTGTTGACGACGGTCGTCACCGCCGGGCCGCGAGCGGCGATCTCGGCGCGGAGTCGGCGCCCGAACCCTGCGTTCTTGGTGTCGACGAGGAGCGTCCGTCCCTCCGACTCCAGCGCCATGGCGTTGCCCCCCTGCTGAAACGCCACATGGGCTCCGCCCGTCGCCAGGCGCTGCCAATCGAAGAGCTCGCCGCGAGCGGGCGGCGCATCGTCCCCGCTCTGGAGAAAGCCCCCCAGGGCGCGGGCGGCGGCGAGGGGGGTCAGCGGCGCGGCGGCGGCGAGGGCGGCGGCGTTGAATCGGCGGCGGGTGAGGGCCATGGTCTCTCCTGTGTTCGAACGAGGGGGGTCCACCCGGCTATCCTACGAACCAGCGTGAGCCCGCGCCCCCGCCTGCGGGGCAGGGCGAGCATGTGGCGACGTTCGAGCATCGATGGCTGATTCGCACTTCTGAGAGGGAATCGCGCGTGAAAGCGACGGAGCTGAGGCCCGGTATGGCGGTGACGCTGGACGGGAAGCTGTACGTGATCGTGAAGATGGAGCATCGCACGCCCGGCAATCTCCGCGCGTTCCATCAGGTCAAGCTGCGCGACGTGCTGGGCGGCGGCTACATCGAGCGGCGCTTCAGCTCGAGCGATGATCTCGAAGCCACGACGCTCGATCGACGCCAGATGGAATATCTCTACTCCGATCAGACCGGCCACATCTTCATGGACCAGGAGGACTACGAGCAGATCACGCTCACCGACGAGCTCGTCGGCGACGCCAAGGGCTACTTCGTCCCCAATCTCGAGATCCAGGTCGCCATGCATGAAGGCAACCCCGTGACCATCGAGCTTCCCGGCAGCGTCGAACTCGAGGTCGCCGACACTCCCCCCGGCATCAAGGGCGCCACCGCCACGAACCAGCTCAAGGAAGCGACCCTCGAGACCGGCATGAAGACGAAAGTGCCTCCCTTCATCACGCCGGGGGAGAAGATTCGCGTCTCGACCTCCGACGGGTCTTATCAGTCGCGAGCGAGCTCGTGAACGTTGTTGTCGACCGAGTCGATCCGACCGACATCGCGCTGATGGCGCATCTGTTCAACCAGATGTTCCGCCCGGCGCGGGATGAAGAGTCCTTCCGTCGACGCCTGCTCGCCCGCCACAAGCCGCTCTTCATGGTGGCGCGGGTGGATTCCGACGCCGTCGGCTTTTATGTCGGCCTCGAGCTCAAGCCCAGCGTTCATTTCGCGTGGCTGGTGGGCGTCAATTCCGACATGCGCCGCATGAGCATCGCCACACAGCTCATGCACTCGGCGATGGACTGGGCCCGAACGGAGGCGTATCGCTCCATTCGCTTCGAATGCGACAACCGCCAGCGCGCCATGCTCCACTTCGGCGTCTCGTCGGAGTTCGACATCGTCGGCCTGCGCTGGGACGCCGACCGTGCGACGAACCTCGTCATCTTCGAGCGCAGCCTCGAACTCTGACGACGCGCCCGCGCGCCGAGCCGCCGCTCACTCGCTCTCGCCCGACGCCGGCGCGCCCGGAGCGCCGCAGCACTTCTTGTACTTCCGGCCCGAGCCGCACGGACACGGATCGTTCCGCCCGACCTTCGGCTCCTCGTTGACGATCGGCTCGCGCCGGCGCGCCGGCTCGGACGCTCGCTGCTCCGGTCCGTTCGCCTCCTCACGACGCGCTTCGCCCTCCGCCCGCGTTAGGCGCGACGTCTTGCTCGCCGTCGTCGCGGGCGCCTCATCCGCGGAAGTCGAAGGCTCCTCCGCCTCCTGCGGCGGCGCGGAGGGAGCGGGCGGCTCGCTGGAGAACCCCGGGCCCGTGATCGAGGAGAAGCCGAACCCCGCCTGCGGGTTCGTCGCGGGGCGGGCGCCCTGATAGTGATCACGACCCGCCGGCGCCCCTTCCTGAGCCTCGGACGCGCCCTGCTGCGCGCCCGACGACCCCGCCGCAGCCGCGACTCCGGCGGGAGGGGCCCCGGCGGGCGCCGCGCGGGGCGCCTGTCGGGCGGGCGCCTGAGCCTGCGGCGAGAGGCGCAGCTTGAAGACGTACTCGGTGACGCGATCGCGGATCGTCCGCTCCATCTGCTCGTAGAGGCGGGAGCCCTCCCGCTTGAATTCGATCCGCGGATCCTGCTGCGAGAAGGATCGGAAGCCGATCGCGCCCTGGAGCTGATCCATCTCCCGAAGATGGTCCTTCCACGCCGTGTCCAGCGTGTCGAGCAGCGCCACGCGCTCGAGCTGGATCATCTCCGAGCGCAGGACGCCTTCGACGACCGAGCGGACGGCGTCCTCGCGCGCCTGCCCCTCGATCCCGCGAACACGATCCGGCAACGCGATGTCGTAGCGCTGCCGGAGATGATTCTCGAGCGCCTCGTCGTCGACGCAGGCCAGAGCGTCGCGGACGTGCTCCTCGAGCGCGTCGGACTCGACGAAGGCGCGCGACGCCTCGAGCAGCTCGCGTTGCACCTGCTGCGGCGTCTTGGTGCGCACGACGGAATCATCCCAGCCCATGTCGTAGCGCACGTTCGCCCAGCGCACGAGCCTTCTGGCCGCCGACTCCGGATCATGCTGCATCAGCGAAGCCGTCATCTCCAGCGCAAAGGTGACGGGGTAGACGACCTCCCGCTCCTCGTACCGCTGGCGCGCCTTGTCCGTGATCAGCGCCACTGGATCCCCCTCCTCCTTCTCCAGCTCCGCCACCACCTCGGAGGACTCGATCTCGACGCCGAACTTCCCCTTCGCCCAGCGGCACAGCTCCGCGACGCCGTAGTGCTCCTCCATGTAGACCAGCGCCCCGTTCAGATCGACGCGCTCGATCTTCTCGCTCGCAGCCTCGATGAGCGACTCCTCGATCTCGCGCCGGCTCATCTCGCGCAGCTCCGAAGGCTTCAGCTCCGACCCGAGCTCCTTCGAGGCCCAGTTGGCGAGCGAGGTCAGGTCATAGTCCTCCGCCGACGCATCATCTGGCATGTACTCGCCGACGGTCAGACCGATCTCCCCCGCCGCCTCGTCGCGCGCGACGGCGCGGACGCGCTCGATGATGTCCGTGCGGTCCCGTCCGCGCAGGCGCTCGTGCGGAATCGACAGATCAAGCTGCCGGCGCGCATGCTCGGCGACGCACTCATATGAGTAGTCGCGATCGAGGTACTTCTCGACCGCGTCCGCCACGGCCTCCTCGATGTTCTCGAAGATCACACCCTTGATGTCGCGTCCCTCGAGCACACGCTGGCGCAGCGTGTAGAACTTCTGGCGCTGCACCTCGCGGATCTCGTCGTATTCGAGAATGTTCTTGCGGATCTGGAAGTTGCGCTCCTCGACCTTCCGCTGGGCGCGCTCGACGCTCTTGCTCAGCATCGGATGCTCGATCGAGTCGCCCTCCTTCATTCCCAGCCGCGCGAGCACCTTCATCGTCGTCTCGCCCGCGAAGAGCTTCATCAGATCGTCCTCAAGAGAGACGAAGAATCGCGACGAGCCGCGATCGCCCTGACGGCCCGAGCGCCCGCGGAGCTGATTGTCGATGCGGCGCGATTCGTGCCGCTCGGTGCCCACGACGTGCAGACCGCCGAGCTGCTCGATCGTGTCCACCCAGCCGATCCGGTGCAGCAGAAACCGCCCCTGCTCATCCAGCGCCTCGCGGAGCTGCTCCGCCGTCATGCGTTCAATCCGGCGCGGATCCTCGAAGGTGTGCTCGCTCGTCCAGAGACGCAGCAGACGCAGCTCCAAATCCTCGAAGTCGAGATCCTGCACGTCCTTCTTCGAGAGCCCCAGCTCCCTCGGCGCGATCTTCCGGTAGATCGCCTCGCGCACTTCCTCGTCCCTCGCGGAGGTCGAGAGGCTCGAGGGCGCCAGACCGCGCTTCCGCCAGTGATCGAGGAGCTGCTCGCGATCGATTCGCCCGAGCTTGATATCCGTTCCGCGGCCCGCCATGTTCGTCGCGATCATCACCGCGCCAAGCTGGCCCGCGTTCTCCACGATGTGCGCCTCGCGTTCGTGCTGCTTGGCGTTGAGCACCTCGTGGCGAACGCCATGCTTCTTCCCGAGCATCTGCGAAAGCGTCTCGCTCTTTTCAACGGACGTCGTGCCGACGAGCACAGGGCGCCCCACGTCATGGAACGCCTTGATCTCGTCGACGATCGTGTTCCACTTGTCCTTCGCCGTCAGGAAGAGCGTGTCGTCGTAGTCGATGCGGATGACGGACTCGTTGGTGGGAATGACCACCACATCGAGCCGGTAGATGTCGTGGAACTCCTGCGCCTCGGTGTCCGCGGTGCCCGTCATGCCCGCCAACCGCTTGTACATCTTGAAGAAGTTCTGGATCGTGATAGTGGCGACCGTCTGCGTCTCCTGCTTGATCGGAACCTGCTCCTTCGCCTCGACGGCCTGGTGCAGCCCGTCCGACCACTGCCGCCCGATCATCGGGCGCCCCGTGAACGTGTCGACGATCACGACCGACGGCTCCTTCCGACCCGTCTGCGGATTGTCCAGCGGCGTCACGATGTAATCCCGATCGCGCTCGTACACCACGTGCGCCCGGATCGCCTGCTCCATCAGGTGCGGCACATCAAGATTGTCGCCCACATAGAAGGAGCCGACGCCGGCCACCTTCTGCGCCTCCTCGATCCCGTAGTGGGTGAGATGGGCCTGCTTCTTGTCCAGCTCGACCTCGTAGTACTGCGTGTGCTGATCGCGCGCCGCCTCCAGCCCGGGAAGCTGCGCCCGCGCCTCCTCGAGCTGGCGCTGAAGATCGGGCTTCTTCGACGGATCGCGGGCGTTGCGGATGTCCCCCTCCAGACCCTTGATCCGCCGTCGGCACGCCTGGACCTCCTCGTCCGCCTTCGCCCAGGGCTTTTGCTTGTCCACCAGATGCCGCGCCAGCTTGTCCGCCAGCTCGTACCGCGGCTGATCATCGAACGCCGGTCCCGAGATGATCAGCGGCGTCCGCGCCTCGTCGACCAGGATCGAATCCACCTCATCCACGATCGCGAACTCGCGCCGGCGCTGCACCTGCTGCTCGACCGAGCGCTTCATGTTGTCCCGGAGATAGTCGAAGCCAAACTCCGAAGTCGTCCCGTACACCACATCGCACTGATACATCAGCCGCTTCACATGCTCGGGCTGGGCATGCGACGGATGGATCGCGCCCACCGTCATTCCCAGCGCCGCATAGAAGGGCGCCACCCAGTCGCGGTCGCGCTGCACCAGGTAGTCGTTCACCGTGACGACGTGGCACGTCATCCCCTCCAGAGCCGCGAGATAGCACGCCAGCGGAGCGACGATCGTCTTGCCCTCGCCCGTCTTCATCTCCGCGATCTTCCCCTGGTGCAGCACCATCGCCCCCACGAGCTGCACGTCGAAGGGACGCGCCCGGAACGGCGGGCGCGACTCCGGATAGAGCTCCCGGATCGCCTCGTACACCTCCACGGGAATGTCCACCTGCCGCCATCCCGGAACCGGCGCCGCCTCTCCCAGATAAGGCCCCGTCGGATCCACCGGCTCCCTCGCCTCCATCTCCGCCTTCGTCGATTCGTACAAGGCCCGCGCCTCCTCCGGGAGCCGCGATGGATCAAACCCCGCCTCCGGGTTGAACGCGTTGCGGAGCCCGACGGCGCGATCCATCGCCTCCCGCCCCACCGCGAACGCCTCGATGAGCAGCTCCTCCGCCCGCTCGCCCTGAGCCAGCCGCTCGCGGAACTCCCCCGTCTTGGCTCGCAGCTCCGCGTCGGTGAGCCGGCGCATCTCGGGCTCGAAAGCGTTGATCGCCTCGACCCGTGAGAGGTATCGCTTGACGAAGCGCTCGTTGCGCGTGCCGAAAATGGAGCGAAGGACCGTCCCCACGATGGGGACGCCGCCGGTGGTCTTTGTGGCGCTCATGATGTTCTCGCCTGCTGTGTGCGAAACGCGACGCGCTCCCGCGCGCCCGCTCCGGGCCGATTGCGGCCTGGTCGTGGCGTCTCGTGTCGTTCGTGACCGTTTGAGATAAGGAAAAAGGGGCCCGGCGCGCTCAGCAGGCGGGCGGCGGCAGGGCCACCAGATCGGGACGCTCCGAGAGCAGTGTCGAAACGCCGCGCAGCGCCGGACGCGCCGGACGCGCCGCCGACACTGGGCGCTCCTCCAGCCCCCGCTCCGCGCCGGCCGCCCGAACCGCATCCACCATCAGCGAGCGCACGGCCTCCGCGATGGCCGCGGCCATCGCGCGCGGCGGCCCGGCCTGATGGGACATCCGACCCGGCGCCGCCGGCGCCGCCTCCGCCACCGCCGTCGGCAGCGAGAGCGCGACCGCCAAGAGCAGCACCAGCGCCGGCCGCTCGAAAGCGGGCCGCGCCGGGATCGTCGAATTCTGGACGTCTCGAGCCATCGACTCCTGAAGTATCGACCCCGCCGGGCCCCCGGGCAAGCGCCGGAGCCCCGGATCGCCCCTTCGAACGGCTCGGAGAGCCGTCCCGCCAAGAAAAAGACCCGCACGCCGCCCGACTCGCCCCCACGCCTCACCACGTCCACAATAAGGGCATGCGAGACATTGACGTGCAGATTCCGATCGAGTGGTTCGACGAACTCGACTCCACCAGCGCCGAGGCCCGCCGGGACGTCGAGTCGGGCGAGCTGGGCGATCAGCCCCGCATGTACGTGGCCAGGCGGCAGAAGGCCGGACGCGGACGGCTCGGCCGAAGCTGGGCGTCTCCGGAGGGCGGGCTCTGGACCACGCTGGCGTGGCCCGCCAACCGAGAGCCCAGCCGAGTGCTCGAAGGGCTCGGGCTCCGCATCGGGATGGCCCTCGTCAAGACCATCGAGCACGCCCTCGCCACGCACGGACACGGCGAGCCCGTCCGCCTCAAATGGCCCAACGACGCTCTCGTCAAGGGGCGGAAGGTGGCCGGCGCGCTGACCGAATCCATCGTCCGCGACGGCAAGACCTACATCCTCGTCGGCGTGGGGGTCAACGCCAACTTTCCAACCGACGCCCTCCCGCCTGAGCTGCGCGAGCGCGCCACGACCCTTCAAGACCTCGTCCACGCCCCGACCGTCCTCCAGCGCCTCGCCGAGGACGTGCGCGAGCGCTTGCTCGAAGCGCTCATGGAGGAGGGGATCCCCCCGAAGCTCGTCAACGAAGCCCGCAGTTATCTCGCTGGCGTCAACGAGCACACGACAATCACCCTGCCCGACGGAACGCGGGTGGAAGGCGTCCTCCGCGGCCTGACCGACAACGGGCTGCCCAGAGTGCAGACCGACGAAGGCGAGTGGGTTCCCCCGATGAGCGCCGTCATCGAGTGATCGCCGCGTCGCGTCAGTGAACCAGCACGACAGGCGCCTCGATCCGGCGCAGGACGTTGGCCGTCGGTCCGCCGAAGACGAGTTGATGCAGCCAGGAATCCGGGTACGCGCCCATGACGAGGACCGCGTGCGTCGCGTGGGAGGCGGCCTCTTCGATCTGCGCCGACTCCGAATCGTGATCATTGGGACCGTAGTGCACGACCTGAGCCTCAGGCGCCAACTCCTGCGCCTGCTGGAGCGCATCGTCCAGCGAAAGCTCGCTGGATGAGACGGCGAGGCATGTGAGCGGCCACTTGGTCTGCTCCGCCAGCCCCATCCCCCACTTGACGGCGCGCTTCGACTGCGAAGAGCCGTCGTAGACCGCGAGCACGCGATTCACCACCCGCAGTTCGCTCGCCACCACCAGCACCGGGCAGGGCCCCCGCAGCGCAAGCGATTTGGTCGTCGAGCCGATCCCCGCGCTCGCGAACCGCCCCTTGGCCCCGATGGCGATCAGATCCGTCGGATCAGCCTGATCGATGAGCACATCCAGCAATCGCCCGTCCTGGATCACCGACCGAGAGTCCACGCCTGCGTCCACCGCGAAAGACCGCAGCTCCGCGAGTGACTTCTCCGCCCGCTCTCGCTCCTTCCGCTTCTCCTCCGGATCCTCGCTCTGCGCCGAGATAATGAAGGCGGGGTCAAACCCCACCACCGGATCCGCCACCGCGATGGGCGGTGGCGAAGGCTCCATGGCGTAGAGCCCCACCACTTCGACATCGGCGTGCTCCGCCAGCATGATCGCGTACGCGAAGGCTTCGCGAGCCTGCTCGGAGCCGTCATAAGCGACAAGGATGGACTTGATCATCGTGGGCGCTCCGATCGGCGAAGGCGTCGGCGGGTGCGAGACCCGAAGTATACCAGCGGGCATTATCCGAACGAATCGAGACGAGGCGCCCCATGACGATCCCCATGATGATCGAGGTCCTTTTCTGGCTGAGCGGGATCGGATGGCTCGCCGTCGCGCTTCGCCTCACGCGGGCCGCCGGGCGTCTGCCCCCTCTCGACGCGCGCACGGGGGAGACGGCGGGCGACTCCGTCTCCATCATCGTCGCGGCTCGCGACGAGGCGGCGCGGATCGAGGAGACCGTCCGCCGACTCGCCCAACAGCGCGGCGTCGACGCGGAAGTGATCGTCGTCAACGATCGCTCGACCGACGGAACGCGCGAGATCATCGATCGCCTCGCCGAGCGGCGCCCGAACGTGCGCGCCTGCCACGTCGATGAGCTCCCCGAGGGCTGGCTGGGCAAGTGCCATGCCTGCCATATCGGCGCAGCCCACGCGACCGGCGACTGGCTGCTCTTCACCGACGCAGACGCCTGGCTCGAGCCCGACGTCGTCGCCCGCGCCGTCGGGGAAGCGCGCGCCCGCGACGCCGCCCACCTGTGTCTGATCCCCGACTTCCACAAGGCCTCCTCCCTCGGGAAGGGCGCTCTGATGGCCTTCTCCCTGGCCCTCGTGGAAATGGCCGATCGCGTCAACCACGATGCGCGTCTCGGGCACATCGGCATCGGCGCCTTCAATCTGATCCGGCGCGACATCTACGACGCCATCGGCGGACACGAAGCGCTCCGCATGGAAGTCGTGGACGACGTCAAGCTCGGCTATCTCGTGCGCGCTGCCGGACTGCGCACACGCTGCCTGCACGCAGGCGCGGATGTTGAAGTCGAGTACGCCGTCGATGCGCGCAGTCTGCTCCACCTGCTCTCGAAGAACCAGTTCGCCGTCCTGCACTATCGGTGGGGGCTGGCGCTGCTCGTCCTGGCCGTGCATCTGACCCTCTGGAGCCTCGGCGCCGTGGGAATCCCCGTTGGGCTCGCGACCGGCTCGATCGGCGCCCTCGCCTCAGGCGTGGGCTGGCTCTGCATCGCCATCCCGGCCGGGATACACGCGCGCCGCCATCGTTGGAGCCCCCTCGTCGGGCTGTGGGCGCCGCCGATGGTCCTTCTTGGCGCTTTCTCGCTCGTCAACTCGATGGTCCGCACCGCCGTCCAGGGCGGCGTCCGCTGGAGAGACACGTTTTACCCACTTTCCGCCCTGCGGGCGGGCGTCGTCTGGTGAGCCATCCCTGACTCAATCGGATCCGCGCCCTCGACGCCTCCGTATCATCGACAGCGGTTCAGGGAGGACTCGAAGGCGGGCGGCAATGAAGCGGGGCGCCGCCCGTTGGGCTGATGTGGCCACCGGAGACGCGTCATGAGCGCACAAGGCAGGGACGGGCGCATCCCCACGACGCTGGCGCCGATTGATCGACGATCCTTCGGCTTCGAGCAAGCCCGCTTGCTGCTGAGCCGCGCCGGCTTCGGCGGAACCGTCGAGCAGATCCGCCAACTGGCGGACTGGGGGCCCGAACGAGCCGTCAGCCATCTGCTCGATTTCGACGCTGTCGCCTACGAGCGCGAAGCGGACTTCGACGACGACATCATGCGGCCCCTCGCGCCGGAGGAGCGCCTCGAATTCCGTCGGGCGCGCCAGCGGCGAGATGAGAACGTCCTCGCGCGCTTCCGCGCCCGCCGCCAGGCCGCCCAGGCGGCGGACCGACGCCAGATCGCCCGCATGCAGCGCTGGTGGCTGGCCCGCATGATCGAGACGCCCCGCCCCCTCGAGGAGAAGCTGACGCTCTTCTGGCACGGCCACTTCGCCACCAGCTATCGCAAGATCGAGAACAGTTGGCATCTCCACCAGCAGAACCAGCTGTTCCGCTCGAAGGCGGCCGGGAACTTCGGCGAACTGCTCTTCGGGATCATCCGCGATCCCGCCATGCTTCGTTATCTCGACAATCAGCGCTCGGTCAGGAACAGCCCGAACGAGAACCTGGCTCGCGAACTCATGGAGCTCTTCAGTCTGGGAGTGGGCGGATACTCGGAGCGCGACATCAAGGAGGGCGCCCGCGCCCTCACCGGATACACGTTCGAGCACAACGACTTCATCTTCCGGCGCGACTGGCACGACCAGGGCCGCAAGGAGATCCTCGGCGCCTCCGGACGGCTCGATGGCGACGACTTCGTGCGCGCCATCCTGGCTCAGCCGCGCTGCTCGGAGTTCATCGCCGCGAAGCTCTACGGCTTCTTCGTCGTCGACCTCCCGCCCGACCTGCGCGAGGCGCCCCCGTGGATGCGCGCCGCCGTCGGCGATCTCGCGAGCGAGATTCGCGCCGCGCGCTACGACCTCAAGCCCGCGCTGCGAAAGCTCTTCCTCTCGCGCCACTTCTACGAAGCGGGCTGCGCCGATGGCAAGATCAAGAGCCCCGTCGAACTGGTCGTCGGCATGGTGCGCGCCCTGCGCACGCCCGTCCGCGATCTGGGAACGCTCACCGACGCCCTCGAACTCATGGGTCAGGACCTCTTCCTGCCCCCCAGCGTCGCGGGCTGGGAGGGCGGACGCACATGGATCAACACCTCGACGCTCTACACGCGACAGAACGTTGCGACCTTCCTCCTCACCGGCGCCCGACCCACCCGCCGCGCTCCCGTCCACGCCGCAACCGAGCGCTACGACCCCTGGCCCGTCGTCGAGTCGCTCCGCCAGGCGGATCCCGCGGCGGCCCGCGACCCCGTCGCCCTCGCCGAACACATCCTCTGGGTCGCTCTCGGACCTCCCCCCGGGCGCGAGCGCTGGGCGGGCTCGCAGCGCCATGCGGCCCTGCTCCGGCTTGCGCAGGAAAGCGGCCTCGCCGGCTCGAGGGACGCCGTCGACCGCGAGACCCTCATCGGCATACTGGCGCTGGCGACCGCGGCGCCCGAGTTTCAACTCACCTGACCAGCTCCCAGGAGTCCGCGATGCCCGAACACGAACACGCGTTCACCAGGCGGCTCTTCCTCCAGCGGGGCGTAACGCTCGCCAGCGCCGCCGCAACCATCCCCTGGTTCCTCCAGAACTCGGGCATGGCGCTGGCGCAGATGAGCACACAGACCTCCTCGATCCCGGGCGTGCCGGATGAGCGCGTGCTCGTCGTCATCCAACTCGCGGGCGGAAATGACGGGCTCAACACCGTCATCCCCTACGGCGATCCCGAGTATCACCGCGCCCGCGCCGGCATCGGCGTCAAGGAGCACGAGACACTGGGGCTCGATCGCGGGCGCGGGTTGGGCCTCCATCCCTCGCTCAGCGGCGTCCGCGATCTCTTCGACGACGGGCTTCTCTCCGTCGTGCAGGGCGTCGGCTATCCCAACCCGAACCGTTCGCACTTCCTGTCGATGGATATCTGGCACACGGGCGAAATCTCGGGCACCGGCGCGGGCTGGCTCGGACGCTACTTCGACAACTGCTGCCAGGGCGCGCCCGAGCCGGCGAAGGGCGTCGCGATCGGACGCGCCGCGCCGCGGGCGATGCAGGGACGCTCCTTCGCCCCTGTCTCTTTCGAATCGCCCGAGTTCTTCAGGTGGGCAGGCGCCGACCTGGACGAGGCGCTGAAGAAGAGCTACCGGGACATCACCCGCCACGGCGTGACCGAGGGCGCGGAGGACGAATCCAACGCGGCGTTCCTCATGCGCACGGCGCTCGATGCGCAGGTCTCCGGCGACCAGATCCGCAAAGCCGCCGCCGGCGAGCCCCTCGCCCCCTATCCGCGCTCGGGGCTGGCGTCGCAGCTCCGCCTGATCGCGGGCATGATCCGCTCGGGCATGCGCACGCGCGTCTACTACGCCTCGATGTCCGGATTCGACACCCACGCGGGCCAGGGCGGCGCCCAGGGACGCCACGCCGGTCTGCTGGGCCAGTACGGCGACGCTCTCCGCGCCTTCTACGCGGATCTCAAGGCCCAGGGAAACGCCGAACGCGTCCTCACCATGACCTTCAGCGAGTTCGGACGGCGCGTCTCGCAGAACGCCAGCGGCGGCACCGACCACGGCGCCGCCGCCCCCATGTTTCTCGCCGGTCCGATGGTCCGCTCGGGCGTCCTCGGCGAGCATCCCTCGCTCGTCGATCTCGACAATGGCGATCTGAAGTATGGCGTGGACTTCCGCAGCATCTACGCCGGGGTCCTCGAGGGATGGCTGAAGGTCGACACCGAGCCCGTCCTCGGTCGTGGCTTCCGGGCGGCGAAGATCGTCAGATCCGGCGTCTGAGACACGCATCCACGCCACAGGTCTTGACCTGCTCCCCAAGCATATGTAGCCTGCGCTACTGATTGTGTAGCGCGTGCTACTGATCGGTCGGCCGAAGGGAGCGAGCACAGGTGCGAGCAGATGTGTGGTGCAGCGTGGCCGGTGCGGCGGCTCTGGGGGCCTCGCCGGCGACCGCGGATCCGGCGGCGATCGTTCGGGAGGCCATGGCCGACGCGGCCGGTCGAACGTCCTTGCTCCAGGACACGCCGCGGAGCGGCTGGGACGGCGGATTCTTCTTTCAAGCCCGCGACGGACGCTTCCGGCTCGACGTCGGCGGGCAGATCCAGTTCCGCTATACGGCCACACTGCGCGACGGGTCCGGCGAGGACGACTTCACAGGCGGCTTCGAAACGCAGCGGACGACGCTTCTGCTTGGTGGACATGTTTTCGACGAGCGCCTGTCCTATGGAGTCGAGGCGGTCTTCGACTCGGCGAGCGGTGACTTCATCCTCGAAATCGCGAAGGGCGGATGGGACTTCGGGGGCGGCTTCGAGATCTGGGCGGGCCAGGACACACTCCCTCTGCTCTGGGAGGAGTTCCTCTTCGACTTCGGCGGGCTCGCGGTGGATCAGTCCGTCGTCAACGCCGTCTTCGCGCAGGCGGACAGCCAGGGCGTCTTCGGCGGGTACACCACCGATCGCTTGCGACTTCAGGCCGCCTTCAGCGACGGTCTCGACTCGGCCAACACCGATCTCACCAACTCGCCCGCTGACTGGGCGCTGACGGGGCGCGCCGAGTATCGCTTCGGCGAGGGCGGCTGGGACCAGTTCGACACCTTCTCGTCCTCCCGGGGCAGCGCCTTCTCCGGACGGATCGGCGTGGCCGGGCACTATGAGGAGGGGGCCGACGACATCGAAACTTCGGTCGATCTCGCGCAGTGGACTGTTGACCTGCTGGCGAAGGGAAGCGGTTGGAACGTCTACGGAGCTGTCGTGGGGCGCCATCTCGACGAGGGGGCCCGCTCGTTCGATGACTTCGGATTCGTCGTCCAGGGCGGGGCCTTCGTTTCAGAGACACTTGAGTTGTTCGCGCGCTATGACGTGCTCCTCGCCGACGGCGATCGCGCACGCGACAACGCCTTCCACAGCCTCACGACCGGCGTCAACTGGTTCTTGCGCGGGCAGGCGGCCAAGCTCACGGCGGATGTCGCGTGGTTTCTCGACGGCACGGACGGCAACGAGCTGGTGGACGCCATCGCACAGCCCGGCGAGATCGGCTCCACTCTTGGGCTGCTGTCCAGCGAGGACAGCCAGGTCGCCCTGCGCATCCAGTTTCAACTGCTCTTCTGACGCGTCGCGGGCGCGCGCACGATGAAGAGATAGTTGAACCCGCGCAGAAAGAAGTTGCCCTCCTCCGCCGCCTTGCGCCAAGCGCCCCGCTCCAGCTTCTGGTTTCTGCGCACAACGGCGATGATGTCAACCGGCTCGAAGGAGGCCCGAAGACGCGAGAAAAGCTCGAATCCGATGGGCATGAAGGGCGTGCGCGCCTTCTTGCGATAGGAGTCGGAGACGTAGCACGCCGCATGCGCGCCGGGGCGCAGGATGCGCCGCATCTCCCGAAACACGCTGTCCATGGCCTCGTAGTAGGCGGCGCCGCCGTCGGGCCCGCCCGCGTCGAGCTTGCCGATGCATCGGGGATCGTCGGAGTACTCGATATGCGTGGAATAAGGCGGATCGACGAAGGCGAAGTCGGCCTTTCCGTCCTCGAGCGGCAACTCGCGCGCATCGGCGCGGAAGATGTCCTCGCGCGTGGGCTGGAGGTCATACCCCAGCGCGCGCCGCCCAAGGTCGCGGGCCACGTCGAGCGTCGTCCCGCTGCCGCACATCGGATCCACGACGAGGTCCTTCGGCTTGGTGTAGCGCTTCAGAAGCTGCCAGACGACCCACGATGGCGTCGCCCCGGCGTAACGCCGATCGCCCTGGATCGTCTCACCATAATGCTGTGATGGGTACTCCCAGAGCGTCGTCGTGAAGAGGCGGAGCGGCGGCTTCCTGCGGCGCGATGGGCGGGCGTCCTTCTTCCCGCTCTGATGCGCCGACTTGCTCATGCCCTTCAGCGCCCGATCGACGCGCCGACCCATGCTCTCGCCTTCGGCGCTCATCGCAAGGCGTCGACAAGAAGCGAGACAAGACGCCGGCGCACCTCCTCCACTGACGCCTGCATGCGCGCGCCGGCGGCCTGCGCATGGCCTCCCCCCCCGAAGGCCTGCGCGATCTCGTTGACATCCACCAGCGGGTCCTCGTCTGTCGCGGGCTTCGAGCGAAAAGAGAGCTTCGTGATCCCGGGCTCCAGCTCCGTGATCATCACGGAGACACGAACGGTCTGCACGCCGAGAGGCAGATCGGCGAAGCCCCCCGCATCCTCCAGATCGGCGCCGATCTCATCCAGGTCGCTCCGGGTGAGGCTCATCACCGCCGCGCGCCCGTCGGCGTGCATCTCCATCGAATGCAGCGCGCGCGCCATCAGGAGCAAACGCTCCACCCGATCGCGCTGCTCGACATCCTGATAGAGACGTTTATGGTCCGCTCCCGCGCGCAGCAGATCGGCCGCCAGCGCGTGCGCCTCGGCGCTCGCGTTGGCATGGCGGAACCACCCCGTGTCCGTCGCCACCCCTAGGAACAGCGGATTGGCGATCTCGGGCGGCAGCTCGCCCACCGAGCCGAGCCCCAGCAGCAGCCGGCAGAGCTCCGCCACGGGCTGCGCGGCGGCCGCGGCCCTCTCCTCCACCACCCGCTCCGACGCCACGTCCGGATCCCCGTGGAGATGGTGATCGATGACGATCGTCTTCTCACGGCGCGAGCGCAGGAAATCGGCCGCTTCCGAGAGCTGATTCCATGATCCCGTGTCGGTGATCAGAATCACATCGGGCTCCTCGCCCCCGGGCGGAAGCTGATGGCTTGCGCCGATGCGGAGGATCGGCGTGTCGGCGACCACGTTGTCGAACTGATGGCTCCACGGCCCCGCATAGACTGGCGTGGCGCGCACCCCCAGCAGGCTCAGCGCTCGCGCCACCGCCAGAGACGAGCCCAGCGCGTCGCCGTCGGCTCGCGAATGCGTCAGCAGCGTGACCCGCTTCGCCTGGCGCAAGCGCTCCGCCACGCGCTCGAGCGTGGTGTTCGTCGCCCAGACATCCGCGCCGATGGAGACGGGATCAGGCGTCATGCGCCCGCTCCCGCGAGCGCCGATGACGCGCGGGCGGCGTCCGCGTCGAGGAGTTCGCGCGTACGCGCGACATCCCGCCCCATCTGCTCGACCAGCGCACCGACGGAGGGATAGGGCGCCTGATCGCGCAGCCAATGGCGGATCTCCAGCCGCAGCGACCAGCCGTACTCCGCGCCGCCCTCGGGGACCGGCCCTTCCCAGTCCAGCAGATGCGCCTCCACGGCGCGCGGCAGGTCTTCTCCGAAAGCAGGCTTCGACCCAACGCTGACGGCCGCGAGAAACGCCCGCCCATCCTCGAGATGCGCCACACCCGCATACACTCCGTCGCGCGGCGCCAGATGGGGCGCATCGAGGTTGGCCGTGGGATACCCGATCTCGCGCCCGCGCCGATCCCCCTGCACAACGGTCCCGACGATCTCGTAGGGGCGCCCCAGCAGCGCAGCGGCGTCGCGCAGTCGGCCTGCGCGAACGAGCCGGCGGATGTTCGTGCTGGAGACGGGAAGGATCAGCTCATCGTCGAGCTTCGCCTCGACAGTGGAAACGATCTCCGCCCGACCGCCGACGCGCTCCGCGTATTCGCGGAGGATGTTCACGTCCCCCGCCCGTCCCTTCCCGAAGCGAAAATCAGAGCCCTCGACAATGGCGACGGGCTCGTGCTCTTCGAAAAGACCGCGCAGGAACGCCTCGGGCGACAGCGAAAGCAGCTCCTTCGTGGGCTCCAGCCGTCGGACCTCATCCGCGCCCAACCCCCGCAGCCATCGCGCCCGCTGCTTGAAGGTGGAGAGGCGCTCGGGTGTCGCGCCGGGACGCAGCAGGGCCAGCGGATGGGGGTCGAAGACGAGGGCGATCACCCGCCCCGCATCCCCAGCGATCGCGCGCGCGCGATGGATCAACGCCGCGTGACCCAGGTGGACGCCATCGAAGTTCCCGATCGTGACCACGTTCCCGCTCGGCATAAGACCCACCATAGACCCGCTCGACGATTGAAGCCATGCAGGAGGCGTCGGGAGTGAAAGGGGGTTGATCGGGTAGGCTTGGCGCGATGCCCCCTCCCCTGCTCCCTCCGCTCGACCATGGACGCCGATGGCTGATCGTGACGGCGGCGCCGAAGGAAGCGGCGGCTGTCGTTTCCGGACTGGGAGGTCAGCGAGCGCCAGAGGCGTGGCGGACCGTCACCGCCGGGTCCCGCTTCGACGTCGTCCTCAGCGGGATCGGAAAGGCAAACGCCGCCGGCGCCACAGCGCGCGCGCTGGATCCCGCCCGGCACGGGGGCGTCCTGAACGTGGGCGTCTGCGGCGCCCTTCCCGACGGAGGCGCTGCGCCGCTGGACGTCGTCGTCGCCAGCGAATCCGTCTATGCGGACGAGGGTCTCGAGACCAGCGAGGGCTTCCTCGACGCGGCGCGCATGGGCTTTCCGCCTGGCATGAATGAAAGGCAGGGCGTGCGCTGCCCCGGGGACGTCGCGCTGGGGGAGGCGCTGCGCCCCGAAGCGGACGCCGTCGGACCCATCGCCACCGTCTCAACCTGCTCGGGGACTGAGGCGCTCGCGCGGTCGGTGCGTGATCGGACCGGCGGCGTGGCGGAGGCGATGGAAGGGGCGGCGGTGGGGTTCTGCGTCCAGCGGATCGCGGACGTTCACGGCGCGCCCCTCCCCTTCCTCGAAGTGCGCGTGGTGAGCAACCGGACGGGGGAGCGCGCCGCCCAGGAGTGGGATCTGGAAGGGGCGCTCCAGCGGCTCTCGGACCTGTGCGCGCGCCTGTAGCGCGGCGCCGGACAGGTTCCACGGCTATCGGAGCGACAGGTGGGCGCACGCGGGCTGGTGGGTCTGTGGGGCGGAGGAGGAGCGTCCGTCTGGGGGAGGCTGGTGAACCGCGCCGACGCGAGGGTCGATGGTAGGTGGGGACTCTCGTCGACCAGGAGGGATCGACGACTCCCCGGAGGCTTGCGTCGATGGCGTTCGGCATGCTCAGCAGCGGCGCGCGCCCGATCGCGATCGAGTTCGGCGTCGGTTCGCTCAAGGCGCTCCAGGTGGCGTCGGGTGAGGACGCGCAGCTCGTCGCGGCGGCGTGCATCGAGACGCCCGAAGAACTGCGGGCGGACGCCGCTGCGCGCCTCCGGTTTCAGGCTCAGGCCCTCCCGACGCTCCTGAAAAACGCAGGCTTCAAGGGCAGGCGGGCGGTCTGCTCGATCCCGGCGGCGCAGACGCTCGTGCAGCACATGCAGGTCCAGAACGCCGAGGGCGTCAGTCTGGACCAGCTCGTTATGGCCCGACTCCAGGCGCAGCACAACTGCAATCCCGCCAACGTGGTGATGCGCGTCTTCGAGGCCAAAGGCGCCAACCGCGGGGGGAAGGCGGAGGTCATCTGCGTGGCGGTCGCCAAGGAGGTCGTCCTCCAGCAGGTGCAGGCGCTGAAGACCTGCCGGCTGGAGACGGTCGGCGTGCACAGCGAACACATCGCGCTGCTGCACTGCTTCGACCGCGTCATGCGGCGCGAGGCCGATGACAACGCCGTCGCGATGTACCTCGATATCGGCATCGGCTCGACCAAGGTGGTCATCGCCCACGGCAGGGAGCTCGTCTTCGCGAAGACGATCCAGATCGCCGGGGCTGCCTTCGACCAGACAGTTGCGCGCCAGCTCGGCTGCGCGCCGGCGCAGGCGCGTCTCGAGCGCATCCGCATGGCCGGGACGATGGCCAGCGCGCGCCCCATGGGCAAGGAGGGGGTCGGCGTCGGGGGCGCGGCCTCCGGCGCGGCGCAGGCGGCGGCGGGCGCCACGACGACCAACGGCGCCGGCTCGCCCGCGGGCGCCGACACCATGGTCGACCGGCGCTCGAACGAGCTCCCGGGAGCGGACCCGACACAGGCCGATGGCGATCCTGCGCCGGCCGGCGCGGACCTGCGCGAGCCGATCGAGTTGCTGACCGACGAGATCGGCATGTGCCTGCGCTACCACGACGCGACGTTCCCCGAGAAGCGCGTCCAGCGGATGGTCTTCGTCGGGGGCGAGGCGCATCAGATGTCGCTGCTGCGCCAGATCGCCCAGTCGCTGCGGGTTCAGGCCCGCGTCGCCGATCCGCTGGCGCACATCGGACGCAACAGCAAGGCGCCGGTTCGCGGCGTCGACTTTCAGGAGCCTCGCCCCGAGTGGGCGACGCCGGTGGGGCTGAGCTTCTGCCCCCTGGACCTCTAGCCGGCGAGGAGGAGCGAGCGGATGAACGGACTGTTCACAAAGGGCGCGGCCGCCGGCGGCGGCAGCTTTCTCCCCGAGGACTATCTCGAGAAGAAGGCCGAGCGCCGCGCCAACATCATCTATCTGACGCTCTTCGCGATCGTCATCTTCGGCGTCGTCGCCGCCTTCTTCGTGACCAACCGACAGTGGTCGGCGGTTCAGGATCAGCAGGAGGCGATCAACGTCCGCTACGCCCAGGCGGCGCGGGAGATCGAGCTGCTCAAGGAGCTCGAAGCGCAGAAGGCGCAGATGCTCGCGAAGGCGGAGCTGACGACCGCCCTCATCGAGCGCTCCCCGCGCTCCCTCGTCCTAGCCCAGCTCATCAACCGCATGCCCGACCGGCTCACGCTGCTTCAAGTCGATCTCGAAGCCAATCGCGTCAAGGCGGCGGCCCTCCGTCCGAAGCCCCAGAAGGGCGGCGGCGCCGCGAGCCTCGCCGGGCAGGCGAATCAGCAGCAGGAGCCGGCGGGGCCGAGCGCGCCGCAATATAAGACCGCGCTGATCGTCATCGGCGTCGCCGCCTCGCACAATCAGGTGGCGCGCTACCAGGCGTCTCTTCAGGAGTCCGACCTGCTCCAGCGCGTCGAGTTGAAGTTCTCCGAACGCACGATCATCGACGATCGCGGGATGAACAAGTTCCGCATCGAGGCGCAGCTCGATCCGGACGCCGACGCCCGCTCCCTTGATCCGCTCTCCGACGAGCGGCGAGACGCCTTCTGGGACGACAAGAGCTCGATCGCGGACGCGAACGAGAACGAAGAGGAGGGGCGCTGACATGCGATTCGGCCCGCGCGAGCTGTTCTTCATCATCGTCCTGCTCGCTGTCCCCGTGGCGGCGTGGTGGTTCGTGTTCCGTCCGCAGAACGAGGAGATCGAGCAGGCCAAGAATGAGATCTCGCACAAGGAGCAGATGCTCCGCGATCTCGATCAGGCGACCGCGCAGACCGACAGCCTCGCGGCGGCCAACGAGGAGATCCGGAGCGCCATCGAGCTCATCGAAGCGCGCCTGCCGACCACCAAGGAGGTCGACGTCATCCTCGAACAGGTCGCCGACATCGCGACCGGGAACAAACTCGAGCTCGTGAAGGTCAAGAGCGAGAAGCCCGAGACGTTCTCCACCTACATGGAGCAGCCTCTCGAGATGGAGATCAAGGGCCCCTTCGAGGGCTTCTACAGCTTCCTGCTCGATCTGGAGCAGCTCGAGCGCATCACCCGCATGCCCCGACTCGAGATCAAGCGCAGCGACAAGGAAGACGGCGTCATCCAGGCGACGTTCACCCTCAGCATCTACTTCGAGTCCGAGAGCGAAATCGGAGGCCAGTCATGAGCTTCGGACAGCAGGAAAACAACCCGAACGACTCTTCGGGCGTCAACCCGCTGCTGGGGCTCGGCGTCGCCGATGGCGACGGGGCCGCCGAAAATGGCGCCGGCGAGGAGGCCTTCGGCGCCAGCGTCGGCGGCGAGCTCGCCGGCACGGAGGGCTCCTCGAACCGCCGCCTCCAGAGCGGCGTCGCCGTGCTGCTTTTCGTGCTCGCCGTCGCCGGCGGCGTGCTCTTTCTAATGCGCCGCTTCGGACATCCGGGCCTCGAGTTCGTCCTCCCCACCATCGACTATCCCGTCGGCCAGGCGGCCGCGGCGCGCGTTGATGACCCGCGACAGCGCCGCATCCTCCGAGCGCTCGAATCCGGCCAGTCCATCGTGCAGGTGCCGCTCAAGGAGCTCCAGCGCAATCCCTTCGAGCTTGATGAGAAGCCGGACGCGCAGGATGTCGCGACGAACACAACCAGCGGACCCACCCCCGAGCAGATCAAGCAGCGCGAGCGCCAGAAGCTGATCCGGCAGACGTACGAAGCGCTCGAGCTCCACAGCGTGATGACCGGCGCCGCGCCCATCGCGCGCATTTCGGGACGCGCCTACCGGATCGGCGACACCATCGCCGACATCTTCAAGGTGGTCTCCATCAAGGGACGCACCGTCGTGCTCGAAGCCGACGGCCGCTCCTTCACACTCGTGCTGGGCGAATCCCACCGATGAGTGTTCAGAAGCGGAGGAAGCGTGAAGCGTGAGGAGCTCGACAGCCTGCTGAGCTCGCTGGGCGTGAAGCCGCGTCCGGGCGCCGACGACGCAGACGCCGACGCGGAGGAGCGCACGTCGCAGAGCGGAGGACCGCCCCCGACCGAATCCTTCCACGCTCCCGATCCGTCGCCCGACGAAGCGCCGGATGACGACGGCGACCGCTTCGGCGCGCTGATCGACTTCGAGGATGAGGACGAGGAGCGCGCCGACCCCTCCTCCAGCCACGCGCCGCCCGCGAGCGCCGACGCCGGCTTCACGGATGTCTATCAACCCGACGAGGCCGACAACACTGCGGCGGCGATCGAGGAGCGACTCCTCACCGCCGGCGCTATCACCCAGCAGCAGCTCAACTCCGCGAAGACGGTCCTGAAGCAGTCGCCCGGACAGCGGCTGGTGGACGTGCTGATCGAGCAGGGCGCCGACGAGGCCGCGGTTCAGAAGATCGTGGCCGAATGCGCGCGACTGCCCTTCGAGCGCATAGACCTCTCGATGATTGACGAATCGGTGGACGGCGCGCTGGTGCAGCGGCTCTCCACGGGCTACTGCAAGGAGCAGCGCGTGCTGCCGCTGCGGCGCGAGGGCGTTCGCGTGGTGCTGGGCGTGACGCGCCCCGAGGATGTCTTTCTCCTCGACGACGTGCGCCGGCGTCTGGGCGTGGCGGCGCTGAAGGTGGTGGTGGTCGCCTCAGGCGACATCGCCGCAGCGCTCGAGCAGTTCGGAGAAACCCAGACGGACGATGTCGATGTCGACGAGATCCTGGGCGACATCGATGAGGACGATGTCCAGCTCCAGCAGTCCGAGCAGGAGGAGGTCGACCTCGAGAAGCAGGCGGGCGAGTCGCCGGTCATCCGCTATGTGAACTTCATCCTCCAGACGGCGTCCAAAGAGGGGGCGAGCGACATCCACATCGAACCCCAGGAGGGACGCCTCAAGGTTCGTTTCCGCATCGACGGCGTGCTCTTCGAGATGATGAATCCCCCGGCCTCCATGGCCTCGGCGATCACATCGCGGCTGAAGATCATGGCCAACCTCGACATCAGCGAGCGCCGCCTCCCGCAGGACGGGCGCATCCGCTGCGTCATCCGCGGACGCAAGCTCGATCTGCGCATCTCGACGCTGCCCACCGCCTACGGCGAGAAGACCGTCATGCGCATCCTCGACACGAGGAGCATCAACGTCGGGCTCGATGATCTCGGATTCGATGAGAACACCCTCGCGATCTGGAAGCGCCAGATCGCCGAGCCCCACGGCATCATCCTCGTCACGGGCCCCACCGGCTCGGGCAAGACGACCACCCTCTACGCGTCCCTCCGCCAGATGGACAAGCAGCGCAGCAATATCTCGACCGTCGAGGATCCCGTCGAGTATCACCTCGACGGCATCACCCAGACGCAGACGCACGAGCGCATCGGCATGACCTTCGCCAAAGCCCTAAAGGCGCTGCTGCGCCAGGACCCCGATGTGGTCATGATCGGCGAGATCCGCGATCACGAAACGGCGCACACCGCCGTGCAGGCCGCGCTGACCGGCCACCTCGTTCTCTCCACCCTTCACACCAACGACGCCCCCGCCTCGATCACCCGCCTCATCAACATCGGGCTCGAGCCCTTCCTCGTCGGCGCCGCGGTCAACGGCGTCCTCGCGCAGCGGCTTGTCCGCCGGGTCTGCGAGCATTGCCGGCGGGAGATCGATCCCGGCGATGAGCTCCGCGAGTTCCTCGAAATGAACGGCATGCGCTCCGACGCAATCATCGAGGGCGCCGGATGCGACCGCTGCCGCCAGACCGGCTACGCCGGACGCGTCGGCATCTACGAGCTGCTCATCATGGATGATCAGATTCGGGACATCGTGGCGCGCAACCCCAACGTCACCGAGTTCCGCCGATTCTGCATCGAGCGAGGCATGGTCTCGCTGCGCCAGGACGGGCTGTCCAAGGTCAAGCAGGGGCTGACGACCGTCACCGAGGTCCTCCGCGTGACCGAGTCCGGGCACTGACCGCCCATCAGCCGGCGGGCGGCGCGTCCTCCGCCTCTTTTTCACCCTCGCCTTCCTCCGTCGACTCCTGCTGCTGCTCGAACGGGTTCGAGCGCATCAGCTCGATGATCTGCTCGAGCCCCTCCGGCGCGCCCTGCGGAATCGCCTCTTGCTCCTCCTGGTCCGAATCCCCGGCGAGCTCACCATCCGCCGACGCCGCCTGATCCTGCTCCGCGAGGGCGAGGGAGAGCAGCTCGTCCACCTCTTCGGCCGGGATGCCGGAGTCGAGCAAAGCGCGGCGCACCTCCGCCGGCGTGCGCCGCTCGATGCCTGGCGCCGAGCGCCCCGCACGCGCGCCGGGGCTGGCGGCGATCTGCGGCAGCTCGTCGTAGAGACGGAAGACGAAGTTCCGTCCCTCGCGCGTCAGGACGACGCGCGCTGAGGGCGGATCAATCGCCAGCACCGACCATTCATCCTCGCCGATCACATCACCGACGACGTACGAGCGCCCGCGCGGATTCGCGGGATCGGTGGCGAGGCTGATCAGGGCGCGCGGACGATCATCCAGGCTGTACACCGCCCGGAGCTGCACCTCCTTGACCTTCGCCTTCGTCTTGGATGGCAGCGTCTCGGGATCGGTCAGCTCGATGTTGCGGAAGGGATCGAAAGCGTCCGATTCCGCCTGCGCATCGGCGGCGATCGTCTTCGTCGGCGACGCCTCCTCCGGCTCAGGCTCGCCTTCCGCCTCGCTCGCCGCCCTCGCCTCACCCGCGGCGACGGCGGTCTCGTCCGTCCAGAAGGCGCGGTCCGGCGCGAAGAGGTTCGTCTCCGTCAACCGCGCCAGGCGGCGCTCGCGCTCCGGAATCGGCGTCGGATCCGGAATCCCCTCGGGTGGCGGCGGGACGGTCGCGACCGACTCGACCTCGACCTCCGGCAACGGACGCAGCAGCGCAAAGCCCCACCATGCGAACGCGATCGCGCTGAGCCCGCAGGCGATGCGCATGGCCCACGCCGCGCCGTCGGGCCCGCGGCCGCCGACGCGCCGGAGTCGCGCCCGGGAGAGTCTCTTCGTCAGCCCGCGCACGCTCATGCGTCGCCTCCGATCCACGCCAGCGCCTCCAGCTCCATTCCGATGCGAACCCCCGCGCCCGGACGCGGCCCGGGACCGCCGATCGAGACCCGCCGGATCTGGACCCGCGCCTCAGAAAGATGCTCGAGGCGATCGAGAAGCTGATAGACCAGATCGGGGTTGGGCGCTTCCAGATCAAGCGAAAGCCCGATGACGCGGATGGACTCTCCCTCGATCGGCGCCCGGATCGAAAGCGGGGACCACGCGTCCAGCGAGAGCCCGAGATCGCGCATCGCCCGATCGGCGGCGTCGCGCAGGCGCGCCGTCGCAACCTCCGCGCTGGGGGCTTCGATCATCGCTTCCCGCGCGCTCCGCCACCGCTCCTCCAGGCTCTCGACGAGCGACTCCCATTCAGCCGCGGAGTCGACCATCTGCTGCGCCGCGCCGGTGAGCTCCGCCTGGGCGGTGTACGCCCCCATCTTCGACGATCCTTCGCTCGCGCCCTCCAGCGCGCCCAGTCGATCGATGGCGACGAGCGCGCCCGCGACGCCCGCGACAGCGAGCAGGGCTAGCAACCGGCGATTCTCACTCGTCATGGCGCAGAATCCCCTCGCTCAGCTCGGACCTCGAGAACATCGGCGTCGCCCGACTTCCCGACGGGCGCCGTCAGCGAGGCGCCCGCGAGTGACTCGCTCGACTCCAGCCGCTCCAGAACCGTCGTCGCCTGCGGCGCTTCGCCGCGCACGCTGATCGAGTCCGGACGAATCTCGAGCCGGTGGACGAAGCCCGCGTCGCCGAACGCCTCGTGAATATCAACAAGCGGCGGGAGCGCGCTCTTCCAGTCGCGCGTCGGAGCGCTGACCCCTTTCTCCAGCAGGTTGCGCAACCGCTCCGCCCGGGCGCGCAAATCGCGCACATGCTGCACATCCGGCTCGAGCCGATCCTGCTCCGCTCGCAGCGCGTCCTTCGCGTTGTCAAGGCGCGCGCCGAAGGTCGGCCCCGCGGCGATCAGCAGCAGCGCCGCGGCCGCGCCCAGCAGCGCGGGAGACGCCCACCGGCGCGCCGGCGATGGCGCCGAGCCGAGCAGCGGCGCATACTCGCCCGCCGCCGCCTCCCGAGCCAGCGCCGCCGCGATCGCGAGATCGGCAGGCGCCACCCGACGCGGATCATCCACATTCGATTCATCCGGCAGCAGCGCGCTCTCATCCTCCGCCCCCCCGCCCGGCGCGCCCCCATCGACGGGACGCCCGTAGCGCAGGCGGCGCCGAATCGGCGGCGTCGCGGGGCCGCCCGGCTCGTGGACCGTCGCCTCCTCCTCCCCTTGCAGTCCGAGCCCAAGCATCGCCATCTGCGGCGTCAGCAGCTCCGTCGCCGCCCGCCCGAAGACCCGCTCGATCAGATCCAGCCACGCCTGCACGCGCGAGCGCCGGATCGCGACAAGCAGCGCTCCCTCATCATCCGACGCCGTGTTGACCACCCCCGCGAGCGCATCGTCGGGCGGAATCGGCAGCAACCGGTCGATCGAGCGCACCAGCTCATCCCGCGCCTTGCGCCAGTCACCCACACCCACCTGCATCGGACGAACCGCGCACCATGCGGAGGGACACGTCAACGTGATCGGCGCCGAGGGAAGCCAGCGCACGGCGGCGCGAATCTCCTCGACCGGCGCCGCCAGCGCGTCCGTCAGCACGGGCCCCACCTGCGCCGAGACGCCCAGCGGCGAGCGGCGCACCACCGCGATGTGCAGGTCCTGCCCGATGAGAACGATCGAGATGCGCTTCCACGCCAGCATGGGAATCATTCTTCCAGCTCGCCGCCGCTCAGGCGCATCGAAAGGGCGCCCAATCCCGACTCATCCACGACCCCATGCCCGACCGCCGTCATCGACGACTCCGGATCCCTCACGCGGACGGACACGAAGGCGGAGGGCTTGACTTTGAGCAGTTCGCGGGCCTCGTCCTCGATGGGGGAGAAGAGCTCATCCAGGGCCGCCTCCGTCAGCTCCCCCGAGCGCCGCAGAGAGACGATCTGATCGACGATCGCGCGATCAACGCCCGGAAGGCTCAGGAGGACCGCCTCCGGCGCCGTGCCCGCATGGATCGTTCCCTCGCTGACGACCGTCAGATCGAAGCGCACGGCGCGGAGCAGATCGGGCGTCATCGAGGGGAGGTACAGCAACTCGCTGAGCGAGACGAACGGCCCGTTGCGGATGGCGATCCCAGCCCGCCAGTACGACTCGCGCTCCGCGCCGCTGGGGCGGACGAAGTCGTCCTCGTCGCGCCAGTCGGCGATCTCCGCCGCCAGACGCGCGGCGCGAGCGCCATCCACGCCCTTGCCGATGAAATAGCGCCGCAGCGTCTGCTCGTCAGCGACGTTGGGGTTCAGGAGCCCGCCGCGATCGATGATCTCGACCTCGAAGGGGCGATCATCGATCTCCACCCGCACGGAGCGCGCCGGCAGCCCGCGCGAGCGGATCAGGTTGTCCGCCTGCCGCTGGGCGCGCGCCTGACGCTCCGCGAAGCCGGTCGAGACATCGACCGCATCCTCCTGCTCCGCCGAGCGCATCATGTCGCCCACGAGCTCCTTGATCTGCGGCGGCATCTCAGGAAGATCGAGATCCTCGGGATCAGGCTCCTCCGCGGGCTCCTCGCTCGGCGCGCTCGCCTCCGACCCCCCGCCCGCGCCATCCGCCCGCGCATCCGCCCCGCGCAGGCTGACCAGCCCCGCGAGCGCCACCCGCGCCGCGGAATCCGCCCCGCGCAGAAACGCCGCCTGATCCCGACGCGCAATCACTTCCACGACTCTCGAGCGCACGCCGACGCTGCCCTGCATCGCCAGGGAAAAGACGATCGTCGTCGCGACGAGGACGACGATCAGCGCGAATCCTCGACCACGAGTGTCCATGTGAACTCCTGCTGGTTCGACCAGCCCCTCAGACGAACCGCGCGCGCGCGTGTTCCCTCCGTCTCATCCTCTGCTCCGAGCGGCCCGGGCTCGATCGCCCGCCAGACGCTTGACCCCGCGCCCCCCG
>CAYVIJ010000010.1:0-78559 GCA_964451515.1 uncultured Phycisphaeraceae bacterium | reverse complement strand
AAGAACCCCGTGCAGCAGGCCGCCGTGCCTGCCAGTCCCTGCGCGCCCATACCACGCTCTCCTACTCCCCCTCCAGGCGGGACGGCTCGCCGAGCCGTCACTACTCCTCCTACCTCTCCCCGCCTGAGCCGGCTCGGAGAGCCGGCCCACCAGGATCGCCGAACCCCGCGCCGATCGGAGATATGGCATTCTCACATGCGGGACCTCTGAAGAACCCCCTCGCCCCCGGGAGAGGATTGGGGTGAGAAGATTCCGATCAGAACTCGACGCGACGACACGGGCGACGGCGGCGGCGATCCGCCGGGAGGCGGTTGGACCTCCCTCGACCGGACGCCTAGGGTCGGGTTGAACCCGCTGCGCAGTCGCGGTGGGTGTTCCTTGACTGGGGCGACGCGTCGGCGAGACGCTTTCGTCCGCACTCGCAAATGGAGTACGAGATGTCAACACGCACCGCAAAAGCCACAGGAATGATTGCCCTGTTCAGCGCAGCGCTGGTGCTGACCGGCGCCGCGGCGATGCAGGACGCGCAATCCGACGAGCAGAACCGCGTGGGCATTGTGCAGGTTCAGGAGGTCTTTGACGCCTATCCCGGGTTGGACGATTTCAACCGCCAGGTGCAGCCGCTCCAGCAGGAATTCGCCCAGGCGCAGCAGGCCGGCGATCAGGAGCGTCTCCAGGAGCTTCAGGCTCGCTACGCGCAGATGCAGCAGGAGTTGAACGCGAAGTTCGAGTCGCATCTGAAGGAAGCCTCTCGCGAAATCGCCAAGGAGCGAGAGGTCAAGCTGATCGTCTCTGAAGTAATCTATCAGGAGAACGGCTTCGAGGAAGTCGAGCTGACGGGTGATCTTGTCGATGTGATCAACGACATCGCTGACTGATAAGAAACGATCTCAGAACAACTCGGAGAGTCGATGACGCGCCTGGTCGCGGATGAGGCTTTTGAACAACTTCCTCAGATGCCGCCGTCCCGTGGAAGAGTTGGAGCGCCCGATCGAACGCCTGCCCGGGCGCCCCGCCAAGCCCGCGCTGACCACGCTCAGTGCGTCATGCTCGGCGGGTGGTTCGGGCTCAGCGATCCGCAGTTAACGAAGTGCCTGCGCGACCGCGTCTCCTTCCGCTGGTTCGTGGGGCTCTCGCTCACCGACGCCACGCCCGACGAGTCGACCTTCGTGCGCTTCCGCGCCCGCCTGCGCGAGGTGAACCTCGACTGGCGGATCTCCGAGGACACCGTGGCGCAGCTCGAGCGACGCGGCCTCCTGATCAAGGAGGGGACGCGGTTAGACGCGACGATTGTCGAGCGCGCCGGGACCGCGACGGACGAGCAGTGGACACGTATGCGTGAGGTCCTGTATCTCCTCGACCGCGACACCCCCGTCGCCCGCCAGGCAACGCCTCGAAGCCTTCCTCGCCACGCCCGAGCCGAGGCGACCCGAGCTCAAGAAAGATCCGAGCGAGCCCACGACCTTCGGGATCCGCTGCGACGCCGCTCGATCAGCGGAATCTTGGGCGGGCCGGCTCTCCGAGCCGTCAGTACTTCTTCTACCTCTTTCCGCCTGAGCCGGCTCGGAGAGGCGGCCCACCAGAATCCGCCGGACCCCGCGCCCATCTGACATGTGGAGCCTCTGACAAACCCCCTCTCACTCCGGGAGAAGGCTGGGGTGAGGGGCTTTCCGATCCGGACTCGACGCCTCAGACTCACGACGGCGGCCTGTTGCGCACTTGTTCAGAGACCCCAGTAGTAGGGTCCATCACACACGACAGCTTCTTCGGACCTACGATCCAAGGCGATTTTATGATGACTCTCGCTGTGCCCGGCGATGTCTGGATACTCGAATAATCTGTTTGGTCAGGCCCGAAACATTCTTCTGATAACATGCAATAGGCTGTGTCATGACATACACACGCACACAAATGAAGACAATATCCATCGCCGCCGCGCTCCTCTCGCTTCCGGCGGTCTCCGCGCTCGCCACGCCCCCCGCCGTCGAGATCGACATGGCCGCGCCCATGAAGCGGCGCGTGACGAACATCGCCGAGCATGACGGACAAGTAACCATGGCCGGCGAGCGCGCGGCGGGCGCGTACGTCGACCGGCGGGTGGGCCCGCCGCACGAGGAGCTGCGTCGCGCGTGTCTCGCCCTCCCGCTGGAGGAGCGCCTGCGCTGCGCCGAATGCATGCCCTTCGAACGATTCAGAGGCAACCAGGAGATCAGCCGGACGGGGCGGGCCTCCGAGGAGCTGATCGAGTGGGCGATGAAGCTCTGTCTGCCCGGGCATTCGCAGGAGGTGATGCGGCAGTCGATCGAGAAAGGAGCGCAGCGGCGCCAGCGGATCGGCCATGACGCGGCGGCGAAGTATGCTGGGCTTCGACTTGTGGCGAAGAGTATTTGGGACCAGCGGATTCTTCTTGGCTCCGTCGGCGTCACAGCGGATGGGCGTGCCGGTCCTTACCGACAAGCGGATCCAATGGTGATGGATCCGGAAACGGGTCGCCACTATTTTGCGTACGACAGCGTGATGGGATCGAAATCTCCGATGACGTTGGTTCCGTCAGGTGTAAGGCTGGAGGATACAGAAGTCCTTTACAAGACTCCTGTACTGGCGTCGCCGCCCTCCGACGCGCGTCTACTTCGTTTCGGCGTTGATTTAGAGAGTTCACCGGAGAATCGCGAAGTCCTCGTTGAAGAACTCGCCGACCGCAGCCGGATCGAGTTCGACGACATGATCCTCTATCTCAAGGACGAGCCCTTCCCCGCCGACGCTCCCCCGCTTCTCGAGATAGACCCGGCCGGCCTCGATCCCGGAGGGCGCCGCCTTCAGGAGGCGATCAAGCGCCACATGGCATGGGCGATGGATGACGAGAACGCGGGCAACTCCGTCGGGGATGTCCTCGCCTACTACCATCCGGAAGAGCGCCAAATCATGCGCGGCCGCATCGAGCGCAACTTGGAGCGCGACCGGGCGATGCGGGCTGAGAACGGCAGTACGCAGCGGATCAATCCTCTGGCCCTCGGGCCCGGCGCCTCGGATTTCGTGCGCGACGCCCCGCAGATGCGCATCGCCTCGCGTGTCTTCACCGACAACGGCCTCGTCTGGTTCGCCTGGGCGCCGCAGCCGGAGGCTGACGATCCCGGCGATGTGTTCGTCAACGTCATCTTCCAGATGCGCGACGACGCGGGCGAGTACGGCTTCATCGGTGATTTATCACGCCACGTCGACGGGCAGGGGCGCGATCGACGGGCCATGCGGATTCTGGCCATCGGCGGCGGAGACCTGCCCACGTGGGAGGACGGCGCCTGGAAGCCCGACCTCCGCGACATCGTCGGCATCCTCACCCGCCATCAGCGCGAAGCACAGCTCGGGGCGGGCGAGTGATCTGTTGGTCCCGGCGGAGGGCGCTCCGGGACGGCGACCGACGAGGAATGGACGCTGCTCCGCGACGCGCTTCAGCGCCTCGACCGCGACACCCCCGCCGCCTCCGCTCTGATACATTCCGGCTCCCATGGCCGAGCTCCTCGACCTCACACTCACCAAACTCCGCGACGCCATCGCCGGGGGCGAAATTTCCAGCGAGGACGCCGTCCGCGCCAGCCTCGATCGCATCGAGGCGCTCAACCCGCGCCTGAACGCCTTCCTCCAGACCTTCCCCGAGCGCGCCCTCGAGCGCGCCCGGGAGATCGACGCCGCCCGCGCCTCGGGCAAGGCCCTCGGACCTCTCGGGGGCGTCCCCATCGCCATCAAGGACAACATGTGCACCGCCTACGGGCGGACCACGTGCGCCTCGCGCATCCTCGAGACCTACGAGAGCCCCTTCACCGCAACGGCCGTCCGGAGGCTCGAGCAGGGCGGGGCCGTCATCGTCGGCAAGACGAATCTCGATGAGTTCGCCATGGGCTCCTCCAACGAGCACTCCGCCTTCGGGCCGGCGCGCAATCCGTGGGATCCCGAGCGCACGCCGGGGGGATCGTCGGGAGGTTCGGCCATCGGCGTGGCGGCGCGGATGGTCCCGGCGGCGCTGGGCTCGGACACGGGCGGCTCGATCCGCCAGCCGGCGGGGCTGACGGGCGTCGTCGGCGTGAAGCCGACGTACGGGCGCGTCTCGCGCTTCGGGCTCGTCGCCTTCGCCTCGAGCCTCGATCAGATCGGCCCGCTCACGCGCACGGTCGGAGACGCAGCGCTGATGCTGGAAGTCATCTGCGGCTTCGACCGGCGCGACTCGACCTCCGTCGACCAGGAGGTTCCGCAGTTCACGCAGAGCGCGCAGCAGCCCATCGAGGGGATCCGGCTGGGCGTGCCGAAGGAAGCGCGCAGCGAGCGGAATGATCCACGCCTGGCGGCGGCGTTCGAACGCGCCGTCAAGGCGATGCGGGATGCGGGCGCGGAGATCGTGGACATCGAGCTGCCGCATCTCGACCACGCCATCGCCGCCTACTACATCGTCGCGCCCGCGGAGGCGTCGGCGAATCTGGCGCGCTATGACGGGATTCGCTATGGACGGCGCGCCGAGATCAACTCAGGCGAGGATCTGACGGCGCTGTACGCGCGCTCCCGCGGCGAGGGCTTCGGACCCGAGGTGCAGCGCCGCATCATGCTGGGCACGTACGCGCTCTCCAGCGGCTATTACGACGCCTATTACAACACGGCGCTCAAGGTCCGCCGCAAGATCAAGGAGGATTTCGATCGCGTCTTCAAGGATCAGTCCGGCCCCCTCGTCCACGCGGTGATGACGCCCACCACCCCAGGCCCCGCTTTCAGAATCGGCGAGAAGATCGGCGATCCGCTGGCGCTCTACCTCGAGGACGTCTACACCGTCATGGCCAATATGGCGGGCATCGGCGGGATCTCGGTCCCGGTCGAGACGGTCCATGACGATGGAAGCGACCTCCCGATCGGGGCCCAACTGCTCTGCCCGCCCTTCGCGGAAGCGACGCTGCTGCGGGGTGGGCGGATGCTCGAAGAGGCGGCGGGCTGGAACTCGGACGGGCCGGCGCTGTAGGAAGAAGGATCGGGGTCCGAGCCGCTGTTCAGATCCGCCGGACATGGACCGATCCCGGGGGTCCATGGCGGCGGTTTGGCGGGATAACGGCGGAAGGGGGGCGCCAGAGGGGCGTTGGTGGGGGAGCGAGCAAGAATGTCAGTCGTTTCCGGAAGGAGTCACGAGATCATGGATCGGAAGAGCTTGTTCATCGGAATGGGGCTTGGCGCGGGCATCGCCCTCGTCGGCATGCTGCTCGGCGCCCAGGGACGCGTGAATCGTCCCGACGCCGAGTTTCGGAGACTCACCGTCGAGGAGATCCGCATCGTGCCGCGAGGCGGCGCCCGGACGATGATGGAGATCTCCGCCAATCAGCATCACGGCGAGATCTCGACGTACAACATGCGCGGCCAGCGCCTGGTGCGCATCGGCGCCATTCTTCAGGGAGGCGGGGCGGTCACGACGTACGAGAACGAGAAGCCGATGGTGATCATGGCCTCCAGCGCACGCGGCGGCGATGTGCTGGTCAAGTCCCCCACCGGCAACCGCGGCTCGAATGCGGCGCGACTCACCGCCACTCCCGACGGCGGCGTGCTGTTCATGTACGACGACACGGGGACGGGCCTGACGTCCTCGCTTGCCCCCGCCGAGGGCGGCCCGGAGTTCATCCTGAGACAGCCGAGCGGCGAGGCGGGCGTCACCCTGCGCGCCACGTCGGAGGGCGGCGAGGTCTCGACACACGACTCGAGCGGAGAGGTCAAGGAGCGCATGCCGTAATGCCGGCCCGCGCCGCGAGAGCATACAGAGTGGATCCACAAGCATGAACGCCACACGGACGCGCTGCGCGCAGGCGCTCTTCTCGCTGCTCGTCGTCCTCTTGACGGTCGCGAGTTCGGCGCGCGCGGGGCAAGCGGAGGAGTTGACAGGCCGCTGGGGCGGCGCGATCGATCTGCCTACGGGCCAATCGCTCCAGTTCTTCGTGACCTTCGAGCAGCGACCCGCCGGCGAGCTCGCTGCGGAGCTGGACATCCCATCGCAGGGGGTCGCCGACTTTCCGCTGGTGGCGGTCGATGTCTCAGAGGAAGGCGTCGTCACCTTCGCCGCGGCCCAGTTCAACGCGGTCTGGACGGGCGAGCTTGCCGCCGCGGGAGACGCGATCGCGGGCCGCTTCGAGCAGGCGGGCCAGACGATGCCGTTCACCATGGCCCCCGCCGCGGAAGATGCGGACGAGGCGCCCGCGCGCGAGGCTCCCCCGGACGCGGTCCGATGGGGCGGAGCGGCGCAGATCGGCGGCATGCCGCTGGGCATCGAGATCGCCATCGATGACGACGAGAACGAGGGGCCGAGCGCCTGGCTGACCATTCCCATGCAGGGCATCCGCCAGGCGCCCCTGAAGGATGTTCAGCTCGGGGAAAAGCGCCTCTTCTTCCGCTTCGAGCCTGAGGGCGCGCCCTTCGATGCGGTCTTCGAGCTTCTCGTCGATGGCGAACGCGCGACCGGCGCGATCCGGCAGGCGGGGCAGACCTTTCCCCTCGAGCTCCAGCGCCTTGAGAAGGGGGAGCGCGCCGACGTCCTGCCGCGCCCGCAGCATCCGAAACCGCCTTTTCCATATGAAGCGCGCGAGATCGCCTTCGAGAACGCCGACGCCGGCGTGATGCTCGCCGGAACGCTCACGATCCCCGAAGGCCAGGGCCCGCACCCCGCCGTCATCCTCCTCACCGGCTCCGGCCCGCAGGATCGCGACGAGACGCTCGCCGGGCACAAGCCGTTTCTCGTCATCGCCGATCATCTGACCCGCCGGGGAATCGCCGTCCTGCGCTACGACGATCGCGGCGTCGGCGGCTCGAGCGGCTCGACGCTCGACTCGACCGTCGAGGATTTTGCGGCAGACGCCCTCGCCGCGGCCGCATGGCTGCGCGAGCAGTCGGAGGTCGACGGCGCGCGCATCGGACTCATCGGCCACAGCGAGGGCGGCGCCGTCGCGGCCGAGGCGGCGACACGAGCTTCCGAGCGGGTCGCCTGCGTCGTCTCCCTCGCGGGCATGGCGGAGACGGGCGGCGAGACGCTGCTGCGGCAGCTCCCCATGATGCTCCGCGCAGGGGGCGTCGACGAGGACGTCGTGACCACGCAGTCGGCGGCGCAGAAGCGCCTGGTCGAAGCCATCGGGGGCGGCGAATCGGATGAGCGGGTCCGCGCCGTCCTTGTGGAGCTCATGGAGATGCAGCTCGGAGACACGCCCCATGACGCGGCGGTCAATGCGCAGCTCGACATGCTGACGTCACAATGGATGCGCCACCTGATCAACTACGACCCGCGCAACGCCTTCGCGCAGGTGCGCGCGCCCATCCTCGCCATCAACGGCGAGATCGACCGCCAGGTCGACCCCGCGGCCAACCTCTCCGTCATCTGGGCGGCGGCGCAGCGCGGCGGCAACGACGATGTCACGACCATCATCCTCCCCGGCCTCAACCACCTGCTCCAGGACGCCGAGACCGGCGGCATGGACGAGTACGCGCAGATCGAGCAGACGATCGCGCCCGTCGCCCTCGAGGTCATGACGGAATGGCTGCGCGAGCGGATGGAGCTCGCGGACTGACGAAGAAGACCTCACCGTCCCTCAGTCTGAGGCGTCGATTTCAGGTCGGAAACCCCCTCACCCCAGCCCTCTCCCGCCGGGAGAGGGGGTTCTTCAGAGATTTCGAACGTCAGAGATCACCCTGACTCTTCAGCGCCGCGCCGATCAGCTTGTAGAGAATCCGCGCGCCGACGTTCGCGTCCCACTCGCTCACGCCCTCCGGGTCCGGCGCGACCTCACAGAGATCGAACGCCACGATCCTGCGCTCCGAGCGCGCCAGCGCCGCCAGGACCATCGCCGCCTCGTGGAAGGCGAGCCCGCCGGGGACGGGCGTGCCCGTGTTCGGACACAGCGCGGGATCCAGCGCATCGATATCGAAGGTGATGTACACGTGATCCGGCAGCGGCTCCAGCGCGCGCTCGATGAGCGCCTCCAGATGCTCACCGGAGCGCTGGCGCGCGAACCACTCGTGATCGAGATGCGTGTGGACGCGCTCGTCCTGGCGGGCCGTCTCCAGCTCCTTCTCGCCGACGTCGCGGATTCCGATCTGCACGACGCTGGTGATCGCTTCGATCTCCGCCAGCGCGTTGTGCAGGATCGAGGCGTGCGAATAGCGGAATCCCTCGTACGCCGGGCGCAGATCGAGATGCGCATCGAGCTGGAGGATCCCGAAGCCCGGGCGGGCCAGTGGGCTCTCCGACTGGTGGCGCGTCGACCACTCCGCCGCCGCCTCGATCGCGCCCAGCGGGGTCGAGTGATCGCCGCCGACGAGCCCCGGGATCTTCCCCTCCTTCAGGATCGACTCCGTCGTCTCCTTCGCGCGCGCGCGCACCGACTCGCCCGCGCTTTCGATCTCGACCAGATCCGCCTCGTCCGTCTCGGGATCCGCCCCGCCGCGCTCGATGATCGGCCCCGCCAGCGCGCGCGCCTCGGCGCTGCGACGGGCGATGTCGGCGGGGATCTCCAGCATGTGCGCGCCGGGCGCGTAGACGCGTCCGAAGTCGAGGTCGTAGAGATCAATCTGCGCGCTGGCGCGTTGGATCGCCGCCGGGCCCTCCGCCGCGCCCGCGCCGTAGGAGGTCGTCGCGTCGAAGGGCAGGGCGTGCAGGATGACGCGGGCCTCGGCGCGCGTTTGGGGCAGTCCGAACACGCCCGAGCCGGGCTGGGCGGGGGCGTCGGGATCGAGGGCCATAGGCGTCGCCTTTCGGAAGCGGGACGGGGCGGGCTGATGGGGCGGCGTGGTCACCGTATGCTGCGCCCGTGAAGTATGCAGCGCTGATTCTGGGCGGCGGCGCGGATGCGCCGGTCGCGTCGCTCGATGAGCGAACGCCGCTGGAGGCGGCGGAGACGCCCAACCTCGATCGACTCGCCGCGGACGGACGGCTCGGGCGCTGCGCCGCTGTTCCGCCCGGGCTCGAGCCCGATGTCGCGATCTCCCTGCCCACCCTTCTGGGGGACGATGTCTGGCGATCGGGCTTTCGGCGCGGGCCCGTCGAAGCCGCGGCGGCGGGGCTCGAGCTGGGGCCCGCCGACTGGGCCATGCGCCTGGATTTCGCATCCGTCGAGCCGGAGGCGGCGCGGGCGAGCGGGACGGGCGGTCCGCTGGTCGATGCGCGCGCCAGCGGGCTGACTCGGGGCGAGCGGGAGGCGCTGCTCGCGGCGGTGGTGGAAGCGTGGCGCGCCGAATCGGAATGGGAGGGAATGAGCGCGGCGCTGGTCGGCGACGGCGCGGTGGTGATCGACCGCTCGGGACGCTCTTACGAGGAGGCCGAGACGTGGGCGCCCGCCACGATCGTCGGCATGCCCTGGCGCAGGCGGGCGCCGGGCGGACCGGCGGGCGGCGCAGGCGAGACTCTCACCCGTCTGATGGAGCTCAGCATGGACGCCCTGCTCGATCACGAGGTGAACGTCGCCCGACGGGAGGAGGGTCTCGGCGCGGTGAACATCGCGTGGCTCTGGGGGGCGGGGCGGCGCATCGAGGCGCCTCCCTTCCGCGCGGCGCACGACCTCTCCGCCGCCATCATCACGGGCTCGGAGACGGCGGCGGGGCTCGCCCGTCTGCTCGGGATTGAGCGCGTCTCCGCGCCAGGGCTGACCGACGACGCCGACACCGACTTCGACGCCATGGGCGCCTACGCCTGCTCCGCCCTCGAGCGATTTGATCTGGTCCTCGTCTACAGCGGCGCCGCCGGACGCTGCGCCGAGCGCGGCGAGGCGCTCGAGAAGGTGGCGGTCCTCGAGCGCATCGACGCGGAGGTCGCGGGCCCCCTCCTCGCGTCGCTCAGCGCCTACGGCGACGCGGAGGAGGATCCGACGGGCGAGCGCCAGGCGGGATGGCGCATGCTCGCGGCGTGCGACACCGTCGTGCGCACGGATGAGCGCGTCGCCACGCCCGAGCCGACGCCCGTGGCGCTGGCCGGGGGGTGGGTGCGCAGCGTCCTCGACTTGCCCTTCTCGGAGATGGGCGCGGCCCAGAGCGATCTGGTCGTCGATCCCGGGCGCGAGCTGATGGAGTACTTCCTCTACAGCGGGCTCAAGCGCCGCGGACGCTCCATCTCGCCCGAGCCCTGGACGCCCGATCGGGGCGGCGCCGCGGATGGAGAAAGGGAGACCGATCGTGGATGAGTCGGCGGACAAACGGGATCGCGACGAGGAGCAGGAGCACATCCCCCTCGAGCCATCGGGGCGCGACGAGCCGCCCAAAGCCGCGGATGGCGGTGAGGATGTGCGCAGTCTCATCGATCAGGCGCGCGCCTCGGCGGAGAAGTGCCCCAACTGCGGCGCGCCGATGGCGGCGGAGGCGATCGTCTGCACGGCGTGCGGGTGGGATCTGGTTCGCAACGAGCTCATCCGTCCCGAAGTCGCCGCGGACGAGATCGAGGAGAGCACCGCCCTCGCGACGGCGGGGCTCATCGACTGGCGGATCGGGCTGGGGCTCGCGGCGGCGGCGTGGGTCGGGGCGATGGGCGTCACCGCCGCGTTTTCGGAAGCGGACACGCTCCGTCAGGTTGTCCGCGTGGCGCTGTACGGACCCATTCACGCGGGGCTGGGCCTGCTCGCGGGCATCGTGACCGCCCGCCTGCTTGAGACGAAGGTCGGCGATTTCGCGCTGCTAGCGGCGCGGATGGCCCTCGCCGTGGCGCTGGCGTATCTCGGGCGCCGTCTGGGCGGCGTTCTCGATCTGCCGCAGCCCGCTCCGGCGCTGCTGGGCATCACCCTCGCCCTCGCCGCCTATCTGGCGACCGTCTTCTTCAGTCTCTCGTTGGCATGGGGCGCCACGGTGCTCCTGGGGGGGCTGCACTTTGTACTGTGGCTGCTGTTTCGGGCGCTGCGTCTGGCGATCAACTGGGTGGACGCCGCCCCCGGCGGGGCCGATCCGAGCGCGATGGGAGGAGGCTGATGGCTCGAGCCGGCAAGGTGCTTCTGGAGGCGGAGTTCGACCCCCGCGTGCGCACGTATTGGCTGCTCAGCGGCAGCATTGGCCTGACGGTGATCGTCATCGGCATCCCCCTGCTGCCGATCTGGCTTATCGTCGGAAAATGGGCGACGGGCAAGTATCTCTCCCGCATGCGCTGCGACCTCACGGAGCGCACCCTGATCTTCGAAAAGGGCGTCTTCGTGCGCAAGGAGAAGAACATCCCGCTCGATCGCATCACCGATGTCGAGCTCACACAGGGCCCGATCCAGCGCTACTTCAACATCGAGCGCCTGAGCGTCGAGACGGCGGGCCAGAGCTCCGGCGGCGCAGCGCTGCTGAGCGTCATCGGAATCCGCGACGGACGCGCCTTCCGTGACCGCGTCCTCGAGCGGCGCGACGAGGTCACCGAACTGAACCGCGAGCAAGGAGCCTCGGAATCGCCGAAGCCGACATCGACGAGCGATGGGCAAATCGAGACGCTCCGCGAGATCCGCGACACGCTCGTGCGTGTCGAGCAACGCCTCGAATCTCAGCGCGACTGAAACGCGCCCGGCCCAAAAAGAACGCGGGGGCGTGACGGGCCCGCGAGGCCGGCCCGTCGACGCCCACTCCGCGTCTCTCTCCCTCCCCGCTCTCTCCTCCGGCTTCCCTCTCTCTTCCTCTTCTCCCTCCCCCAACGGAAGCCGGGCCCCGGCGTCCCGCGGCTCGGGATAGAGTGTGCCCGTGTCAGGCGTGGTCTGGGTGAACGGTTCGTTTGTTTCTCGCGAGGAGGCGCGCGTCAGCGCCCTCGATGCGGGGATGCAGCATGGAGTCGGCCTCTTCGAGACGATCCTCGCCATCGGCGACGAACCGCTGTGGCTTTCCCGACACGTCGATCGCCTGCGCATGAGCGCGCGCGAACTGGGCCTCAGCGAGTCCCTCAAGGGCGGCCCGCTCGGCGACGCCGTGCGCCATGTCGTGCAGCGGGCCGGACTTCAGCGCACGCGCGTCCGCCTCACCGTCACGGGCGGGGATCTCAACCTCCTCGCCTCGACCGGCAAGGGCCCAGTGGATCCGACGGTCATCGTCGAGGCGCGTCCCGCGACGGAGTACCCCGGGGAGATGCTCGAGAAGGGCGTCTCCGCCGTCGTCGCCGACGGGCGCCTGAATCCGCTGAACCCCTTCGAGGGCCACAAGACCCTCAACTACTGGTTCCGCCTCCGCGCCCTTCAGATCGCCAGCGGACGCGGCGCCGGGGAGGCGATCTTTCTCCAGGTCACCAACCACCTCGCGGGCGGCAGCGTCAGCAATCTCTTCGTCGTCAAGGACGGCGCCCTTCACACCCCCATCGCCCGCGGCGAGGAGGAGTCCGGCGCCATGGCCAGCCCCGTCCTGCCCGGGATCACGCGCCGGGCCGCCATCGAATGGGCGGAGGAGATGGGCGTCGGCGTCTCCAGGCGCATGCTCGCCATCGACGACCTCCTCGACGCCGACGAGGCCTTCGTCACCAACTCCTCCTGGGGCGTCCTGCCGATCGTGCAGGTCGAGGCCAAGGCCCTCGCCGACGGCAAGCCCGGCGAGATCACGCGGAAGTTGCGCGCGAAGTGGGAGGAGACGCTGGCGAATCCGGAGAATGCGTGATTACAGCGTCGGATCGCGCACGACCACGCGCACGTTCTTCCGCCCCGTGTCCCGCTCGCGCTCGATGGCGCCGCCCCGCCTCGCCGACAGCCCCGGGATCACGCGCCGGATCTTCTCCGTCACGATCCCCACACCCAGCACCGCGAGAAAGATGACGATCGCCGGGACCAGCAACACCAGCAGAATCCCCAGCACGCACAGCGCCGCCAGCGTCGCCCCGAGCCGCACCGCCCACGACGGCTGCGACGCCAGCGAGCGATAGACGCGGGCCGCGTCCGCGGCGGAGGCCCCGGCCCGTTGACGGGCGGACTGGAATGGATCGCCTGGGCTCATCACCGGATGGTAGGGAGGGGGGCGATCCCTTTTTCACGCGGCGCCGTCCCCTGCGGCTGTGGATGTCCTGTCACACCCCTCGGCGCGAGGCGGACGACGGGTAGACTGTCCCTGTTCGGCACTCCAACCCCCAGGGACGGGATCCAATGGCGACTGACACGCAGGATGTGGTGGCGGCGGGCGGCTCGTTCGTCCACCTCCATCTCCACAGCGAGTACTCCCTCCTCGACGGCGGCAACCGCCTCGACAAGCTCATCCGGCGCGTCAAGGAGCTGGGCATGCCGGCGGTGGCCGTGACCGACCACGGCAACCTCTTCGGCGCCGTCTCCTTCGCGCTGCGGGCGAAGGCGGAGGGCGTCAAGCCCATTCTGGGGTGCGAGGCGTACGTCGCGTCGGGCGACCGGCGCGAGCGCGTCACGACGGGCGTCGCCGACGGCGGGTTCCACCTCGTCCTGCTCGCGGAGAACGATCGCGGCTGGTCGAATCTCGTCCACCTCGCCAGCGAGGCGTATCTGACGGGCTTCTACTACAAGCCGAGGATGGATCGCGCCCTCCTCGAAGCGCACAACGAGGGGCTCATCGCGATTCTGGGGCATCTCGGCTCCGAGCTGGCGTACCCCCTGACCGACTACGAGCACTCCGGCGAGGAGCGCCATCTCGAGCGCGCGCGCGACGTCATCCGCTGGCACATGGAGACCTTCGCGCCGACCGAGCGCGGCCCGCGCCTCTATCTCGAGCTCCAGCATCACATCGACGAGCAGAACCGCATCAACAAGCACATCATCGCGCTCGCGCAGGAATTCGGTCTGCCGCTGGTCGCGACCAACGACTCCCACTTTCTCATGAAGGAGGACTACGACGCCCACGACACGCTTGTCTGCATCTCCACGGGCAAACTCAAGAGCGAGCCGAACCGCATGCGCTATCCGCGCGAGCTCTACGTCAAGAGCCCCGAGGAGATGCGCGAGACCTTCGAGCGGGCCTATGGCGACGTCGGCGCGCGCGCCTGCGATGCGACCGTCGAGATCGCCGAGCGCTGCGAGGTGGACCTTCGCTTCGGCAATCACGCCCCCGTCGTCCGCGTCCATCGCCCCGAGAGGAAGCGCCCCTACCAGGACGGCGAGCCGCTCACCGACTGGTTCAAGGCTTTCTGCGCCGACTACGAGCTCGAGCCCTTCGACGCCACACGCGACACCGGCCTCTCCGAAGCCGAGCTCAAGGCCGAGTGCGATCAGGCCCTGCGCGAGCTGTGCGAGGCGGGGCTCATCTGGCGGTACGGCCCCGCCTTCGCGCCCGGCGCTCCCGAGCCCGAAGATGAGTCGGAGCGCGAGCGCATGCGCGCCATCCGCGCGCGCCTCGACCGCGAGCTCCAGGTCCTTATCGACAAGTCCATCAGCGCCTACTTCCTCATCGTCTGGGACTTTGTCAACTGGGGGCGCCAGCAGGGCATCCCCGCCCTCGCCCGCGGCTCCGGCGTCGGCGCCATGGTCGGCTACACCCTGGGCCTCTCCAACGCCTGCCCCGTCGAGTACGGCCTGCTCTTCGAGCGCTTCACCGATCCCGACCGCAGCGAATACCCCGACATCGACATCGACCTCTGCCAGGACGGCCGCGCCGCCGTCATCGACTACGTCCGCCGCAAGTACGGGCATGTCGCGCAGATCATCACCTTCGGGACCATGAAAGCGCGCGCCGCCGTGCGCGACGTCGGACGCGCCATGGACGTGCCGCTCGCCGAGGTCGACACCATCGCCAAACTCATCCCCGAGGCGCTGGGCACGACGCTCGAATCCGCCCTTGCGCAAGAGCCGGAACTCAAGGAGAAATACGACTCCGACCCGACCGTCCAGCGTCTGATTGACAACGCGCGGACGCTCGAGGGCCAGGCGCGCCATGCGTCCGTCCACGCGGCGGGCGTCGTGATGGCCACGCGCCCATTGCACGAAATCGTCCCGCTCTACAAGGCGTCGGGCTCGGAGGACATCGTCACGCAGTGGGACGGCCCCACCTGCGAGCGCGTCGGTCTGCTCAAGATGGACTTCCTGGGCCTGCGCACGCTCAGCGTCATCGAGCGTTGCAAGGCGCTGATCAAGGACGGGCTCGACGAGGAGGCGATCTACACGTCAGTCGGGCGCACACCCGACGACGGCGGCGCGCATCCCCTCGAGCTCGAGCGCCTCACCTACGACGATCAAAAAGTCTTCGAGCTCTTCCGAAGGGCCGACACCACGGGCGTCTTCCAGTTCGAATCGGGCGGCATGCGGCGGCTGCTCGTGGAGATGAAGCCCGACCGTCTGGAAGATCTCATCGCCGCCAACGCGCTCTTCCGACCGGGCCCGATGGACCTCATCCCCGACTACAACAAGCGCAAGCACGGGCAGGAACAGGCGCCGAGCGAGCACCCCATCGTCGACAAGCACACCGCGGAAACCTACGGCGTAATGGTGTACCAGGAGCAGGTGATGCAGATCGTCCACGAGCTGGGCGGCATCCCCTTGCGCGCCGCCTACTCGCTCATCAAGGCGATCAGCAAGAAGAAGAAGGCCGTCATCGACGAGCAGCGCCCCATCTTCATCGCCGGCGCGCAGGAGAAGGGCCTTTCAGAGAACAAGGCCGAGGAGCTCTTCGAGCTCATCCTCAAGTTCGCCGGCTACGGCTTCAACAAGAGCCACTCCACCGCCTACGCCATCGTCGCCTACCAGACCGCCTACCTGAAGACGTACTTCCCCAAGCAGTACATGGCCGCCTTCCTCACCTTCGAATCGCAGGCGCAGAAACTCAGCGACTGGACCCCTTATCTCGAAGACTGCCGCAAGACCACGCTCCCGAATGGCGAGATCGGCGTCGAGATCCGTCCGCCCGACGTCAACCTCTCCCGCGCCGATTTCACCGTCGTCTTCGATCCCGATGAGCCCCGCGACAATGCGCACGGACACGTCCGCTTCGGCCTCCGCGCCATCAAGGGCGTCGGCTCGCGCGCCATCGACTCCATCGTTGAGGAGCGCGAGCGGTCGGGGCTCTACCAGTCGCTGCACGACTTCTGCGAGCGCGCCGCCCCGGGAATCGTCAACAAGGCCACCATCGAGGCGCTCGTCAAGTGCGGCGCCTTCGACTCCATCCACGGGCGCGACCAGCGCGCCGCCATGTGCGCCACCATCGAGGGCGCCATGTCGGCCGGGCAGACGCTGGCGCGCGACCGCGCCGCCGGACAGGCGGCTCTCTTCGGTGGCGGAGACGCCGTCGAGGAAGTCGTCTCCGAATCCGCCGAGGCGCCGCTGGCGCGCGCGCAGCCCTGGAGCGAGCAGGAGTCGCTTCAGTACGAGAAGGAGGCGCTCGGGCTCTACGTCTCCAGCCATCCCCTCGACAAACGCGGCCCCGAGCTCGCCCGCTTCAGCACGACCGACACCGCCGGCGCGCGCCGACGCGCCCAGGACGCACCCGCCATCATCGGCGGGCTCATCCAGTCCGTCCGCCCCATCGTCGTGCGCAACGGGCGCTCGGCCGGGAAGAAGATGGCGATCGTCACGCTCGAAGACCGCGTCGGCTCGATCGAGGCCGTCCTCTTCGCGGGCGTCTACGCCGAGCACGCCGACGCTTTGCAAGCCGACGCCATCGTCTTCCTCGAGGGCAAAATCGATCATTCCCGCGGCGACGCGCAGATTCTGGTCGATCGCGTCGTCCCCATCGAGCGCGCCGGCGAGGAGCTGGCGGACGTCGTCCGCGTGACGGTGGACGGGCGTCAGGAGGGTCGCGAGGCGGCGTCGACGCTGCGCTTCGTGCAGGGCCTGATGCGCGGCAACGCCCGCGAGCACAACGGCGGCGCCAGGGCGGAGATCGAGCTGATCGTCCTCACGGAGGAGGCCCGCGTCATCCTGGAGGTCGACCGCCGCCTGAAGGTCCGCCCCGACGCGTTTTTGCTGCACAAACTGGAGGAGACGGTGGGCGCGGGGAATGTGACGGTGGGGCGGCGGCGGAATGGGGTCCATTCCACCTGAGCGCAGCGCCGATTACGGCGTCGTTCCCCATAAGCCCAATACGACCGCAAGGTCGCTGGAGCCGACGGCGCCGTCTGCGTCCATGTCCGCCGGGCAGCATCCCTCCGAAGGACACAAACCCCATTCTCCTAGGAGAAGCGCCAAGTCCGCGCTGCCGACGACGCCGTCATCATTCAAATCGGCGCCCATGGCGCTTTCTGCCTCGCGCTGATTCAGGAGCACGGAAACGCTGTCGCTGACCGCGTTCGCCACGGCGAGATCACGCGCCCCATCGCTGTTCAGGTCGCCGACGGCAATTGAGATGGGAGCATCCCCCGCGCCAAACCGTTGCTCGCGCGCGAAGAACCCACCGCCGAGGCCCAGCAGCAACGACAAGTCATCGCTGTCAGCGTTGGCCACAATAAGATCGGGCATATTGTCACTGTCGAAGTTGTGGACGGCGATCGCGGCAGGCGCATCACCCACAACGAATCGCACCTCGAATTCAAAGGCGCCATTGCCCGCTCCCATGAGAAGGTACACGTCGTCGCTGAAACGGTTTGCGACAGCGACGTCGAGAATCTCGTCGCCGTTGACATCTGCAAGGGCGACTTGCGAAGGCCCGTCACCGGCACTGAACCGTGTTTGAGGGGCGAATGCGCCATCGCCGAAACCAAGAAGAACAGACACGTCATCGCTCAACTCGTTTGCGACGACGATATCGGGACTTCCGTCTCCATTCAGGTCGCCTATCGCAATGGATGCAGATCCATTCCCCGTGCCAAAGCAAGTCTCGCTCGGGAACGTTCCGTCTCCGAAGCCGAGGAGGATCGTCACGTCATCGGTGAAGAAATTCGCCACGGCGAGGTCGAGTATGTTGTCTCCATTCAGGTCAGCGATAGCGATCGACGACGGTGCGTCTTCAGTGTTGAAGCGAGTTTGCGGTCCGAATGTGCCGTCGCCGGCGCCCAGAAAGATCGACACATCGTCGCTTTCTTTGTTCGCGACGGCGAGGTCTGGAATGCCGTCGTCGTCGAGATCGCCGATGGCGACGGACAGCGGCCCATCGCCCGCGGCGAAGGTCTGCTGCGGAGCGAATGCCCCGTCGCCGGCGCCCAGGAGGACCGAGACATTGTCATTATCGCGATTCGCGACGGCGAGGTCTGGGATGCCGTCGTCGTCGAGGTCGCCGATGGCCACGGAGTTCGGCCGACCATCCACATCGAAGCTCTGCCGCCCGGCGACAATCCCGTTTTTGGTTCCCAGGAGGACGGAGATATCGTCGCTGAATTCGTTCGCCACAACGAGGTCGAGATTCCCGTCGACGTCAAGATCGCCGATTGCAACTGAACTCGGGGCATTGCTTGCGCCGAAGGTGTGCAGCGCGGGGAACGTGCCGTCGCCAGCGCCGAGGAGGATGGAGACATCGTTGCTGACCCGGTTCGCGACGGCGAGGTCGGGGATTCCGTCCGCGTCGAGGTCGCCGATGGCGATGGATAATGGCCCAACGCCCGCGGCGAAGGTCTGCTGGGCGGCGAATGTTCCGTCGCCGGCCCCCAGGAAGATTGAGACATCGTCGCTGAACCTGTTCGCCACGGCGAGATCGGGGATTTCATCGGCGTTGAGATCGCCGATGGCGACGGAATGCGGTCCATTGCCTGCGCCGAATCGGGTTTGCGGAGCGAACGTTCCATCTGCGCCGCCCAGAAGAATTGAAACATCGTCGCTAGTCCCGTTCGCCACGACGAGGTCCGGCCTCCCGTCGGCGTCGAGGTCGCCGATGGCGACGGAGGTCGGGGAGTCGCCCGCGGCGAAGGTCTGCTGAGGGGCGACTGTCCCGTTGCCGCCGCCGAGCAGGACCGACACATCGTCGCTGCCCGCGTTCGCGACGGCGAGGTCGGGGATCCCGTCGGCGTTGAGGTCGCCGATGGCGATGGACCGCGGGGAAGAGCCCGCGGCGAAGGTCTGCTGCGGGGCGAATGTTCCGTCGCCGCCGCCGAGGAGGACCGACACAGCATTGCTGTTGACGTTCGCGAAGGCGAGGTCGGGGATCCCGTCGGCGTCGAGATCGCCGATGGCGACGGACACCAGCCCATTGCCCGCGACGAAGGTTTGCTCCCGGGCGACTGTCCCGTCGCCGACGCCCAGGAGGATCGCCACACGGTTGCTGGTGTTTTTCCCCACGGCGACATCGGGGATCCCGTCAGCGTCGAGGTCGCCGATGGCGACGGACACGGGTGAAGGTTTCACTTTGAACTCGGGGCCTGGAAACAGCGGGCCGCTCGCAACAGGCGCACCAAACAGGGCAGCCGAGAGCGCTGCAAATCGTTTGAGCTTCGGCAGCGCCGCGGTGCGAGGAGCAAGAGGCGGTTTGAACTTCTGATTCATCTTGGCGCTGGGCTCCGTATTTGCCCTCGGGTTTTCGAAGAGGGCGAAAAGGCCATCACTTTCAATGCATGGGTCCACAATTCTCTCAAGAGTCGATGGACACTTCAATGTTTTTTGGCTGAGCCACTCTTCGCCCCTCAGCCCTCCTCCCCCGCCGACGCTCGCTTCGACGGGGGGTCCGTTTCGCATGTCAGGAGCAGCTTCCCGCCCGTCGCCGTGATGCGGACCAGGCGTACGCGTCGCCCGTCCTCCAGCTTGACCGACGCGCTCTGAAAGAGCGGCGCCTCCCCCGACAGCGCATCCAAGACGCGCGCCACCGCCTCCGCGCCCAGCGTCTCCTCCGGCAGCCACTCGCGCAGGCGCCCCACCGTCCAGCCCCGCGGCAGGTCCAGCCGCCCGGCCCGCGCGGCGTCGAGCGGGAGCCACAGGGCGCCCTGCTCATCCACCATCGGCACGGCGGTGGCCGCGACGATTCGGTCGGCCTCACCCTCGCCGCTGATACGCGCGCCGATGCGGAGCTCGCCCATGTTGAAATCCGCCTGCAATTCGGCAACGCGCTGCGGCCACGCGACGTCGCGGCTGGCCATCCAGTCGCGCAGCTTCGTGTTCAGCCACGCGTTCGCCTGGGCGGCGGAGATGGAGACGGTCCAGGGCTCGCCCTCCGGGCGCACGGCGTGCACATGCGAGACCACGCCGCGCTCGATGCGCTGCGCCAGCGCGACGGTGTCCGGATCATGCGCCTCGACCGTGCGCCACCACGCGGGCGACAGCCGCGCCAGCGACACGGCCGCGAGCAGCGCGATCGTCAGCGCCGCCGCGAGCCCGAGGATCGAGGCGACGGCGAGCGTGCGCACGGCGGTGGGCGCGGCGGCCATGCGGTAGAGGCGTCGCCCGCGAACGGCCATCCGCCTGAGCCGGTATGACGAAGGCGGAGGAGGGATGGCGGGTCTCCGAGATCGACGTGGCGGTTGATCAGGCGGCGTCGTCGAAGCGCTTCAGGATGAGCGCGTTGTTCTGCCCCCCGAAGCCGAAGGAGTTCGAGAGCGCAACGCGCACGCCGCCCTTGTCATTGAGATCGCGCGCCGTGTTGGGCACGTAGTCGAGGTCGCAGTTCGGGTCGGGGCGCTCGAGGTTGCGCGTCGGCGGTATCCAGCCTGTGCGGATTGCTTGCACGCATGTGATCGCCTCGACTGCGCCCGCGGCGGCGATGAGATGGCCCATCATCGACTTGATGGAGGAGATCGGAATCTCCGGCGCGAGGCCATTGAACGCCGCCTTGATGGCGCGCGTCTCGATGGCGTCGTTTTCCTGCGTGCCCGTGCCGTGCGCCGAGACGTAGTGGATCGGCGGTCGTCCGCTCTCGTCGCGCCGGGAGGGGTCGATCTCCGCCTGCTCGAGCGCTTCGGTCATCGCGGCGGCGGCGCCTCGTCCGTCGGGCTGGATGTCGGTGATGCGGAAGGCGTCGGCGGAGGAGCCGAAGCCGATGACCTCCGCGAGCGGCGTCGCGCCGCGCGTCTGGGCGTGCTCGAGCGACTCGAGAATGAGCATGCCCGCGCCCTCGCCCATGACGAAGCCGGAGCGCGTCGCGTCGAAGGGTCGGCACGCCGTCTCCGGCTCGTCGCGGCGCGTCGAGAGCGCCGTGAGTCGGATGAAGCCCGTTACGCCCAGCGGATGCAGCATGGTGTGCGCGCCGCCGGCGATCATCAGATCCGCCTCGCCGCGGCGCAGGATGTCCGCCGCCTCGCCGATCGCCTGCGTCGAGGCGGCGCAGGCGGTGAGGCAGTTGTACGTCGGCCCCTGAAGCTGGAAAGCGCGGGCGATGTGCGCCAGGGGCATGTGCGGCTCCTGTTCGAGCTCGAGAGCGGCGGACATGCGCTCGCGCGCCGCCGCCACCCACGCCGCGGTGTCCAACTGGCCCGCGTCGTCATCCCACCCCGCAAGATTGGCTGAGGAATAGCCGTCGAAATCGGGCGGTCCCTCGCCGGAGCCGAGGTAGACCCCGATGCGCCGCAGATCGATCTGCACCCGATCCCCCGCCGCCGCCGCGCCGATGCGCGCCGGATCCCCCAGCCCCGCCGCCTTCCACGCCTGCGCCGCCGCCGCCAGCGCGAAGCGCGAATGCAGCCCCGCGTCCGACAGCCGCTCGGCGTCAGCAAGAAAGCGGGCAAGGTCGGGATCCTTCGTCTGGGCCGCGAAGTTGGTCGGGAGCGTCTCCGCGTCGAAGCGCGAGATAGGCCCGACGCCCGAGTCGCCCTTCAGCAGGCGCTTCCAGACGGCGTCCACGCCATCGCCAAGCGGCGTGACCCATCCCATGCCGGTGACGACGATGCGGCTCTCGCGGGATCGTGCGGTCACTCGTCCTCCGCGTCGAATTCGTCGTGCGCGTCCTCCTCATGAGGATGCGCGTCGACGTTCAGTTGATCGGGGTTGAGCACACGCACGAGCCCGTCCTTCAGGCGCTGCTCGCCGAAGTTGATGATGAGTCCCAGTTCGAGCTCGGCGACGCGCAGTTGCGATCGAAGGCGCGTCCGATCGAGACCGTCGATGACGCGATGCTCGGCCATGAGCTGGACGGCGAAGCGATCGTTGACGTAGAGGTTCAGCGTCAGTTCGCCCACCTTCTTGTCGTGGTAGGTGACGTCCACCGCCTTGTTGGCCTCGTAGGGAACGCCGAGCTCCTCCAGTTCGACGCACAGCGCCTTCTCGTAGACCTCGCGGCCGAAGCCGGGGCCGAGGGTTTTGTGGACGTCGATCGCGGCGCCGATGACCTTCCGGCTGACGTTGGTGAGCTCCGGATCGAGGGCTTCGAGGGGGATCGCCTTGCGCTGTCGCATGATGAAGTCTCCTTGTAGATGTCGGCGGGGCTCCGGGATCCTCTCTCCTCAGGGCCTCTCATCGCGAAGCGCCCGCAGGACGACGGCGGCGTTCTGCCCGCCCAGGGCGTTCGTGCAGACCAGCATATGGTCGAGCCGCGCGTCGCGCGCCGGCGCGGGGCCGGCGTCCAGCCCCGCCGCCGCCGCGCCTTCGTGGAGGCGAGCGGGGATCATCTGTCGACGCAGGCACGTCGCGCCCACGCAGAGAGCCACGCCGCCCGCGCCCGCCATCGTCTCGCCCAGCGCCGGCGCGAGTGTGATGAGCGGGATCTCCCCCAGCCGATCGCCGAAGACGGTCTCGAAGGCGGTCCGCTCCTCCTCATCAAGCGGCCTGAACGCGGCGCCGTGCGGGAGGATGGCGTCGATTTGACCAGCGTCGATCCCGGCGTCATCGATCGCGCGCTGGATCGCCAGCGCGAGCCCGCCCCCGCGCCGGGCGGGGTCGTCGGAGAAGGCGGACTGGCTGGACGCGAAACCGGCCAGCTCGCAGTGCGGGCGCGCTCCGCGCCGGCGCGCGCTCTCAAGGCGCTCGAGGATGACGATGCCCCCGGCCTCTCCCGGGATCTGCCCCGGGGCCTCGGGATCAAAGGGTCGGACGACGGAGGCAGGCGTGGCGTCGGCCCCGGCGCGGGCCAGGCGCCCCGCGAACTCCATCCGCAAGATCCCCATCGGATTCACTTTCGACTCCGCGCCGCCTGAGAAGCACATGTCCGCGCCGCCGCGCTCGATGACGCGCTTCGACTCACCCGCGCTGAGCAGGCCCGACGCCTCGGCGCAGGTGATCGTGTTCGAGGCGCCCTGGGCGTCGTGGATGATCGTGACGTGACAGGCGAGCATGTTGGGCAGGTACTTGAGCAGCCACAGCGGCGGGAGATTGTTCATGGCGCCCTCCCCCCAGGCGCCCAGATCGACGCGGTTCGGATCGTCCGGGGAACGGGCGGTCGCGAGCGCGCGAGAGAGCTCGTCCAGTTCGCAGGAGATGAGCCCCGCCCCGATATGGCACCCGACGCGCGCGGGGGCGTACGTCGGCTCGAAATCGTCGTCGCCATTGGCCGAGGCTTTCGTGACGAGCCCGGCGTCCTCGACGGCGACCTTGGCGGCGCCGACGGCCAGCTCGATGTCGCGCGCCATCACCTTCACCGCCTTGCGATAATGCCTGGGCACGAGCTGGCGGGCGGAGAAGTCGGCGACTTCGGAGCCCAGGGCGCAGTGGAAGGGCGTCGCATCGGAGGCCTGGATGGGGCCGATCGTCGTCCGCCCCTCGAGCAGACCCTCCCAGAGGGGCTCGACGCCCAGTCCGAAGCCCGTGACGGCCCCCAGCCCCGTGATGGCGACGCGCTCTCTCATGAGGTCAGTGTACCCCGCATGCCCGCCCGACCGGAAGGCTGGCGGCGGCTGCGGGCGAAGCGTGCGTCTGTACCATGCGCCGCATGGCTGAGATCGTGTCTACGACGTTGGTGGTCGGACTCGAGGTGCATGTCGAGCTCGCCACGCGGACGAAGATGTTCTCCCGCGCCGCGAGCCCCGCCTGCGCCGAGTTCGACGGCGCCGAGCCCAACACGCTCATCGACGAGCTCGTGCTCGGGCTGCCCGGCTCGCTCCCCGTGCTCAACGAGCGGGCGATCGAGATGGCGATGCTCGTCGGGCTGGCCCTGGGCTGCCGCATCGCGGAGTTCACGAAGTGGGATCGCAAGTCCTACTTCTATCCCGACCTGCCCAAGAACTATCAGATCAGCCAGTACGACCTGCCGCTCTGCTTCGACGGCGCGGTGGACGTCCCCGTGCCCCTCGGCGGGGGCGCCGTCGAGACGAGGCGCGTCGGCGTCACCCGCGCCCATCTCGAAGAGGACGCCGGCAAACTCCTGCACGAGCTCCCGGGCGGGCGCGCCTTCGAAGGCTCGATCGTCGACTACAACCGCGCCGGGACGCCGCTGCTGGAGGTCGTCTCCGAGCCGGACATGCGCTCATCCGACGAGGTCGTCGCCTACGCCCAGCATCTGCGCAACATCTGCCGCTTTCTGGGCGTCTCGGAGGGCGTGATGCAAAAGGGCCACATGCGCTTCGAGCCGAACATCAACACCATTCTCGAGTTCGACGACGGACGCCGCGCCCGCACCCCCATCGTCGAGATCAAGAACCTCAACTCGTTCCGCGCCCTCCGCGGCGCCATCGAGTATGAGCTCGCCGATCAGCCGCGCCGGTTTCTCGAGACCGGCGTCGAGATGGCCCCGGGACGCAAGACCACCCGCGGATGGGACGACGCCCGGGGCGTCACCTTCGTCCAGCGCGAGAAGGAAGAGGCGCACGACTACCGCTACTTCCCCGATCCGGACCTGGTCCCCCTGACGGTCTCCAAAGCGTGGGTCGAGCGCGTCCGCGCCGAACTGCCCGAGCTCCCCCATCACCGCTTCGATCGGTACCGCGACGCCTACGGACTCAGCGAGAAGGAGGCGGCGGCGCTGATCTCCGAGCGAGACGTCTGCCTCTTCTTCGAGCGAACGCTGGAGACGGCCCACCAGGCCGTCCCCGCCGGGATGACGGAGGATCGAGCCGCGAAGGCGGCGGCAAACATGATCCTCCAATACGGCGCCAAACGGGCGAACGAGCGCGGCGTGCTCGCCTCCGAGCTGGGCATCACCCCCGAGCAGATCGGCGGAATCATCGCCCTCCGCGAGGAGGACGCCATCGGCTCCTCCGCCGCGGATGAACTCTTCGGACTGCTCTGCGAGAGCGATGAGGACGCCCGAACCGTCGCCGAACGCGCCAATCTGCTCCAGGTTCGCGACGAGGGCCAGCTCGAGGCCTGGGTCGAGGAGACGCTCGCCGACCCGGCCAACGAGCAGACGCTCGAGGCGATCCGCGGAGGCAAGATGAGCGCGATCGGACGGCTGATCGGCGACGTGATGAAGCGCTCGAAGGGTCAGGCGGACGCGAAGAAGGTGCAAGAGCTTCTCAAGAGCCGCCTGAGCTGAGCGATTTCCCCCTTGGCGCGCTCGCCCTGTGGTCTAGGATGATCATTGATGGAAGCGGAAGGGAGTGGATCACGATGGGCAGCGGACGCGGCATATGGCCGGCGGTGGGGCTGGCGGCGGCCCTCGGAGCGGGCCTGGCGGCGGCCGCCTGGCTGGCTCTGAGCGCTGGAGACGACGCCGCGGCGCCCGCGCCGATGGAGGAGCGATCGTCCCCGCCGCTGCGTCAGTCGGCGCCCTCGAACGCCACAACGCCTGAGCAGCGCCCGTCCCGGAAATCGGAAGAGGCGAATCGCTCGACGGAGCGGACGACGACGGCGGTTGACATGGCTCCCATCGCGACGAGCGGCGAGGAGTTCCAGGGCGCCATCCGGCTCAGCGACGCCCTCGGCGACATGGAGGAGTCCCGCCGAATCAGCCTGATCGACTTTGCGAAGCGCTCCCTGGGGCGTCGGCTCGCGATGGAGCCGATGATGGTCGACGAGGCGGTGATCCGTCCGCTGGTCGTGGAAGGCGAGTTGACGGAGGGCGAGGCGTCGGAGACGGATCCCAGTCTGCGCCGCGCGGTGCGGGAGCGGCTGACGGTCTTCGAGGTCGCGCTGATCGGCGCACCGGAGTCGGTGGCCGGAACGGTCGTCCCGTCCTCGCTCTTGCTGGTGGAGGATCCCCAACAGAGCGGGCGTTGGCTGGAGTTCTCGGCGCCGCCGACGGCGGACGCGGAGTCTCCCGACCGCTGATCTGACTCCAGATGGCGCGCCCAGCGCGGGGACTCAGTCCTCTTCCTGACGAGGCTGGTGCTTGGCGATGATCTCCGTCTGCACGTTGGGCGGCGCCTGCTCCTCGTGGCTGAAATCCATGGTGAAGGCGCCGTGTCCCTGCGTCAGCGACTTGAGCTGGCTCGAGTAGTTCAGCGTCTCCGCCAGCGGCACGATGGCGCGAACGGCCACCATGTCGCCCGGGAGCATGTCCGTCCCCTGCACGCGCCCGCGCTTGGCGGAGAGATCACTGGTCAGATCGCCCAAGTACGCCGCGGGCGCCGTCACCTCGAGCTCGACATACGGCTCGAGAAGGATGGGCTTGGCTTTCTGGACGGCGTCATGGAACGCCTTCTTCCCAGCGGCGATGAAGGCGACCTCCTTCGAGTCGACGGGATGATGCTTGCCGTCGTACACGCTGACGCGCACGCCTGTGAAGGGATAGCCCGCGATGACGCCATCCTGAAGCGACTGGCGGATGCCCTTCTCGATGGCCGGCATGAACTGCTTGGGGATCGATCCGCCGAAGGTGTCGTCGATGAATTCGAAGCCGTTCTCGCTGTCGGGGGGAAGGGGCTCGACGCGCAGGTACACCTCGCCGAATTGCCCGGCGCCGCCCGTCTGCTTCTTGTGGCGGTGATGGCCCTCCGCATCGCCGGCGATCGTCTCCTTGTAGGCGATGCGCGGAGGCTCGGTCTCGATCTCGACGCCGTAGCGGTTCTTCAGCCGCTCGATCATGATCCGCATGTGCAGCTCGCCGAGTCCGCGCGCGACCGTCTGGCGCGTGGCCTCCACGCGCTCGACGATGAACGTCGGATCCTCGTCCATCAGCTTGTGTGTCGCCGCTCCGACCTTTGTCTCGTCACCCCTGCTCTTGGGGATGACGCCCTGCCCGTACATGGGCCGCGGCAGGGCGATGGGCTTCAGGTGGACGTGGTGCAGCGCGCCGTCGTGGAGGATGTCGCCGACCTTCAGCTCCTCGACCTTCGCGACCGCCCCGATGTCCCCCGCGATGACGGACTCGACCTCCTCGTGGTCCTTCCCAAGGACGGAGAGCAGATGGCCGATGCGCAGCGGCTTCCGATCGTCGTTGTGATGCATCGAAGTGTTGGATCGAACCTCGCCCTGATGGACGCGGAAGAACGCGAGCTTGCCGACGAAGGGATCGGTCGCGACCTTGAAGACGTGGGCGCACGCCGGCTTCCCGGGATCAGCTTCGGGCGCCCAGGGCTCCTCCTCGCCATCCTCCACGCGCACAAAGGGGCGCGGATTGCCCTCCAGCGGGTTGGGACACAGATGCGCGAGATGCGCCAGCAGCTCCGCGACCCCCGCGCCCGTCTTGGCGGAGCAGAAGAGAATGGGCGTGACGTGCCCGTCGCGCAGCGCTTTCTCGAAGCAGTCGTGCCGCTCAGCCTTCGTGATCTCCTCGCCGCCCAGGTACTTCTCCATCAGGGCGTCGTCCACCTCGACGACCTGATCCGTGATTTTGGTATGCGCCTCGGCGACGCTGCCGATGTCGCTGTCGCCCGACTCGTTCTCATACACGTCAATGACCGCCTCGGCGTTCTGCGTCGGCAGATTGATCGGGAGGCAGTCGGCGCCCAGCGACTCCTGAATCGCCGCGAGCAGCGCCGCCAGATCCGCCTCGGGCGAATCGATCTTGTTGACGATGATCATGTTCGGCAGCTTGCGCTCATCGGAGAGCCGCTTCATGCGCCGAGTCACCGACTGCACGCCCTTGACCGCGTCGACGACGATGGCGCAGGTCTCGACCGCCGGCAGCGCCGGGATCGCCTGGCCCATGAAGTCGGGAAAGCCCGGCGTGTCGATGATGTTGATCTTCTTCCCCTCATAGGTGAACTGCGCGAGCGCGGACGAGAGGCTGTGCCCGTGCTCCTTCTCCTCGGGCTCGAAGTCCGCGACGGTGTTCTTCTCCTCGACGGACCCCATCCGCCCGATCACGCCCGCGTCATGGAGCAGCCGCTCCAGCAAGGTCGTCTTGCCGGCGCCGGCGTGCCCCACGAGGACAAGGTTGCGGATGTCATTCGTCTGGATGCTGGGCATGGGTGCGAACCTCCTGGCCGCCCGGGCGGCCGGTCAGCGGGCGAGCATGTTCACAGGAGGCGCCTCGCCCGAAGGCGGAGCGCGCGGCCGCTCTTCAAACACGGGCGCGACCGCCCCGCCGCATCGGGGGCCTCCCGCCTGACGCGCGCGCCGGAGCGCCCTCTGGTCCCACCGCGCCGGCGCGAGCCCAAACAGTGTAGAGGATGGCTTCCCGAACGGAAACGCTCCCCGAACCGCCTCTTCACACAACGCGCCGACTCGCGGCCACACCCCGCTCCCGCGCCTGCTCACGCCGCCCGCTCCTCAGGGCGGGATCACCTCGGACCACGCGTCGCCAGCGCCGGCTCTTCCCGTCGCGGACGCCGGCTCCAAGGGCTCTGGCCCCGCGCCGGGCTCCGAGCCCGCGCTCAGATCGTCCGTCGCGAGCAGCCCCAGAGCGTGCCGCAGCCGCTCGGGCGGTCGCCCCGGCTGATCCGGAACCTCCACCCGGAGGCGCCGCCCCTGCGAGAGCGTCCGGACCTCGAACCATCCCGCCGATGCGCGAACCACCACATCGTCGAGCGGCGCCTCCAGCGCCACGGCGGAGCGATCGATCCGCCCCCGCCGGTTCGCGGGCTTGCGATCAGTGCGGAGAAAGAGCAGGCGCCGGTCCGTCAGAATCAGCAGCCGGGGCTCACGCCGCATCAACGCGGGGGCCAGAAACGGGCCGATGAAGGGCGCCATGCTGATCGCGATCGCCAGCAGATTGGCCGAGGAGGTCGCTGGGCGATGCGTCATCCCCCATGCGACGACGCGCTCTCCCTCCGCCACATGGGCGCGCAACACCGGGCGGACGCGCCAGGGGCCGTAGACACAGGAGTTGAAGTTCCGCATCGCTTCGGAAGGGTAGTCGGCGTTCGCCTCCCGTCGACGTCGCTACGCTGTGGCCCCATGGCGGCGCGCAGGAAGAAGCCATCCGGCGGAGGGAAGAGAGGGACGGCCGCAGATCTCGCGCCCGACCGCCGCCTCATCGTCCTCGCGGGCAAGGAAGCCTCCCTCCGCAGCCTGCACACGGAGAAGCTGCGCGAGATTCTCGTGGAAGTCCACGGCGAGGTGGACACCCTCCGTTACGAGGGAGAAAGCGCCTCGGCGGCGGATGTGCTCGATGAATGCCGCTCCGTTGGGCTGATGATGCAGCACAAGCTCGTCATCGTGGATCAGGCCGACAAGTTCGTCGCGGGGGACAATCGCCCCCTGCTCGAGCGATACGCCGAGGCCCCTTCGGAGATGGCGACGCTCGTCCTGCGGGCGGACACCTGGCGAGCGGGCAACCTCGATAAGTCGATCCGGAAGAACGGCGCCATCATCAAATGCGACGCCCTGGCGGAGGGGCAGGCCATCAAGTGGGCGACACAGCGCGCCGCCAAGCGGCACGGCGCAACGCTGGAGCCCGACGCGGCGGAGCTCCTGGTGGCCCGGGTCGGGACCGATCTCGGGCGCCTCGACGCGGAGCTTGGCAAGCTCGCCGCCGCCGGAGGCGACGGCTCCGTCACGAGCGCGCTGGTCCGGGAGCTGACGGGAGCGACGCGCGAGGAGGAGGTCTGGAGCATCCAAACCGAGGCGCTGCGGGGCGATCCGCAGGCCGCTCTGGCGGCGATCGATCAGGCCATCACCGTCTCGCGCCATCCCGCAGCCTTCATTTCCTTCGCGATGATGGATCTGGCGCGGAAGCTGCACGCGGCGGCCCGACTCCTGGAAGCGGGCGCGAATCCTTTCCAAGCGGCGAAGGAGGTGGGGATCTGGGGTCCGTCGCGGGAGGCGATCCTGAGCGTGGCCCGAGGCGTCGATCCGGACGTTCTGGGAGATCTGCTGTCGGAGGCGGTGGACGCGGATCATCGCCTGAAGACGGGCAGGGCGGGAGAAAGGCGGGTTCTGGAGTGTCTCGCGATTCGATTCGCAAGCCTGCCCCGCGCCCGCGCCGATGGGTAGCCATACGGCGCGGCGGCGCGCCGCGTCGAGCCGAACCCGATCGGAGCGCCTCCCCATGAATTCTCGGACCGGATTGGCCGGGATTGGTCTGTCGGTCGCCCTGGCGCTCGTCGGCTGCGCCTCCGGGCCCGACCAGGGGGGCGACGGGAGCGCGGCGGTGGATCAGCTCGCGCCCGCGGGCGAGCGAGGTCCGCGCGACGGTGCGGAGGATGACAGCGAGATCGCCCGCATCCTCGAGAAGAACGCGATTGTGATCCCCGATCTGCTCGACGGCCTTATCGAGCCGCCCCCGCGCGAGGACGATCTGACGCCCACGCCCCCGCCCACGCGCGCCGCGCGCCAGGCGGAGGAGAAGCCCCTCGGGCGGAGCCCCCTGGAGGGCGCCGACCCGCAATCCCCGGGCTTTGGACGCGATCTGCTCAGCGAGGGCGAGGACGCGCCCTTCGAGGGCGACCTGGAGCCCACGCCCCCGCCCGAGACGCCCGAGCGCCGCATGGGGCGCCTCGTCGCGGATCTAGCGGCGACGCTCCGCGCGCGCGCCGAGATCGCGCCCAATCCGCTGTCCGTGAACATCCCGCTGGCGGCGCTCGAGGCGTTCGAGCCCGACCTGATGGAGGATCCGCGCGAGTCGCCGCTGCTGACGCCGCGCGAAGCGGAGACGCTCGACGCCTACCGCTCCATCCAGAGCGCGGCGCGCGCCACCGCCACATCCAACTCGCCCGTCGGACGCCTCGAAGCCGCCATGACCGACGCCGCCCAGCGCCTGAAGGCGTGGAATACGCTGCGCATCACCACCGCGCGGCTCTGCGCGCGCGTCCAGGGCTACGGCGTCTACGAGCCCATGCCGGGCCCGCGCTTCCTCGCGGGACGCGCCCACCAGGCGATCGTCTACGTCGAGCTGGAGGATTTCACCTCGCGCCGAGGGTCGCTGCCCGGAGGCGGGTCGGGGCACATCACCGAGCTGGCGCAATCAATCCGCCTCTACCACGACGCCGACGGGCTGCTCGTCTGGGAGCAACCGGAGCAGCACGTGACGGATCACTGCCGCAACCGCCGGCGCGATTTCTACCTCGTGCAGCTCATCGAGCTGCCGGAGACGCTGACCGTCGGCTCCTACCGCCTGAAGATGACCATCCGCGATCGCGCCACGGACGCCGTGGCGGAGGCGATCCTGCCCGTGGAGATCGTCGCGGACCCCGCGCTAGTGCGGGCGCAGGCGGGAGAGGGCGACTAGGGGGTACGATCTGTTCGACGTGCCGCCCGCGCCGACGACAACGCGAACGCCGACGTACACCAGACGCCATCTGCTGGCGCTTCAGGGCCTCGAGGCGGAGGAGATCCGCGCCCTGCTGGCGGCGACTCGCCGCCACGCCAATGGCCCCGTGTCCCGACAGGGAGGCGACGGCGCGCCTGCCCGCTCCGTCGGGCTGCTCTTCTTCGAGGCGTCCACGCGCACACGCGTCTCCTTCACCGTCGCCGCCCAGAGGCTGGGGCTCTTCGTGCTCGATTGCTCCGGGCCCGGGACAAGCGCCGCGAAGGGCGAGACGCTCATCGACACCGCCCGAACGATCGAGTCAAACGGCGTCGATGCGCTCGTTGTGCGCCACGCCGCGTCGGGGGCGGCGGCGATCGTCTCGGCGCATGTGAAATGCCCGGTCATCAACGCCGGGGACGGACGCCACGAGCATCCCACACAGGGGCTCATCGACGCCTACACCCTCCTCGAGGCGCACGGGAGGCTGGAGGGCTTTGACGCCTCGGGCCTGCGCATCGCGATCGTGGGCGACGTCGCGCATTCGCGCGTGGCGCGCTCGGCGTGCGCCGCTCTGCGCGCGCTGGGGGCGGAGGTAATCTTCGTCGGGCCTCCCTCGCTCTGTCCACCCTCGATGTCGGCGCTCGGGGCGCGCGTGAGCCACGAGCTGGATCCCCTGATCCCCGACATCGACGGCGTGATGGCGCTGCGCGTGCAGTTCGAGCGGGCGGCGACGCTCGCGAGCGCGCGCGAATACCGCGCCCTCTACCAAGTCGACGAGCGCCGCGCGAGCCTCATGAAGCCCGGCGCGATTGTCATGCATCCGGGCCCGATGAATCGCGGTCTTGAGATCGCCTCGACGGTCGCCGACGGACCGCGAAGCGTCATCCGCCGGCAGGTCGAGATCGGCGTCGCGGTCCGGATGGGCGTCTTCGAGACGCTGCTGACGCCGGCGATCGGCTGATCCCGGTATGGTGCGCCGCGTGAGCAGCAGCGAGACAGCGCAGGCAGGCGACGGCGGCGGCATGGTCGTCGTGGTCTCGGGCCCCTCGGGGGTGGGCAAGTCCACCATCGCGCGCGCCCTGGCGGAGCGACTCGAGAACGCGACGCTCTCCGTCTCCGCCACGACGCGTCCGCAGGGAGTCTCGGAGGTCGAGGGTCGGGATTATCACTTCCTCTCGGAGGATGAGTTCGTCCGCCTCGTCGAGGAGGGCGCGTTCCTGGAGCACGCCGAGTACGCCGGCAATCGATACGGAACGCTCAAGCGCGTCGTCGATGAGAACCTCGCCAGGGGGCGCCTCGTCATTCTCGAGATCGACGTCCAGGGCGGCAGGCAGGTCCGCGCCGCGCGACCCGACGCCTTCGGGCTCTTCATCCTCCCCCCGGACGAATCAACGCTCCTCGAGCGGCTGCGCGCGCGCGGGCGCGACTCGGAGGAGGTCATCGAGCGCCGCTGCGCGCGCGCCAAGCAGGAGATCGCCGACGCGCGGGCGTCGGACGTCTACGACGTCTACCTCGTCAACGACGACCTCGAAAAGGCCGTCGAGGACGCGATCGAGGCCGTCTCTCGCGAGCGCTCCAGCCGGCGATAGAATTGATTGCGAAGGAGGCCGGTCATGGCGCGATTCCGCGTTCGATTGCGTGATCGCAACTCAGGCGTCGAGTCGACATCGGTCGTCACCGCTGCATCGGAGGCGGAGATGAAGCGACGCTTCGAAGAGATGGCGGGCGTCGAGTTGCTTCATTTCGATCTGATCCTCGCTTTCGATTTCTCGCCCTACGAGCGCGTCGAAGACAGTCCGATCATCCGTCGCCCGCGTCTGACGATCGCGCTCAGCGTCTTCTTCGGGCTGCTGCTCTTCTGGCTCTTCGCGCTTCTTCTCAGGCTCGCAGGCCTCACGAGCCTCTGGCTCTTGTCCCACGCAGGTTGAGAGATCATCCGGAGGAACCCGATGGCCGCAAAGAAAATCCTCATGATCGTCGGCGACTACGGCGAGGACTACGAGATCATGGTCCCCTTCCAGGCCCTCCAGATGGTCGGGCACACCGTCCACGCCGTCTGCCCCGACAAGAAGGCCGGCGACTCCGTGCGCACCGCCATCCACGATTTCGAAGGTGATCAGACCTACAGCGAGAAGCGCGGGCACAACTTCGCGCTGAACGCCACGTTCGACGACGTTGATCCCGCCGACTACGACGCCCTCGTCGTCCCCGGCGGGCGCGCGCCCGAATATCTGCGTCTGAACGAGCGCGTCCTCGCGATGACGCGACATTTCTTCGAGTCGGACAAGCCCGTCGCCGCCATCTGCCACGGGCTCCAACTCCTCGCGGCCGCGGGCGTTCTGAAGGGGCGCTCCTGCGCTGCCTATCCCGCTTGCGGGCCAGAGGTTCGGCTGGGCGGCGGGGAGTTTCAGGACATTGACGTCTCCGCGGCGCACACGGACGGCGCGCTCGTCACGGCGCCCGCCTGGCCCGCGCATCCGGCGTGGCTGCGGGCATTTCTCGATGTTCTCGACACGAAGATCGAGCCCTGAGGCGCGCAGGACGCGCCTCCCCCATCCCCTCGACCATCTGCCCGCGTCGCCTCAGATGATCTCGCCGTCAGATGCGGACGCGCGAGCGATCGCGTTTGATCGCCTTGGCCCTCCGATCCTGTTCACCGCCGCCTGCACGACGAAATACAGCATCGGCACGATGAGCACGCCCAGCAGCGTCGCCGCCACCATGCCCGCCAGCACCGCCGTGCCGATGACCTTTCGGCTCTCCGCGCCGGCGCCGCTGGCGACGGCCAGCGGAATCACGCCCAGAATGAAGGAGAGCGCCGTCATCAGGATCGCCCGGAAGCGCAGCCGCGCCGCCTCGACCGCCGCCTCGAAGACTGTCCGCCCCTCCTCGTGCAGTTGCTTCGCGAACTCGACGATCAGAATCGCGCTCTTCGCCGACAGGCCGATCAACAGCACGAAGCCAATCTGAGCGTACGCGTCCACCGCCATGCCGCGCGCCATCAGCCCGAGCCCCATCCCCAGCAGCGCCGTCACGATCGACAGCCCGACGGAAATCGGGATCGTCCACGACTCGTACTGCGCCGCCAGGACCAGATAGACGAGGATGATCGCGAAAAAGAAGATCGCCGCCGCGGAGCCGGCGCGCTTCTCCTGGAACGCCATTTCCGTCCAGTCGTACCCCATGCCGGGCGGGAGCGTCGTTTCGGCCATCGACTCCATCACCTCGATGCCCTCCCCGCTCGTGAAGCCCTCCGCCGGCGTGCCGATGACCTTCGCCGAGGGATACACGTTGAAGCGTGTGATGATCTGCGGGCCAACAGACTCCTGGACGTTCACGACGCTCCCGAGCGGCAGCATCTCGCCGTCGCGATTGCGCACCTGGAGGGCGCGGATGTCCGCAGGGTCCGCCCGCGCGTCCGGCTCCGCCTGCACGCGCACCTGATACAGCGTGCCGAAGCGCGTGAAGTCGTTGACGTACGCCGAGCCAAGCGCCGCGCCCAGCGTGTTGAAGACGTCCTGGAGCGGAACGCCCATCGACTTGACCTGCTCGCGATCGATGTCGACGCGGATCTGCGGCGTGTTTGCGCGAAAGGGCGTGTAGAAGCGCTGGAAGGACGACTGCGTTGAGCCGTCCGCGACGAACTGCCGGACCGCCTCCTCCAGCGTCGGCAATCCCAGCCCCGCGCGATCCTCCACCATCATCACCAGCCCGCCGCTGCTCCCCAGCCCGGGCAGCGAGGGCACGGCGAAGGCGATCGCGACCGCCTCCGGGATCTCCGCCAGCCGGCGGTTGATGCTCCGCAGGATCCCGCTCTGGTGCAGTTCCGCCGTCCCCCGCTCTGACCAGTCGTCAAAGGTCACGTAGATCGTCGAGGTGTTCGATGTGTTCGCGTTGTCAATGACCGAGTACCCGATGAGCCCCGTCGCCCCGCGCACGCCCGGCACATCGAGGATGCGCGCCACCGCCTTCTCGACGACTTCCTCGTTCCGCTGGAGCGACGCCGCGTCCGGAAGCTGAATGTTGACGATGCAGTATCCCTCGTCCTCCTGCGGTATGAAGGCCTTCGGCAGCCCGCCGAAGATCAGCACCGCGAAGACTCCGAGCGCGATGAACGCCGGCAGCGTGATCAGCGCCCCTCGGATCATCAGCCGCACGGCGCCGGTGTAGGCGTTCGTCCCCGCGTCGAAGGCGCGGTTGAAGAGCCGGAAGGGCCCGCGCGCCTGCTTCGTGGGCCGCAGCAGCACGCCCGCCAGCGCCGGGCTGAGCGTGAGCGCATTGATCGAGGAGAAGACCGTCGCGATCGAGATCGTCAGCGCAAACTGCCGAAAGAGCTGCCCGACCAGCCCGGGGAGAAACGCCGTCGGCACGAATACCGCCAGCAGAACCAGCGTCGTCGCGATGACCGGCCCCGTCACCTCCGACATCGCCTTCTCCGCCGCCGCCTTCGGCGACAGCCCCGATTCATCCAGATGGCGCGTCGTGTTTTCGACGACGACGATCGCATCGTCCACCACGATGCCGATCGCCAGCACGAGCCCGAAGAGCGTCAGCAGGTTGATCGAGAAGCCGAGGGCGACCATCACCGCGAACGTCCCGATCAGCGCGACGGGAATCGTCGCCGCCGGGATCAGTGTCGCGCGAATGCTCTGAAGGAAGACGTACACCGTCAGGATCACCAGCAGCATCGCCACGAAGAGTGTGATGACGACCTCACGGATCGACGCGCGGATCACGTCCGTCGAGTCGAACACGGCGTTCCAGCCCAGGCTCTCCGGGAAGTTGGCCGCGAGCTGATCCATCCGCGCACGCACGCCGTCGGAGACCTCGATCGCGTTGGCGCCGGGCAACTGGTAGATCGCCATCGCCGCCGCCGGCTCGTTGTTGTGGCTCGCCGCCAGGTCATACGTCTTCGCGCCGAGCTCGATGCGCGCAATCTCCCCCAGCCGCGTCACCGCCCCGTCCTCCCCCACCTTGACGATGATCTGCCCGAACTCTTCCGGATCGGCCAGTCGCCCGCGCGTCGTCACCGTCAGTTGCGTTGCCTGCCCCTCCGGCGCCGGCTCCGCGCCCAGCCGCCCCGCCGCCACCTGCACGTTCTGCTCGCGAATCGCCGCGACGATGTCGCTCGTCGTCAGGCCCCGGCTTTGCAGCAGACCGGGATCGATCCAGATGCGCATCCCGTATTCGCCGGCGCCGAAGATGACGACGTCGCCCACGCCCGCTACGCGCAGCAGCTCGTCCTTCAGCCGCTGCGTGGCGAAGTCGGAGAGAAAGAGCGGATCGTAGAGCTCGCCCTTCGACGTGAGCGTCAGCAGCAGCGTAATCTCTGTCGACTTCTTCTTGACGGTCACGCCCTGCCGGCGCACCTCCTCCGGAAGCTTCGACTCCGCGATCGCCACGCGGTTCTGCACCAGCACGTTCGCGATGTCGAGATCCGTGCCGACCTCGAACGTGACGTTCAGCGTCATCTGCCCGTCCGCCGACGAGGACGACGTCATGTAGATCATGCCCTCGACGCCGTTCACCTCACGTTCGATCGGCGTGGCGACCGTCTCCGCCACCGTCTGCGCGTCGGCGCCGGGATACACCGCCGTCACCGCGACCGTCGGCGGCGCGATCTCCGGATACCGCGCGATCGGCAGCGCCGTCAGCGCTGCGCCGCCGATGATGAGAATCACGATCGAGATGACCGACGCGAAGATCGGACGACGGATGAAGACCGAGCTGAACGTCACGGCGCCGCCTCCCCCGCGCCCGCCGCCGGCTCCGCCTCCACCCCCTGCGGCTGCGGATCGACGGTCATGCCGTCCCGCGCCCGCTGCACGCCCGCCACAATGATCCGATCCTCCGCCTCCAGCCCCTCGAGCGCCACCAGCCGCTCCTGAGTCCGCTGCCCGAGCGTCACTTTCCGCCGCTCGACGACGTTGTCCGCCCCGACGACCAGCACGAACGACCCCGACGCGTCGCGCGACACCGCCGCCTCAGGAATCGTCATCGCCTCACGGCTGCGAATCGGGACCGACACCCGGCAGAACATGCCGTCGACGAGCATGCTGTCGGGATTCTCGAAGATCGCGCGCACCCTGATCGTGCCCGTCGCCGGATTGATGCGGTTGTCGCCGAAATCGAGATACCCCTCCAGCGGGTACGCCGAGCCGTCGGCAAGGGCGATGCGCGCAATCGTGCGCTCGCTGCGATCCGCCGGATTCGATCTTCGACCGCCGCGCATTTCGATGAGCCGGATCAGCTCTCGCTCATCCACGTCGAAGTTCACCTCGATGATGTCGTCGTCCACCAGCGTGGTCAGCAGCGTCGCCTCTCCCGCCCCGACGAGGTTTCCCTTGTCCACTCGCGCCCGCGACGCCCGCCCCCTCAGCGGCGCAGCGATCGTCGTGTAGGACAGCTCGATCTCCGCCGCTTCCAACTGCGCCTCCGCCGCCGCCAGCTCCGCCGCCGCCTGATCGCGCTCCGCGCGCGTCTGGATGATCTCGATCTCGCTCACGGCGTCCCGCTCGAACGCCTGCTGCGCGCGCGCCAGGCGCGTCTCCGCCAGGTCGAGCTGCGCCTTCATCCGCTGGACCGTCGCCGCCGACAGATCGCGCTGCGCGACGTAGGGCGCTTGCTCAATCCGAAAGAGCAGCGCCCCCTCCTCCACGACGCTCCCCTCCTCGAAGCCCACCTCCTCGAGAGAGCCCGACACCCGCGCCCGGATCTCGACGCTCGCCTGCGCCGCCACGCGCGCCGGAAAATCCAGCGTCTCCACGACGTCCTCCACGAGCGGATGCGCCACCACCACCGAGGGCGGCGGCGGCGGCGCGTATTCATTCGCAGAGCGATCGCACGCGCCGAGCACAAGCGCGAGCCCGAACGCCAGAGGGAGCGGGACGGGCCGACGGGCCGAGGCGACCGATTCGGAAATCCGCATGGTCCGATTCCTCCAAGTGGGAATTGCCACAATACCGATTCCACCGCAACTCGGCTCGTGATCGGAAGACGCCCCAGACCGAGCGTGGGTCAATCCAACCCCCATACAATCTCGCGATGAGCGGCGCGACACAGGAATCGATCGAGCAGGGGCTCGGGAAGACGCTGGACGTCCAGCGCGTCCGGAGCGATTTCCCCATCCTCCGAGAGACGGCGCATGGCCGCCCCCTCGTGTACCTGGACTCCGCCGCCAGCACGCAGAAGCCTCGCCGGGTGATCGACGCGATCTGCGCCTTCTACGAGCGCGACAACGCGAACGTGCATCGCGCGACCCACGAGCTCGCCCGACGGTCCACCGAAGCGTTCGAGGCGGCCCGCGCACAGATTGCGTCTTATATCGGAGCTTTGGATCCGAGCAGCGTCGTGTTCACCGCGGGAGACACCGACGCGCTGAATCTCGTCGCCGCGTCCTACGGCGGCGCGACGCTCGCCCCGGGCGATCGCGTGCTGCTCACGGCGATGGAGCATCACTCCAACATCGTCCCCTGGCAGATGGTCTGCGCAAGCGCCGGAGCAGAAATCATCGTGGCGCCGCTCGCCGCGGATGGCGCCATCGACCTGCAAGCCTTCGACGAGCTCCTGGATGAGCGCGTGCGCATCGTCTCGCTGCCCTGGGTCAGCAATGTGCTCGGGACGGTGAACCCGATCGAAAGGGTCGCGGCGAGCGCAAAGGAAGTCGGCGCCGCGCTCGTCGTCGACGGCGCGCAGGCCATTCCTCACGTGCGGATCGACGTCGAACAAGCCGGCCTGGACTTTCTCACCCTGGCGTCGCACAAGGCCTTCGGACCGACCGGCGTCGGCGCCCTCTATGCGCGTCCTGAACTGCTGGAGCGCATGGCGCCGCTTCGAGGAGGCGGCGAGATGGTCGAGGAGGTCTCCTTCGAGAAGAGCCGGTACGCTGAGCCGCCCGCGAGATTCGAAGCCGGCACGCCCAACATCGCGGGCGCCGTCGGGTTCGCCGAGGCGCTGCGGTACGTCGAATCGCTCGGCCTCGATGCGTGCCTCGCCCATGAGCGAGGTCTTGTCGAGCACGGCGAGCGCGTGCTGAGCGGCGTCGAGGGGCTCACGCTCCACGGCCGCGCCCGCCCCAGGGCCCCCATCTTCTCGTTCTCAATCGATGGCTGCCATCCGTACGACATGGCGTTGATGCTGGACAGGATGGGCGTCGCCGTGCGCTCGGGCCACCACTGCGCCCAGCCGCTCACCGAATCGCTCGGGCAGGCCTCGACCCTGCGCGCCTCGTGCACGATCTACAACACCACCGAGGAGCTGGACGCGCTCGGGGAGGCGCTCGTCCGAGCGCGCGAGATGCTGCAATGAGCGATACACAGATGGCGACAGTCCCGAGCTTCGAGGAGATCCGCTCGATTTTGGACGGCCTCGAGTCCTGGGAGGATCGGTTCTCTTACCTGATCGAACTGGGAAGGAAGGCGCCGGCCCTCGAAGATCACGAGCGCATCGACGCCAACCTCGTCAAGGGCTGCCAGTCGCGCGTCTGGATGATTCTGCAAACCCACGCCGACGGACGCCTCCGGCTGCGCGCGCAGAGCGACTCCCAACTGGTCAACGGCCTGATCGCGATCCTGCTCGCCCTTTACAACGACGCCTCGCCGTCCGACCTCCAGGCGATCAACGCCGAAGAGGCGCTCGACTCGCTCGGCCTCAGCGAGCACCTCAGCTCAATGCGCAGAAACGGCCTTCACGCGATGATCGCGCGCATCCGGCGGGCAGGATCCTCACAGGAGCGGCGGTAGACTCGAAGCGCAAGACGCCTCGGACGCCGGGTGAACCGGCCCCATGGCGCCAACGCCCGCGGAAGGGACCGCCGTGACCGCCACAGACGCACTCGTTCGTCGTTTTCTCGATGACCACCCCGTCGACGCCGCGCGCAGCCTTGAGACGCTCGATTCAGACGCCGTCGTCAAGATTCTCAGGGCGTGCAACGCGCGCATGCTCGCCCCCGTCTTCGATGCGATGGACATCAACATCGGCGGCGATCTGCTCCTGCGCCTCGATCCCGAGCAGCGCGCCGAGATCCTCCGCCGCATGGCGCCGCGCCAGGCGGCCTCGCTCATGCATCAACTCGACGACGCCGAGCTGAGCACGCTTCTCGAATCCGTCCCTGCGCAATCCATCCAGCGCCTCAAGCAGATCCTCCAGTATCCCGCGCAGACCGCCGGCGGCATGATGGAGCCGCGCGTCACCTCGCTCCCCATCGACCTCACTGCCCAGCAGGCCGTGGCGCGCCTCCGCCGCGCCCCGCGCGAAACACTCTACTACCTCTACGTCACCGATCGCGAGGGCAAGCTCGTCGGCGTCCTCAACATGCGCGATCTGCTCCTCGCCGCGCCCAAGGACGAGATCCGCGCCATGGTCCGCCAGCCTGTTCTCAGCGTCCACGCGACCATGGGCCGGGACGAGGTCGTCGAGACCATGCGCGAGAAGGGCTTCCTCGCGGTCCCCGTCGTCGACACGGAGGAGCGGCTCATCGGCGTGGTCCTTCACGACGAGGCCATGCAGGCCAGTCAGGCAGATGCCTTCGAGGACTTCCAGCGCCTCGTCGGCGCCGGCGCCGACGAACAGGCCCTCTCGCCCATCCTCACGGTCGTCAAGCGCCGGCTCCCATGGCTCTACGTCAACCTCCTCACCGCCTTCATCGCCGCCGCCGTCGTCGGACTCTTCGAAGGCGTCATCGAGCAGGTCACCGCCCTCGCCGTCCTCCTCCCCGTCGTCGCGGGACAGGGCGGCAACACCGGAGCTCAGTCCCTCGCCGTCGTCATGCGCGGCCTCGCCCTCAAGGAACTGGTCCCCGGGACCGAGCGGCGCGTCCTCATCAAGGAGGCCATCAGCGGCCTCATCAACGGCGTCGCCATCGCCGTCGTCACCGCGGCCGCCGTCTACATCTGGCAGCCCAACATCGGCCTGGCGCTCGTCATCGGCCTCGCGATGCCCGTCAACATGCTCGCCGCCGCCATCGCGGGAGCGCTGATCCCCCTCGTTCTGCGCGCGCTGGGGCGCGATCCCGCCCAGTCCGCCAGCATCTTCCTCACCACCGTCACCGACGTCGTCGGCTTCGCCGCCTTCCTGGGATTCGCCGTGCTCCTCCTCCCGCTCATCCTCCCGCAGTAAGCGAGACGATCGTCATGACCGCATCCCCCACTCCCGAGATCCGACTCAAGCGCGTCTACGACGCCCCGCAACAGGCCGACGGCTTCCGCGCACTCGTCGACCGACTCTGGCCCCGCGGCCTCAAAAAGGAGGACGCCCACCTCGACCTCTGGGCCAAGGATCTCGCGCCGACCAACGACCTCCGCGCCTGGTACGGGCACGAACCCGAGAGATGGGACGAGTTCCAGGAGCGCTATCAGGAGGAGCTCGGCGCCGTCGACCCCGACAACTCGGAACTCGTCGAATCGCTCCTCGAGCCCCTCCGCGCCGGCAAACGCGTCACACTGCTGACCTCCACGAAGGAGATTGACCGCTCCCACCTGCCCGTCATCAAGGCGTGGCTGGAGGAGCGAGTAGGCTGAAGTGCTCTGTTTTCTGATTTCCCGCCCGGCGCTCCCTGCGAAAAATCACCACCATGGAGCGCAGCATGTCGTCCCCCCTCACTCAGCGTCTCACCCAGAACATCGCCTGGCTCAACGAGCGCCTCGATGAGGCCCGGGCCGAGGCCGTCGACATCGACCTCGACGGTCTCCGCGACATCGCCCACGCCATGCTCGGCGAGGCGGCCATCGATCCCGCCCTCGCCGAGCTCTCGCCCCAGCAGATTCACGCCGCCCTCAAGCTCGTCACCATCCGATTCCACCTCCGCAACAAGGCGGAGCAGATGCACATCGCCCGCGTCAACCGCCGGCGCGAGCAGGACGCCACGAAGGACAACCCGCGCTCCGAATCCCTCGCCGAGGCCGTCAAGACGCTGAAGGACGAAGGCCTCACGCAGGACCGCATCCTCGACACCCTCCGCGCCCTCGACATCCGACCCACCTTCACCGCCCACCCCACAGAGTCGCGCCGCCGCTCCGTCATGCAGAAGCAGCAGCGCATGGCCGACCTCCTCGCCGCCCACGACGACCCAGCCGCCACGCCCACCGAGCGCGCCCGCGCGCGCAGCGCCGCCCGCCAGACCCTCTCCCTTCTCCTCACCACCGACGAGGTCCGCGCGCGCCGACTCGAAGTCATCGACGAGGTCCGCAACGGGCTCGCCTATCTCTCCGGCGCCGTCTGGGAGGTCGTCCCCAGCCTCTACCGCGATCTCACCGAGGCCATGCGGCCGCACTTCGGCGAGCGCGTCGAGACCCCCATTTTCCTGCGCTACCGCTCCTGGATCGGCGGCGATCGCGACGGCAACCCGAACGTCACCGCCGACGTCACCCGCCGAACCTTCGAAGAGATGCGCGCCGCCGCGATCGAACGACACGCCGACGCCCTCGATCGCCTCCACGCCGACCTCAGCGTCTCCGAACGCCGCGTGACCATTTCATCCGAACTCGCCGAATCCATCGAGCGCGACGAGCGCGAGCGCCCCCTCGACCCGCAGCGCATCCACCACCTCGAGCGCGAGCCCTTCCGCATCAAACTCCTGCACATGCAGGCCCGCCTGGGCGACCCCGCCTCCACCGCCGAGCGCTTCATCGAGGATCTCCAGCTCCTCCAGCGATCCCTCGTCGCCGCCGGGCTCGAAGAGGTCGCCCACCGCGGCCCGCTCTTCGACGCCATCGTCCGCGCGCGCACATTCGGCTTCCATCTCGCCGCCCTCGACATCCGCCAGCACAGCGAGGTCCATGAAGCCGCCGTCGCCGAGCTGCTGCGCCTCGCCGGCGTCGAGCAGCAGTACGCCGACATCGACGAAGAGGCCAAGCTGCGCATCCTGCGCGCAGAATTGCAGTCGTCCCGCCCGCTCCTCGCCCGCGGCGTCGCGCTCTCCGAGGGATCGCAGGAGCTCCTCGACGCCCTCGAGGCCGTCGCCGAGCGGCATCGCGAGGAGCCCGCCGCCATCGGCTCCTACGTCATCAGCATGGCTCACCAGGTCAGCGATCTCCTCGAAGTCCTCATCCTCCTCCGCGAGGTCGGACTCTGGATGATCGACGAGTCCGGCGCCGTCCGCTCCCCCATCGACGTCGCCCCACTCTTCGAGACCGTCGACGACCTCGACCGCGCCGCAGACGTCATGCGCGATCTCTTCGAAGACCCCGCCTACGCCGCACACCTCCGCGCGCGCGACTCTTTCCAGGAGATCATGCTCGGCTACTCCGACAGCAACAAGGACGGCGGCTACTGGGCCGCCAACTGGCGGCTCCAGATCGCCCAGGACGGCCTCGCGCAGACCTGCGCCGACGCCGGCGTCGCCTTCCGCTTCTTCCACGGGCGAGGCGGCACCGTCGCGCGAGGCGGCGGGCGCGCCCACCGCGCCATCCTCTCTAGCCCCGCCGCCAGCCGAAACGGGCGCATCCGCTTCACCGAGCAGGGCGAGGTCATCTCCTTCCGCTACGCCATGGAGCCCATCGCCCATCGCCACCTCGAGCAGATCACCGGCGCCATGCTCCTCGCCACCGCGCGCACAAAGCCCCAAGGTGAGTCCATCGAGCAAATCGACAACCTCATGGAGTCCCTCGCCCAGCAGTCCCGCGCCGCCTACCGCAGCCTCATCGACGACCCCGACTTCTGGCCCTGGTTCCTCGACGCCTCCCCCGTCCTCCACATCGGCGAGCTGCCCATCGCCTCCCGACCCGTCTCCCGCTCATCCGGCCAGATCGAGTTCGAAAACCTCCGCGCCATCCCCTGGGTCTTCGCGTGGACGCAGATGCGCTACAACGCCCCCGGCTGGTTCGGCGTCGGCGCCGCGATGGAAAAGGTCGTGATGAACGATGAGCGTGCGCTCGAGCGCTGCAAGTCCGCCTATGCCTCCGGCGGCTTCTTCCGCGCCTTCATCGACAACGCCCAGCAGGAGATGGCCCGCGCCCGCCTCGACGTCGCCCGCTGGTACGCCGCCGCCGGCCCCACCCCCGATTCAAGCGCCGCCGGCGCCGGCATCCACGACCGCCTCGCGAAGGAGTTCGAGGGCGCCGAGCGCGCGATCCTGTCCATCACCGCCCAGGATAACATCCTCGACAACAACCCCGTCATCCAGCAGTCCATCCGCGAGCGCAACCCCGACACCGACGTCATCAACGCCCTCCAAGTCGAACTCCTCCGCCGCTGGCGAGAGGCCGACGAACCCGAACGGGACACCCTCCGCCCCCTGATCCTGCTGAGCGTCAACGCCCTCGCCGCCGCGATGCAGAGCACGGGGTGAGGGGAGATAGACGCACACCGCCCAAGACCTCGCTTAGTCGGACTCCTGCGCAAGGGCGCGCAAGTACTTCTGATAGGCGTACACCCGATCCCGCCGCCTGCCCGTCGTTTCCTTGAGCACTCCCACCTCCTGGAGCGTCTGGATGGCCTTGTTTGCTGTCGGCTTCGTCGTCTGCAACGCGTCGAGAACCTGCGGCGCCGTGATGAACGGCCGTGTCGGCAGAACGTCCAGCAGGCGAACGGCGGTCAACGTCGCCTTGGGATGATCGATCACGCGCCGCCGATCCCGCTCGACGAGAGCATGAAGACGCTGCGCCGCGGCGACCCCGTCGTCCGCCGCCTCGCGCACGCATTCGAGGAAGAAAACGGTCCAGCCCTCCCAGTCGCCGTCGGTCCGGACAGATGACAGGCGCTCGTAGTACTCCTGCTGCCGGCGCTTCAACGCCACGCTCAGGTACAGCAACGGCTGATCAAGCAGCCCCCAATGCTCGACGAGCAGCGCAATCAGCAGACGCCCGATGCGCCCGTTGCCATCGAGGAACGGGTGAATCGTCTCGAATTGCACATGCGCCAGCCCGGCGCGCACAAGAGGCGGGAGCCGATCGTCGGCGTGAATCCACTTCTCCAGCGCCGCCATCGCGTCGGGGACGGCCTCGGGTGGCGGCGGGACGAAGCGCGCGTTGCCCGGACGCGTCCCGCCGATCCAGTTCTGCGACGTGCGGATGCGGCCGGGCTGCTGGTCGGCGCCGCGGACGCCGCGCATCAAGCGCTTGTGCGCGCCGCACAGGAGGCGAGCGCTGATGGGCAGCCCCCTCGGACGCGAAAGCTCGCGCCGGGCCCAGTTCATCGCCTCCACGTAGTTGCAGACCTCCTCGACATCCTCGGGACGCTCGGAGTCCTGCGTCGCCTCGAAAGAAAGCACGTCGCGCAGCGTCGCTTGCGTGCCCTCGATCTGCGATGAGATGACGGCCTCCTTGCGCACGAAACCGTAGATGAACCAGTCGGCGCTCGGAACCATCGCCGCCGCGACCGCCAGCCGCCCGAGCGCCGCCTCCGCCTCCGCGAGCAGACCCGAGGCCCGAGCGTCAAGGGCCAGCGGCGGATCCGCGGGCGGCAGCGGATGCGGCAAGAAGGCGCGAGTCTCCTCCCCGTCGAACGTGGTCACGCGATATTGGCCCGTCTCCCGCGGCATCGCTGGTCAAGACTCCTTTCCCTCGCCCTGGCACTGGTAAAGGATCCTTTCCTTTGTCGGCCCACTGGTCAAGCGGGCTTTACCAAGATGGCCGCCCAGCAGCGCCTCCTCGACAACAACCCCGTCATCCAGCAATCCATCCGCGAGCGCAACCCCGACACCGACGTCATCAACGCCCTCCAAGTCGAACTCCTCCGCCGCTGGCGAGAGGCCGACGAACCCGAACGGGACACCCTCCGCCCCCTGATCCTGCTGAGCGTCAACGCCCTCGCCGCGGCGATGCAGAGCACGGGGTGAGGGGGGTGGGCGCCCGCGGGAAAGGTCGCTTGTTTTTCCAAAGCCGCTGGCCAAGCAGGCTTTACCAGAGAGGACCGCCAGGTCGAAGTCGCCGCCATCCTTGCACCTCTCCGACTATTGACATCATTGACTCTCAGACGATGCACTTGACATCCTTTGCATCTCCATGTACGATCCGGCGATCGACTGGAAACGTCAAGGAGCCTCGTTGAATGGCAAAGAAGAATCCGACAGCCTCGCGGGCGCCCAAGAGCGCCGATGCCACCAAGTCCACCGGATACACAACCCGACTGTCCACCGAACAGGGGAGGGTCGTGGAGGAAGCAGCGCGTTTGCTCGACGTGACGCCCGCGAAGTTCATTCGAGATGCAGCGCTCGGTCGCGCCTTGGAAGTAGTGAACTCCCAGGGTGAGAACGCTGTCGCCCTGAGACGCATCGCCGAGCAGCTTGCGGATCGCGTTCTCAATCCAACCATCCGACTTCATCTTGAAGCTCCCGATGGCACGCGCTTCGAGCAGGAAATTGATCGACGAACCCATAAATCGTTCCTTCCAGACGAGGAGCCAGAGAACATCGCTCGTGCTGCGAGCTACTATTTCTACGAAAACGATCCAAGAGCCGAGAAGATCGACTCCGAGGAAGACTCCTTCGAGTTGGCGGAACAAACACAACTGCTTGACGTTTCTTTCCCTGATTACCCAACCGAGGAGGAGATTCGACGTTTCCGCCAAGTCTACGGGCATGCTGGCGCACAACTGATTGACTTATTCTTGAGCACATTGTTAAAGGGCAGATCCCACGACGACGTGGATTTTGTTCCACAGATTGATCCTGCGAGATTGATGGCGGGTGGCGACGCTGACGGTGACTGACCGTCGGCACGGTTGAGCTCTGCGAAGTTCGACAAGCGCGATGGATCGGCAGGCGTTGCCTCCATCGTCAGCGCGGTAGGTGCGCAATCGGAGGCATCGACATGAAGAACCAACACTGCAAAGGGATGGGGTGGACGATGAGCAAAGTACTCGCGGCTGAGGCAGAGTCCATGGACCAGCGTCTGTTTGAGAAAGCAAAAGTTGCAAGTCGGCTGGCGAAGGCAATGATCGGTCGGCAGCGGCGTAAAGCGTACGCGATCAAAGCGTCCTGCCTTCGCCGGGCGCTGGAGAGGGATTCGTTCACCTGCAGTGTGGACACCACTCGGTATCCGGGGCTGCTCCTCGTCGGACTTGCCGGGGGCCCGCGGTTGCATACGCATGAGAGTTGGCTGTTTCCGTCACCTCGCCGTGGGAGGGTCGCCTGATGACAAGGGTAGAGATGACCACCGTAAACTGCGCGCTGTGTGGAGCATCAAACGAAGTCAGGGTCTTGTTGAGCACAAACCGGTTCGGTTCCCCTGACCTGGATTTTCGGCCTCCGCGCATGGCGCGTGGTGCGCTTGCGTATCGAGTCTTTCGCTGCCACAACTGCGGCTTCTCGGGTTGTGACCTAAGCCAGTCCGTCAACGGCGACGCGGCCATTGTCGAAGGCGATGAGTATCAGGCGGTTCTTCGGGGATCCCTGCCTCAGCTGGCCAAGACCTGTGTCTGTGCGGCATTACTCGATCAGAATAGAGGTGAGAAACAGGGAGAGGGAGCGATGTGGCTCCGGGCGGCGTGGATCTGTGATGACGAGCGCGAGACGACGTTTGCGACGGAGTTCCGGAACAGGAGCGCTGCGGCGATGGAAGCGTTTCTACAGGAATGCGGCGTCAATACCGATCCGGGAGGAAGCTTGGCCATCAAGCTGGTGCTTGTTGATGTCCTGCGAAGGGCGAGGGAGTTCGACGCCGCCAAGGAGCACTGCTGGGCCTTGCTTTCGCAAGACTTAGACGAGACGCCTGCGCTGCTTGCTCGGTTTCAGGCGACACTTATCGAAGCAAAGGATGCATCGTGTCACCAGATCGCGGAGGTACGTAGAAAGGAGGCTGAGTGATGTTTGGAACAACAGCCGTCGAGCCGCTGGCCAGAGGAGGCATAGCCAGACGGCGGCGCTGTGGACTGGCCTATGATCTTGGATTCCCGACGGAGTCCGAGATGGAACTTCCGCTACTTGCGGCCCTGGCGATCCGTGACGGAGTGATCTGGTTCTCCCGGGATGGCGAGTGGCTTGAGCGTCTTCTGGCCGATCACTTTAAACTGAGCGCGTACTCACGTGAATACTCCGACCCCGCGCGATTCCACGCTAAAGGCGGACGAACCTGGCGCAACACGATTCAATTCGTCCGCAATGGCCTTGTAAACATGGGGTTGATCGACAATGAGACTCGTGATCGGTGGGCTCTGACTGAGCACGGCTGGGAAGTCGCCAGGAGCTTTCAAGGCGAACTGGCCAACTGAATCATGAAGCCGGCTTTCGAGGCGCCATGTGCCGCGCCAATCCGGGGTGGCGATTCGCGCCGGAAAATCACCCTAAGCCCCCACCCGCCACCAATACCCGCTACACCACTCCCCCACCGCCCCTTCGCGAGGAGCACCCCCCCATGCGCGCAGTCATCACCGGAGCGACCGGATTCCTTGGCGCCCATGTGGCCCGCGCGCTTGTCGATCATGGCGTCGAGGTGTCCGCGATCAGCCGGGCCGCGAGTGATCGGTCGGGCCTCGAGGGGCTCCCGCTGAGCCATGTCGAGGGCGATCTCCTCGATCCGCCCTCCCTCGCCGAGGCCTTCCGCGGCGCCGATCTGGTCATCCACACCGCCGCGGACTACCGCCTCTGGGCGCCCGATCGGCGCAGGATGTTCGAGGTGAACGTGACGGGGACGGAGAACGTCCTCGCCGCCGCATCGGAGGCCGGCGTGGCGCGGATCGTCCACACCTCCACCGCGATGACCGTCGCCAGCGGGCGTGATCAGCCGGGGACGGAGGAAGATTTCGTCCGCCCCGAGGAGTGCGGCAGCGCGTATCAGGAGTCGAAGCTCCTCTCCGAGCAGGTGGCCTGGCGCTGGATCCGCGAGGGCGCGCCCGTCACCATCGTCAATCCCTCGACGCTGATCGGCCCGCTCGATCGGCGGCCATCCCCAACAGGGCGTCTCATCATCGATTTTCTCACCGGCCGGCTCCCCGCGTACCTGGACGCGGAGCTGGGCTGGATCGACGTCCGCGACGCGGCCGAGGGGCACTGGCTCGCCGCCACCCGGGGGCGAGTCGGCGAGCGCTACCTGCTGACGCACGAGAACCGGTCCGTCGGCGAGTTCCTGAGGCTGCTCGCGCAGGTCGCCGACCGCCGCCCGCCGCGGTGGCGCGTCCCCTACGCCGTCGCCTACGCGGCGGGATTCGCCGGCGAGCTGCGGGCGCGATTGCTGGGGGGCGAGCCGCGCGCCACGCGGGACGCGGTCCGGATGACCAAAATCGAAATGTGCTACGATGGCCGAAAGGCGGTTGATGAGTTGGAGCTGCCCCAAACGCCGCTCCGAACCTCCGCAGCCGACGCTGTCAAGTGGTTCGCGGACAACGAATACATCAGCCAGGGAGACGGATGAACATCGGATTGACCGCCGAAGTGAAGTGGGAAGTGCGGGCGCTCTTCAAGCACGTCCGCTTGACCCCGACGGGCCGTTCCGACGGCGTCTGCACCGGCGAGCTCAATGGGCACACCCTCTATCTCTGCCTCTCAGGGATGGAGCAATCCGTCGCCAAGGCCCGCGTGTCGCGCTTCCTCGATGACTACGACCTTGATCTCATGATCTCCTGCGGCCTGGCCGGCGCGCTCAGGCCGCATCTGAACGTCGGAGATCTCGTCGTCCAGTCGCCCCATCCCGAGCTCGCGTCCCTCGCGGAGGCGGCCCTGCGCGATGCGAACGTGGCCCATCACGTCGGGCCGCTCTTCACTGTCGACAAGCCGGTCCTGTCGCCGACCGAACGACGCGCCCTCGCCGAACGCACCGACGCCCTCGCCGCGGACATGGAAAGCCAGATCATCGCCGGCTTCTGCCGCGAGCGCGGCATCCCCTGCCTGGCCCTGAAGGGAGTTTCCGACGACCTCGAGGACGACCTGACCCCGATCCTGGGCGGCTTCGACATCATCCACATCCCCCGCATCGCCGGTCGCGTCCTCAGGCGCCCCCAGACATGGGGCCTCGCCGCCCGCCTCGCCGCCAGCAGCCACCGCTCCGCGACGCACCTCGGGAGGGGATTGTGCGCCATCGTGTCGCAGATCCCCGAAACGCTCGACTGCGCCCCCGCGACCGACGAATCACACGCCGCCCCAACCCCGGCGTGATCGAAGGAGTTTGATCCTAACTGAGCGCAAACGCCCACGTCGCAGCGGTGTGGGGCGACCTGCTGGAGGCGGCGCGGCGGGAAAGTGAGCGGAACTTCCGTGCTGACGCTATCGTTTGGCAAGCGGGCGAATAAAGCGTGTTGGGTACGCGGCTTGCTCGCCCTCGATGCGTGATGAGTCAGCCACTCCCGTCATTCCGAAAGCCTCCGGTCATCGAGACCGCCCTGAGCGTCCAGTTCCAACCTCTCAAGCGCATGTCCAATGCCTATCTGGGCCTGTTCTGGAACCGCGTCCGGCAAGCTTACCCGAAGCTTCAAGATGCCGACCCCATTGAACCCCAGATCGAGCGTTTCGGACCCGATCTCCCCCGGGCCCGCTTCCCTCAGCTTCGTATTGCCGCCGCCCACCCGGCCACCCGGCTCCGGATGTCATCCGATGACGGGCACCTGATGCTCCAACTCCAGAACGGCCGGCTGGTCTTCAACTGGCGGCGCCTCGAAGGCGGCGAGTATCCGCGTTGGAAAGAAGTGGAGCCGCAGTTCCAAGCCGCGCTGCGAGAGTTGGAGGCCTTTGCCGCGGACGAGCAACTGGGACCGATCGAACCGAACCAATGGGAGGTGACGTATGTCAACCATCTGGTCAAGGGTCGCGAATGGCAGACGGCGGCGGACTGGCAAGCGGTGCTCCCGGGAGTTATCGGATCTACCGATGTGGTTTCTTCCGGGTCGTTCGAGAGTATGGGATCCCACACCCGCTTCGCCCTTGAGGGCAACGCGGGGAGGCTGCACATCCAACTGACGCATGGATTCGCCGGACCCGATGAAGACGCCGATGAACTTCTCGTCGTTCAACTGACCGCTCGAGGTAGCGTGGATGAGTCTCGCGACCTTCCCGCTGGACTGTCGCTTGGTCGAGAAGCGATCGTCCGGTCGTTCGCGGAGATCACTGGCGAGCGCGTTCGCAAGGAAATCTGGCAGCAGGAGGGAGCCGAGCAATGAGCATGTTGGACACTCCGAACACCCTCTCTGATGCCAGCGGCTTGGTCACGCCGTTCACCACCCACACCCACGGCGCACCGGCAGCGGCGCTTGCCACTCCCACTACGGAAGATGCTTCGCTCTGGGATGATGCGTGCGAGCGGATGCTCGCGTGGAGGTCGAACCCCGACCAGTTCGCGCCGGACGATCAGCCTTCGATCGAGATCCTCGACACGGCGATCGACTTCGCCGTGGACGAACGCACCCGCGGCGGACCGGCCCCGACGATCATCATCCCCTCGGGTGACGGGCGCGTGGCCTTCGAGTGGCACCACCGCCACAGCACGATGATCATCGATTTCACCGGGCGTGGGCGTGCGGAGTACACCAAGTTCGCCGACGGCCGAGTCTTCGAGCAGGGCGTCCTGATCCGCAATCCCCAGACCAGGAAGCTGGAACTCGGCGGCTGAGCGACCCCGAGATCAGGCGGGGCCGCATGGGAACCCAACGCACCGATCAGCGCACGATCGCAGCATCGCTCTATCGACGCCTCCCCATGGACTGGTGGCGCAAGCACCAACCCAAGGGGACGCTCTACCCAATCCCAGTCAGCCGATTCGAACCGAAGCAGAACGACGCGGACGGCCTCTCCGTTTCGCAGGCAGGCATTTCGTCGATCGAAGTCGCGAGCACGACCGCGAGGGGCAATCGGGATTGCCTCGCGGAGTTTCCGACCACTGCCGCCACGAGCCGGGGACTCACCGTCGAGCCGAAGCCGACCGAACGCGACCCGGGCCACGCGATCATTCCAGAGATGAACTACGATGCGCTCCAAGACCCCGCTACCAAGGTGATCGTCAAGGAACACGCGCACGCGCTCGCCGAGGCGTCGAAGATCGCCTGGCCGACGGAAGATGATTCTCCGCCTCAGGCCTGACCCTTTTTTTGCCGTCGGTGACCGCTTTCTCTTCGTCGGCTGCGGTTGGAACCCCTTTCAGGGTACCCCACCAAGCTATGAGGTATGCGTCGCGGTGACATGCGTGCCCGAAGTCGAACGGTGGGGGAAGATCGCGCTGGTGGAGGGCGAGGGCTGAGGGACGCTGACCCGCGGGCGCGCAGAGCTTCAACTGGCCGGGAGGGCTGCGCAGTCATCCTGGACTCGCGACGACTTGCCGGATGCCGAAACCACGGCGCGTTTTCCAGTTCCGTCCCCTCTTCAGCTCCGGAAAACGCCTCCAAACTGGAAAATACCACGATGTTCGAATGGCAACCGGGCTCAGCCGTCCGCCGACGCCTTGATTTCCACTCCATGCCCCGGAAACGCGGCGAGCACCTCCTCCACCCATTCGATCGCGCGCCCACCCCACTGGTTCGAAAGGGCATAGGTGCAGCCGTTGGACTCGATCCGCTCGTCGTCGCCGGTGTACCAGCGGCGAGGATCGAAGCGCCTGCCCATCTGCGCTCGCTCTGCGGTGACGGCACGGACGAAATCCTCCTCCGACGCGAAGGCGCCCGACATAGAGCGAAAGGAGTTCTTCTTGCGGAAGGACGCGTTGCTACAGATCTCGTCCGGCGTCACGCCGCGGTCGCATAGGTGTCTGACTACGCGGAACACCGTCTCGCGCTTCGGGAGCGGGCCGAGTGTCTCGCCGTCCAGCGTCACCATGTACTTCGTCAGGTCACGATTGGACTGCCGCGCCTCTCGCTCCTTGCGCGATTTCTCGCGCACGCGCACCTGATACGCCTCGGCCTCCGGCAGCGGAATGACCTGCTGCACATCGAGCAGCACGCGCTCGCCGTCGGCGTAGGGGATGAGGCGGACGCAGCGGATGTCCAGGCCACGATCGTTCAGCCACATCACGGCGGAGGTCAGCTCGCGCGAGAACTGAGCCGAGGCGAGCACGATCCGCACCTCCTGCGCGAAGCCGTCCTCGTCGGGCTCGTCCCAGCCGAGGTGCTCGAGGATGTTCGACTCGGCGTCTTCATCGTCGCGCCCCGTCTGGGCGAGGAAACGCTCGTGTGCCCGCACCGCCTGCTCGAAGGTCATCGTCGAGACCATCGCGGCGTAGCGAACGGCCTGCAGCTCCATGTGCCCGCCATCCTCGCTGCGCTTCAGCTCGATGACGACGAGATTGGCCTCGCCGTCCACGCCGAGCAGGTCGATCCGCCGGCGCGAGTCCTCCCACTCGCCGAACTCCTCGGCGATGACCAGGCAGCCCGGCGCGATGACATCGATGCGGTCGCGCAGCAAGCGCTGAAGATCAGACCGCTCGTGAATCTGAGCATCGCGGAACGTCGTTCGGCTCATGGGCCGAATGACTTCCGAATTCACCTCATAGAGCGGCACGTCGAGAGTCCTCCTGCAACCGGTGAACAGAATATCAACACAGACCCGAGAATTCGATGTGTGTAACGCGAGCGCCCCCGCCGCCGCGATCCGGCGCGCGGGATGACGCCCCTCGCCCTCCCGCCCACCGCCGGGCGTGGACGCGGGCGTCCGACTATCCTCGTGCGCACACGGAGCCGCGATGGGCGATCAGCCACACAGCAGCGAGGCGCCGGGCGGAGCGGCCGCGAAGACGGAGCGGGCCGGCCCCTGGCGCCGCCTGCGCCGCATGGCGCGCTGGAAGCAGGCGCTGGTGGTCCTCTCCGTGGCGTTGATGGGACTCGGCGTCGCCCTGCCCTTCGCGCTGCCGGGGGCGGATGCGCCGCCGCAGGCGCCCGGCGGCGGACTCCCCGCCGGCGCCCACGGCCTCGCTCCGACCACCGACTTCCCCGCCGCCCCCGACGGCGATGCGGAGGCTTTCGAGGAGAGCGCTGGCTCGGAGCTTTCCCCGGCCATCTTCCGCCTGGGCTTCTCCTTCTTCGTCGGGTTCGCCATCGCCTTCGCCGTGCGCTCCTTCCTGCGCATCGCCCTCGTTGTCATCGGGCTCTATCTGCTGCTCACCTTCGGACTCGAGTACGCCGGGCTGCTTGAGGTCCGCTGGGGCGCGGTGGCCGAGGGGTACGAGTCCTTCGCCGCGTGGCTGCGCGCCGAGACGGAGTCCCTCCGCGCCTTCATCACGGGCCGCGTCCCCGCCGCCGCGGCCGCCCTCGCGGGGCTGGGAATCGGTTTCACGCGCAAGTAGCGCCCCGATGTCGCCGCCGCGTCATCGCCTTTCATTGTCAAGCAGCGCCTCGACCAGCGAGCGTGCGCCCTCGCTCCGAACCGCCTCCAACGCCTCGCGCCGCCAGCGCTGCGCGGCGTTCATATCGCCCCGCTCGCGCGCCAGGGCCGCCCGGGCGGCGAGCGTCGCGCCCAGCGCATCCGACGGTCCCTCGCTGCGAAGCGCCGGGGCGACAGCAGCGAGATCGCCCGAAGCCTTCTTGCGCATCGCCTCGGACGCGGCTCGATCCGGCTCGTGCCGGGCGACGATGGTGTACAGCCAGCCGCGCGCGAAGCGAGCCTCGTTGCCCTCATTCGACTCCTTCACGCCGCGCTCGATCGCCTCGAGCCCCCGCTCCCAGAAGGGCACGGCGATCTGCCAGCGCCCCGCCTCGAAGAGCCGGCCGGAGCGCATGACCGACGCGAATCCCCACCACGCCCAGGTCGCGCCCCCCTGCCGGCGGGCGTACTTCTCGAATGACTTCAGCGCCGCATCAGGATCGCCATCAGCGCGGCCCAGAGCCTTCAGCGTCTGATCGAGATGCTTCTTCATCTCCGCAGGCTGAAGCAGCGCTGAGGCGGCGGGATCCTCGATAACGTGCCCGAACAGAGCCTCGAGCGGATCCTGCCGCTCTCCCGCCGCCTGCTCCGCCCCCTCGCCGCCCGGCGCACCCGCCTGCGCCGCCGCGGGCGGGTCGAACTCACCGCCCTCCAGCGCCGCCAGCACCCGCCGCGCCCCTTCTTCATAACGGGTTCCCGCGCACTGCTCAACGCATTTCGAGGCAAAGCGCTTGGCGCGCGCGACGGATCCCAACTCCGCATGGCCCCGGGCCAATTGCAGCAGGAGAGACCCGCGCTCATGCACGCCGAGAACACTCCAGAGCGTCTCGCCAATGGCATGCGCTAACTCGAGGTCGGCCACGCCCGTCTCGATGATCTGTCTCCTGAGGTCCGGTTTGTCGGTGAGAAAGATCACGTGCTCTTTCAGGCCCGCGCCCATCAGACGCGAGCCTCGACCGACGCGCACGCCGAAATCCAGCGGCGCCTTCCTGACAGCGCGCTCCATCGCAGCGAATCCCTCCTCCCAGAGTCGCCAGCCCCGCGCTCCCTCGCCGTCTCGGATCGCCCGGACCCCCTCGGCCGTGGTGTAGACCCCGCTCCAGAGCAGCCCCTCGACGTCATGAGGATCTTCTTTGAGTCGGGCGTTGACCATCGCCTGGCCCTTCTCGAACGCCTCCTCATCGCCCCGAAAAACGCCCGTGAAGTAGAGCTGGCGCGCCATGAACTCAAACCCGCGCCCCTCCGGCGCGCGTCGCTCGCTCGACTGCCACGCAAGCGCCGGCGCCGCAAGCGCCGCCGCCACAATCAACCCAACAATGACACGCTCCTGGATAACAAACTTTCGTCTCACGATCAGTTCCTTTCATTTCACGTTCGGATCGATTCTTGGGACTTCTAAAAACACCCCCGCTCCCTCCGGGAGAGGGCTGGGGTGAGGGGCATTCCGATCGAAAAGAAACGCCTCAAATCAAAGACGCCGATCTGTTGCGCAATTGTTCAGGGGCCCCCTCTTCTTTTAACACTCTCATCAGGACTCTCATCATGGCTCGCATTGGGGCTCGCATCGCTCAGGGCGGCGCCAAAGGGAGCAGCACCGACACCCGCCCGGGAGGACCGCTCGGAAATCGCGAATCCAGATGCTCGATCAGCGGCGGAGCCGCCGCCGGCTCGCGACCCGAACTCGGCAGCCATCGCCCATACAAAGCCGCAAACGCGCCGGAGATGGCGCTCATGGGTCCCGCATGCTCCAGGCGCGCGTACTCGCCGCCGTAAATGCGCACAACGCCCACGCCCCCCGACTCCCGCGGCGCCTCATCATCCATGAGCGCGACGCACGCATCGAAGCGCAGACGCGCATGATCCGTGACCGCCGGATCATCGCGCCCGACGCTGAACCGGCGACGCTCCGAAGCGCGGATCCCGCGCCGGTGAGCCCACACACTCATCCGCAGCCAGGCGCGCGGCGCCGCCAGCGCGTATCGCCCCGTCGCCCGGACAAAGGCGCACCGCTGCGGCGACACTTCGATGATGTCCACCTTCGGCGGGTCCGCCGCAGCGCCCGAGGCCGCGCGCCGCCAACGAGCCGCCACCCGCGCCGCCTCGCCCTCCGTCGGCGCGCCCTGCGCCGAGCCCCGCCATTGGGCGGCCGCGCGCCGGAAGGACGAGGGCGACGCCCCGAAACGCCGCGCAAAGGCCCGCGTGAAAACGGCCGCATGCGCATACCCCGCTTCCTCCGCAATCTGAATGATCGGCCGATTCGTCGCCGTGAGCTGCGCCGCGGCCCACTCCAGCCGCACGCGCCGCAGATAGGCCGCGACGCTCTCGCCCACCATCGCCGAGAAGACGCGATGGAAATGATGCGGCGAGAAGGACGCGATCCGCGCCAGCTCCTCCAGCGTCCACGTCCGGTCCAGCTCGCGCTCGATCGCCAGCAGCACGCGCAGGATCCGGCCCTGATAGTCGTCCGATCCATCCATTCCTGATCGTCATACGGATCTTCACGCCCGCGTATTCACTCCTCCCCTTGACGTTCCTTGCGGTTCTGTGCCGCGCCGCCCGCCGGCGGACTCCCGGTGCGCGGTATCGTTCACCGATGCCCACCCGACGCGACATGCTCCTCGCCGGCGCTGGTGGAGCGCTCGCCGCGTTCCTGGCGGCGCGCCGCGAAAGCGCCCTTGCGCTGGCGCGCCTTCAGGAGCTCCCCACGCCTGCGCCCGCCCACGCCCTACGCGCGCTCTATGACCTCGCCGACGGACTTATCTACCTCAACCACGCCTCCATCGGAACCACCCCCCGATCCGTGCGTCAGGCGCAGGCGCGGCTCCTCGCCCTCTGCGAGACCAATCCACACGAACACATCTGGGGCGACGCCTTCATCCCGCAAGCCGACGAGGCGCGCGCCCGCCTCGCCCGCTTCATGAGCGCCCGCCCCGACGAGCTCGCCATCCTCCGCTCCACCACCGAGGGCATGAGCCTCCTCGCCGCGGGCCTCCCGCTCGAGCCCGGCGACGAGGTGCTCTTCTCCACCCTCAACCACGACGGCGCCAGCGAAGGCTTCCGCCACTGGGCGCAGGTCCGCGGCTACACCGTCCGCGCCTTCGACTTCCCCATCCTCGACGCCCCGTCGCTCACGCCCGAGGACATCGTCGACATCCATGCGCGCCAGATCCGCGATGAGACGCGCCTGCTCGTCTTCCCGCACATTGACAACATCATCGGGCTGCTCCACCCCGCCGCCGAGATCGTTCGCGCCGCGCGCGATCGCGGCGTCGAGTGGATCGCCGTTGACGGCGCGCAGGCCGTCGGCATGCTGCCTGTCGATGTGCGCGCGATCGGCGCCGACTGCTACGCCACGAGCGCGCACAAATGGATGCAGTCTCCCAAGGGCTTCGGGCTGCTTCATCTCCAGCCCCCCATGCTCGAGCGCGTCCGCCCCATGATCTTCACCTGGGGCCAGCGCCGCTGGCGCGGGACGGCGCGCGTCTTCGAGGACTACGGCACGCGCGATCTCGCCTCCATCATCGCCCTCGGCGACGCCGCCGCATATCAAGAAGCTCTGAATATCGAGCGCACGTTCGAGCGCCGCCTGCGCCTGATCGACATCGCGCGCCGGCGCGTCGAGGAGTCGCCCGATCTCGACTGGCGCTCGCCGCGACATCCCGCGCTGCGAAGCGCCATCGCCTCCATCGAGCTGCGCGGACGCCATGCCGAAGAGACCGCCGCCGCCCTCACACGCGACCACGCCGTCATCTGCCGTCCCTTCCGGACCATAGGCCTGAACGCGCTGCGCATCAGCCTCAACGCCGCCAATGACGAGGCCGACCTCAACGCCCTCTGGCGCGCTCTGGGCGCCTGATCCACCCCATTCCAGAAAACGCACCGCCAGCGGACGCGTGGCGCAACTCGGGATCATTCCGCCAGTTGCGAGACAGTTCCGCAAATCCCTGCGGCGCAGGAAAGTGGAGCCGGGGGGAATCGAACCCCCGTGCCGTGACAGATCGCCGAACGCCTCTACGCGTGTAGTCGCTGTTCAATTCTCAACCCGGCCTCGCCCAGCGACAGGCGAGAGTCCGGGTCCAGCCTCCAGTCAAGTTTCCTCGCTCCCCCCGCCCGAAGGCGCCACGAGGGGAGTCCAGCCCAATGTCTTTGGCTCCTCGCCTATTGGGCGTCGGCAAAGAGCCATGCGGACGCTAGTTACGCCGCAAGTGCGAACTGGGTGTTGCCAGTTATCAGTGTTGCACGCTTGTTGACGCGGCCAGCGTGCGCCGCGACGCGCCACGTTCGACCATGCTTGTCCGGTCGAAACCAGTCGGCCCCGTGTGTCAAAGAGAGACGGCCCACGAGCGGCCGCCACTGGCGTCGGACGCTGAGACGGCCCGCTTGAGGCCGTCCGCCTCCGACGTGTGTCCAGAACGAATTGTTCCCGCGCCCGCGTTGCGAATCCACCCGTCGCCCCCGTGCAAGGGGCGACGGAGTGGGAACCTCCGTTCCTCCAGCGGTGTGAGCAGGACGCCGATCCCGGATAGGACCCGATGAGGTCGAGAAACGGCGGGCGGAGGCCGCTCCCGCCTGCCTGTCGACTTGAGGGGCCGAAGACTTCCGACGCCCCACTCAACATGTTGATACGAGCGAACGCCCCCCAAGGTTCCCCTGGGGACCGCCCTTTTTTCGGACACGCAACGGACGCGCCACGCATGGGACTCAGCGAACACCCCGCCGCGCGTGCGCAGGACGCGCGGAAATCACGCTTCGAACTGATGACACGCTGCGCGTGTCGGCGGGCACGGCGGCCCGCCGCTACCCGGTGGTTGCGCGCTAAAGCGACGCCCCCAGCTCCCGCGCCCGGGTCTTCGCGGCCTCCAGAATCTCGTCCTTCTGGTCGCTCTTCGCGTCCAGAGCCTCGGCCATGCACACATGCGCCTCCTCGATCCCGATCCACGAGAAGACCTGTCGCATGTACGTCGTCAAAAAGTCGCGCGTCTGGCGGGGATCGCCCTCCGGATACTCACCGCCCGACGAGCCGACCAACGCCGCCTTCTTCCCTTTCAGCAGCCCTTCCGGCCCGCTCCGGCCGTACTGAAACGTCACCCGCGCCTGCACGACGGTGTCGATCCACTGCTTCAGCTTCCAGGGCGGCCCGAAGTTCCACATCGGCGTGGTGATGACCACCGTCTTGCACTCCAGCAGCGGCTCTATGAACTGCATGAACCGCTGGAAACGCTCCGCCTCCTCCCCCTTCAGCTCGCCCGTGCGGAGCTGATGGATGCGCGCGTTCGCGTCCGTCGCGTCCACCATCGGCAGATCCAGATCGAACAGATCCTGCTCGATGACCTCGAGATCCGGATGCGCCGAGCGCCATCCCTCCACGAACGCGGCGCCCACCGCGCGGGACCGGCTCTGACCATCGGGACGCGGACTCGCGATGACGTGCAACAGCATGAGACAGATTCCTCCGAGATTGACTGTCGATGGCGAATGTCTCAGTAGAGTATGCCCATGCGCATCGCTCTGATCATCCCCGCCGCCGGCGCCTCCCGCCGCTTTGGCGGTCGCGACAAGCTCTCCGAGGATCTCGCCGGCCGACCCGTCCTCCAGCGCACGCTCGAGCTCTTCACCAAGCGCGACGACGTCGCATCGATCATCGTCGCCGGCCCGAACGAGGAGGACGCCTTCTCAGAGTTCTCCCTCCGACATGGCGACAAGCTCTCCCTCTTCGGCGCCATCCTCGTCAGGGGTGGACGCGAGCACCGCTACGAGACGGTCCGGGCCGCCCTCGAGCATGTCCCCGATGACGCGACGCACATCGCCGTCCACGACGCCGCCCGCCCCGCGACGCCGCCCGATCTGATCGATCGCATCTTCGACGCCGCCCGCGCGCACACCGCCGTCATCCCCGCCATCGCCGTCGCCGACACCCTCAAGCGCCTCGACCCCGAGCGCACCGTCGAAGCGGCCACCGATCCCGCCGACGCCATTCTTGGCGGGACAGGCAAATCCGAGAAACTCCGCGTCGTCAAGGAGACCGTCCCGCGCGACGATCTCGTCGGCGTGCAGACGCCCCAGATCTTCGAGGCGGATCTTCTCCGCAAGGCCTATGCGCAGTCCGATCTCGACTCGACGGATGACGCGGGCCTCATCGAGCGCCTCGCCGAGACCGTCGCTGTCGTCGAGGGCGATCCGCGGAATATCAAGATCACCCGCCCGCACGACATCCCCGTCGTCATGGCCATCATGGGCCTGAGGGCCCCCGCCGGTCGCGCGACGCACAAGAAGTTCTGATTTCGATTCGGATCAGTTGTCCGCGCCGACGCCATGACGCGCCGCCAGGTCGCCGCCGATGGCCGCGAGGCTGTCGAACATCCCCTGCGCCGCCGTCACCATCTGCTCGCGCTGCTCGGGTGTGAAGGCCTGCTCATCCATTGTCGCCTTGAAGGCCATCCACTTCCCGCGCTGCTCGTCGCCGTATGGATCGAGATACCGCGTCCCCGGCGCGTCCTCCTCGAAGTCGTACGCCTTCCGCACCTTCTTCGCGATGAAGCGCCCGCCGTTGTTGCTCCCCTCGAGCACGTAGTGCATTCCCAGAAGCTCCACCGGGCTGGCGCCCTCGATCCGCGCCACCAGCGAGCGCGTCGCCTCCAGCGCCTCGATCGACTCCGGATCAATCCCGAAGAACGCGAGATCCTCCCGCAGATACGGCTCCTGATACTGCTCCTCCGTCACGACCGCCCCGATCGCCGGCAGCGCATCCGCCGACTCCCTCAAACGCCGCTCCAGCGCCCGATGCACGAGAAAGAGCTGCGCCAGATTCGCCGCGTACGCCTCCCGAGACAGCCGACCCTCGACCAGCGCGCGCTGGAAGGCGTGGTTCTCCGCCGCGTCATGCTGCGCGGCGGTGGATTCCTTGAGCAACAGCATCACGGAGTCAGAATCGGTCGTGGTTTTCATAGTGGTCATGATAGTGTCCCGTGGAGAGCGTCAGCTTGAAAAGGCGGTCATCGCGATGACAGCCGGCACGATGAGCCACAGCAGGCCCTTGAAGAAAAAGAAGAGGAACGCCCAAACCCCCAGCCGCTTGGCCCAGAGTCGTGTCTTCCGCATGGATGCTTCCATTTCTCTCGCTGCCTCCTCGTGAACCGCCGGGAGCGTTGAGACTCTATCTCAACCGGAAGGAAAGCCTAGCGACGCAGCCGAGCGGCGGTCAAACGCCACCCCTCCCGAATCCGACGAAGGGCCTCTACCCGGCCCGCAGCTCCGCCCCGACCTCCCGCTCCAGCGCCCCCACCGCCCGATCCACCTGCGGATCCACTTCCTCGTGCCGCAGCGTGCGCTCGGGATCCTGAAAACGGAGTCGCAGGGTCACCGATTTCTTCCCCGCCCCCACCTGTTTGCCCTGGTACGTCCCCACGAACGCCAGCCCGACCAGCTTCTCGAGCGCCTGCGTCTCGATGGCCGATCGCACCTGCGCCCAGGGCGTCTCCTCCGACACAACGACCGAGAGATCGCGCTCGATCGCCGGAAACGCCGGCAGCGCATGCGCCAGCGCCTTGGGCGGAAACAGCCCCAGCAGCGCCGGCGCATTCACCTCGCCCACCGCCACGGGCCCCTCGATGTCGTACCGCTTCCGCGCCGCGTCCGAGATGAGCCCCAGATATCCAATCGGCTTGCCGTCCAGAAAGAGATGCGCATGCGCATCATCGCGCAGCGCCCCGCACCACGCGCCCGCCGCCCGCGCCTCGACAGTCGCCTCCGGGCCCGCCATCGCCGTCGCCAGCGCCTCCACCGCCCCCCGCAGGCGGCGCACGCCCTCCTGCTCCTCCTCCGCATCCATCACCAGCGCGATGTTCACGTTCTCGACCGTCTCGCCTCCCTCCCCCTCCGCATAGACGCTGGCGATCTCGAAAAGCCGGATCCCCCCCTCGAGACGCACGCCCGCATCCTGATTCAGCTTCCGGCACCGCAGCAGACTCGGGACGACGCTGGGCCGCAGCGCCGGCTCCGCCCCCCGCCGCGCCTCGTCGATCTTCAGCGCACCAAGCCCCACCGGCAGGAAGAGCGCCGCCTCCTCCTCTGTGAGGAAGGAGAATGTCACCGTCTCGAAAAACCCCAGCCCGCACAGAATGTCCCCCGCCAGGCGCATCGCCCGCCGCTCATCCTGCGGCGCCGCGGCGCTCACCTCAATCCGCTCCCGCACTTGGAATCGCTCAAACCCGTGCACGCGCGCGACCTCTTCGATCAGATCCACCTCGCGCGTCAGATCATGCGCCCGATGATGCGGAATCACGCAGCGCAGCCGCTCGCCCCCACCCCCCGCCGCGCCCACAACCTCCGTCCCGACTTCGAGCGACTCCAGCAGCCGACCCATCTCCTGCGTCTCGATCTCCACGCCCAGAATCTGCCGGCACCGCGCCGGACGCATCTCCACCACCCGCGCCGCCTCCGCTTCGCGCCCCTCCGAGATCGAGCCCGAGACAAGCGTCCCCCCGCCCGTCTCCAGAATCAGCGACGCCACACGCGCCCCGGCGTAATCAACCGTCCGCGCATCCACCACACGCTCGAAGCGCTTGCCCGCGTCGGTGATGATCTGATGCCGCCGCGCAGCGCGCCGGATCGTCGGCGGATCCCACGTCGCCGCCTCCAACAGAATGTCCGCTGTCTTCTCCGTCACCGACGTCTCCAGCCCGCCGATCACGCCCGCCAGCGACACCGCCCGCGTCGCATCCGCCACCACCAGCTCATCCGCCTTCAGCTTCCGCTTGTCTCCCTCGAGCGTCGTGAGCTCCTCCCCCTCCTGCGCATACCGCACCACCAGCCGCCGCTCGTTCAGCGCGCTCAGATCGAACGTGTGCGTCGGATTGCCCAGCTCGAAGAGCACATAGTTCGACGCGTCCACCACGTTGTTGATCGATCGCTGCCCCACCGCCTCCAGCAGCTCCACCAGCCACCGCGGGCTCGGACCAACCGTGATCCCCCGGATCAGCCGCGCCGTGAAGACCGGACACGCCTCCGGCGCCCGATTGTCCACGCTCGTCAGCGTCTCGATCCGCTCCCCTCCGCCCCCGCTCGGACCCTCGTGGATGTCGAAGGGAATCCCGGGCAGCGCCAGCCGCCGACCCGTCGCCGCCGCGATCTCCCGCGCCAGCCCCACGTGCGACATGCAGTCGCCCCGATTGCTCGTGATCTCGACGTCCAGACACTCATCCCCGCCCGCCTCCCAGCCGCCGCGAATCGGATCCCGCTCCTCGATCGGAAATCCCGCGTGGATCAGGACCGCCTCCGCCTCATCAGGCGTCAGCGTCGGGGGCTCCAGCAGCCGGTTCAGCCATCGCACACTCGCAAGCATGCGCGCAGCATATCGCCCGGAGCCGTGCGCGCCCGAACGGGGACTTCTCGCGCCCTCAGTTCCACGTCACCCCGCGGGGCGCCTCAGGATCGAGCTGCCGCTCCGCCCGCGCCAGCAACGACCGCAGACACCGCAGCTCGCGCTCGATCAACTCCGCCCGCGCCGCGGGATCCGCCTCCTCCAGCAGCCGGTACTTCATCTCCGCGTCCGAGATCACGGAGATCCCCACCAGCTCCAGCAGCGCCGACGTCGGCGCATCCTCACGCTCCAGCGCCTGGGCGATCCCCTCCGACGCCGACAGCGCCTCCAGCGGCGGACTCGCCAGCAACTCATGAATCCGCCGCCGGGCCAGATCCAGCGCCGGATCGTCCTCCCCGTGCCACATCAGCGGCTTCAGCGCCGCCTGACGGTACAGCCGCTCCCCCTCGGGCGGATGCTCATCCACCACCCGCGCTCGGCACACCCCCTGGAGCAGAATGTTGTAGCGCCCGTCGAAGAGCTTCTCGTGCTGCGCGATCTGCCCCACGCACACCACCGGCCTGATCGGCGGAGACCCCGAATACTCCTGCCGCCACCGCTCCCCCTCATAGGTCGCCAGCGCGATCAGACCCGCCCCATCCAGCGCGTCCGTCACCATCTGGCGATACCGCTCCTCGAAGATGTGCAAGGGCAGCACCGCGTGCGGCAACAGCACCACCCCGGCCAACGGGAAGATCGGCATCGGCTTGCCGAAGTTGACGCGAATGGTCTGCTGATCAGCGCACATGACCCGAAACGATAGGCGTCCGATCACTCAAGCCCGTACAGCGCCCCGTACTTGCCCCGCAGATGCCGCATCAGCGGCTCGTGCGACAGCGCCCGCCCCGTCAGTCGCTCGATCAGCTCATTCGCCCGCCACCGCCGCCCTTCCTGGTGGATGTGCTCGACCACCCACGCCAAAACCGGCTGGAAATCGCCCTTGCGGAAGGACGCCTCCAGGTTCGGGATCTGCTCGTTGATCGCCTCCCACATCTGTGCCGCGTGCAGCGTCCCCAGCGTGTACGTCGGGAAGTAACCGATGGCGCCCATCGACCAGTGCACATCCTGGAGGCAGCCGTCGCGATCCTCCTTCACCTCGAGCCCGAGATCCTTCTTCATCCGCTCGTTCCAGAACCCCGGAATGTCCGAGACCCGAATGTCCTCCCGCAGCAGCGCCTTCTCGATGTCGAAGCGCAGCATCACGTGCAGGTTGTACGTCGCCTCGTCGCTCTCCACACGGATGAAGTGCGGCTTCAGAATGTTCACCGCCCCGTGCATCTCCTCCGGACTGAACGCGCCCACCTCCGAGCCCAGCGCCTCCGCCGCGATCGGGAAGCACCATTCCCAGAAGGAAAGCGATCGCCCTACGAAGTTCTCCCACATCCGGCTCTGGCTCTCGTGAATCCCGAGGCTCACCGAATCCGCCAGCGGCTGCCCGAATCGCTCCGCCTTCGGAAGATTCTGCTCATACAGCGCGTGCCCCGCCTCGTGCAGCGTCGTCAGCAGCGCCTCCGCGAACCGATCCTCCCGATAGCGCGTCGTCATGCGCGTGTCCCCCGGCGCGATGCCCGACGTGAACGGATGCGTCGAGACCTCCAGCGCCCCCGCCTCGAAGTCAAATCCGATTCGCTCCGAAACACGCCGGTTCAGCGCCTTCTGCGCCTCGATCGACGCCCGCGCATGATGCGGCGCATCCGACGGCGCGCGAGATGACGCCATCGCCTCCCGAATCAGCGGCTTCAACTCCTCCCGCAGCGGATCGAAAATCCGCTCGATCTCCGAAGCCAGCGTCCCCGGCTCGAAATCCTCGATCAGCGCGTCATACAGCTCGCCCCCCTCCGGCGCCCCGTAGCACTCCGCCTTGCGCCGATGCAGCGAAAGCGTCTTCTCCATCCACGGCTCAAACATGGACCAGTCGCTCTTCGCCCGAGCCGCCTTCCACGCCTCCATCGCCTCGCTCGAAGTCTGCGCCAGCTCCGAGACCAGCGACCCGGGCAACTTCCGCGCGCGGTCATAGTCACGCCGGATCTCCCGCAGATTCGCCGAGGCGATTTCATCGCCCGTCAGCGCTGCGTCCTGCTCGCATTCCCCGAGCAGCGCGCCGATGCGCTCATCCGTCCTCCGCTCATGCGCCAGCCCCGCCATCGCGCTCAGTTGCGACGCCCGCCCCCCCGCCGCGCGTGGCGGCATGTCCGTCTCCTGATCCCACGAGAGCAGCGCCGAGATGGACCCCAGCGTCGCCGCCCCGTGCAGCAGGCGCATCAGCTCGCCATACGCCTTCGAGCCCCGCTCCGCCCCCGTCAAACCCTGCATCGTCTGCGTCACGCCCATCCAGCTCTCCTCGTCCAGGACCAGTGCAGCCCGAGAGGCTACTGCGAGCGATCGCGGGAAGCGAAGGAATCGACGCTGGACAACCGATCATCCACAGGGGAGAATCGCTCTACGTTCGGGACTCGTTCGCATGCCTCGCGCCGCCACGCCATCCCAGTTCGATCCGCTCGATGTCGTCGGGCGCGGCGTCTACTCGCTCGCCGAGGCGTCGCGGCTGACCGGCGTCTCCAGCCAACGGCTGCGCCGCTGGTTCCTCGGCTATCGGTATCGCTCGAGGTCGGGCAAGCGCCAATCGCCGCGGGTGACGACGGGAGACTTCATCGAGGCTTTTGAGCGGCCGCAGCTCAGCTTTCTAGACGTCTTGGAGGCGCGGATCATCGCCTCCTTCCGCGACGCTGGCGTCTCCTGGCGCGAGATTCGTAAGGCCCACACCAGCGCCGCGGAGCTCCTGCGGGATCCGCACCCCTTTGTGACGGCCCGCTTCCGCACCGACGGCGCGAAGGTCATCGGCAGCCTGCGCGATCATCTAGGCGACGAGTTCTGGATCGAATTCGCCGAAAAGCAGCACGTCTTTCGAAAAGTTGTTGAGCCGTTTCTCAAGGATCTCGAATACGAGAACGGCCGCCCCGTCCGCTGGCGCCCGGCGTGGCGGATCCAGTCCGTGGTTGTGGATCCCGCCCGCTCTTTCGGGCAGCCGATCATCGAAGAGGTCGGCATTCCGACCGAGACGCTCGCGCAATACGCCGAGGCCACGTCGATCGACGAGGCCGCCGCCTGGTACGACGTCCCGAGTCAAGCCGTGAAGGACGCCCTTCGGTTCGAGAGGCGAGCCGCCGCGTGAACTTCCTGTTTGATGAGAACATCTCATCAAACCTCGCCAGGGCGCTCGCGATCCTCGTCGCCCCCAAGCACACAATCAAGACGACCGCCGACGAGTTCGGGCGGGGAGTCTCCGACCAGGAGTGGATCGCCGCTCTCGGTCGGCGCAGAGAGCAGTGGATCATCGTCTCGGGCGATCAGCGCATCCGACAACGCCCGGCGGAGAAGGCCGCTCTTCGTGCGGCTGGGCGAACCTCATTCTTCCTCGCCAAGGGATTTACCAAGCAGCCGCGCTGGGAGCAGGTCCGCTGGCTCGTCAACAAGTGGGAGGAGATCGAGGACATGGCGGGCCGCGTTCAGCCCGGCGCAAGCTTCGAAGTCCCGAAGAAGGGCAAGCTCCGTCAGTTGCCGTAGGTCATCTCAGTTGACCGCATGCTGAAGCGCCAGCAGCGCGTACGCCGTGATCAGAACCGGCTCCCCCTCCATCCAGCGATCATCCACCACCCGGAACGAGCCGTCCTCCTTCTGAAGCTCCGACAGGCGATCGATCAGATCGTTCGCCCAGTCGCGCACCCCCGTCGAGCCGTCCTCGCGAATCGTCTGCACCGTCGGCAGGCCCCACGCATCCAACGCCCGGCTGAACATCACATAGTAGTAGTACAGCCCGTCCGTCCCGATGCCCGGGTTCTCCTCCAGCGTGTAGTTGCGCCGAATCCAGTCGTACGCGAGCTGCACGCGCGGATCGTCCCGCTCCAGCTTCGCGTAGATGTAGCTCTTGAACCCCGCGTACGTAATCGAGCCGTACGCGCGAAAGCGGCTGATCCGCCGTCCATCCGGCGCGACCTCCTCGATCATCCCCGCCTTGCTTTCGCCGACACCGATGTTGTCCTTGTTCGGACTCGTCGCGTAGATGAAGCCCCCCTGCGTCGAGTCCTCCGCGTACGGCATGTCGTTCACCGACTCGTGCATCTGCGTGCGCTCGAGGAAAACAAGCGCCCGCCGAAACGCGGGATCATTGCAGTTCAGCCCCGAGTCGCGCAGCCCCTGGAGCATCAGATTCAGATTGCTGTTGTCCGGCCGGCCGCTGCCGCCATATCCCACGCCCCCGTAGTACGGATGCGACCGATCAACACCCTCGCCGCCGGGCGTGTCCGGACTCTCCAGCACGTCCTCCGACCACTGAATCCGACGCAGAAAATCCTGCGCCGGCTTGATCGCCGCCGCCGTCTCGGACCGATTCACCCGCGCCAGCGCCGACAGTGAAATCGAGGTGTTGTAGGAAGGCAGAATCCGGTCGTAGATCCCCCCATCTTCCTGACGGAACGACAGGATGAAATCCACGCCCGCCGCCACCGCGGGATCGTCCGCGTCGATCTCCGGCTCCATCAGCATCCCATTCACCACCAGCGCCGTGATCGCCGGCAGCTCCGGCCCCTGCCCGCGCACCATCCATCCTCCCGTCGCCTCATCCTGCTCCGCGCGCAGATACTCGATCGCCTTGTCGATCATCTCCCGCGCCTTGCGATAGTGCTCCTCATCGAGCGCGCGCGCAGGCGAAGCCAGAACAACCAGCGCAGTCGTGATGAGAACGGCGAATCTTCCGGCGGTGCGCACAGCAGGCATTTCAGCGCTCCTTCGAAGGGTTTGGTCGTGTGCGTCAGATGCTACCGCTCTCGGGTTCATCCGGCGCACACGCGCCCAACGAACTCAGCACAATCCCGCTCGCCACAACCGCCGCCGTCTCCACACGCATGACATGCGCCCCGAACCGAGCCACGGACGCGCCCCCACCGCTGATCCGCTCCATCTCCCGATCGCTCCAGCCGCCCTCCGGACCGATCAGCAGACGCACGCGCCCCGCCTCAGCGGGCGCGCCGGCGAACGCCCCCCCGCGCCGATCCGCCACGATCACCGCCTCCCCCTCCTCCACCGCCAGCGCCTCCTCCAGCGTCCCCTCCTCCCCGATCTTCAGCAGCCACGCCCGCCCACACTGCTTCGCCGCCTCCACCGCCACACGCTCCAGCCGCGCCTCCTTCCTCTCCGTCACCCCCTTCCCCGCACGCTCCGTCACCAGCGGACGCCACACCGCCGCCCCCACCTGGCTCAGCCCATCCACCAGATCCGCCGCCCGCGTCCCCTTCGGCGCCGGACACCACACCTCCAACTCCGGGCGGAGCCGTTCAACCCGTCGAACATCATCGATATCAACGATCAACGCCCGCTTCGCCTCCACCACCCGACCTACAAGCGCCAGCCCAGCCCCGTTCAGAATCGTCACGCGCTCCCCCGCCCGCACCCGCTTCACACGCACCGCGTGCCGCCCCTCCTCCCCACCGATCGCAATCCGGGACGCCTCCGAATCCGCATCATCGAAAAAAATGGTGTGCTCCGCCATCATCTCGTCCGATGTCCGAAAAAAGCGTCCCTGGGAGACCCGCGTCGCCGCAGACCCCCACCCCCGCCTTGAGTCGCGGCCCCGCCCAGTCGATGATCGACCGGGATCGCCCCCGCACGCCACGACGGCACACCATGACACAGTCTTCCAGCGCCAACACCCGCGAGTTGGAAATCGACGACCTGCAAGCACAGGTCGACGCCCTCCTTGCCGAGATCGAGGCCACAAGCAGCGCCGTCGACAAACGCCTCGCCCCCGATACGGACGAGGATGGCGCCGCCGCGCCTGTCGACCACGACACGCCCGTCTCCGACGCCGGCGCCAGCCGTCGCACCTCTCCCCCCGACGCGAACAACCTCGCCCCCGACGAACCATCGCCCGCCCCACAGACGACCCCCGACCCCGCGCACGATCCATCCCTCGACGCCGAGGTCGACGCACTTCTCGAGCAGGCCGCCGATGACGCCCAGCCAGAACAGCGGGACGCGCCAGCGCCGGGCGATACCCCCGCCGAGCCCCCCGCCAACGCCGCCGCCGAGACGCCCGCCCAATCCGATCCGACCGACGCCGCCAAAACCCCCGCGTCCACGCCGCCCTCGACACCAGAGCCCGAGTCCCCGGCCGCCCAAGACTCCCCTCCACCCGGGGTGGACGCCCCGGCCCCCCAGCCCGAGGCCCAGCCGCTCACCCAGCCAGAGCCGCAGCCCGAGTCGTCTCCCTCCGCGCCGCCCGCTGCCCAGACCGCGGAGCAAGCCGCCCAACCGACCAGCGCCCAACCCACCGACGGGGCCGGCGCATCCTCCGAGCCGGCGCCCGTCGCCGACGCTTCCGCTCCGCCGCGCTCGATCGAGGATCTCGACGAGACCCTCGCGTCCGAAGCCGACGAGGCCGCCGCCGCGGAGCCCCTCCTCGACGACGACACCCCCATCGTCGACGTCGTCGCGCCCCAGTCCCCGCCGCCGGCCCCGGATCCCGCGCCAACCCCCGCAGACGATGACGACGACGTCGCGACCGCTCGAAAGAGCCCGCGCCGCTTCATCGCGCCCGCCGCCGCCGTCGGCGTTCGCATCCTCGATCTGCTCGCCGCCCTCCTCCGTCCCGTCCCCACAACCGTCCGCGACACCATCGGCTGGATCGGCGTCAACGCCGCCTTCCTCGGCGCCTGTCTCTGGCTCTATCTCCTACTCAGTTGATCCGACCCCGGGGACCCGCGCCCCGGGCGCCGTACCATCCGCCCCCATGCCCGAGCGGACGCTTGTCATCGCGGTCTTCAACGAATCCGCGGGCTGGTCGCTCCCCGAGCCGCTCGTCGAACGCATCGCCCGCGCGTCCTCCCCCAGCGTGGACGTCCAGACCGTCGCGAGCCGTTCCGCGCTGCGCAAGGCCCTCCCCCACGCCGACTATCTGGCGGGCATGCCCCTCTCCCAAGCCGAGCTCGCCGCCCGCGCCGAAGCATCCGACCGCCCGCTGCGATGGATCCAGCTCGTCGGCTCCGCCGCCGAGTCCCTCGCCCCGCTGCGCCTCGCCGCCGAGCGGCGCATTCGCTTGACCGGCGCCGCCCCGATTCGCGCGCCCCAGGCCGCGGAGCACGCCATCGCCGCCCTGCTCGCGATGCTCCGCTGCGTTCCGCCCGCCGTCCGCGCCCAATCCGAACACGTCTGGCAAGATGATCTGCCGCCCCGCGTCCGCGACCTCGAGCGCATGACCATCGGCCTCCCCGCTGCGGATGTCATCAGCGAGGAGATCGCCAACCGCCTCCGCTCATTTGGATGCGAAATCCTCGCCACCAGCTCCACGCCCGACGAGCCGCTCCTGCACATCGACCACACCCTCCCCGAGGCCTCCCTCGACGAGCTGCTCGCCCGCTCCGACGCCGTCATCCTCGCCAACCCCTTCCCCTCCGCGCATCTGCCCTTCATCGACCGACCACAGTTCAGCCAGATCAAACAGGGCGCCTACCTCGTCGACATCTCCCGAGGCGGACTGGTCAAGCAATCCGAGCTGATCCGCGCCCTCCAGAGCCGCCGCCTCGCCGGCGCCGCGCTGGATGTCTTCCCCCACGAGCCGCTGCCCCCCGACTCCCCCCTCTGGAACATGCCCGGCGCGCTCGTCATGCCCCACCTGAGCCCCGTCAGCCCCGCCTACTGGAATCGCGCCGCGGATGTGATCGCCCACAACCTCCAGCGCATCGAGTCCGGGCGCCCCCTCATCGGCGAGATCGACCCCGCCCTTCTCACCGCCGCCAAACAGCGCGCCTGAGCGCTCTCACTCCCCGCCTCAACCCCCGCCGCCGCGCGGACCGCCCCGCCGTCCTCCCCGACCTCCCTGCGCAAAGCGCGAGCGAACCATCTCCGACATCAGCGCCCCGCTCTGCGAGTTGCCCGTTGTCATCCGCTCGTTCATCGACTCGTTCATCTGAGCGATCCGACGCTCGCGCATCGCCGCCCGCTCCTCATCCGTCATGTTGCGAAACCGCTCCATGACCTCGCGCGGCGGACCCGCCGGACGTTCAGGACGCTCGATCTCCTCCCCACGCGCCACCCGCCGCGCCATCTCGTCCATCCGCTGCCGCATCAGCTCCCGCCACGCCTCGCGCGCCCCCTCCGCCTCGCGCAGCGCACGCCGCTGCTCCTCCGACAGCTCCCGGAAGAGCCGCGCCGCCTCCGCCGCGTACGACGCCCGCCGATCCTCGCTCAGACGGTCGAACCGCTCCGAGGACATCAGCGCGATCGCCTCCGACGCGCTCGTCGGCAGCGACACCGGACGATTCACCCACCACGCCCACCCGCCCGCGCCCAGCGCCGCGATCGCCAGCGCCGCGGCGCCTACGGAGACCAGGCGCTTCCGAGCGATCGACCACGAAGCGTCGATCGGTCGCCGCGGCGCCGTCTCGATCCCCTCGAGAAGACTCCCTCCGCCGATCTGGCGCCGCGCATCTCCGTTCTGCCGCTCGCTCATGTCATCTCCTCCGGCGACCCCGCTCCAGCTCAGATCCCGCCCGCGTCCACATGCCCGTCCACAAAGAGGATGTTCCGCCTCTCGTGAAAGAAATCGACCTGCGCCAGCTCCCCGCTTTCAGTCTCGAACGTCCCTCCGTCGAAGTCATGCGCCACCGGCGTATTCGTCGTGTTCCGCCGCAGAAACCGCGCAAAGAACGTGTCCTCGAAACGACGCCCCGAAAGCTCGGCGATGTACGTGTAGGACATCTCCGCCGTCGCGATCTCTCCCGTCTCCGTCTCATACTCGAAACCGTGGACCTGCCGATCCCCGGGACACTTCCACGCCGGAGAGTCCCGATCGAAATACGCCGCCAGCGCCTCGTTCAGCGGCGGGTTCGGATCCCCCGACAGCCACGGCGGACCCTGATACCGCGCCTCGGGAAACTCCTCCTTGTGCTCGTTGCGATACATGTCGACCGCCAGCCCGATCTGCTTCAGGTTCGATCCGCACGCCACACGCCGCGACGCGTCCATCACACGCGGCAGCGTCGGGATCAGAATCCCGATCAGCGCCCCGATGATCGAGATCGTCACGATCAGTTCAACGAGGGAGAACCCACGCCCAATCACCGGGGTCGAATCGGCTCTGGAGCAGAGATCGGCGCGCATCATCCTCTTTCAACGCCCGAATCGCCCGCCGATTGCACCGTTTCTCAAAGATCTGAGAGCTCAGCGCCGCTTGGCCGCGATCCGCTCCGGCGCCGGGACCCGCACGTTCCACACCAGCCCGAGCTTCTCCATCGCCTTGATCACCAGGTAGCTGATATCGATCTGCCACCACGCGAGCCCATGTCGGGCGGAGGCCGGAAAGGCGTGGTGGTTGTTGTGCCAACCCTCCCCCAGCGCCAGAACCCCCACAATAGGGTTGTTCCGGCTCTCATCATTGCTGCGGAAGGGTCGCGTGCCCCACAGATGGCAGATCGAGTTCACGCTCCACGTCACATGGTGGATGAAGAACACACGCACCAGACCGCCCCACAGGAACCCCAGAAACGCGCCCATCCAGGACAGCGTGATCAGCCCGCCCAGCGCCGCCGGAATCAGCAGCCCGAGCAGCGCCCAGAGCGGGAAGAGCTTGCTGATCGTCATCACCAGCCGGCTGCGCTTCAGGTCCGGAACCCACCGGTCCATCGACGGCTGCGTCGCACTGAAAAGCCACCCCATGTGCGCCCGCCAGGCGCCCTTCAGAACATTCCAGACGCCACCATCATGACAATGCGGCGAATGCGGATCCCCCTCCTGATCGCTGTGGCGGTGATGGCAGCGGTGGTTGGACACCCACTGGAGAATCGATCCTTCGACCGACATCGATCCCGCCACGCCCAGCAGCGCCGTGACCGTCGGGCTCGTGCTGAAGGACTTGTGCGCAAACAGACGGTGGAAGCCCACCGTCACACCCAGCCCGCTGACGAGATACATCGTCGCCAGCAGCGTCAGCTCGACCCAGCCGAGCCCCCAACCCCACATGTACACCATCGCCGCGATCAGACCCACGAGCGGCAGCAGAATGATGATCAGGCTCGCCACACGCTGCTTCAGATGATCATCGAAAACAGGACCCGATCCCTCGGAATCGACGGCGCGCGGGCTGTTGGAGTCGGTGGTGTCAGTCGGCGACGGCGACGGCGCCGCCTTGGTAGGCATGCTTGTCATGGAAGTGTTGTCCTATCCCTGACTGAGCGGTCCCGAAAGAGACGTTCAGTGAAATGGTCCGGTTCGAAGAAAATCGAGTGCCGAGCGCGACTCGGCGCGGCGGATTCTATCGCGCCGCCTTCGAGCGGGCGCGTTCCTTTCACCCATGCCAGGCGCGCTCAGGCCCCGCCCTCGCCCAGCACCTTTGGAACCCGCACGAATGGCGGCTCAGTATCCGGCGCCATCTTCATCAGCGCCTCCGTCGAAAGCATCTCACCGGGCTCATCCGCCTCCGTCCGGTTGGTCGCATCCAGCGGATGCGCCATTGGCTCCGCTTCTGACAGATCGAGCGATTGAAGCCGCTCCACATACCCCAGCACCGACGCCAACTGCTCCGTGTACGTCGAGATCGCTCCCTCCGACAGCTCCAGCCGCGCCAGACGGGCGACCTTGCGCACGGTCTGCTCGGAAATCGAGCCGCCAAATCCGCCGGTCTTGCGCGCATCCGCCATGATGCGTCAGTCTACCCGCGCGCTGGCGACGGCGCACAGGGCCGCGTACCATCAGCGCCGTGCGACCGCAGTCCTGTGTCTGGGCGGAGTGAAAGCTCCGTCCCGGAGGTTGGCCCGATGATTCCCAAGCCGCCGCCCCGCGAAGGGGCCCTCGGATTCCTGTACATCCCCCCTTATCGCGTGCAGGGCGTCTCCGTCGCCGGTGAGGCCACCGCGGTGCAGGTCCCCGAGCTGGATATCTGCTTCGACATGGGCGTCTGCCCCCGCATGGCCCTCGCCAGCAAGCACGTCGCCATCAGCCACGGGCACATGGATCACGTCGGCGGGCTCGCCTACTACTGCTCCCAGCGCCGCTTCCAGGGCATGGGCGTCGGCACGATGATCTGCGATGTGCGCATCGAGCGTCCCGTCCGCCGCATGATGGATGGCTTCAACGAACTCGAAGGCCAGGTCACCCCCTACAGCCTCATCGCGCTCGACGCCGAGCAGGAATACGAGATCAAGAACAGCGTCGTCCTCCGCGCCTTCCACACCGAGCACACCACGCCCTCCATGGGCTACGTCGTCGTCGAGAAGCGCAGCAAGCTCAAAGAGGAGTTCGTCGGCCTCCCGCAGGAAAAGCTCCGGGAGCTGCGCGATCGCGGCGTCGAAATCACCAGAATCCTCGACGTCCCACTCGTCGCATACCTCGGAGACACCGCCCCGGGCCCGCCCCTGCTCCGCGAGGACGTGCGCCAGGCCCAGATCGTCATCTGCGAATGCACCTTCGTCGAGCCCGAGCACCGCGAGCGCGCCTCCATCGGCAAACATCTTCACCTCGACGACATCATCGAATGGCTCCCGCTCCTCGAATGCGAGGCCCTCGTGCTTACCCACGTCTCGCGACGCACGAACCTCGCCTCCGCCAAGCGCCTCCTCGCCGAGCGCGCGCACAAGGGCGACCCCGGACGCGTCTTCTTCCTCATGGACCGCCGATCCCAGCGCGAACGCTACGACCGCCAGCTCGAAGAAGCGCAGGCGCGCGAAGCCGAGCTCGCCTCCGGGCGCGACGCCGACAAGTCCTGACCGCCGCGCCCGCTGAAAAATGACCCGCCCATCCCTCGCCACGCGGGCGCCCGCGGCGTTCCCGCTCACATGTCGCACCCTCGCGACGCTCTGCGGTTGACAGGCTTCGACGCGCATCGTAGTTTCAGCGCTTGCTGCCTTGCGGCGCGTCCGGTGGGATGCGACGGTCGCGGAACGGCGCATTCGTGAACGGAATCCATACAGTCCCGCGCACGCGGGCGCGGCGCCCGTTTATTCGCCGCGCGCGCCGGGAGAGAGAGCGCAAATGGGTCACACGGATCGGGCCACATGGCGGAACGTGCTCACCACGCTCCGCGCAACCCACCCGAGCCTCTGGCGACAGTGGTTCGAGCACATCGAGCCCATCCAGGTCGCAGGCGGCGTCTACCGCGTCCGAGTCGCCTCCACCATCCAGCAGCGATACCTCAGGCGCGAATGCGCCGACGCCTTCAACGACGCCGCGCAGACCGTCACAGGCGCACTCGTCTCCGTCCGCTTCGAAGGCCCAGACGACGACTCCCTCCCCGAGCTCCCGCGCGCCGAACCCGGCTCGAGCGCCGCCTCCGACAACGGACACCCTCACGCCAACGGCCAAGCCTCACCCGCCATAACCAGGCCCCACATCGGAGCGCCCCGACGCGACGATCACGAAGGTCTCCCCCTCGACCCCGACAACTCCTTCGAGAACTTCGTCATCGGGCCCAACAACCGCCTCGCCCACGCCGCCGCGCTCGCCATCGCGCAATCCCCGGGCGAGAGCTACAACCCCATGTTCGTCCACGGCGGCGTCGGGCTGGGCAAGACCCACCTCCTCCAGGCCGTCTGCCAGCGCATCCTCCAGCATCACCCCCAGGCGCACATCCTCTTCATCTCCTGCGAGGACTTCGTCACACGCTTCCTCGAAGCCGTCCAGGCAGGCGAGATGACCAACTTCCGCCACCAGTTCCGCGGCGTCGACGTCCTCGTCATTGACGACATCCACTTCCTCGCAAGACGCGAGCGCTCCCAGGACGAGTTCTTCCACACCTTCAACGCCCTCCACCAGCGCGGCAAGCAGATCATCCTCTCCTCCGACGCCCCCCCCGACGAGATCCCCGAACTCGAGGAGCGCCTCGTCAGCCGCTGCCAATGGGGTCTCGTCGCCCGCATCGACAAGCCCGACTACGAGACGCGCGTCCAGATCGTCAAGCAGAAGGCGCACCAGCGCGGCCTCGACATCCCCGACGACGTCTTCGCCTTCATCGCCGCCCGCCACGACGACAACATCCGCAGACTCGAAGGCGCTCTCTCCTCCCTCCAGGCCGACGCCGAACTCCACAGAAAGCCCATCGACCTCGATCTCGCCCGACGCGTCCTGAGCGGCGATGACGAGGCCTCGAACACCCAGCGCGCCACCATCGAAGACATCGTTCCCCTCGTCACCGAGCGATTCAACGTCACCCTCGCCGCGCTTCAGTCCAAGCGCAAGCCCCGCTCCATCGCCCTCCCGCGACAGATCTGCATGTATCTCGCCCGCGAACACACCCCCTACTCCCTCGAAGAGATCGGCTGCTACTTCGGCGGACGCGACCACACCACCGTCCTTCACGCCTTCAACAAAGTCCGCGAACTGCGCAAGACCGACCCCAGCCTCAACCGCTGCATCCTCGAAATCCAGCAGCGCCTCCCCCCACCCAACTGAGGCCCCCGCCCATTCCGCGCCGCCTCCACGCCCCCCTTTCCACAACCCGCGATCGCGGTGCGCCGATTCCACGCGCTCGCCCGGGGAGTGATTGTGGAAATCCCATTGTCGGCAACGCCGTGGACAACGTGTGTGCCAGCGCTTCGACCCTGTCGGGGAGTGCCAATTCCTTCCCGTGGAACACCCGTGAACTCCGTCAATTGGGCTCGAGAACGATCCCCGGGCGCCGCGAACGAACCGACAACCGACAACCCACCCCCCTCCTCCAAATTTGATAAATGACTGGGGAAACTCGCCTTACCACCGCCTGCCCCAACTTGTCCACAAAGCGACGCCCCTTACAACCACGACGATGAATATCTCTTCTCTCATGGAGAAAGAAGAGATCCCACACCCCCCAACCTCCCCTCCCGGAGCATGCGGCGCAAGCCAATGCCAGGTCAAGACTCCGTGAGCCGCCGTCTCCCCCCGCTGGGGAGGGATTGTGAACAATCCCTCCTCCCACTCATCCCCCATCCCGTCCTCGTCAGCGCTGACACGATCGACACCACACCGTCGACCGCTGCGCCAGCACCGCCCCATGCAGCCGTTCCCGGCACAGCGGACACGCCTCCCCCGCCCGCGCATAGACCAGCCGCCTCGCTTGGTACGAGCCCGCCTCGCCCCGACCATTCCGGTATCCCCCCGAGGAGAGCGTAGAGCCGCCCGCCTCGATCGCCTCCCGCAGCGTTCTTCGAATGGCGCCGACCAGCCCCCGCGCGTCCTCCAGCGTCTCCGCGCGCCGCTCAGGCGACAATCGCGCTCGAAACAGCGACTCATCGACATAGATGTTCCCAAGCCCCGCGACGACGGTCTGATCCAGCAGCGCCGCTTTGAGCGTCCGCCGTGTGCGCTGCAGGCGAGCCAGCAGCTCGCGCGCGCTCACCTCCAGCGCATCGGGCCCCAGGCGCGCCCACCGCCGCGACACCAGCTCATCGAACGATTCGAACGTCCACAGCCCACCAAAGCGCCGCGGATCGCGAAACACGAGCCGTGATCCATCCGACAGCCGCCACTGAACATGCGCATGATCTCCCCTCTCCAGCCGCCTCCGCGCCGCCACGTGCGTCAGGCTCCCCGACATCCCCAGATGGGCGCACACCGTTCGCCCCGACGCTCCCACGATCGCGAGCTGCTTCCCCCGTCGCTCCAGACGCTCGATTCGCTCCCCGATCAGCAGGTCGGCCTTTCGGCGCCCGCCGGTCACGACGTCCCTCCGGCGCAGCGTCACGCCCACGATCTCTCGCCCCGCCAGCGCCTCCACCAGCGACCTCCGCAGCGTCTCAACCTCGGGAAGCTCGGGCATTTCCGCCGATCGTAGGAAAAGACGATACCTCCGAAGAACCCCCTCTCCC
>CAYVIJ010000009.1:0-78824 GCA_964451515.1 uncultured Phycisphaeraceae bacterium | reverse complement strand
CGACGGCGGTGACGCCCAGGCAGTAGCAGACGGCGGAGTTGGCGGCGGCGCCGCGTCCCTGGCAGAGGATGCCGAGGGAGCGGGCGTAGACGACGATCTCGCGAACGGTGAGGAAGTAGGGCGCGTAGGAGAGGTCTTCGATGAGTTCGAGTTCGTGCTCGATCTGGCGGATGATCTTGCCGGGGAGGCCTGCGGGATAGCGCTCGCGGGCGCCGGCGTAGGTGAGATCGCGGAGATGCTCCTGGGATGTCTTGCCGGGCGGGATCGCTTCGTTGGGGTATTGGTATTTGAGTTCGTCGAGGCTGAAGCGGGCGGCGCGCTGGGCGATCTGCGCGCTGCGCCGGGCGGCTTCGGGGCGGTCGCGGAAGAGGCGGGCCATCTCCTCGGGCTCCTTGAGATGGCGCTCGGCGTTGGCGGAGAGTTGGAGGCCGGCTTCTTCCAGCGTGCAGCCCAGGCGGATGCAGGTGACGACGTCGAGCAGGGCGCGGCGCGCGGGCTCGTGATGGCGGACGTCGTTGGTCGCGGCCATCGGGGCGCGAACGCGCGCGCAGACGGCGGCGATCTGCTCGAGGCGCTGCTCGTCCTCCGCGCCGTAGGAGAAGCGCGCGGCGATGGAGAAGCGGTCATCGTCGAAGACGCGGCGCAGGCCGGCGACGGTCTCGATGAAACGCTCATCGAGCTCCTCGGGCGGCAGCAGGACGACGAGGAGTCCTTGCTCATATTCGATGAGGTCGTGCAGAGCGAGATGGCATTTCGCCTTCTCGGCGCGGCGCTTGCCCAATGTGAGCAGGCGGCAGAGGCGGGCGTAGGAGGCGCGATCGGTCGGGAAGACGAGGGCTTCGACGGCGCGCGTGCGCATGGTGCGGCCGCCGGCTTCCCGGATTTCCTCGACGTCGCGCGCGGCCTCCCAGCCTTCGAGCCCGAGCGTCATGCGGCAGCCGATGGCGAGGGGAATGCCGACGCGCTTGGCGGCGACGTGGGCGCGCACGACGCCGGCGAGGGAGTGGCGATCGGTGATGGCGACGGCGCGGTGGCCCAGCGCGGCGGCGCGCTCGACGAATTCCTCGGGATGGCTGCCGCTGCGGAGGAAGGAGAAGTTGGTCGTGACCTCAAGCTCGGCGTAAGGGACGTCGCTGAGCGAGCGCGCATCGGGCGTCTCGACCTGGTTGGCGGGTCGGCGGTCCTTGCCGCGCCAGTCGGCGGAGCGGAAGGCGCTCTTGGGCGCGCGCCAGGGATGGGGGCGGGCTTTGGGCTGTGGATGCTCAGGCATTCGTCATCAACTCCTCATGCCCAGAGCCCGTGGACGAACCAGCGGCCCGTCTCGACTTCGCGGAAGACCCAGAGCCAGCGCCCGGCTTCGTCGCAGACGCGGAAGTAATCGCGCGTGCCGCCGCGGGTTGTTTTCGCGCTTTCATCACCGCTCCACCACCACGCGGGGGCGAGGCGCTCGGGGCCGAAGGCGGTATGGATGACGCGCTCGCTCCCGCGCCAGCGGAGGCGGACGGGCGGGCCGTCGGGCGCGATGGAGACGGCTTCCGCGCGCTCGGCGCGTTCGAGGAGGATGGTCGGGCGCTCCTGCGATGCGATGGCGCTTTCTTCGAGGCGCCGGCGTCCACCGAAAAGAACGTTTGCGTCCTCCAGCGGGCGCAGGCGCCTGGCGCGCTCGGGGAGGTGCGACGAAGCGGGCTCCAGGCGCAGGACGCGCTCGCGCCCGAGGCGTGCGGACAAGCCGTCGAGAAGTTCGCCCACGGCGCGGCGCTCGTGAGCGCCGACGCCGGCCCCCCCGCCATTCGTATTGGAAGTCCAGCGCTCGGACTGGCGATGCGGGAGGCGCTCGACGCGCTGGGCGCGGAGGGCGATCTCCTCCACACCATGCCCGAGATGGACGCGCTCGAGCTTGGGCGCGAGCAGGCCCCAGAGATGGCGCGCCTCGCGGCTCCCCCGGCTCAGGGAGGCGTCGAGGAGGGCGTCTTCGAGTCCGGCGCGCTTGAGGCGGATCTGGAGATGTGCGGCGCCGCTTTCGCGCGCGAGCAGCGCGGCGCAGATTTCGTCAAGCAATACGCGCGCGGTGCGTTCGACGACTCCGGCGTCGCGGACGGGGCCGTCGAAGCCGCGCGCGGCTTCGATGAGGCTTGGCGGGCGGAGCGCCTCGATGACCTCGATCGCCTCGCCGAGGGCCTGATCGACGCGGAGGAGCGTCTCGGCTCCGAAGCGCGCGGGGATCATGGAGCGCGGGAGGTCGAACAATTCTCCGACGCGCTCGACGCCGACTTCGAGGAGGGCGTCGGCGATCTCCTGCTCCAGGCGGAGGGCGGCGACGGGCAGGCCCGCGAGGGCGGCGCGCTCCTTGCCGCGGGGGACGAGGGAGGTCTTGCGCCGGCCATAGCGCGCGACGCCCCAGGCGCAGCCGTAGGTGTTCGCGGAGGCGACGCGCGCGGCGAAGCCGAGATCGGCGAGGGCGGCGGCGACGCGGTTGACGAGGCGGCGCTCGCCTCGGAAGAGGCGCTCGCAGCCGGTGATATCCATGAGGAGTCCGTCGGCGCCGTCCACGGCGACGGCGGGTGAGAAGCGTCCGGCCCATTCGGCGAGCGCGCGGAGGGCGCGGCGGTCGCCCTCGGGATCCTCTTCTTCTGCGCGCACGCCGGCGACGGGGAGGAGGGCGCGCGCGTTGGCGACGGTCATGCCGCGGCGCACGCCGGCGGACGCGGCCAGCGCGCAGCGATCGACGACGATCTCGCGGGCCGACTCCTTGCGGACGAGGAGCAGCGCCTCGCCGGAAGCGTCAGGCGGAGCGTCTCCATGGCGTCGCCGCAAGTGGCGGCGCCTCAGATCGATCGACCACATCGGAAGAAACACAGACAGCGCCCTCGGCACGATCCCACTCCACCGCGAAGGTTCGCGGCGCCTCTCTCGAGGGCTGCACTCCCTTGCAGCGCAACAGTTCCACGCTCCATCTCACTCGCTCGTTGGCTCGGCGCGCACGCTCCTCATGCGCAGGCGCCGACCAGCCCACCAGCCACCGCGTCGTCGCGGCGGAGAGCTCCCACCTTTCGGAAGGCGGGCGCGCGAGCAGGCCGACGACGCCGCCTGATTCCGCAGCGAGTTGCAGGCGTCTGGTTCCCGCCAGGTCGAGACCCGAACCGTCTCCCACGACGGCGGCGACGCCCGCGCAGCGGAGGGCCGCGTCCATCGCCCAGAGGCGCTCGGCGACGTCGCGGGCGTCGATGAGCGCGGAGGCGCGCAGGAGGCGGCGGGCGTCCTCGGCGGTTCGGTCGCCACGCTCGGCGAGAGAAAGGGCCCAGAGCGTCGGCCAGCAGCGGCGCCCGATCCAGACGACGATCCCCCCTGCTGCTGCTTCGCCATCTCCCTCGACGGCGCGACGAGCCAGATGCGCCAGCGCGCCGAGAGGGGCCCACGCGCCCTCGCGCTCCCAGCCCCTCTCGCGCTGGCGCTTGGGGCGGCTCTCGCCGGTCTCGGGTTTCGCGATGAACTCGTGGAGGCAGCCTCGCAGGAGGCCGCCGCCCCCGCCATGCGTGTCGCCATCCGCGTCGCTCACGTTGTCTGAAAGGACCGTATCGACGGCGTCCCAGCCTGTCTGGAGGAGCGGCGGGGGTGAACCCTCTTCGCCCGCCTCGCGCCGGCGTGCGGCGGCGGCGGTTTCGAAGCCGCGGCGCTCGATGGCCCGCATGCGCTCGGCCAGTTGGGCGAGGGAGGGCGCACGGGGGGCGCTGTCGCTTGTGGTGCGATCGTGGTTCACGGCGGTGTCTCGCATTGAAGCCGCGGGCCCACCGGCGGCGGCTTCGGTTGGGTTCTGATCGGGTTAGTCTACGAGCCCGAACAGAGACCTGTCAAGAGAGCGGCGGCGATTCGGGCGGGGCGGATCTGCACGCTTTCTGCGCATCTCGTTGTACGAATTTCGTTGCCTATCTGACGATGAATCGTACGATTGGATGTACAGAGGGACCCGATTTGGGAGGCCGCAGGCATGAGCGCTTCAGCCGAGAAGAGCAAGATGGATGTCACCGAGGCGCGCGCGAGCTTCGGGCAGCTTCAGGAGCGCGTTCGGGACGAGCAGTACATTCTCGTGACCAAGCGCGGCAAGGAGGCGTTCGCGGTCGTCGACATCGAGTTCTTCCAGGCGCTGCTGGAGACGGTCGAGATCATCTCGGACCCGGAGTCCTACCGGCTCTTCCAGGAGAGTCTCGAGGACATCCGGAGTGGGCGCGTGATCGAGCACGACGAGATCAAGAAGGAATTTCTCTGACTCGCGTAGGGAGCGCGCGGCGTGACGGGAGCGAAGCGGATCCGGATCGTCTGGACGCACACGGCGCGCGAGTGTCTGCGGAAACTGCCGCGGAAGGTCAGCAAGGGGCTGGTCGAGAAGGCGTCGCAGCTCGAGGAGTGCGAGGATCCGAGGACGGTCCACAAGCCGCTGGTCGGTCCGCTGCAAGGGCACTTCCGGATCACGTACGGGCGCTACCGCGCGATCTACAAGGTCATCGAGGAAGAGCTCGCCAATGGGGACATGCTGACGACGATCACCGTATGCTTCATTGCGGCGGGCAAGCGCAGCGAGCGCAGCCGGGACGACATCTATCGGCTTGCGGAGAAGATCGTGGAGATGGGGATCGTCGATCCGGAGCGGGACGAGGACGAGTGAATTAGCGCAGGCGCGTCACCGCCGCGAGGCGGCGCGTTCGTGGATGGGTTTTGATGGGGTCGGTCTACAGGACCGAACAGAGACCTGTCACAAGCGTGGCGGTGATTCGGGCGGGGCGCCGATGGAGGATCAGGCGGCGTTCCTGGGAGGCAAATGGCGGTTTGAAGGAATACTTTCTGACTTTCTGAACTTCGGAAGTGCGGCTGACGAAGTAGAGTTGTGCCAGGAAGGAGTCGCCATGTTGACCGCCACAATCGGGGCCAAGGGCGGGCTCACGCTGCCCAAGCAGTTCCGGGATCTCTATGGGCTTCGGAAGGGCTCGCTGGTGATCGTCGAGCAGCATGAGGGCGGGATTCTCATCCGCCCGGCGATGGCGATGCCGCGGGACACCGAGAGCTACACGCCCGAGCGGCGAGCGGAGTTTCTTCTGAACTCGGCCGTCACGAGGGAGGATTACGCTTGGGCTCGGGCTGAGTGTGAGCGGCTGGGGCTCGATCCGGACTCGATCGATCATGAGGCGCCGCCTGGGGAGTGATTGTGGGCGATCGCGTGTTCCTCGACGCGAATGTTCTGTTCTCCGCGTCGTACGTCGAACACGCGTCGCTCCTGCGGTTGTGGTCGCTTTCCGACACGGAGATCTGCACATCGAGCTACGCGGCGCTCGAGGCGCAGCGGAACGTCGTCTCGACCGAGCAGGCGGAGCGACTCGCAGCGCTGCTTGAGAAGACGGAGATCATTCACTACGACGCGCCCGGGACCGGCGTGCTCTTCGCGAGCATCTCGCTGCCGGATAAAGACTGGCCGATCATGCTGGCTGCTCTGGAAGGCGGCTGCACGCACCTGCTCACCGGCGATAAGAAGCACTTTGGGGAGTATCTCGACGCGGAGATCGAGGGCCTCATCGTTCAACTGCCCGGGACTTACTTGCGGCAACGGTTGGCGGAAGGCGGTGGCGACCACACTCCGGGCACATCGTGAGCCCGTTCAAGTCGTAGCCGCAGTGGACACACCTACCGGCGCTCCATCGACGGCGCCGCGAGGCGATCCGGCCCGACTCGACGAGAGCGAATCCGATCGCCGCGGCGGCCATGAGCGCGAGCACGCGCAGCCAGCGAAGGTCCAGATGGCTGAAGACAGGGTTCGGCGCGACGTCATGCGAGACGACATGCAACTCTGCGACCACGGTTATCAACGGCGTCTCGACGACGCGCCCGGCCGGGAACCCCCGCTCATCGAATCGAACGATTTCCGCAATGACCTGATCGTTGCTCAGCGGCTTCGAAGAGTGAGCCTGTTCAGGCCAGGGCCGGAAGACATCGAGAAAAGGAATACCTCCCAATTCGGGCTTCGCGTATTGAATTCGTCGATCCCACTCGGTGACGCGCACGAGGCCGCGACGCTCAACTTCCGAATCCCAGCCCAGGCGCCGCTGCTCATCAAAGCGGCTCGGGAAGGGCGAATGATCGAGCGAATCAAACGCGAACCACAGGCATACGCCGAGCGCCACAACGGCTGTCGCAAGCGCGAAGGCAGTCGCGCGCGTGGCTCGCCGCCGGAGGTTCACAGTCGTCTACCGCCGCGACGCCGCCGGGTCGCGGGTGGCTTCGAGGCGGCGGCCGTGGACGCCGAGGTGCATGGCTTCGAGGGCGTCGCAGAGCTTGAGGACGCCTCGTCCGGGGTTGGGCTCGGCGCGGAGGCGGTGGATGCCGGCCTGCATGGGGGTGTTGTCGCTGTTGCGGTAGAGGATCTTGAAGGCGGCGCGGAGCTGCTCGATCTCCTCCATGGCCCAGCCTCGGCGGAGCAGCGCGGTGGTGTTGAGCTTGCGGGGCTCGGCGGGGCTGCCCTCGACGACGATGAAGGGCGGGACGTCCTTGGTGATGCGGGCCATGCCGCCGACGAAGGAGAGTTGTCCGATGGTGGTGAAGTGGTGGACGCCCGCGCCGCCGGCGATGGTGGCGCCGGTCTCGACGAGGCAGTGTCCGCCGAGCATGGAGCCATTGGCGATGACGACTTCGTCCTCGATGACGCAGTCATGGGCGATGTGGGCGCCGACCATGATGAGGCAGTCGCTGCCGACGACGGTCTTGCCGCCGCCGAGCTCGGTGCCGCGATGGAGCGTGGCGTGCTCGCGGATGCGGTTGCGATCGCCGATGACGAGCTCGGTCTCGCCGCCGCGATACTTGAGGTCCTGCGGCTCGGCGCCGAGGACGGCGTAGGGATAGATCACGTTCTCCTCGCCGATGGTGGCGGGGCCTTCGATGGAGACGTGGTTGTGCAGAACGGTCCCTGCGCCGATCGCGACCTTGGGTCCGATGACGCAGTAAGGCCCGACGCGTACGCCGGGCCCGAGCTCCGCAGTGGGATCGATCACCGCCGTGGGATGGACGCCAGGAGCCGTCAAAGTGCTCATCAGTCTTGCTCCGCATCAAGCATCATGAACTTCACCTGAGCCTCCGAGACCAGTCGGTCCCCGACATAGGCGCTGCATCGCACGTCGCCGAAGCGGCTCGTCGCGCGGACTGCCTCCGCCTTCAGCAGGAGCTGGTCGCCCGGGATCACGGGGCGGCGGAGCTTCACACCTTCGAGACTCAGCAGCACGGCGACCTTTCCCGTTCGCTCCAGTTTGCGGCTCAGCATCAGCCCCGCGAGCTGACTCATCGCCTCGACGATCAGAACTCCAGGCATGATCGGCGACGCCGGGTAATGCCCCTGAAAGAAGGGCTCGTTGATGGAGACGTTCTTGACGCCCACCGCCCGCCTGTCGCCCTCGATTTCAAGCACGCGGTCGACCAGCACCATGGGATAGCGGTGCGGGAGCATGCGCAAGATCTGCTTGATGTTCATCGCGGGCTCGACGGCTCGCGGCATGGGCGAGGCGCCCTCCGTCGGCTCGGCGCCCCGGACGAGATCCACGACGGCGCGGGCCAGCCGCTGATTGAGCGCATGACCCGACTTGGTGGCGACGATGCGCCCGCGGATGGGTCGGCCGACGAGCGAGAGATCGCCCAGCAGATCGAGCACCTTGTGGCGGACGGGCTCATCGGCGAAGCGCAGCTCGTTGTCGATCGGCCCCGACTCTCCGATGACGAGCATGTCGCGCGGGGAGACGTGCTCGAACATGCCGCGCTGGCGCATGACGATCGCCTCGTCGTACAGCGCGTAGGTGCGCGCGGGGGCGATGGACTGGACGTAGGACTCCTCGTCAAGCGTGAAGGCGTGGGCCTGGCGCCCGAGGAGCGAATCGGGTCCGTAGTCGAGGTCGTAGATGAGGTCGATGGGGCCGCCGCCGTTGGGCAGCGCGGTGACGGCGGCGTCGCCCTGGCGCACGGAGATGGGCTCGGTGATGACGATGGCTCGTTTCGGCGCCTCCTGCTCAATAATCCCGGCGGACTGAATGGCGTCGACCCACATCTGGGCGGAGCCATCGCCCGCGGGCAGTTCGGAGGCGTCGAGCTCGATGACGGCGTTGTCGACGCCGAGCCCGGCCATGGCGGAGAGGCAGTGCTCGACCATCTCGACCTCGGCGCCGTCGACCTCGAGTGTGGTGCGGCGTGGGCGCTCGACGACGTTGTCGATGTGGGCGCGGATCTCGGGCTCGCCGTCGATATCAGTGCGAACGAAGAGGATGCCGCTGTCGGCGTCGGCGGGGCGGAGGCGGACGCGCACGGGCTGGCCCGTGAAGAGGCCTTTTCCGACGACGGTGGATTCATCCCGCAGCGTTCGCTGACGGGGCGCAGGGGAGGAGGTCGTCTCGATCTGCGCCTCAGCAGCCTCGACGCGGCGACCCGCCTGCTCTTCGCTCAGCCGCAGCTCCTGCATCAGCGATCCTCTCCGGCTCGCCGCCGATCCTGCTTGAGATCCTTCAGGTCCTTGAGGATATCCGGCAGTTGCTGCATGGCGGCGATGATCCGCATGGTGCGCTTGAAGGGGCGAGCGGGGTATCCGACCCAGACCTCCCCGGCGGGGATGTCGTCCATGACGCCGCTGCGGGCGCCGATGGTGGCGCCCGGGCCGACGGTGACATTGTCCTTGATCCCGACGCCGCCTGCGATGGTGACGCCGTCGCCCAGGGTGACGGAGCCGGAGATGCCGGCGGCGCCGCAGATGACGCAGGAGCGTCCGATGCGGCAATTGTGACCGATCTGGACGAGGTTGTCGATTTTTGTGCCGGCGCCGATCTCCGTCGCGCCGAACTTGCCTCGATCGATCGAGGCGTTCGCCCCGATTTCGACGTCATCGCCGATCTCGACATGCCCGGCGTGGGGAATCTTGACGAGGCGCGGGAGATCGCCCTCGCGCTTCTCGGGGCGGTAGCCGAAGCCGTCGGCGCCGACGACAGCGTTCGGATGCAGCAGGATGCGATGGCCCAGGACGCAGCGATCCTCGACGACGGCGCCGGAGCGGAGATCGCACCCCTCGCCGATGCGGACGTCCGCTCCGAGACGCACGCCCGCGTGCAGGATTGTTCCGGCGCCGACCATCGAGCCTGGACCGATCGAAACATGGGGCCCGACGACGACGCTCGGATCGAGGACGGCGGTCGGGTCGATCGAGGCGGTCCGGGCGCCCTCGAGAGGCGGGCGATGTCGGGGGGCGAAGGATTCGAGGACGGCGATGAGCGCCCGGTCGGCGTCGTCGACGACGAGCAGGGCGCGGCGCTGGGGGTCGTGGGCGGCGGGCTCGCAGCCTCGGGTGACGATGGCGGCGGCGGCGCGGCTGTCGCCCCAGGCGGCGGCGCGCCGGGCGTCGCGGATAAAGGTCAGCGTGCGCTCGTCGGCGCGATCGATGGTGTCGAGGCGCTCGAGCTGGAGTTCGGGTGGACCGACGAGGTCGGCGCCCAGGCGCTCGGCGAGCGCGCCGGCAGTCAGGCGAAAACCCAGCCCGTGCGAGGAAAGGCGCGAGCCCGTGGCTGTCGACTCAGCCCCTGCGACGGACATCTCAGCCCGAGCCCCCACCGGCGGCCCATTCGTTGTTCATCATGCGCATGAGTTCGTCGGTGATGTCGAGCGCGTCCTTCGCCCAGAGGACGCGCCGCTGGGCGATGGCCTTCTGGACGGACTCGATATCCCGTGACTGGAGCTGAACCTCGCCGTCATGGCTGAGGACGAGTTCGTAGCCGCGGCGCTCGGCGAGGCGCTGGATGGTCTCGCGGATCTTGTCGAAGATGTCGACCTGCATCTCGGCCGTCCGCTGCTGAAGGAGGGCCTCGGAGATCTGCTGCTCCCCGCGGGCGCGCATCTCGAGTCGCAGGAGCTCCAGACGGGTCTCCTGCGCCTCCGGACTGCCGGGCTGAAAGATCTGGAGCTCCTCCTGCTTCTGGTTGATCTGCTCCGAGATCTCATCGAGCTTGGTTTGAAGCTCCTCGAAGTAGGTCTGGAGCTCTCCCTCGCGCGAGGCCCGCTCATCGAGACCGTTGACGAGACGCTCGAGGTTCACCAGCGCGACGACGGTCGGCTCTCTCGCGGCCAACTGATTCTGAGCCACAGCGGCCTGCCAGAGGCCGATCACGCCCAGCGCAACGGCGATCGCGCTCATTGATTGCCAAAACCGGGGGGTCCCCATGCCTCGTCCTTCCAGATCGCTCCCTGCGGCGGCATTCCGCACGCGTCTCCTCAACACCCTCGGCGTGCGCCGCCGGAATGAACCTTCATCATAGACCATCGACCATCCGCCCGTGCGGCGGACAGGCGGTTGGGGGCGAGAGCGGGTCGCGGGCGAGGCTGGGGGCGTCAGAAGGGAAGGTCGATGGCGAAGCTGAAGACGCCCAGGTCGTCATCGTCCTCGCGGAGGAGGGGAAAGCCGAAGTCCAGCGCCAGGGGAATGGGGCTGATGGGCAGCAGGATGCGGGCGCCGACGCCGACGCTGACGCGATAGTCGTCGAAGCCGGGGTCGTTGGTGACAGTGCCGGTGTCAACGAATCCGACGACGGAAAGGATGGCTCGTCCCTGGGAGTTGCCCCAGAGGGGCTGCTGGACTTCGCCGCCCAGGAAGAGCGACCATCGCCCGCCGACGGGGTCGTCGCCGAGCTCGCCCGTGTCAGCGCGGACGCCGCGGGGCGAGACGCCGCGGAAGTCGAACCCGCGGAAGGAGCGTCCGCCGAGGAAGAATCGCTCGAAGATGGGGGCTTCGTCGGACTGAGGGATGTATCCGGCGGAGCCGTTGAGCTTGAGGACGGTTTTTCGTCCGAGGAAGTCCTCGCGCAGGGTGAGCCAGATGGTGTGGTCGGCGGAGAGCTTGGTGAAGGTGAAGTCGCCGAAGATCTGCTCGATTCGGAGTTCGGTGCGCGTGCCGCGTGTGGGGAAGAACCGCTCGGCGCGGGGGACGGTCGTGCGCGTCAGATTGATGCCGACGCCGTAGAAGAGGTCAGGCCCCTCGGCGTCGAAGATGTCGACGGCGGCGTCGGAGTCGATGTCGTCGAGCTCGACGCGGTTGATGCGAAGCGAGAGCCCGCCGGACCAACGTTCGCCGAAGCGTCGCCCGACTCGGAGGGAGCCGCCGATGCGTTGCTCGTCGAAGTCGTCGAAGTCGCGCTCGCGGAAGAAGGCGGCGGATCCGAGGGAGTAGTCGGTCGAGAACAGATGCGGCTCGGTGAGGCTGATGGAGAAGGTCTGGACATCGATGCCCGGCGCGAGGACCAGCGCGAAGTCCTGGCCTCCGCCTCGGAAGGCGCGTCCTGTGAGGATGTCGCCCGGGGAGGCGGGCCAGTCAAAGAGATCGAAGTTCCGCTGCTCGACGCTGAAGGTGCCGACGAGCCCGCTGTCGGAGTTGACGGCGGCGCCAAAGTTGATTGAGCCGGTGCTGGTCTCCTCGACCTCGACGAGCACGTCGCGCTCACCCGGAGTGGCGGGGTCCTCGGGGAGGATGCTGACGCGCACCCCGGGCTCGGGGGCGCCTGGGCCCGGCTGTCGGAAGAGTCGGGTCGACTGGAGCGTGCGCTCGGCGCGCTCGAGGGCGCTGCGGTCTAGAGGTCGTCCCGGGCGCACCTCAACCTCGCGCCGGATGACCTTCTGGCGTGTGATGCGGTTGCCCTGGATGATCACCTCGCCGGTGAGAAATTGCTCGCCCTGGAAGATGCTGATCTCGAGATCGACGGCGGGTTCGTCAATGGCGCGCCGCTCCTGCGAGCGGACCTGCGCATCGACATAGCCAAGCTTGTGGAGGGCTTCCTGGATGGAGTTCAGGCTCTGGCGGAGGCGGGCGGCGCCGTAGACATCGCCGGGCTTGAGGGCCATGAGGCCGAGGGCCTGCTCGGTCGAGATGGCGCCCTGCCCGCCCTCGGGGAGGCCGTCGGGGAGATAGCGGACGCTTAGATCGCGCAGCGTGTAGCGCGGCCCCTCCTCGATGACGAAGGTCACGATCGCCTCGCGCCCATCGGGGCTGGTGGTGATCTCCCGATCGGCGCGGACGTCGAGGTGGCCTCGATCGCGGTAGAAGTTGACGATGCTGACGATGTCGCGCTCGAGCGTCTCTTCGTCAAGCGGTCCCTTCTTGAAGAGCCCCGAGGTCTTGCTCTCGATGACGGTGCGGATCTCGCGCGGCGCGAAGGAGTCGTTGCCCTCGAATCGGATCTGCGTGACGCGGATCCGCTGGCCCTCTCGGACGCGAAAGAGAATGACGCCTTCCTCCAGCTCCTGCTCGTCGACCTCGACGCGCGCCTGATAGAACCCCTTCTGGCGGTAAAGCTCCTCGATGGCGCGCTGCGTCTGCCCGAGCCGGAACTCATCGACGGGCGTGCCGCGCAGAAAATCGACGACGCCCGCGAGCTCCTGGCGCGTGACATTGCGGTTTCCCACCACCTCGACATCCTGGATGATGGGCGACTCCTCGAACTCGAAGATGACCACCACGCTTGCGCCCGCGGCCGGCTCGACGCGCGCATCGACGCGGTAGAAGCGCCCCGTGCGGTACAGCCGCTGAATGTCGTCCGTGATGGTGCGCGCCTGGAAGGGGCGTCCGACGCTTGTCCGGAGCTGATTCTCGGCGAATCGTTCGGAGGTGCGCTCGAGCCCTTCGAAGCGGATGTCGCTGACGAGACGATCGTTGAAGGGCGCCAGCTCGGGGATCGGCTCATCGACCTCCGCGGGCTGCGCTGACGCGGCGGCGAGGCTCATCAGAATCGCGCACGCCACAGCCAACGCGCGGGCGCAGCGCCCCGCGATCAGTCGTCCTGACCACGCTCGATGAGGGATCGTTCGCAACGAGGCGGACGATACTGGCGCTCAGGACACGTCACAACCTGTCAACAACCCGCCCACATCGTTCCGTCAAGGTCCGCAAGCCCCACCGCCGATGTGCTACGCTCGCCGAATCGAGACACCAGGTCGCTTTACGGATCCATACGCCCCATGCGCGCTCGACGCCACGCACGCCACGCCATCTTGCTTGTCATCGCCTTTCTCAGCGCCGGGGTTGGGATGTTTCTGCTCTGGAGGGGGCTGACGCCCGAAGCGCTGGCGGAGTTGCCTGCGGCGCAGCTCTTCGCGCTGCTTGGGTTGATCGCCCTGCCCCTTGCCACGTTCATGGCGTTGGAGTCGGATCGCCGGCGCACCGGTCGGCGGCGCGAGAGCCTTCCAGTCGCGGAATCCCCGTCGCCCCATGTGCGGCGGCATGGCCGCCATGACGACCGCCGGACGCTCACTCACCGGAAGCCGACGGGACGAGCAGCAGAATCGTCGCCCGCTCGCGCGGGTTGAAGGCGGCGGGCTCGGTCCACCAGAAGACGCGATCGGGCTCCAGCGCGGGCCCATGCTCGAAGCGATCCTCGAGCGCGACGATGCGCGCCGTCTCGCCCCCCGCCTGGCGCGATTGCTCCACGCGCTCGCGCACGCGCTGCTCGTCGACGTCGATCTCCAGGGAGGCGACGACGCGCGCCCCAGGGGGGTTGATCGTCACGGCCGCCAGCGATCGAGCGCCCAGGTCTCTGAGGGCGGCGTCGCTCCATTCGGAGGCGAGGACGCCCAGTCGCCCCTGCTTCGCGAGCGTGAGCCACTGCGAAGGCGCCGCCTCGGGGAGGGCGACGTCCGGGCGGGCGGGCTCGTCCGGAGCGGCGCGGGCGCCCGTCGCGCCGACTGAGTCATCCGCCTGGCCCGAGACGGGCGCGGCGCTTTCCACCATGCTCTGTAGCGGATCCAGCGGGCCCGTGGGCGAGTCGGCGGGGGGCTCCGTTTGGGCAAGCGTCTGCTCGTTCTGCTCCGGTGATTCCGGCGCCCCGCCGTTGGACGTCACGGGGCCCGTCGGGGCGATGCCCTGACCCGGCTGGCTGATCAGGACAGGGAGCACTGTCGCCGCGCCCGCGGCGATGAAGAGGCCCGCGGCGATGGTGAGGCCCAGAGGCGTCACGCGGATGCGCCGATGCCCCGCGGGCGTGCGTCCGGCGCCGGCGCGCCTGCCCTTGCGCCCGGCGTGCGGCGCATGAGTGGTCGCCCCGACGAGGGCCCGGCGCTCGGCCTCGGCGAGGGCGTCCTCGACGAGCCCCTCAGGGGCCCTGACCCCATTCTCGAGAGACTCCGCGAGTTCGCGGTCGCGCCGCGCCGCCCTGATCCATCGCGCAAGCTGCGGATCGTCGGCGGCGAGGCTCTCGAGCCGCTCGTCCGAAGCGCCCTGCTCTTCGATCAGGGCCAGGATCTCTTCCTCGCTCATCCGCTTGCTCATCCGCGCTCCTGTCGCTCGCTCGCCCCACTGGCCAGCCCGTCGGCGGCGAGACGCTCCATCGCCTCGCGCAACGCCGCGCGGGCCCGGAAGAGCCGGCTCTTGACGGTGCCGACCGCCACGCCCAGGGCCTCGCCGATCTGCCGATAATCGAGCCCGCGGACATCCCTCAGAATCAGAATCGCCCGCTGCTCGGGCTCGAGTGTCAGCAGCGCGGCGGAGAGTCGCCGTCGGCGCTCATCTGATGAGACGCCCGAGATCACATCCGGTTCCGCCTGCGAGGAGAGGCCCGCCCAGACGGGGGCGGCCTCTTCGTCCGCGCCGGGGCGCGTGGCGCCCGGGGCGTTCAGGCTGGCGTGTCGGCGAAGCTTTTCCCGTCGGAGGTGGCTGAGGCAGAGGTTGATGGTGATCCGAGTCATCCATGTGCCGAAGGCGGCGCGTCCGTCGAAGGTGGAGAGGGATTCGATGACGCGCACCATCGCATCCTGCGCGACGTCCCTGGCCCGCTCCCGATCGCCGAGCATGCGCAGGCACATGGCGTAGGTGCGGTCCTGATGGCGCGTGAGCAGTTCGGCGAGCGCGGCCTGATCGCCGCGCTCCGCGCGCTGGACGAGCGCGGCGTCCACATCCGAACGGCCAATCTGCTCTCCTCGGCGCTGCCCCACGATCCTCCTTTCCCGTCGAAATCCTCCGGGACGACACACGTTATGACGCCCGAGGGGTCGGGGCGGATCCATTTTTGCGGGCTGTCGGCCCGGCGGCGACGGCGGGGCGGCGCTGGGCGGCGGATTCCCGGACGCCCGGCGCGACGCACTCTCGCTGGGCGCCTCCGATACGATGGCTGCTTCGCACCCCCGTTTGGGAGCCTGCATGAGCGAGCCCCGCCCCCAACCTGAGACGCCTGCGACGGGCGCCGCCCCCGGGCGCGAGGGGTACAGCTCGCCCCTGGCGACGCGGAACGCCTCGGCGGAGATGCAGCGCATCTGGTCGGCGGCGCGGAAGTTCAGGACGTGGCGGCGGCTGTGGCTGGCCCTGGCGGAGGCTGAGAAGGAGCTGGGGCTGCCGATCACGGACGGGCAGATCGAGGCGATCCGAAGCCATCTCGACCTGACGGAGGAGGACTTCCAGCGCGCCGGCGAGCACGAGCGGCGGCTGCGGCACGACGTGATGGCGCACATCCACGCGCTGGGCGACGCGGCGCCGGAGGCGCGGGGGATCATTCACCTGGGGGCGACGAGCCAGTTCGTCAACTGCAACGCGGAGATCCTGCTGCTGCGGGATGCGCTGCGGCTCGCGCAGGCGAAGACGGCGTGTGTGATCGACTCGCTGGCGGACTTTGCGCGCACGTGGCGCGATCTTCCATGCCTGGCGTTCACGCATTACCAGCCGGCGCAGCCGACGACGGTGGGCAAGCGGGCGGCGCTGTGGGCGCATGATCTGGCGCTGTGCCTGGCGCGGCTGGAGGCGACGTCGGACTCGCTGCGTCTGCGCGGGGCGAAGGGGGCGACGGGGACGCAGGCGTCGTTCCTGAATCTGTTCCAGGGCGACTGCGAGAAGGTGGAGGCGCTGGACCGGCTGATCTGCGAGAAGCTGGGGTTCGATCCCGAGAAGCGGTTTCTGCTGACGGGGCAGACGTATCCGCGGGTGGTGGACGCTTTCATTCTGTCGGACCTGGCGGCGCTGGCGTCGGTCATCGCGAAGATCGCGGGGGACATTCGCCTGCTGGCGAACCGGCGCGAACTGGACGAGCCCTTCGGCGAGAGTCAGGTGGGCTCGTCGGCGATGCCGTACAAGCAAAACCCGATGCGCTGCGAGCGCGCGACGGCGCTGGCGCGATTCGTGATGTCGCTGGCGCAGAATCCCTTGAACACGGCGGCGACGCAGTGGCTCGAGCGCACGCTCGACGACTCAGCGAACCGGCGGATCACGCTGCCAGAGTCGTTTCTGGCGCTGGACGGCGCGCTGGATCTGATGCGGAACGTCAGTGCGGGGCTGGTGGTGCATGAGGCGATGGTGCGGCGGAATCTCATGGAGGAGCTGCCCTTCCTGATCACGGAGAATCTGCTGATGGAGGCGGCTTCGATGGGGCGGGATCGTCAGGAGGTTCACGAGGCGATCCGCAAGCACTCGCAGGCGGCGGGGCAGCGCCTCAAGGACAAGGGAGAATCGAACGATCTGCTCGAGCGCCTGCGCGAGGAGCCGCTGCTCGAGGGCGTGGACATCGACGGCGCCGCCGACCCGATGCGCTGCGTCGGACTCGCGCCGCGGCAGGTGGATCTGTTCATTCGAGAGATCGCTCAGCCCATCCGCGAGCGCTACGCCTCCGATCTCGGTCCGGCGCCGGAGCCTTTCGTGTAGCGGTGAGTTGGCGCTGCTCAAGTCGCTGCGCTGGTTCTGACGCGGAGGGGCGACTCTCCTACCCTCATCTCCCATGCCTCCCGCCCTCCTCGACGCGCTCCTGCTTGCCATCGGCATCGCCCTGCTCGTGGGCGGCGGCGATCTGCTCGTGCGCGGGGCTTCGACGATCGCCGCGCGCCTGGGCGTCCAGCCGGTGATCGTCGGGCTGACGATCGTCGCCTTCGGCACCTCGGCGCCGGAGCTGGCGCTGAACCTCATCGCGGCGTCGAACAACAACACGGCGCTTTCCTTCGGCAACGTCATCGGCTCGAACATCGCGAACGTCGGGCTGATTCTGGGGCTGGCGGCGCTCGTGCGCCCGATGCGCGTGCACGCCGGGCTGATCGCGCGCGAGCTTCCGATCATGCTCGGCGTCACGGTTGTGGCGATGCTGCTCGTCGCGTTTCCGCCGGGGGTTCCGGCGATCGTGACGCCGGAGGACATGGGCCCGGGCCCGGGCTTCGCGCGCCTGGACGGGGCGATTCTGGGGGGGCTCTTCATCCTGTTCGTCGTGGTGATGATCCGCTCGGCGCGGAAGTCGGCGGTGGGCGCGGCGCTGGCGAAGGAGGCGGAGGAGTTCGCGCAGCGCGAGCGGCTGCCTTCGCTGCCCTTGGCGATCGGGCTGTTTCTGCTGGGGCTGGCGCTGCTGCTCGGAGGCGGTCAGTTGGCGGAACGGGGGGCGGTCGGGCTGGCGACGGCGCTCGGGCTCAGTCAGGAGATGATCGGGCTGACGGTCGTCGCCGTCGCGACGAGTCTGCCGGAGCTTGCGACGTCGCTCATCGCGGCGCGCAAGGGGCAGACGGATCTGGCCGTGGGCAACGTCGTCGGCTCCAACATCTTCAACCTGCTGCTGATCCTGGGCGCGACGGCGATGTACACGCCCGTGCCGCTGCCGCCCGGAGGCTGGGCGTCGCTTGCCGTCATGCTGCTGACGTCGGTCCTGCTGCTGCCCTTCGCCTTCACGGCCAACCGGCATGTCTCGCGGCTCGAAGGGCTGACGCTGCTGGTCATCTACTTCGGGTACATGGGGTACGAGGTTGTGCGGGCGACGACGTAGCGCTTACGAGTTCGCGCCCGATGTCTCGTGGCGGAGCTGGCCGCAGGCGGCTTCGATGTCGCGTCCTCGGCTTGCTCTGATGTGGACGTTTACGCCGGCGTCCTTGAGGATCGACTGGAACGTGCGCACGTCGGCGTCTCTGGGGCGAGCGTAGGGGAGGCCGGCGACCTCGTTGTAGCGGATGAGGTTGACGTTGCTGCGGATGCGTTTCGCAACGCTGGCGAGTGCGCGGGCGTGCTCGGGCTGGTCATTCACGCCGCCCAGCAGGATGTATTCGAGCGTGATCTCGCGGCCGGTCTTCTTGAACCAGACGTCGCAGGCGTCGATCAGCTCCTGAACGGTCGTGTACTCCGACCAGGGGATGAGCTCGCGGCGGAGGTCGTCGGTCGGGGCGTGGAGGCTGAGGGCGAGGGTGACGGGCAGATCGAGTTGCGCCGCGAGGCGCTCGATGGCCTGGGGCAGGCCGACGGTGGAGATGGTGATCTTGCGCGCGCTGACGCCCATGCCCCAGGGCGCCGCGAGCGTCTCGACGGCGCGCTTGACGGCGCTGAAGTTCGCCAGCGGCTCGCCCATGCCCATGAAGACGATGTTGCTGATGCGCCCGACATCCGGCAGGCGCGCGAGGCGCCACGCCTGCTCGACGATGCGCCCGGCGGAGAGGTTGCCGTCGAGCCCGCCGAGGCCGGAGGCGCAGAAGCGGCAGCCGACGGGGCAGCCGACTTGGGAGGAGATGCAGGCGGTGCGGCGCATGCCCGTCGGATCATGTGAGGGGATCATGACGCACTCGGTCTGGCGCGAGGAGTCGCCGGCGGGGCCATTCAAGATCGCGAGCGACTCCGAGTCCGGGCGCGCGGCGGGCGCCACTCCGTCGTAGTCGTTCCATTCGACGAGGAGCTTCTGCGTGCCGTCGGTGGCGGCGCGGTGGGCGATGGTGCGGCCGGACTCGAAGGCCATTTCGGCGGCGAGCGTGTCGCGCTCGCGTTTGGAGAGGTTGGTCATGGCGGCGGGATCGGCGACGCGATGGCGGTAAACCCATTCGAGGATCTGCTCGGCGCGGTAGGTCGGCATCGAGCGCTCGGCGCAGAAGGCGCGGAGTGTTTCGGGGGTCATATCGAAGAGGTGGGGGGCGGGGGATCGCATGCGTGGGGGGATCGTAGGGCTTGGCGGGATGGCTCTTCGAGCCGTCGGCAGCGCCGAGAACCGGTGGGGCAGGCCGGCGTGCCTGCCCGGGAGCGGGTGAAGAGGAGTTGCAGACGGCGGGCAGGGCCGCCCGCCGCTAACCGGTAGAGAGGGGGAGGTGACGGCTCGGGGAGCCGTCCCACGAGCGAGTCGTCGAACGGACGCACAACCACTGCGGACACGGAGGCCGGTCGCTACCGGCGGGAGTCACACTGGCGGCTCGACCGCCAGCGGGTTTCGTTGAGGCGACGGCGCTCCGAGCGGTCTCTTCCCCCCTACAGGTAGAGCAGGCGTCCTTGCCCGCCGTCTACTGCATTTACGCCTCGCCCCGAATGCCAACTAAAACCGGTGGCGCAGGCCTCCGGGCCTGCCGTCGCGTTCTCGGGTGCCACGGCGGCTTGCCCGCCCGTGCCGAACCGCCGCCGACACCAAGTCCGATGCGTAGGCCACAATACATTCGCATCCACCGTAGTCGATCGTCGTGAGAGACGTTCGATCGCTCTAGCGGAGTCCGTTGAGACTGAACGAAACGCAACGGACAATTTCAGCGAAGCGATTCTAGAAGAGTCTGTAACTCATGGGCAGCCTTGCTCTTCTGGCTAATATCACTCACTCGTTCGAACGCGCTCCCCGGATTTGTGACCGTCTGAATGGTGGAGTAGACGCGAGTCCCCCCCTGCATCTGAACGAATGTGAAGTGAACCCTCACGGCGGGAATCGAATCGTACTGCGACCCGAGGAGTAGCGCTGCCCCGAGATTGTCTTGGAGCCGCTTCGAAAGAATAAGGCCGTTCGTGGTCTGCCGATCAACCGTGTACCCAAGCGGCGCGAGACGACTGACGAGGACATTCGATACTTCCGCCGGAGATTCGCCTGGGAGAAGGACTTCCGGCCGTCCACTCGGCGTGTTGAGCGGCGCCACGCATCCCGGAGTAACGCACCCAAATGCCAGAGCCACAACGATTGCGATCCTTTTCATGTTGACCAGTCTACCGAACTGGCTTGAAGCGAGCTCCTTTGAAGGCCGCCAACTGCAACCCCTTGAGAATAATGCAGCCAGGTCTCCCAGGTAGCTATGGGCGACCTGAGAGGCGACCAAAGGCGGCTCAGGCCTCACTCGGCGACGGCACGGAGGGCCGATTCGCCTACAGCTCTTCAAGCCCAAGCCGTCTAGAGCGCCTATCCAAATCGCGGGCGCAGCCCGCGAAGCCCTACAGATCCCCCACCGCCGCGTTGATCACCTCCACCGTCTTCTTCGCGTCGCCGAAGACCATCAGCGTGTTCTCGGCGATGAAGAGCTCGTTGTCGACGCCCGCGTAGCCCGCGGCCATCGAGCGCTTCAGGACGAAGACCGTCCTCGCCTTGTCCACGTCCACGATGGGCATGCCGTAGATCGGGCTCTCCTTCGCGTGCCGCGCGGCCGGGTTGACCACGTCGTTGGCGCCGATGACGAGAGCCACGTCCGTGCGCGCCAGCGCCGCGTTCGCGTCCTCCAGTTCGAGGAGCTGCTCATAGGGCACATCTGCTTCCGCGAGAAGGACATTCATGTGCCCGGGCATGCGCCCGGCGACGGGATGCATCGCGTAGAGCACTTCCACGCCCCGCTGCTCGAGGATGTCCGCCAGCTCGCGCACCGCGTGCTGGGCCTGCGCCACCGCCAGGCCGTAGCCGGGGACGATCATGATGGTCCGGGCGGCGTCGAGCATGATCGCGACGTCTTCCGGATCCGCCTTCTTGACGACGCCCGTGGCGCTCTCCTGCCCGCCTGCGCCGGTCGAGTCGGCGGTGCCTACGCCCGCGAAGAGGACGTTGCGCACGGAGCGGTTCATGGCCTTGCACATGATGAAGGTCAGAATCAGCCCGCTCGCTCCCACGAGCGCGCCGGCGACGATGAGCGCCTTGTTCTGGATGGCGAAGCCCGCCGCCGCCGCGGCGAGCCCTGAGTAGGAGTTGAGCAGCGACACCATGACGGGCATGTCCGCGCCGCCGATGGGCAGGGTGATCGCGAGCCCGAGGATGAGGGAGGCGACGATCGCCAGCCCCAGCGCCGCCGCCGGCGCGCCCGCGAGCACGAACCAGATCACCCCCGCCAGCGCCAGCGCCGCGAGCCCGAGCGTCGCCAGCGCCTGGGCCGGGATCGTCACGGGCTTGCCGCTGATGAGGCCGTGGAGCTTGCCGCCCGCGACGAGCGATCCGGAGAAGGTCACGCAGCCGATCAGCGCGCTGGCACCCATGGCGACCAGCACGTACGCCGGGAACGCGGCGCCGTCCCCGCCCGGGACGCGCAGCCACTCCCCGAGGGCGACGAGGGCGGAGGCGAGTCCGCCGAAGCCGTTGAAGAGGGCGACGAGCTGGGGCATCTGCGTCATCTGCACGCGCGTCGCCAGAAAGGCGCCGATTCCCGAGCCGAGGATGAGTCCGGCGAAGGCGAGGATGAGGAACTGCGGGTCGCGTGTGGCGAAGGTGGCGACGACGGCGATCAGCATCGCGAGCGAGGCCAGCGCGTTGCCTCCGCGCGCGGTGCGGGGCGTGCGCAGCCGCTTGATGCCCAGGATGAAGAGCATCGCGGCGACCAGGTAGGCGAGATCGCGCGCGATCCGCAGCGTGTCGGGAGAGGTCGTGGTTTGGATGGCGGCTTCGTCCAAGTTCGTTGATTCCGTTAGCGGCTCTTGAACATGCGAAGCATGCGGTCGGTGACGAGGAAGCCGCCGACGACGTTGATCGTGGCGAGCGTGATGGCGAGAAAGCCCACCCAGGGCGCCAGCGCGGAGTCCGTCTCCGCGAGGACGATGGCGAGGGCGCCGACGATGGTGATGCCGCTGATCGCGTTGCTGCCGCTCATGAGCGGCGTGTGCAGCGTCTGCGGGACCTTCTGAATCAGCTCGAAGCCTATGAAAATGGCCAGGACGAAGACGAACAGGGCCGTGATCAGCAGCTCCGCCTCGCTCATGTGGACGCCTCCTGCTCCGTCGGCAACCCAAGGGCCGATCGCACCAGCTTGTGCCGCGCCTCGCCCGCGTGTGTGATCAGCGTCGGACCCACGAGCGCATCCTCGACGTCCAGCGCCAGCGCGCCTTCCTTCACGATTTCCTCCAGTATCGCCAGCACATTGCGCGCATACAGCGAGCTCGCATGCAGCGGCGTCTCGGAGGGCAGATTCGTCGGACCAAGCGTCGCGACGCCATCGATCATCACCGTCTCATCCGGCTTCGTCGGCTCGCAGTTGCCGCCCGTTTCGGCCGCGAGATCGACGATCACGCTTCCGGGCTTCATGCGCTCGACGGTCGCCCGCTCGACCAGCCTGGGCGCCGGGCGTCCTGGGATCAGGGCCGTGGTGATGAGGATGTCGGAAGCGGCGACATGCTCCGCCAGCCGCTCGCGCTGGGCGGCCTGCTCCTCCTCCGTCTGGGCCCGCGCGTAGCCGCCGGACGTCTCCGCGTCCGCCTGTCCGATGTCGAGGAACTTGGCGCCCAGGCTGCGCACCTGCTCCGCCGCCGCGGATCGGATGTCGAAAGCGCTCACCGCCGCGCCAAGCCGGCGCGCGGTGGCGATCGCCTGGAGGCCCGCGACGCCCGCGCCGAGGATCAGCGCCTTGGCGGGCGTGACCGTTCCCGCGGCCGTCATGAGCATGGGGAAGAAGCGCGGCGAGGCCTCCGCCGCTCGGATGACGGCGCGGTAGCCCGCGACAGTGCTCATGGACGAGAGAGCGTCGCACTTTTGCGCGCGCGTGATGCGCGGGACCGCCTCGAAGGCGAGCGCGCTGATCTTCCGATCCACCAGCGCCTGCGCCAGATCCCGATCCGATCCGGGGCGGAGCATGCCGATGAGGACGGCGCCCTCGCTCATGCGGGCGATGTCGTCCGGAGTCGGCGGATGGATGCAGGCGACGATCTCGCAGGCCCACGCCGCGTCCCCATCCGCCACCGTCGCTCCGCTCTCCCGATACGACTCATCGGAAAAGAAGGCCCGCTCGCCCGCGCCGGACTCGACGACGATCTCGATCGAGTCGCCGAACTGCCTGGCGATGCGCTGGATCGTGTCGGGGACGAGGGCGACGCGCCGCTCCTGTTCGCTGGTCTGGTTCGGGACGCCGAGGCGCATGGCCCGATGGTAGGAAGGATCCGCCGGCGGTGCGTCAACGCGGCGCGCTGCGGGAGACGGCGCCGTTGCCCTCCGACCCGGCTCGGGCGCGGAGCAGGGCGCGCACGGCGATGGACGCCTTGGAGAATGAGTGCAGGCGGATCCGACGCGGGCCCGCGATCGAGGAGGGGCGCCGGCGGATGCGCTCGAGCAGTCCCTGATAGATCCGCGTCATCGCCCAGAGGGCGGGCGAGCAGGCGGGGTCGATCAGCTCATCCAGCCTCGCCGACTGCTCGTAATGCGCCGTCGCGCGGCGAACGCGATCGCGCACGAATTCGGCGCAGCGGCGCGGATCCGTCCAGTCGCGCAAGGCGCCGGGCGTCAACTCGGCATGGCGGAAGGCGTCGACGGGCAGATAGACGCGCCCGGCGTCGTAATCCTCCGCGAAGTCGCGCAGGATGTTGGTGTGCTGAAAGGCCAGCCCGCGCGCGGTGGCGAGCTCGCTCGCCTCTCGGGGGTCCACTCCCGGGCGCACGCCCCAGATGGCGACGCAGACGCGCCCGACCGTTGACGCGACGCGGGCGCAGTACTTGTCGAGCTCCGCCTCCGTCTCCGGCGATTCGAACTCGGCGTCCTGTTCGAGGCCCCGGAGCATCAGGCGGATGTCCTTCGGGTCGATAGGGAACGCCTGCAGCGTGTGGGCGAATGCCGCCCACATCGCGGAGGAGGAGGCCGCGCGATGGCGCAAATCGTCCAGGGCGGGCGGATCGTCGGAGAGAAGCTGCTGCGTCCTCGCGCGGAACTCCGCGAGGCGCTCCGACCGCCGATCGGGGTTCGACTCGTCGTCGGCGATGTCGTCTCCCTTGCGCATCCACGCGTAGATGGCGAAGAGCGCGGATCGACGGGGCTCGGGCGTCAACCGCAGTCCGTAGTAGAAATTGCGCGCGCGCCGCTTGGTGATCGCCCGGCAGGCGTCGTACTCCGAGGCGAGCGTGGTCACCGCGAGATTGGGATCGCTGGCGGGACTCATCGCGACAAAGCCTTGATCAGCCCGGCGCGGAGCAGCAGCGCCGCGCGGTCCGTTTTCGTCAGGGTCGGGCGCCGCCAGAGCGTCGCGCCGCCGATGCGCTCGATGCGCGTCAGCACCCGCCGCCCGCCGGCCGCAAAGAGGAAGATCACAGGGCGAATCTCCCGATCCAGCGAGCGCGGCAGCGCCGCGCCCTCGTGATATAGCGCTCGCGTGCGCTCGAGGAGCGGGCGCATCGCCCGGATGAAGGGAACGCGCGCCGCCGGATCGCCTGCGCGCTCGGCGAAGTCGCGCAGCGTCTGCGCGGAGAGGCCGGTCTGCTCGTGCGGCAGATAGACGCGGTCGCGCTCGAGCAGATCCCGACGAACATCCTGCCAGAAGTTGGTGAGCTGGAGCGCGGTGCAGATGGCGTCAGAGCGTCGGAGGCGCTCGGCGTTGGCGGGATCGTCCAGACGGCGGCCCGCGATGGCGAGCACGAGGCGTCCGACGGGGTTGGCCGAGCCCTTGCAGTAGTCGGTGAGCGCTTTCCACGTCGCCCAGCGCGTGATGCGCTGATCCTGCTCGAAGGCGTCGAGGAGATGGTGGAAGGGCTCGGGCGGCAGGGCGCGCTGATGGATCGTCGCCGTCAGCGCGGGGAAGGTCGCCTCCGCCGACTCGATGAAAGCGCGGCGGGTCCCATCCGGGGGCTCGGGTGAAGCGAGCTCGAGATCGGGGCGCGGCTCGCCCGTGTGGAGGGTCGCGGGCAGCGCCGTCTCCGCGCCCGCCTGATCGCACGCCTCGACCAGCCGCCGGCGCGCCCACGCCAGCAGCGCCAGCGAGTGGGCGCGGGCGGTGTCGGTCGCGCCGGTTTCGTCGGCGAGATCGTCGGCGAGGCGGCAGAAGGCGTACAGCGCCGCGAAGTCGTCGCGCAGAGAGGGCGGGACGAAATGGGAGAGCACATGGAAGTTCTCGTAGTGCGTCGTCGCCAGACGGCGGCAGGCGGCGCGGGCCGCCTCCGGATCGAGCGGGGCGCGCCGGGAGGGGGCGTGCGGGGCGGGCCCCGCCGGGCGGTCCGGTGATGGGGCGTCGGGCTTGGCGGTTGGAAGGGTCATGAGACGAATTGGGCTCTTCGGGACGGCGGGGCGTCGGAGGGAGAGTCGCCCCCTTATGATGACCCTGCCGACGGGGTTCGTCGAGGGACCTCGTCCGGTGGACGTTCGGATCGACGGCTGTTGAAGGGAGGACGCGTGCGCATTTTGCTGGCGAATCCGAGGGGCTTCTGTGCAGGCGTGCACATGGCCATCGACGTGGTGGACCAGCTCCTCGATCTGCTGCCGGAAGAGCCGGTCTACGTCTACCACGAGATTGTGCACAACAAGCACGTCGTGCACCGCTTCTGCGATCGCGGCGTCAGCTTCGTCGAGGACGTCAACGACGCCCCAGAGGGATCGATCGTGGTCTTCAGCGCCCACGGCGTCTCCCCGGCGGTCCGCAAGGCGGCGGCCGATCGAAATCTGACGACTGTCGACGCCACCTGCCCGCTCGTCACCAAGGTCCACATGGAGGCGATCCGGTACGCCAAGCAGGGGTACCAGATCCTGCTCATCGGCCACACGGACCATCAGGAGGTGGTCGGGACGCGCGGGGAGGCGCCGGACGCCATCCAGGTGGTGGAGCGCCCCGAGGACATTCCGAGGCTCCGGATCCGCGACCCGAGCAAGCTGGTCTACCTCACGCAGACGACGCTCAGCACCGACGACGCGGGCGTGATCATCGACGCGCTGAAGAAGGCGTTCCCCGAGATCAAGGCGCCGCCCAGCAGCGATATCTGCTACGCCACGACCAACCGCCAGCGTGCGGTGCGCGAGATCGCGCCGGAGTGCGATGTCGTGCTCGTCATTGGCTCGAAGAACTCGAGCAACTCGGTGCGTCTCACGGAGATCTCCGAGAACGTGGGCGCTCGGGCGCATCTGATCGACGACGTCAGCGAGCTGCGCGATGAATGGTTCCCGACGGGGAAGGAGACGGTGCTCGTCACCGCCGGCGCCTCGGCGCCGGAGGATCTCGTCGCGGGCGTCTGCCGCCGTCTGGTCGAGCGCCATGGCGGGGAGATCGAGCTGCGCACGACGGTGCTCGAGGACACGGAGTTCGCCACCCCGGCGACGCTCAAGCGGCTCATGCGCGACAAGGGCGTCGACCCCAACGAGCGCCGCATCCGCATCAAGCCGCCCGAGGTCACCGCGGCGCTCTACGGGGCCGATCCGGTGGCGGTGACGGTCGGGGCGACGTAAGCGCCAAGGCGTCTGCATCGCGCCCGCTCACGCCCTGCGCACCCGCCGGGGCGTCCGCGAATCTTTCGGGAGAAGACCCATCATGCCGCACTTCGAGTTCCTCTCCGAGAACGCCCGCGTCCCCGAGCTCTTCGCCAAGGTCCCGCGCAGCGGCGAGCCGTACATCCACATGGTGCAGGACGCGATGCGCAAGGAGGACTGCGACCTTTCCCTGGCCCAGCGCGAGGTGATCGCCACCTGGGTCTCGGCTCTGAACGGGTGCCACTATTGCGTGACGGCGCACGCGAACGTGGCGCTCGAGCTCGACGCGGATGAGGAGCTGATCCGGGACATCCGCGAGCGCCAGGAGATCGGTCGCGCCGAGGCGCCGCTCCGCGCGCTGCTCGAGCTGGCGCGGCAAGCGACGCGAACGCCGGAGGATCTGGGCCAGGCCGACATCCGCGCGGCGCGCGACGCCGGCTGGTCGGAGCAGGCGATCCTCGACGCCATGGTGGTCGTCGGCGCGTTCAACATGATCAACCGACTCGTCCTCGCCGCCGGGCTGGAGCTGGACGACGAGCGGGCCAAGCCCGAGGCGCGCGCGCTCGCGCGGGATGGCTATCTCGGCGCCGCCCACGCCATGGGCAAGAGCTGACCGCTCTGCGGAGTCGAAGGACGCGACGTTGGGGACGCTCTCCCCCACTACCATTTCTCCCCCATGATCGCTCCCTCCGACAAACCGGCTCGATTGGACATCCGCTCGGCCATCGTTGTCGGGGGCGGGCTTGCGGGGATTTCGGCGGCGCTGCGACTCGCGGAGCGCGGCGTTCGGACGACGCTCTTCGAGACGCGCCGGAAGCTCGGAGGACGGGCGACTTCGTTCACCGACGTGCGCACGGGCGAGCTCCTCGACAACTGCCAGCACGTCGCGCTGGGCTGCTGCACGAACTACCTCGATCTCTGCCGCCGGCTCGGAGTCTCAGATCTGCTCCGCTGGACGGAGGAGCTGCACTTTCTCGAGCCGGGCGGGCGGCGCTCGACGCTGGCGCCCGCGCTGCTGCCGGCGCCGGCGCATCTGGGGCCATCGTTCCTGACGGCGTCGTTTCTCTCCAGCGCGGACAAGGCGGCGGTGGCGCGGGCGATCCTGGCGATCCTGCGGGCGGACCGGCGGAAGTGGGGCGAGCGGACGTTCCTCGATTTTCTGACCGGCGCGGGTCAGACGCGGCGGGCGATCGACCGCTTCTGGTCGCCGGTGGTCGTCAGCGCGTGCAACCTCACGGTCGATCGGGTCGCGGCTTCATCGGCGCTGCACGTCTTCCAGGAGGGCTTCCTCGCGCGTCGGGACGCGGCCGCCATGGCCGTCGCGGCGGTTCCGCTGCTGCGTCTCTACGACCCGGCGGAGGATGCGATCCGCGAAGCGGGCGGGGCGATCCGGCTTGGCGCGTCGGTCACGCGCGTGACGGCGACAGCCATCCGCACCGCCGGCGGCGAGGAGTTCGAGGCGGACGTCATCATCTGCGCCGCGCCGCCGGAGCGGGCGGCGAAGATCGTGGACGCGGACGTGCAGGCGTCGGACCCGCGCTTCGCACCGCTCAGCGAAATCACGCATTCGCCCATTCTGGGTGTGCACCTGACGTTCGATCGCCCCGTGCTGGATCTGCCGCACGCGGTGCTGGTCGATCAGGGGACGCAGTGGCTTTTTCGGAAGGACGACGAGGGGCGACGGGTCCACGCCGTCATCTCCGCGGCGGATGAGTGGATGCCGCTGGATGAGGAGGAGATCGGGGCGCGCGTGCTCGAGGACATCCGCGCGTGCGTCCCGGCGGCGCGGGAGGCGAGGCTCGAGTCGGTGCGCTCGGTGAAGGAGAAGCGGGCGACGTTCGCGCCGACGCCGGAAGTGGAGGCGATGCGTCCAGAGACGAGGGGGCCCTCGGGACTGATTCTCGCAGGCTGCTACGTGCAGACAGGCTGGCCCGCGACGATGGAGGGGGCGGTGCGCTCGGGGTATCTGGCGGCGGCGGCGGCGCTGGGCGAGGATGAGGCGTGGGCCCTGCGACCGTCGCTCAGACCGGCGGCCATCGCGCGCATCCTGGCGCACCCGGGCTGAGTCAGATTCGGGTCAGGATCAGGCCGCGACGTTGTGCGGCGCCGCCTTGGACGCGCCCTCGGCCATCTCGACGAGCTTGTCGAAGGCCTGCGGGTCGTCGATCGCGAGCTGGCTGAGCATCTTGCGGTTCAGGATGACGCCGGAGTGGGCGAGCCCGTTGATGAAGCGGGAGTAGCGCGTCCCGCGCATGCGGCAGGCGGCGTTGATGCGGATGATCCAGAGCTTGCGCATGTCGCGCTTGCGGTTGCGCCGATCTCGATAGGCGAACTGCCCGGCGCGCGTGAGCGCGATCTTCGCCTGCTGGAAGTGGCGGTGTTTGGTTCCGTAATAGCCGCGGGCCTCGCGCAGGACGCGCTTGTGGGCGCGCTTGCGGGCCGAACCTTTGCGAACACGGGGCATGTCGAATCTCCTTCACGCCGGACGGGGCGACCTTGATCTGCTTGGGTCGTCTTTGGTCCCGGACGGCAGTGCGTCTGTCTTCCTGTGGACTCAGGCTTCCTGGAGCGCCTTTTCCTTCTCGGCCTGCATGGCGCGCCGCTGCTCAGGGGAGGGGTTGCGCGAGATGGCGGCTCGGGGCTGATCGCGTCCGCGCAGGCGGCGGTTGAGCAGGCGCTCGTAGCGCTTCGCCTCAGCGCTCGAGAGGAACTTCGTCTTGCGCAGGCGTCGCCGGCGCTTCGGGCTCTTGCCGGAGAGCAAGTGGGAGCCGAAGGCGGTTTTGTGGCGCACCTTGCCGGTCTTGGTCAGTTTGATTCGCTTGAGGGAGCCCTTGTGGCTCTTGTTCTTGGGCATGACGAAGGCTCGTTTGAGAGGCGGCCCCGACCGGCCCACCGCCGGGAGGGGAACCGCGAAGGGTAGCCGTCGCGCGGGCGTGCGCCAAGCGATGGGGCGATCTCGATGGACTGGGGATGGGGCTCAGGGCCCGACGAAGGCGTCGTCGGCGGTCTCGGGCCGCTCGACGCCGCGGAGGAGGGGCTCGGTGATGCGCTCGAGGGCGGCGGGGAGCCAGATGTTGTCGCCGTCGGGCATGATGGGGGAGGTGGCCCATTCGAGGGAGCCGTCGGTGAAGAGGATGTGCTGTCCCCGTCCGCGATGGTTCATCGAGTTCGCGTAGGGGTTCACGGCCTCGCCGCGGCGGGCCCGCTGGATGACGGGGGAGCGATCGGTCAGGACGACGAGTCGGCGCCCGGGATCGAAGCGGGGATGGTTGGGCGTGAGGAGCTGATAGGAGTACGACACCTCCTCGGGGCGTCGCCAGTCACGATGGTGGGAAAGATCGAGCATGATCGGAGCCATCGGGTTGCCGGCGGAGGCGAGGTCCTCGAGCGTGGCGTAGTCGCCAGTGACGAGCGTGAAGAGATTCGCCGAGTGCGATCGCTCGGGACGCCCAACTTCCCACCAGGGTCCGGACTCGGCGGCGGGCTTGCGCAGATGGGGCCATTGCCCTCGATGCTCCTGGCTGTAGAGGTTGAAGCCGACGGCGGCGTTCTGGAGCCCGCGGGCGTCGTCGGCCCGGCGAGCCTCGAACCGGAGGTTGGAGACGGTGGGCCAGACGATGCTGGCGCCGATGAGAAGAATCGCGGCGACGCCGGCGATGTCCCGCAGGCTGAAGCGGCTGCGGCCCGAGCCCGCGCCGATCCCCCGGGCGATCTCGGCGTTTCGCGCTCGCCAGACGCGATCGAGCGTGCGGGCGACCCGGTCATCGCGATCATCGGAATCGATGTCAAACGGCTGTTCGACGCCCATTGCAGCGGCGAGAAGGCGGTCGGCCCGCTTGGCGCGCTCGTGCGCATGACGCGGAACCGCCTCGTGGGACCAGCCGGCGTCGACGAGGGCGTCGATCGCCGCCTTGTCGGCGTCGCAGAGATCGACGCCGGCGCGATCCACAGGCAGCCTCGGCGCGCGGGCGGCGCGCGCGAGCGTGACATCGATCAGTGCGGATCGATCCGACGCGCGCTGGGAATCCGACCCGCCGACGGTCGGCTCAAGCGTCTCGAGCACGCTTGCGAGACGTCGGGCTCTCGGCTTCAGGTCCGACGCGACGGCCTCCGGATCGAACCCCGCCTCGACCAGCGCGTCCAGGGCCGACTGGTCGGCGGGGGCGAGCGTGAGGGCGGGGGGCGCTTCGGGCGTCGGTTCGGTCATGAGCGAAGCCGTCCCAATAAGAGAACAGAGGGAAGATCAACAGGAGAGTGTGTGACGGAGGGCTGGAGGAGGCTCCAGCCCGCCGTCAGCAGTTGCTACGACGCGGACTCCTCCGGGTTCGACGGTTCCGAGGATTGCTCGAGCAGGGTCTTGAAGGCGCGGGCGAAGGCGGCGACGGCCCCGTGGAGGCGGCTTTTTACGGTCCCGAGCGGGATCTCCAGAAGGTCCGAGACCTGCTGATAGGAGAGCTTCTGGAAATAGGCGAGCAGGAGGATTTCGCGCTGAGCGTCGGTGAGTTGCCCGATGGCCTGCTGGACGAGGCGGTCGCGCTCCTCCGCGTCGAGACGGTCGGAGGGGTCGGGGACGTCGATCTCCATGAGATCGACGAAGCGGGCCGTGCCCTGCTCGCCGATCTCCGCCGACAAGCCCAGCGCCGGGCGTCGCGCGGTCTTGCGGTGCAGATCACGTCCCTTGTTGGCGGCGATGGTGAAGAGCCACGGCTTGAAGCGCCGGGAGGTGTCGAAGGACTCGGCGCTTTGGTGGATCTGGAGGAAGGTCTCCTGGAAGACATCCTCTGCGGCCTGGCGGGAGCCCATGAAACGGGTGAGAAAGCGGAGCAGGTCGTCGTGGTAGCGTTCGATGAGGACGCGGAAGGCGGCGGCGTCGCCCGAGCGATAGTCCTCGATCAACTGCTCGTCGGCCCGATCGTCGACGAGGCGGTAGGAGGCGGGTTGGCGCTCGGGCTGGGCGATGGCTGGTGATCCTCGGGATGAATTCAGGATCGCCGATCGTAGGGATCGACGGAGCGGGGCGGTGGAATGAGAGTAAGCATCGGCTAGCATGCGGAAGACTGTTTGAGTCTCTGTGTGAGGAGAACTGGATGGGTGTTCCCCTGAGTCAGATGTGGACGGTGGCGTCGTACGTGCTGGGCCAGCGCCTGCGCGGGCGAAAACGGTATCCGCTGGTGCTGATGCTGGAGCCGCTGTTCCGGTGCAATCTCTCCTGCGCGGGATGTGGGAAGATCCAGTATCCGGCGCACATACTGAAGCGCGACATGTCCGTCGAGGACGCGTTGCGGGCGGTGGATGAGTGCCCGGCGCCGATGGTGTCGATCCCGGGAGGCGAGCCGCTGCTGCATCCGCAGATCCGCGAGATCGTGGACGGGCTGATCGCGCGGAAGAAGTACATCTACCTGTGCACGAATGCGGTCCTGCTCAAGCAGAAGCTGGAGGCGGGCTGGTTCACGCCCAGTAAGTACCTGACGTTCAGCGTGCACATGGACGGGCAGGAGGAGCACCACGATTTTGCGGTGTGCCGGGAGGGAACGTACGAGAAGGCGATCGCGGGGATTCGCCTGGCGGTGGAGCGGGGCTTCCGGGTGACGACGAACACGACGCTCTTCGACGGAGCGGACCCGAACTCGGTGCGCGCGTTCTTCGACGAGATGATGGAGGTGGGCGTCGAGGGGATGATGGTCTCGCCCGGCTACGCGTATCCGAAGGCGCCGGACCAGAAGTCGTTTCTGGCGGAGCGGCAGAAGACGAACGAGCTCTTCGAGATGATTCTCTCGAACCGGAAGAAGGGGTGGCGCTTCAACCAGTCCCCACTCTTCCTCGAGTTCCTGATGGGCGAGCGCGAATACGAGTGCACGCCCTGGGGGAACCCGACGTACAACATCTTCGGCTGGCAGAAGCCGTGCTATCTGCTCCAGGATGGCTACGTGGACACGTTCCGCGAGCTGTTGGAGGAGACGGCGTGGGAGAACTACGGGCGGGCCAGCGGGAACCCCGACTGCCAGCAGTGCATGGTGCACTCGGGTTACGAGCCGAGCGCGGTGGATCACACATTCGCCTCCTTCGGCGGGCTGTGGGGGACGATCAAGGCGATGGTGTTCAACACATACGCCAATCCCCGCGCGGCGAAGCGGCTCGATGATGAGAAGAGCAAGCCGCATGGCCCGCTGGCGCATCTGGGGCTGACGATCGAGGGCAAACCGGCGGCGGAGGCTGTCGAGGCGGCGTAGATCCGAGCCGGGCTCAGACCTCGCCGTGCTCGAGGAGCTCGAGGTAGGCGCCGATCTCGCCCAGGGCCTTCTCATCGCGCTGGACCTGAGCGCTCTTGACGCCCTCGCGGAGAGCGTCCTTGGCGTCCTCGATCTCCCCGGCGGATTCGAGGGCGCGAGCCTTGTGGAAATAGGCGTAGAGGTAGGCGGGATCGACGGCGAGGCATTTGTCGTACCAGGCGACGGCTTCGTCGGGATCGCCCTCCTTGGCATGCTCCTGCGCGAGCATGTACATGACATCGGCGTCCTTCGGATCGTCCTCGTGCAGCTTCTGGAGTTCGTCGATGCGGCTCATGTCAGCACGGTGGGCGCGCGGGGGACGCGAGTCAAGTGGAATCACGCTTTCGCGCGCAACCACTGGTAGCGGCGCACTGCTTCCGCAGCGAGGGAGAGAGAGAGAGACGGCTCGGCGAGCCGTCCCAGCAAGAGCTGTCCCACCAGGCGCCGTCCCATCAGGAATGAGTAGGCGTTGTAGATAGGCGGGCAGGGACGCCCGCTCTACCTGGAGGGGGAGAGGCGCCGATGCTTCAGGAGACGCGACCTGACTTGTGGGGGAACCGCCTGATCGCCATCTCGAGGATGAACAGCGAAGCGCCGAGAAAGCCAAGCCCCGCGCCGGCGATGATCGCCTGATGAGCCAGCGGCTGGAGATTGACGAATGGGCCCAGCGGGAACGAGCGCGCGGCGATGAGCCCCGGTCCAACCGACGCCTCCAGACTGAAGGAGGCGTTGCGGACGCCGAGCGCGACGGGGCTCGTGAAGAGGAAGAACGACCCGAACAGGTCCTCAAGGGGCTGGGAGTGAGCGAGGAGGAGCTCAAGCAGCACCAGCGTGACCACGGGAATGATGAACCACAGCAGCATCGCGATGGAGAGCGTGGCGTTGTAGGCGGTGGAGGCCTTGTGGAAGCGCAAGGACGTGAAGACGCCGATGGCGACGAGAAAGGCGGCGGCCCCCTCGAAGAGCAGAAAGTCGGACACGAAGGCGATCGGCGTTCCAACGCCGAGCGGCCAGAAGAGAAGATGGCGGCTGGAGGCGACGAGGGGGATGATCGAGCCGAGGGTCAGGGCGGCGAGAAACTTCGAAGTGAGGATGCGGCGCCCCGACATCGGCGTCTGGAGGAGCACGTCCCACGTGCGCGCCTCGCGCTCGCGCGCAATCGCTCCGGCGCCGGCGACGGAGGCGACGAGCAGGCTCGCGATCATGAGGATGGCGGCGATCGAAGTGTGGAACGATCTGCTGTGCAGATCGGACGCGAGGAGCAGCAGGAAGATGATCGCGGAGAGGAGAATGAACAGTGTGGCGCTGGCGGCGCGCGAGGAGAGCATGGGCAGACGGCGCTCGCGCCAGAAGATCGGGTTGTCGCCGATCTCGCGGTTTGTCCCGCGCGGGCGGGCGGCCCTTTGCTTCTTGCGGCGCTCGGTCCGCGCGGCCTGCCAGGCGCCGGCGGTGGGCGAGAGCATGACGCGGCGCAGGAGCGAGGCGGTGAGCAGGTTGGTGAGCAGCGCCAGGGCGAGCATGGCGGCGGAGGCGCCGATCCAGTGGAGCGTGATCGAGCCGAAGGGCGTCGTGGGGCCCAACGCGTCGACGGTGACCAGGACCATCGCGACCACCGGATGGATGTAGGCGACGGCGAAGAGGAGCGCGTCCTCATCGATTCCGAAGTACCGCTCGAGCAGGACGATGAGGATCAACGGCGCGAGAAAGACGAGCATGACAGTGAGCGAGGCCATGACGAAGGCGGTCGAGGCGCGCCGATGCAAGAGGGAGTAGAGCAGGCCGATGGCGCCGGTGAACATGGCCGTCGAGAGGGAGAGGGCGGTGACGGCGAGGACGGTCTCGGCGCGCAGACCGCCGAAGACGCGCAGAAGCAGCAGCAGCGGCGCCGCGATCAGAACGAGGATGACCGTTTGCAGCATGCGGGAGGAGAGCTTGGAGAAGACGATCTGAAGCGGCGTGAGGGGCGTGGTCGCGAGGGAGGGGAGCGTGCGGCGCGAGCGCTCCTCGGAGAGGGCGGAGGCGGTGAGCGTGGGAGCGTGGACGGAGAGGCCGACGAGCTGCACCCAACCGATGACCAGGGCGAGAACGGGGGCGACGGTGGAGAGAGCGCGCAGGCGTCCGGCGGCGCCCGATCGATCCATACCGGTCGTGATGGACGTCAGCGCAATGGCGGAGACCACCAGCAGGGCGAGGGTGTACAGCGCGCGCCCGGCGTAGGTCCACACGCGCCGCCCCGACGACGCGATCTCCTTGTGAAAGACGGCGCTGAAGAGATAGCGCTGCGGCGTGAGGACGCGAAGGAGGGTCAGCGGGCGCATCATTGGACCTTCCCCTTGGTGATGCGCAGGAAGACATCCTCGAGACGGGGCGCGCGGGGCGCGAAGGCCTCGATCCGGAACCCCTCGCCGACAAGACGCTCGATGAGAAAGTGATGGCCCTGGCGCGGGGAGGCGAGCTCGATGGTGAGGCCGCCGTTCTCCTGCTTGGCGCGGGCGACGCGCTCGTCGGTTTCCAGCAGTGTGGCGGCGCGCTCGGCGTCCTTCTCGAGGCGGATGTCGATGCGCTCGGCGACGCCGGCCTTCTCGAAGGCGTCCCGGAGGGAGCCGGAGAAGAGGAGATTGCCGCGCTCGATGACGCCGATGCTCGAACACATCTCGTGCAGCTCGGAGAGGATGTGCGAACTGATCATGAGCGTCTTGCCCATCTTGCGCAGCTCGTTGAGGAGCGAGCGCATCTCGATGCGCGCGCGGGGGTCGAGTCCGGAGGCGGGCTCGTCGAGGAGGAGCACCTTGGGGTCGTGGATAAGCACGCGCGCGACGCCCAGGCGCTGCTGCATGCCGCGGGAGAGGCTCGAGACCATCGATGTGCGTTTCTCGGTGAGATCGGTGAGCTCGAGCACGCCGTCGATGACGGCGCGGCGCTTCTTGCGCGGGATCTCGAAGGCGGCGGCGAAGAACTGGAGGTACTCATCGACGGTGAGATCGTCGTAGACGCCCAGGAAATCGGGCATGTAGCCCAGGATGCGGCGGATGTCGTCGCCGCGCTTCGAGACGTCCCTGCCGTCGACGCGCGCCTCGCCGGCGCTGGCGCGGAGCAGGCAGGCGAGGATTTTCATGGTGGTGGACTTGCCGGCGCCGTTTGGTCCGATGAAACCGAAGGCCTCGCCCTCGCCGATGTGCAGGGTGAGGTCGTCGAGGGCGGTGAGCGATCCGAAGCGCACGGTGACGTTCTGCATGTCGATCATGGATCTGGCGCTCCGGCGTCGATGACAGGCGCGAGGATTCGATACAGCGTCGTCTGGGCGCTGTTCGCGGGAAGTCGCGGGGCGACGTGGGGGGGATGATTCTCAACGACGAAGCAGACGACGGCCCACTCGCCCGTCCGGACAAGCGCCTCGAGTGTGCGCCCGCGATCGATCGCGGCGGGGAGGGCCTGAGCGTCGCTGATCCCGGCGGCGCGTCTCCATGGGTCGCGGCGGGTCGGGGGAGCGTCGAAGCGGCCGGCCCAGAAAGAGTGATCGCTCCGGGCGATGCGCCCCGCCCCAGCGCGCCATCGCCCCGCCGCCCGCTCCTCCAGTGGCAGCGCGCGGAGCCCGTCGCGTGTGCGCAAGGCCGCGCGTGCGGGAGTGAGATCGGGCGAGCCTTCGAGGTGGACGTCGTAGCCTTCATCCTCGCTTCGGCGCTCGACCACGGCGCGCCAGGGCGAGTCGACGGCGCCGTCCTCGATGATGGTCTGGAAGGTCCAGACCCGCCCCGCCAGCGCGAGGGGGACGGCGGAGCCGGCGGCGGAGCGATCCAGCGCGAGCGGCATGGGGGCGTCAAAGAGACCGCCGCGGAACTCGCCCCCGACGGTCGGGCGCGCCCACGTCCCGGGCGCGAAGCCATCGAGCGGGAGGGCGCCGGGTTGGCCGAGCAGAGCGCCGGTGACGGCGGTCCTCCAGGCGCTGTCTTGCGCGGCGTTGACATCGACGAGTGCGAGGCGGCGGTAGGACGTCTGGCTCGGGCGCATCCAGAAGGGCAGGGCGTAGGCGAGGATGGTGAACAGCGCGATCCACGCCAGCGCGCTGAGCCAGGAGCGATGGCGGCGCCCGAGGGCCTTGAGAACGAAGTAATCCACAGGTCCGAGGGCGATGGCGAGCAGGGCCAGGAGGCCCAGCAGGAGCGCAATGGGCGGGTCGGGCACGTTCAGATCGGCGGCGAGGGCGTCGAGGGCGGCGGAGACGTCGGCGTCGGATATGTCCGGATACCGACGCTGCTCGCCCATCGCCTCAAGCTCGCGGGCCAGCGCACGGTCGAGGATGCGCGCCCAATCGGCGGCGGGCGATGATTCGGGGAAGAAGCCGTCGGGATCGGCGGCGAGGATGACCATCCAACCCATGCCGAGGGGGCCTTCGGCCAGGTAGGGCGTGTCCGCTTTGGAGCGCGTGGTCCAGCCTTGCGCGCGCATGGACGGTGGGATGGCGATGGGTCGAACGATCGCGTCAGAATCCGGCGCGGCGGCGGGCTCGCCGAATGCGGGCAGCGGGGCGTGGAGCCAGCGTGCGAGATTCGCTGAGGGGCGATCGGCGATGAGGACGAGTCGTCCGCCGGCGCGCGTCCAGGTGAGGATGGCCTCGATCGCCTGCGCGGAGACGCGCTCCATGACGGAGGCGTCAATCACGACGGCGCCGATCCCGTCGTAGCCCTTCCAGAGGGTGGGGAGCGTCTCGAGCTCGAGCGCGATGAGCGCGGCGTCCTGGAGGTCCGCGGCGGAGGAGGCGTTTGGCGGCGGCGCTGTCCCGGAGCGAGGCTGGATCTCCGTCTCTCCCGGCGGAGCGCCGCTGTGGATGCGCCGGATGGAGGAGGCGCCGACCGACGCCAGGACGAGGCGGGAAACGACAACGCGAGCTGGCACGGGGCGGGCGGGGTCGTCGAGACCGAAGCGGAGCGTCTCGAGGACGCGCCCCCGCGCGTCCAGAGCGCGGATACGGAGGGTCGGCCCGAAGCCCGGGAGGGGAATCGCGAGATGGACGGGCGTGGCGCGCCCGGGCGTGGTCGTAAAGGGCGTTCGCAGGCGCACAGGCGGGGCGCTTTCGCCCGCGGTCTCGATCTCAAGGAGTCCTGAGAGCGCCTCGCTGGAGAAGATGGAGACTTGGAGCGGGGTCCATCCAGCAGGCAATCGACTTCCGGCGAGGCCGAACTCGACGTCGAGGCTGATGGCCTGATCGGGCTGGGCGCGGCCCAGAAGGGCGTCAAGGGTCTGGGCGCGGGCGGGAGGCGCGAGGGCGATCAGGAGGGCGATGGCGAGGAGGCTCGTCAAGGGGAGCGTCCGCGCCGGGGGCGGGATGGATGATGCGCGGGATGGATGGCGGCGCGTGGATCGAGGCACGGGGGACTCCGTCTCGTCCGTCCTTGTACGCGATCCGCGGGAGCGGGTTTTGGAGCGACTCGCCAGACAGGGGTAGCGGCGCTCAGGCGGCGCCGAGGGGCCCGAGGGCGGCGGAGGGATCTTCGATCTGCTTGCGGAGCAGCTCGGCGTAGCGGCCGGAGCGATCGAGGAGCTCCTCGTGGGAGCCGGACTCGACGATGCGCCCCTCCTCAAGGACGACGATGCGCGTGGCGTGGCGGATCGTCGAGAGGCGATGGGCGATGACGAAGGAGGTGCGCCCGCGCATGAGCCCGGCGAGGCTCGCCTGGATGGCGCGCTCGCTCTCGGTGTCGAGGTTGCTGGTCGCCTCGTCGAGGATGAGGAGGCGCGGATCGGCGAGCAGCGCGCGCGCGATGGCGATGCGCTGCTTCTGCCCGCCGGAGAGACGCACGCCGCGCTCGCCGATGAGTGTGTCGTAGCCGCGCTCGAGGCGCTCGATGAACTCAGCGGCGTTCGCCAGCTCGGCGGCGCGTCGGACGGCGTCCTCGCCGGTTTCGGGCGCGGCGTAGGCGATATTCTCGAAAACGCTTCCATCGAAGAGGAAGACGTCCTGCTCGACGAGCCCGAGGAGTCGGCGGTATGCGTCGATGTCGATGTCGCGGAGGTCGCGACCGTCGAGGCGAATGACGCCCTCCGCCGGATCGAAGAAGCGCGCGATGAGGTTGCAGAGCGTCGTCTTGCCGGCGCCGGAGGGGCCGACGAAGGCGATCGTCTCGCCCGGCGCGACGTCCAGCGAGATTCCGCGGAGGACGGGCTCGAGCGCATGCGGGTAGGAGAACCAGACGTTCTCGAGCGTGACGCGTCCCTCGACCCGGCGTGGGTCGATCATGACGCCGCCGCGCGCGCCGTGGAACTCGAGTGGCTCCTCGATGAGATCGAGATAGCGATCGAAGCCGGCGAGGTTGTTCTGGATCTGCGTCGCGGTCGCGGCGAGCGTGGCGAGGGGGGAGAGGAGCATGAGCAGGTAGGCGGAGAACATCATCACGTCGCCGACGGTGAGCGTTCCGTTCAGGACGGCGAGCCCCCCGTAGACGAGCACGCCGACGGAGGAGAGCGGGATGAGCGTCTGCCAGGCGATGTCGACGAGGCGCGCGCGCCACCAGGCGAGGAGCTCCTGGCGGGCGAGCAGGTGGTTGCCGCGGACGAAGCGGCCCGCCTCGCCGCGCTCGCGATTGAATGCACGGACGATGCGCATACCTCCGAAGGCTTCTGTGGCGTGGGCGTCGACGCTCTGGCGCGTCTGGCGGATATCGCGGTAGACGGGGCGGATGCGGCTGATCCAGGCGCGATGGGTGAACCAGATGACGGGCGCGAGCAGCAGCGCGCCGAGGAGCAGGCGCCAGTCGACGACGGCGAGGATGATGAGCGTGCCCGCGAGCTGCACGACGGCGCCCCAGGGGTTGTAGACCATCGAGAAAACGAGCTCGCCCGCGCCGCCGGCGTCCTCGCGGAGGATGCTGGCGACGCCGCCCGACTTGAGCGCATGCACGCGATGCAGCGGCAGGCGCACGGCGTGGTCGAAGGCGCGCCGGCGCAGACGGACCTGGGTGAGCTTCGTCAGGCGCGTGGCCTGCCAGCGCCCCCACATGCGCACGACGACGCCCACGATGGCGACGACGACCATCGCGGCGGCGAGGAGCCAGAGCAGCGCGCGGCGGTCATCGGGCAGAGCGTCGGCGAAGGGCAGACCTGCGGGGCCCGGATCATTGGAGAGGATGTAGTCGATGACGATCTTGGTGGAGGCGGGGAGCAGAAGCTGCGCTCCGACCCCGAAGGAGAGAGTGACAAGCGCCAAGGCGAGCATGAGGCGTCGGCCCCGCATGAGCTCGAGGAAAGCGCGTGTGAGATCCCGAAAGGATCGCGTCCGCTTCTGGAGCATGCGGCGCTGCTCGGAGAAATCGTCGACGCTGACATGCGGCGCGGTCTCCCGGCGGCGCAGACGATACTCCTCGTAGAGGCTGCGGCTTCTCCTGCGGGCGGACATGGACGGGAATGCTAGGGCCGCGCTTGGCGTCGAAGCGCCGGAGCGGTCAATCGACCACGCACCAGTGGACGCTGAAGAGGCTTTTCTCGTCGGTCCACGCCCTCACATGGCGAAAACCGGCGGCGCCGACGATCTCGGCGAAGCCCGGGACGGTGGTCTTGTGCGAGAGCTCGGTGCGGATCGACTCGCCCTTCTCGAAGGAGAACTCCTCTCCGTCGATCGTGACGGTCTGGTCGGCGAGGGAGAAGAGGTGCATCTCGACCCGCCCCATCGGCTCGTTGTAGATGGCGCGGTGCTCCCACCGCTCGAGATCGAAGTCCCCATCCAGCTCGCGGTTGATGCGAGAGAGCAGGTTCATATTGAAGGCCGCGGAGACGCCCGCGGCGTCGTTGTAGGCGGCCTCGAGCGTGGCGCGATCCTTGCGCAGATCGGCGCCGATGAGCAGGCCCCCTCCCTTGCCGACGATCTTCGCGACGCGCTTCAGGAATGTCCGGGCCTCGGGTGGGGTGAAGTTGCCGATGGTCGAGCCCGGGAAAAAGACGACGCGGCGCGCGGGCGTCTTCGCGGGCTCGGGGAGCTCGTAGTCGGCGGTGAAGTCGGCGCAGACGGCGAGGATCTCGAGATCGGGATAGCGCTCGCGCAGGCGGCGGGCGGCGGCGATGAGATGCTCGCGGGAGATCTCGACGGGGACGTACGCCGCGGGATCTTCGAGAGCGTCGAGCAGGAGCGGGGTTTTCGCGCTGCTGCCGGAGCCCGGCTCGATGATCATGGCGCGGGGTCCGATCGCGTCGGCGATCTCGCCGGCGCGCTGGCGCATGATCTTCGACTCCGTGCGCGTCGGGTAGTACTCCTCGACCTCGCAGATCCGGTCAAAGAGCTTGGAGCCCTTTTCGTCGTAGAGGTACTTGCAGTGCAGGATCCTGGGATCTTGCGACAGCCCTGCGACCACGTCGGCTCGGAAGGCGTCTGTCTCTGGCTCGAAGTCGCCGACGAGCGATTGGCTCGATCGGCCCGGCGTCGGGCTGATGGTCATGCGTCTCTCGCGAGTCGAAGGCCCGCAAACTGCCAGCGGCCCTCGGGGGGAAAGAAGTTGCGATATGTGCGCCGGATGTGATCGCGCGGCGTGGCGCAGGAGCCTCCGCGGAGCACCATCTGGTTGCACATGAACTTGGCGTTGTATTCACCCAACGCGCCTCCCGGCGGCTGGTAGCCGGGATAGGCGGTGTAGGGGCTGGCGGTCCATTCCCAGACGCCGCCCAGCATGGAGCGGAGGCGTGTCCCTTCGCTGAATGAGGGGACGCCGCCCGGATGGAGATCGCCGTCTTCGGAGAACGCGCCGTCGATGGACGCCTCGGCGGCGGCCGTCTCCCACTCCTGCTCGAGAGGCAGCCGCGCGCCGGCCCAGCGGGCGAAGGCGTCGGCCTCGTAGAAGGAAACGTGCGTGAGGATCGCGGCGGGATCGACCTGTCTTTCGCCGGCGAGCGTGAACTCGAGCCAGCGCTCGCCGTCGCGCCGCCAGTAGATGGGGCGGGGCCAGCCCTCGCGCTGGAGCAGCGCCCAGGCGTCCGAGAGCCAGAGCTCGGGGCGGCGGTAGCCGCCGTCCTCGATGAACTCGATGAACTCGGCGTTGGTGACGGGGCGGTCGGCGATGTCGAAGGCGTGGATGAAGCGCTTGTGGCGCGGCGTCTCGTTGTCGAAGGCGAAGCTCGCGCCGGCGTGGCCGACCTCGCGGAGCCCCTCGTCGAAGCGAACCCATCGGAGGGCGCCGGGATCCTCAGCGGAGGCCGGCGCGCGATCGTGATAGACGGGATTCAGCGGATTGAGCGACAGCATGTGCTTGACATCGGTGACGAGAAGCTCCTGATGCTGCTGCTCGTGCTGGAGACCGGTCTCGATCACGGGCGCCAATCGATCGAGCTGGTTGTCATCGGCGCGGTCGAGGAAGCGGAGCACCGCGTCGTCGACATAGCGACGGAGGGCGAAGGTCTCGGCGACGGTCGGGCGCGAGAGCTTGCCGCGGCAATGACGCGCGTGCTGCGGCCCGACGGCGTTGTAATAGCTGTTGAAGATGAATCCGTAGCGCGGATCGGGCGACTCATACTCCGGACTGGCCTCGCAGAGCACCATCGACTCGAAGAACCAGGAGGTGTGCGCGAGATGCCACTTCGCGGGGCTGGCTTCGGGCATGGACTGGACGACCATGTCCTCCGGCTCAAGGGGGTCGACGAGGCGCTCCGTCTGCGCGCGCACGCGGCGGAACCGCTCGATGAGCGCGCCGGCTCTTCGCGGCGCGCGTGGATGCGCCTCTGAGCGGGAGCCTGTGTCGAGGCCCGTCATCTGCGCCGTCATGATCAACCTTTCGGGGGGAGACTCGCGCCCGCCGGGGGGGCGGGGAGGCCCCGGCGGGGGGGCGAGCGGGAGCGCTTCACGGAGAACTTGGATGGAGATTAGCGTTTGTAGGGCGTTTTTTCTACAGCCTTCCGCGCGGGCGGCTCGCCGCCGCCGATCTCCGCGGAGGCGCCGCTTTCCGCACCGACGGACTCCAGAATGAAGCGAGCGGCCTCCTCGACGGACCGTTCGTCCACGTCCACCATCTTATTGGCGCGACGCATGGTCCCGATGGGGACGGCGCCGATGAAGTCATCGAGCGCGGCGCGCACATCTTCGCGTTCGCCCATCCGTCCGGAGAGGAGGATCATCGCGTCGTAGGGCGGCAACGCGCCCCTGGGATCTTCGAGGACGACGAGGTCGTATTCGATGATGCGTCCGTCGGTCGAGAAGGCGCTGATGACATCCACCTGCCCCGTCGCGACGGCGCTGTACATGAGCGTCGAGTCGACCCGACGCCGGTCGCGGAACTCGAAGCCGTACGCGCTGCGCACCGCCTCCCACTCCGGACGATCGAAGAACTCGTAATCGCCCGCCATCACGAGCTCCGGCGCGTGCTCCGCCAGATCCGCGATGGTTTCGAGCTGGAGCTCCTCCGCCATCTCGCGCCGCACCGCCAGCGCGTAGGCGTTCTCGAAGCCGAGAGCGCCGAGGCTCACCACGCCGTGGTTGGCCTCGAGCCAGCCGGCGACCTCGCGCCGCACCGTCTCGGCGTCGGGGATGTCCGTGCGCTGCATGTGGTTGGCCCAGATGGTGCCGGAATAGTCGATGTAGGCGTCGATCTTACCGTCGGCGAGCGACTGGAAGATGATCGTCGAGCCCATGCTCCCGAGCGTGCGCGCCTGGAAGCCGTCCTCCTCGAGACGTTTCTCCATCGCCTCGGAGAGGATGTACTGCTCGGTGAACGTCTTGGCGCCGATGAGGATCTGCATCGAGCGCCCGTCCGGACCGCTGGATGGGGCCGCGCGGGCGAGACGGGCGATGTGCTTGGGCATGAGGCCGCCGATGAGGATGGCGAAGACGCCGACGATCGCGACGATCGCCAGCGGCTTGCTGCGCTTCATCGCGGAGATCTCGCCCAGGCGGATAAGCCCGTCCAGCGAAAGGGCGAGGATGGCGGCGACCACGCATCCAAAGATGACGACCTCGTACCGCTGAAGCTGAAGACCCGTGAAGATGTAGTTGCCCAGACTTTCGGCGCCGACGGGGGTCGAGAGCGTGGCGATGCCGACGACCCAGACGGTGGCGGTGCGCATGCCGGCGATGATCACGCTCGCGGCGAGGGGGAGCTGCACCTTGAGGAGGACCTGGCGCTCGGTCATGCCGCAGCCTCGGGCAGCCTCGACGACAGCAGGATCGACGCCCTCGATGCCGGTGACGGCGTTGCGGAAGATGGGCAGGACGCTGTAGGCGGTGAGAGCGATGGCGGCGGGGAGAAAGCCGATGCGCGCCAGCAGCGGGACCATCAAGGCCAGCAGCGCGAGGCTCGGGATGGTCTGCACGATCGAGGCGAGGGCCAGCAGCGGGCCGCGCACCGGTTGGACGCGCAAAGCGAGCGCCGTCAGCGGCGCGGTGATGACGAGGCCGCTGAGCAGGGCGGTGAGCGTCAGCTCGATGTGGCCTCCCAGATACTCGGGCAGATCCTGAAAGGCGCTTTGCACATGGTCCCACTGGATTGCGGCGATCACGACGCGCTCCCTTCGCCTCGGCTGCTCCCATCGCCGGTCGACGGGGCGGCGAGCTGCTCGAGGCGATCGGCCTGACGTCTGGGCGTCGTCATCATCTGCTCGACGTACTCATCGGCGGGGTTGCGCAGCAGCTCCCTGGGAGCATCGACCTGGACGATGCGCCCTTCGTTCATGACGGCGATGCGATCGGCGAGGAGCAGCGCCTCGACCATGTCGTGCGTGACGAGGACGATCGTGAGCTCGAGCTTCTCGCGCAGACTCACCAGCTCGTCCTGAAGATTGTCGCGGGTGAGCGGATCGAGAGCGCCCAGCGGCTCGTCCATGAGCATCACCTTGGGACGCGCGGCGAGCGCGCGCGCGAGGCCGACGCGCTGGCGCTGGCCTCCCGAGAGCGCGGCGGGGCGGCGATCTCCATAGTCCCCCGGGGGCAGATGGACCATCTCGAGCAACTCCTCGACGCGCTCGCGGACCTTGTCCTTCGACCATCCGAGCAGACGGGGCGTGACGCCGACATTCTCCGCGACGGTCATGTGGGGGAAGAGCCCGATGCCCTGAAAGACGTACCCGATGCGGCGGCGGAGCTGCACGGGGTCCTCGCGCCGGACGTCCCCCCCGTCGACCTCAATGTCGCCGTAGGTCGGCTCGATGAGGCGATTGATCATCTTCAGCGTCGTCGTCTTGCCCGAGCCTGAGCCGCCCAGGAGGACGACCAGCTCGTTGCGCTCGACAACGAGGTCGACGTTGTTGACAGCGAAAGTTCGGCCATCGTCGTAGGATTTGGAGACGCTCTGAAGGCGGATCATCACAACCCACCATATCGAAGGCGTGGCCCCCCGCGCCGAGAGGCGGGAAATCGCACGAAGTTTGACAGGGGCCCGTCCTGCGGCTCTGCTGCGATCCGCTTTCCGGACGCCCCTCGGGGGTGCAGGGGGCTGGAGCACTGATGCCGATCGTCATCCTGAGAAATCCGAACGCCGGGAGCGGGCGCGGCGAGCGCCTCGCGAGGCGGATCGATGAGGCGCTGCGCGCGGCGGGGCACGCGACGCGCCTCATCTCGACCGCCGCCAACGGCGCGCTGGGGCCGGCGCTGGAGGATGCGTCGGCGCTGGTGTGCGTCGGCGGCGACGGCACGATCCACCACGCGCTGCCGGCTCTGCTCGAGCGCGATGTCCCCGTCTATCACGCGGCGGCGGGGAAGGAGAACCTCTTCGCGCGTGAGTTCGGCATGCGCGCGCAGCCGAAGCGCGTTGTGGCGGCGATCGAGCGCGGCGCGACTCGCCGGATGGACATCGCCCTCTGCGCCGCCTCGCCCTTCGCCCTGATGCTGAGCGTGGGGCCGGACGCCTCGATTCTCCACGCGGTGGAAGGCGGGCGGAGCGGGCCCGTCTCGCGTCTTGATTTTCTCTGGCCGATCGTGCGGGAGGCGCTGCGGCCGGGGACGGTCCCACTCACGATCGACGTGGATGGGCAGCGGCTTGTCGAGGGCGCGCGGGGCGTGGCGATCGTCGCCAACAGCGGGCGGTACGCGCTCGGGATCGACCCGGCGGAGTCGGCCTCCATTGACGACGGGCTGCTCGATGTGATCTTCCTGCCCTTCACCAGCGGGGCGCGGCTGGCAGGATGGATGCTCTCGGCGCGCACGCGCTGGCTGCGGCGGTCGCGCGTCGCGAGGCGAGCGCAGGGTCGGCGCATCGCGCTCGAGACGGCGGCGCCGACGCGGACGCAAATGGACGGCGAGGTCTCGTCGCTGCTCGGCGCGCCGGAGGCGCTTCGCCTCGAGATCGAGGCGAAGCCCGCGGCGCTGCGGGCGCTGCTGCCGTGACGCTCCGGAGGCGTTAGAGTGCCGCGGAGTCTCGATCTGCGGCGTTGCGAACGTCCCGGCTGACGGAGGAGCGCGATGGCGCCGCCATCTGGCAAGAAGGGATCCGACGGAGGACGACTCATCGTCTGCGCCAATCGCCTGCCTGTGCGGCGCGTCGGGCGGGGGTCGATGGCGCACTGGGAGACCTCCCCGGGGGGGCTGGTCGCGGCGCTGGCGCCCATCCTGCGACAACGGCGGGGCTCGTGGGTGGGCTGGTCGGGCTCGACGGGGTCGGCGCCAGATCCTTTCGAGCACGAGGGCATCTCGATCCGCCCCGTGCCGATCTCCCAGAAGGAGGTCAACACCTTCTATCTGGGCATGTCGAACAAGACGTTCTGGCCGCTGTATCACGATGCGGTGCGCACGCCGGCGTATCACCGGCGCTGGTGGTGGCCCTACGTGGACGTAAACCATCGTTTTGCGGAGGCGGTGGCGGCGGTCGCGCGTCCCGGGGACACGGTGTGGGTGCAGGACTACCACCTTCAGCTCGCCCCGGCGATGATCCGCGAGCTGGCGCCGAAGGTCCGGATCGGCTTCTTTCTGCACATCCCCTTCCCGCCTCAGGAGCTCTTTGCGCAGTTGCCGTGGCGGCGGCAGATCCTGGAGGGCCTGCTGGGGTCGGATCTGGTCGGCTTCCAGACGCGTCTTGGGGCGCAGAACTTCGTCCGTGCGGCGGCGCAGTACACGGAGGCGCGGGGGAGCGAGTCGCGGGGGCTTCAGTATCGTGGGCGCCAGGTGCGGGTCGGCGCCTTTCCCATCTCGATCGACGCGGGGAAAGTCGAGCGTCTGGCGGAGTCGGCGGCGGTGATCGACCATGTGCGCCAGCTCAAGCACCGCATGGGCGACTGGCGAAAGATCCTGCTGGGCGTGGACCGCCTGGATTACACCAAGGGCATCGACATCCGCCTCCGCGCGTTCGAGGAACTGCTGAAGCAGGGGGATTACTCAGCCGAAGAGTGCGTGCTGGTGCAGATCGCGGTTCCGAGCCGGGAGGCGGTGGCCGATTACGCGCAGCTTCGAGAGCATGTGGAGCAGATTGTCGGACGGATCAACGGCGAGCATGGTCAGGCGGGGATGGCGGCGGTGCACTATCTGCATCGGGGGCTGCCCTTCGAGGAGCTGGTCTCTTACTACACGTCGGCGGACGTCATGGCCGTGACGCCGCTTCGGGACGGCATGAACCTCGTCGCGAAGGAGTACGTCGCCTCTCGGATCCACAACGACGGCGCGCTGCTGCTCAGCGAGTTCGCGGGGGCGGCGCGGGAGTTGAAGCGAGCGGTGCTGGTGAATCCGCACGACATCGACGGGCTTGCGAACGCGATGCACGCCTGCATCGAGATGAGCGAGGAGGACGCGAGCCGCCGCATGCGCTCGATGCGGCGCGTCGTGAAGAAGAACGATGTCTTCCGCTGGGCTGATTGCTTCGTCGGAGAGCTTGCCTCATGACGACCGCCGGCGCCGATCTTTCCTCCGCCAGCGCCGTGGATGAGCGCCTGAAGCGACTCGCCAAGGCGCCGATCCTGCTGATCGCCTCGGACTACGACGGCACCCTTTCACAGATCGTCGAAAATCCATCCGAGGCGCGTCCCAACCGCGAGGCGATCGTGGCGCTCAAGGCGCTCTCGAGCCTCTCGCAAACCCACGTCGCCGTCATCTCCGGACGCGCCCTGCGCGATCTGGCCGAGCTGACAGGCCTGCCCGAGGAGGTGCATCTCGTCGGCTCCCACGGCAGCGAGTTCGACCCCGATTTCGCTCAGTCGCTCTCGCCCGAGGAGGCGCGGCTGCGCGAGCGGCTCGTCGAGGAGATTCGCAAGATCGCCGCTCCCGAAAACGGCTTCTCCATCGAGGAAAAGCCCGCCTCCGTCGCGCTGCACTACCGCAACGCGCCCGAAGACGCGGCGAAGGAGGCGCTCGAGCGCGTCCTCGCGGGCCCGGCGCAATACGAGGCGGTGTACACCAAGCACGGGAAGATGGTCGTCGAGCTCGCCGTGCTCTCGACCAACAAGGGCGAGGCGCTCGAGAAAATCCGCCATCGCGTCGGCGCCTCGGCCGCGCTGTTCTTCGGAGACGACGTGACCGACGAGGACGCCTTCCGCACGCTGAAGGGGCCGGACATCGGCGTGAAGGTTGGCGAGGGGGAGACGGTGGCGGAGTTCCGCGTGCGGGACACCGTCGAGGTCGCGCGCATTTTGGCGCAGCTCTGCGAGATGCGTCAGCAGTGGCTGGCGGGCTCGGAGGCGGTCCCCATCGAGGAGCATTCGCTGCTGTCGGATCAGCGGACAGCGGCGCTGGTGGCGCCCGGCGCGCGCATGTCCTGGCTTTGCGCGCCGCGCATCGATTCGCCCGCCATCTTCGCCGAGCTGCTGGGTGGGCCCACGGCGGGGCGCTTCGCGATCACGCACGCCGACGGCACAACGCCGATCGAGCAGCGGTATCTCGGAGACTCGATGATCCTGCGCACGAAATGGCGCGATCTGACGGTCACCGACTATCTCGACTGCTCGGGCGGGCGGACCATGCAGCGGGCGGGCAGAGTCGATCTCGTGCGCGTGCTTGAGGGCTCGACGGAGGTCGAGATCGAGTTCGCGCCGCGGATGGACTTTGGACGCATGCACACGCGCCTGACGAAGCGCAACGGGGGCGTCGAGGTCGAGGACACGCTCGATCCCATTGTGCTGCGCTCGTCGGGCATCGACTGGGAGATCGTGGACGAGGGCCCTCACCAGACGGCGCGGGCGCGCGTGACGCTCACGGAGGGCGTCCCCCTCACGCTGGAGATGTCCTACGGCGCGGGCAGCCTTGTTGAGTCGGTCGTCCCGGAGACGACGCGGCGCAATCAGACGCGGCGTTTCTGGTCCTCCTGGGCGTCGCAGCTTCGCCTGCCCGATGTCGAGCCGGAGCTGGTGCGGCGCAGCGCGCTCACGCTCCGCGCGCTCGTCTTCGGCCCCTCCGGCGCGATCTCCGCGGCGGGGACGACGAGCCTGCCCGAGCATGTCGGCGGCGTGCGCAACTGGGACTATCGCTACTGCTGGCTGCGCGATGCGGCGATGGCGGCCTGCTCGCTCGTCCGGCTTGGATCGTTCGGGGAGGCGATGCGCTACCTCGACTGGGTGCTGGACGTCGTCGACAACGCCCCGGACCCGACGCGCCCCTCCAGTCTCCAGCCGCTCTATCTCGTCACGGGGCAGGAGCTCGGCGCGGAGGCGGAAATCGGCGAGCTGGCGGGGTACTCGGGCAGCCGGCCCGTGCGCGTCGGCAACGCGGCGAATCGGCAGGTGCAGCTCGATGTCTTCGGGCCGATCGTGCAGTTGGCGTGGGAGCTGCTTCAGGCGGAGGCGCCCCTCTCGAGCGAGCACTGGCGCCTCGTCGAGGCGATGGTTCACGCCGTCGAGGACCGCTGGGAGTCGCCCGATCACGGCATCTGGGAAGTGCGCCTGCCCCGCCAGCATTACTTGCACTCGAAGGTCATGTGCTGGCTGACGGTGGATCGGGCGATCCGCATCTCGGAACAATTCCTGGGACGCGATCGTCCCGAGTGGACGGCACTGCGCGACCGCATCGCGCGCGACATCCTCGAGCGCGGCTGGCACGAGAAGCTCGGCGCCTTCTCCTGCGCGTATGACTGGGACGCGCTGGACGCCGCGACGCTTTTCGTGGGTCTCTCGGGCTTGCTGCCGGCGGACGATGAGCGCTTCGTGCGCACCGTCGAGGCGATCGATCGTGAGCTGCGCCAGGGCCCCACCGTCTACCGCTACCGCTTCGAGGATGGGCTTCCGGGCTTTGAGGGGGGCTTCCACCTCTGCGCGGGCTGGCTCGTGGAGGCCCTCTGCCTGATCGGGCGGCGCGACGACGCCTGGTCGCTCTTCAATGGGATGGCCCAGCTCGTCGGATCGACGGGGCTGCTCAGCGAGCAGTACGGCCCGAGGAGCAAGCGGGCGCTGGGCAACCATCCGCAGGCCTATTCCCATCTGGCGCTCATCGACAGCGCCATCTCCCTCTCGGAGGAGTTGTGAGCGGGAGCGGGCGCACATTCGAAGTCCGTCAGGCGGTGGAGGAGGATCTCGAGCATCTGGCCGCGATGTTCGACAACTACCGCATGTTCTACGGCAAGCCCTCCGCGCCGGACTCCGCGAAGGCGTTTCTGCGCGAGCGCCTATTGAATCAGGACAGTGTCCTGCTCATCGCGCGCTCGGACGACGGGCTGCCCGCGGGGTTCACGCAGCTCTATCCGCAGCTCTCCTCCGTGCGCATGCGGCCCTATCTGATCCTGAATGATCTCTTCGTCTCCAAGCCCTTCCGGCGGGAGGGGGTGGGGCGGCTCCTGATGCAAGCGGCGATCCGGTTCGCGGAGAGCGCGGGGGCGCCGCGGATCGAGCTGGAGACGGAGGTCGCCAACGACGCCGCGCAGGCTCTTTACGAGTCGCTGGGCTTTCGGCGCATGGACGACGTTCACCGCTACGCGCTGGAGATCGGCGAGGAGGACTGAGCGGATCGGGCCTCAGGCGAGGACGTCGAGCGATCCCGAGCCCTCGGCGCGCGGGGCGGCGGAGACCGCGCCCTGCGACGGCTTGTCTTGAGCCAGCTCGCCCGCCTGCTCGATCAGCTTGACGGCGGCGTCCCCCTGCTGGCGGGCGACGTCCAGCGATTTGCGGGCCACGGCGTGGCCCACCTCGGAGGACGCGGCGGCTCCTGCTGCTGCGATGCGCTCAATCATGCTCTCAGCATCGGCGGGCCCGGCGGGCGGCTGAAGGGAATCTCAGCGATTCTCCGGAAGCGGTCGCCCACTTCGGCGCGCGCGGAAGAAGTCTTTGAGCAGGCGCGAGGATTGCTCCGCCAGCAGCCCGCCGATGGGTTCGAGACGGTGGTTGAGCCTGCGATCGGAGCAGATCGAATACAGGGAGTGGACGGCGCCGGCTTTCGGGTCGGAGGCGCCGAAGACCAGCCGCCCCACGCGCGCGAGCACGATCGCCCCGGCGCACATGGCGCAGGGCTCGAGCGTGACGACGAGCGTGCAGTCGTTCAGGCGCCAGTCCCCCGCCTCCCTCGCCGCGGCGCGCAGAGCCAGCAGCTCGGCGTGCCCACAGGGATCGGGCGGAGACTCGCGGGCGTTGTGCGCCTCGGCGAGGATCTCCTCGCTGTTCGTGCGATAGACGACGGCGCCGACGGGCGTCTCGCCCTTCTCGCCGGCCTTGCGCGCAAGCTCGAGAGCACGATGCATCATGCGCTCGTCGGCTCCGGTCGCGGCGGAGGCGTCGTCGATGGGCTTCGATCTGCGGCGCAGGAGGCGGTGCAGCAGCGGACTCATGCGTCGCCCTCCTGCCCGTCGGTCTTCGTCGGCTCGGACTTCTCGCCCCTGACGCCGGCCGCGACGCGCGAGGCGGGGACGAAGCGCATCAGGACGAGCCCGAGCTCGAAGAGGGCGTACAGCGGCAGCGCGAGGGCGATCATCGAGATCGGATCGCCGGGCGTCAGGATCGCGCCGGCGATGGCGCAGATGGCGAAGACGAGCTTGCGCTTGCCTCGGAGATCGTCGGGCGTGAGCAGGCCCGTCCAACCGAGCAGCATCAGGACGAGTGGCAGTTGAAAGGCGATCGCGAAGACGAGCCCGAGGAGCAGCACGAGGTTCACGAAGTCCGCGAGCCGGTACTGCTGCGCAATCGCGGCGGAGGCGCTGAGGGGGGCGCCCAGGATGCGGACCCGCGATTTTGGCGGCGGGTTCTCGCGCGTCTCCGATTTGGGCGGAGCGGGCGCCTCGACGACGGATTTCGCGGCCGCGCCCCCCAATTCGGCGGGTGGAGCCACGTCGACCAGGCGCACGGCGACGGCGACGCGGAGCTGTCGCAGGGGGCGGTTGATCCAGACCTGCCCGGGCTCGGGATCGCGCGGATCGCCCTCGAGAACGGGGAAGGCCGCCACGCTCTGGTCGGGCGTCAGCTCGACGACGGCGGATGGCGCGGGCAGAACCCCGATCGAGAAAAGAATCAGAAAACGAAGCGAGAGCGGCAGCAGAACGTAGTACAGAAAAAGGACTCCCGCGGCCGTCAGCGCGATCGAGAAGGGCACGAGGAAGTAGACGAACCGGCGCTCCTCGAGATAGAGCCCAGGCGCCACGAAGAGCCAAACCTGATAGAGGATCCAGGGCCCGCCGGCGAGTATGGCGGCGATGAGCGCGACCTTGATGACGGAGAGGAAGGTCTCTGTCGGGCTGAGGGCCTGGAGTTGCGGGGGCAGTCCGGCGGCGAGGAGCTGCTCCTCGAGCGGGCGGATGAGCAGGGCCAGCAGGTCGTCCCCGAAAATGAGCGCGACGACCAGAATCGGGAGCAGCCCGAGGAGGGCGTAGATGAGCCGCTTCCGCAAGTCATCGAGGTGATCCCCGAAGGACATGACCACCTGGTCCGGGTTGTGAGACGAGCGGCGCGCCATGCGTTGGCGTCCACGATACGGGCCGGAGAGGGCGGAAGCGGGGCGGATGTTCTCGGACGGCAGGATGGTGGATGAATTCGCGAATCGGCGACAGGCAGGATCCCGGCGCGCGTCTGAGTGAGGCGATGGGACAAGGAGGGGACCAGGCGTCCGCCCGGCGGGCGATCGAGGGCGATCCGGAGGCGATCCGGGACGTCTGGCGGGACCACCGGCGCTGGGTGGCGGCGGTGGCGCTGGCGCATTTGCCGAGGGGCGTGGATCTCGAGGATGTGCTTCAGGAGATCGCCTTGAGGGTCGTTCGCAACATCACGAGCCTGCGCGAGCCGGAGGCGCTGCGCCCCTGGCTGCGGACGGTCGCCGTCAACGCGGCGCGGACCGCGGGGCGGCGGCGCGGGACGCGCCTGCGGCTGGCGCGCCCGGTGGACGGCGTCGCGCAGAGCGCGGCGGGGGCGGAGGGCGTCGACATCGGCTCGCTGCGGGAGGAGGCGTCGCACGCCCTCGAGGCGGCGCGTGGACTGCCACCGCAATACGGCGAGCCGCTGCTCATGCGCTGCGTGCACGACATGTCGTATGCGCAGATCGCCGAGGCGCTGGGGCTGTCGGTGACAACGGTGGAGACGCGCCTGGCGCGGGCGCGGCGGATGGTGCGCGAGGCGCTGGAGGCGGAGGAGGCGAGGCGGCCGGAAGCGACGCGAGCCGCGGAGAGCATGAGATGAGCGAGACGAGCACGATTCGGAGCGAGGGATGAGGCGCGACGAAATGGATGACAGACCTCTCGGACACAAGGACCGGTTGATCGGCCGCATTCTCGACGAGGCGGCTTCGGAGGCGGACTGGGCCGCCCTCGAGCGTTTGGCGAACGAGGACGCGGATCTGTGGCGGCGTCTGGGCGGGGCGCTGCGCCGGGAGCAGAGGCTGCGGCGCGGGGCGATGAGGGCTCTGGCGGCGGCGGATGAGATCGAGGCGCCGATCGAGCGCGTCGCGACGCTCGATTCGATCAGCGGCCGACTGGGCGGGGCCCGCTCCTGGGGCGGATGGGCTGTCGCTGCGGCGCTGCTGCTGCTCTTGGTCGTAGGCCGCTCCGCGCTGGGACCCATGAACGGAGGCGGACTGAGCGATGTGCAGCAGGCGGGGCTGAACGTGAGCCCGCAGGCGGCGCTCGAGCACTATCTGACGGCGGGCGCGCGCGAGGGGCTCGTCCTCGGCGAAGGGCCCAAGCTGGTGGTTGAATCGCGCCCCGCGCCCGACGGCGAGTTGTACGAGGTGATCTTTCTGCGACAGGTGTACGAGCGGCGGCTGGTGCGGGAGATCTACGAGGTCTCCGAGAACGAGGCCGGGGAGATGGAGTTGACGCCGGCGAGCGTGTATTCCGCGTCGCTGGGCGAATCGCTTTGACACAAGACGACAGCAACGCCGCCGGCGCGTTCGGCGGCGAAGGCGACGAATATGAAGGAGTTCGCCATGAATGTGAAGAGTCGAACCAGGACGTTGGCGGGTCTGTGCGCCGCGGTGGGCGCATTCGCCTGCGCCCACGGCGCGGAGGCGGCGTCGGCGCCGGAGAGAGCGAAGATGGCGGCGCGTGCGGATGATGCGCCGGGATCCGATCGCAACACCTCGAACATCGTCGTCAGCACTGATGAAGGCGACGTGGTCAAGATCAAGAGGATCGATGATCGCGTGGTCAGCGTCAGCGTGAATGGCGAGGAGTTGCGGCCGCATGAGTACGAGCTCGATGAAGAGTCGTTTTTCTACGAAAGTGACGGCAGGACGATCGAGTTCGAGCTGCGCATGCCGGAAGCGCCGGCGCCTCCGGCGGCGCCCGGGGCGGCGCGTCCGCGGATCGGCGTCTCGATCGGGCGCGTCGGCGAGGCTTTGGCGGCGCAGCTCGGGATCGATCCCGAGCGCGCGACGCTGGTGACCGGTGTGACGGAGGGTCTGCCCGCGGAGCAGGCGGGGGTGCGGCCCTTCGACGTGATCGTCGAGATCAACGGCGAGCCCGCGTCGCAGCAGAGACTGATCGCCAGCGTGGCCCGGGCGGAGCGCGGGGAGAGGGTGCGGCTGGTCATTCTCCGCGCCAGCGAGAAGAAGGAGATCGCGCTGACGCCATCGTTCCAAGCGTCGGAGGGCGCCGGCGAGGCGCGCGAAGAGTCGCTTCGGGAGCGCGTGATCGTGGAGAACCAGCGCGCGATGGGGCGGGAGCTCGCGGCGCGGCGCGAACGGCTCGAGCGCGTCCTCACACGACTCCAGAGCCGCGTCGAGCGCCTCCGGCGCCAGGCGATGGCCGGCGCGGAGGAGGCGGAGCGGGTCATCGTCCACGAGATCGGGCCGATGCTGGAGGAGCTGGTCTCGGAGGAGAACGTCAACGCGACGCTGGAGAAGATTCAGCGGACGATCGAGCGCGAGCTTGAAGGCGTCGACATCGAGATCGACGAGGAGGCGCGTCGGGCCATCGCGAACGCGATGCAGTCCGCCCGCGACGCGCTGGAGAAACTCGAGGTCGAGATCGATCTGCCGGAGATCAGTTTCCTTGGGGAAAACGGCGAGGCGGTGATCGTCCCCCCTCCACCGGAGGCGCCGAGGGCGCCGGAGACGCCGAGGGCGCCGGAGACACCGGGCGCCGGCGCGGCGCCGCCTGACGAGACGCCCCGCAACCGACATCTCGACGAGCGGTTGGATCGGATGGAAGAACGCGTGGCGCGTCTCGAGCGTCTTCTGGAGCGACTCGTGGAGAATCGCGAGGAGTCCCGGCGCTGACGAGGCGTTCGCCCCGTTCTCCCATGTGCACTCCTCCTCGCGGGGCGTCGGTTCGGTCGATGGTTTTCAATCGACGCTCCGCCGCTGCGACTCTCTGATCCGCGATCCGGCGCCAACGCCCTCCACGGGCGCCGGATCGCGTTTTTCATGCGCCCTTGGCGTAGCCGCTAGGCTCTGAGACATGTCGGGCCCCGCGCGGGGCGACGAGCATCGAGGATTGAGAAAGAGGCCCGCTCGCAGGCGGGCGTGGGCATCTGTTCAGGATTGGGAGACATCATGCGGCAGTCGTGGCTCATCGGGATTTCGGCGTTGGCGCTGCTCTTCTCGGGGCTTGCGGGGGGGCCGGCAGTCGCGGGCGCGGAGGAGGCTTCGCCGGCGCGGGCGAGCGAGGCGTCCGTCGAATACGCGCCCATGTGGCTCTGGGTGGACGCCCGCGACGCCGCTCGCGGCCTGATCCACAGCACGATGCTGCTGGAGGTGGAGGAAGCGGGCCCGATCGATCTGTACTACACGGAGTGGACGCCCGGGAACCACAATCCGTCCGGTCCGATTCAGAATGTGGTCAACTTCTTCATCCGCGATCAGGAGGGGAACCCGATCCGCTGGGAGCGCGATCCGACGAAGGTGGTGCGTGTGACCGCCGACATCCCGGAGGGAGTCGAGCGGATCACGATCAAGATGTCGTACATCGTGAATCAGCCGAGCGTGATTTCACGCTCGACGGATTCCTACGGCTATCCATCCTTCGGCGTGCTCAACTGGAATACGTCGCTGGTGTATCCCGAGGGCGCGGACAAGGACGAGCTGATGATCAATCCCGTCCTCACGCTCCCGAGCGGCTGGGAGTTCGCCACGGCGCTGCGCACGCGGACGGAAGCGCGCGCCGAACGCGCCGGGCAGCACTCCTTCGAGCAGGCGAGCCTCGCGAAGCTGATCGACGCGCCTGTGATCTTCGGCGAGCACAAGCAAAGCTGGCGGCTGGACGCGGCGGTCGGGGAGCCGCACTTCGTGGACGCCGTCGCGGCCGATCCCGAGAAGTTGGAGCTTCCGGACGCGCGGCTCGAGAAGTTCTCGAAGGTCGTCGAGCAGGCGGTGCGCGTCTTCGGCCCCTTCCCCTTCAACTACTATCACTTCCTCTTCGTCGTCGACTCGCGCATGCCCGGGATCGGGCTGGAGCATCGCGAATCCACGCTCATCACGATGGAGACGGACGAGTTGATCGACGCCGAGAAGGAATCGGGCAGTCCGATGACCGTCGTGCCGCATGAATATGTGCATGTCTGGTGCGGCAAGCTGCGCGCGCCGGAGGGGCTGCTGCACCGGGATTACCACACGCCCGGGCTGACGCGACTCATGTGGGTGTACGAGGGGCTGACGACGTACTACACGGATGTCCTCGCCGTGCGCTCAGGCTTGCTTGACTTCGAGCAGTTCAAGGATCGTCTCGCGGGGCGCATCGCCCGCTATGAGATCCAGCGGGGTCGGAAGTGGCGGAGCGTCGAGGACACGGGCGCGGCGCTGCGGTTCCTGCGCGCCGGCTCGCCCCGCTGGCAGAATCTGCGTCGCCGGCAGGACTACTACAGCGAGGGCGCGCTGATGTGGATGACCGCGGATGCGATCATGCGCCGCCGCACGAATGGCGAGGCGTCGATCGACGATTTCTCGGCGCGTTTCTTCGACGTTCCCGCGGGGCTCGCGGGCTCGCCTGTCGAGTTCGACCGCGCCGAGGTGATCGAGACGCTGGAGCACGTCTACCCGGGAGTCGATTGGGACGCCTTCATCCGCGAGCGCATCGAGACCCCGCAGGAGGATCTGCGCTTCGACCTTCCCGAGCGGCTGGGCTATCGCATGGTCTACGCCAACGAGCCGACGGAGCAGCAGCGCAAGGGGCGGGCGTGGAAGCGCGGAACGAACTACCAGACATCCCTCGGATTCACGGTCGATCCCGAGACGGGCGAGATCGGCTCGATGGTCTACGAATCGCCCGCGCATGAGGCGGGCCTCGGCCCGGGCATGGAGATTGTCGCGATGGGAGAGAAAACCTTCTCCACCGAAACGCTGCGCGACGCGGTGCAGGCGTCGCCCGAAACGGGGCAGGTCGAGCTGCTCGTCAACACCGACGGCGAGACCGTCCAGCGCTTCACGATCGCCTACGACGGCGGGCTGCGCCTGCCGCGACTCGAGCGCGACGAATCGCTCGGTCCTGACCTGCTGCGCGCGATCGCCGAGCCGCGCTGAGCGCGGTCTTGACGAAGACGGACGGCGTCGAACTCATCGAAAGTCAGGTCGGGCTTTACTCTCCGGCTTCGTCGGGGGGAGGCACGTCCACCTCCTCCATCTCCGGGGCGGGCTTCTCCTCCTTGAGCCTCTCGCGCCGCTTCCGCAGCCGCTCGAGCGCTTCCCGGCGCTGCTCGGGAGACATCTCGCGGAACCGATCCAGCGTCCCCGAACGCTCGAGGGGAGCGGGGACGATCTCCTTTTCCTCCGCCTCACGGATCCGCTCTTCAGCCCGCTGTCGCTGGCGCTCCTCGATGCGCGCCTCGCGCCAACTGGCGAGCTGCCTATCGGCGAGCGTGCGCTGCCGCTTCGTCAGAGTCTTCCAGATCGCCCGCTGCGTCGGCGCCGGATCGGGCGCCAGCTTGCGGAGTTTCTCGAAGAGCCGCCGGGCCTCGCTGGAGCGCTCGCGCTGATTTGACTTCGCTTCGGAGGGATCGACGGGCCTCGCGCGCGAGCCCTGGCGCGGCGCGGCGTCAGGCGCCGCCCTCTCCGGGTTTCCCTTCCCTTCCTGCACGGTGGGCTGCTCGTCAGCGGGCGCTGATGCGGGAGGGGAATCGGTCGACTCCTCCGTCGACTCCTCATCGGATTGCGCGCGGAGCGCCTCCATGAACTGCTTCCGATGCTTGCGCCGGAACTCGCGCACCTCAGCCCGGTGGGCCGCGTTGAGCTCGCGGATCTTCTTCTGCTGCTCCGGCGTGAGGCGATCGTCGGCTCCGATCCCAGGACGCGCGAGCCCCATCACCACCTCCATGAAGACCTGGTGCGGATAGGGACGAGCGAAGGGATCGACGGGCGCCCCTTCCGCGCGCTCGGCCATCTTGATGCCGCCGCCTGGGGGCGTGGCGTCCTCCACCTTCGGGCCCGAGAGCGGGGCGTCCGGCGTCCGCTCCCCAGCCTCATCGGAGCGCGGGGAGACGGGCTGGGCGTCTTGCGCTGAAGCGGGGATCGCCAGCGCGATCGCGAGCAGGAGCGTTGGCGCGAGAGGGTTCAGTCCACGGATGCGCATCGCGTTGCCTCCGGAATTCGGTCGCGAGAGAAGGACAAAGGGCCGGCCCCCGGAGAACGCACGGGCGGAGCGGACATTGCCGCAAGGGCGCCCATCGACTCGCGGGGCTTCCGGCGGCGCCGGTGATTCCGGGCGGGAATCCTGAGGACGCCGCCTCTCGAAGACTATCATTGGTCGCGAGCCGAGGATGCATCCGGCGATGCGGAATCGGCTGGAAATCAGCCTGCCGCCGGCATGAGCGGGTTCTCGGGCGTGTGTCCCTCCGCCTGACGGATGTTGAGACGCGACACGCGTCGAACGGCTCGATATGTGGCGGAGGGCGCCGGGCAGGCAGCGGGTGGGATCGGCCCACCGGATCACGCCGCCGGTTCACCAGAAGAGACGCCTCACCACGGGGAGGATGGAATGTCGCTGACGAAGGAGCATGTGCTGGAGGCGCTGCGATCCGTGCAGGATCCGGGGCTGCACCGCGATCTGGTGTCGCTGGACGCCGTTCAGAAAGTGTCGGTGTGCGACGGTCATGTGGCGGTGCAGGTCTCGCCGCCTTCGCAAGGAGAGGGCGTCTTCCGCGCGCTGCGGGGCGAGATCCACAATGCGGTGCTGGCGAAGGCGAAGGAGGCGGGCGGGCAGGTGGCCGGCTTCGTGGTGGAGTTCTTGGACTCGTCGGGCAAGGTCGTCTCGCGTGGCGGGGATCCGCGCCAGGACAAGCAGGACGACGCGAAGAGACAGGACACGCCGCAGGCCAAGGCGTCGCCGATGCCGGGCGTGAAACGGACCATCGCCGTGGGCGCGGGCAAGGGCGGCGTGGGCAAGAGCACGGTGAGCTTGAATCTCGCCGTGGCGCTGGCGCGCATGGGGCACAGCGTGGGCCTGCTCGACGGCGACATCTACGGCCCATCCGTCCCGACGCTGATGGGTCTCGACGCGATGCAGGCGACGACGCACGGGGGGCGCATCCAGCCCTTCTACGTGCACGGCGTGAAGACGATGACCATCGGCAAGCTCGTCGAGCCGGAGAAGCCGCTGATCTGGCGCGGCCCGATGGCCCACGGCGCCTTCAAACAGATCTGCGAGCAGACTTCCTGGGGCGAGCTCGACTACCTGATCATCGATCTGCCGCCCGGGACGGGCGACGTGGTGCTCACGATGTCCCAGATTCTCCAGCTCACGGGCGGGGTGATCGTCTGCACGCCGCAGAAGGTGGCGCAGGACGACGCGATCCGGGCCGCGCGCATGTTCCAGCAGCTCGGCGTTGACGTGCTGGGGATCGTCGAGAACATGTCCTACTTCATTGGCGACGACGGCAAGGAGTACGACATCTTCGGCCGCGGCGGCGCGGAGCGCATGGCCCAGCGGCTGGGCATCCCCTTTCTCGGCGCGGTTCCGATCCACATGTCGCTGCGCGAGAACTCGGACAAGGGCGATCCGACCGCGAACTTCGAGGGCAACGAAACGCTGGCGAGCGAGCTGACGGCGCTCGCGGGGCAGCTCGAGAACCAGGCGAATCTGACGTCGATGCGCCGCGATCAGGAGCGCCCGACGCTGTCGATCAGTTGAGGCCGCGCTCCGCGGCGGGAGTCGCCTCGCCCTCGGAGTTGGTCTCCATCAGCGGGGCACGCCCATCGGATGGTGGACTCTCTCCGGCGCCCGTCGTGTCCTCGCGCTCGTCCCGGACGCTCTCGGGCAGACCCTGAGGCGCGCGGGGCGATTCATCCACGCTCGCCGCCTCGCGCAGGGACTTGTGCGAGCGGACGTTGTGCTCGACGAGGCGCGTGGCGCTCGGGATGACGCGGCGCTCGACATTGCCGAGAAGGTCGTTGTAGCTCTTGACGGCGCCGGAGAGGCTTTTGCCCATGCGCGCCAGGTGCTCGGTCATCGTCGCGACACGGTCGTGCAATTGCCGCCCGAGCTCGAGGACGGCGCGCGCGTCGTCCGCCAGCGACGCCTGCGACCAGCCGAAGGCGACCGCCTTGAGCAGCGCGATGAGCGTCGCGGGGGTGGTGATGATCACCCGGCTCGCGGCGGCGCGGTCGAGCAGTTGCGGCTCCTCGCGCAGCGCGGCGGAGAGGAAGTGATCGCCCGGGACGAAGAGGACGACGAAGTCGGGCGAGCGATCGAACTGCTGGGCGTAGCGCTTGGACGCCAGCTCCTCGACGCGCTGGCGGAGTTGGCGGGCGTGGCTGACGAGGCTCTGCTTGCGGTCCTCCTCCGTCTCCGCCTCGAGCGCTTCGAGATAGGCGCTGAGGGGCGTCTTGGCGTCGACGACGATCACGCGCTCGCCCGGCAGGTGGATCGTCATGTCGGGGCGCAGGCGGCCGCCGTCGCCGTCGCTCTGCGACGTCTGCTCGGAGAAGTCGCAGTGCTCGCTCATGCCGGCGAGCTCGACGACGCGGCGGAGCGTCATCTCGCCCCAGCGGCCGCGGACGTGGGGCGAGCGCAGCGACTGCACGAGGCGCTGCGTGTGCGCGCCGAGCTCCTTGGTCTGCTCGACCATCATGGTGATGTGCTTCGAGAGCTCGGCGCTCGTCTGGACGCGCCCCTTCTCGATGGTCGAGAGTTTCTCGTCGGTGCGCTTCAGGGCTTCGCCGATGGGCTTGAGCAGGTCATCCACCGCGCGCTTGCGCGACTCGAGGTCCTGCTTGGCCTTCTCCTGCTCCGCCTTGAATGCCTCGCGGGCGAGTTGGAGGAACTGCTCGTTCGACGCCCGCAGGGCGCGCCCGGCGAGATCGTTGAAGGCGCTCTCCGAGGTCTTGCGGAAGGTCTCGAGCTGCTCGGTCCATTCCTTGGCGCGGCGCTCATGGGCCTCGACGCGCTCCTGGAGCGCGGCGGCGTTCGCGCGCGCCTCCCCGAGCGCCTCCTCGAGCTCCTGCTCGCGGACGGCGCGCTGCTCCAGCTCGCGCTGCGCCGCGTCGCGCTCGATCCGGGCCTTCGATCGGCTGAGCAGCAGATGACCCGCCAGCCCCAGCGTCGCGACCAGCAGGACGGAGACCATGATCAGAGCGATCAGCATCGGCGCAGTCTACCGATCGGCGCGCGGGAAGTCAGGGTTCTGGTCGGTCTCTACGCGGAAGGACGCGTCCACCCAGTGTCCGGGTCCTTCTCGAAGGCGGTCGCCGCCTGCTTGACGCAGCGCAGGCAGATCACGCCTTCCTCGCGGATCGGGCTCTGCCACATGGGCTGATCCCGCTGCTCGAGGCACATCGTGCACGTCGCCGACTCCGGCGGAAGCGACGTCTGCTCATCGAGCACGACGAAGCGGTACGCCACCTCCAGGCACGAAGCGCAGATCAGGCTCCCCTGGTGCCCCTCCATCATGGGGCGATCCTCCGACCAGGAGGTCTCACAGAAGTCGCAGACGAACATCTCGGCGCCGGGGCGCGTGGGATCTTGCATCGATCGACAGTGTACGGATCAACGCCCGGCGCGCGCCGCCGCCCGCTCGAGCAGCGTTGTCGCCGCCTCCACGACGCGCTCGAGCGTGATCCGCTCGACGGCGCAGCGCTCCGGGTGGTCGTTCGCCACTTCCTCTTCCGGCAACGTCGGATCGGCGAGCAGCTCGATTTCATCCTCAAAGGGGATCGTCGTCCAGCGGTGGTCGGTCGGGCCGAAGAGGGTGACAACGGGCACGCCGAAGGCCGCGGCGATGTGGCGCGGGCCCGTGTCGTTGGTGACCATCAGCGTCGTCCGCCGAACGACCGCCTTCAACGCCGCGAGCGTCATGCCGTGATCGGGCAGCGCGATGAATGTCCCCTCGCCGCGGGCTGCGCAAGCGCTCTGGACGACCTGCTCGACGATTCCTCTCTCCGCCGGCGCGCCGTTGACGAGGATGTTGAGCCCGCGCTCCGCTGAAAGCCGCGCCGCCAGTTGACCGAAGCGCTCCGCGGGCCAGCGCTTGGCGGGGTTGTTCCCGCCCGGATTGAGCATGACGGCGTTCGGGCAGGCCGGGTCCAGGCCCGCGGAGCGGAGGACGGCCTCCGCCTGCGCTTCCTCCGCCGCCGTCGTCGCCAACTCCAGAGGCGGCATGGGAGCCGCATCGTCCTTGAGATAGGCGCGCGCGAGGCGCATGTAGTAGTCACACGCCGGAATGGGCGCCCACGCGCGCGGGTTGGTCGCGGATCGGCTGAAAGGCGTCGTGTCCAGCCGGCGCGGCGGGGCGAGCCTGTCGGTCAGGAGCATGCCGCGCGCGTCGCGGTCGTAGCCGATGCGGCGCGGGATGAAGGCCATCCGCACCGCCAGCGCTGCGGAGAAGGAGTTGGCGAAGAGAATTGCGGCGCCATAGCGGCGCGCCCGCAGCTTGGCCGCCGCCTTCTTCGGGCCCATCGCGCCCGCGCGGCGGTCGACATGGATCTCATCCAGCAGATCGGAGCCAGCCAGGATCTGGTCGACACCCGGGCGCGCCAGCGCGCCGAGGAAGGTTCCGGGCAGATGATCGCGCAACGCGCGCAGGGCGGGCGTCGCCATGGCCGCGTCCCCGACCCACGTCGGCAGCACGACGAGCAGGCGCGTCGAGGCGGGGCCGCTCTGTTCCACCCTCGCCATCATCACGCGCCGCCCATCTCGCCCCAGGGGCCGAGATCCTCCGATCGCAGCCAGGGGCCATCCTCGCCTTCCCCGCCGGGCTCCCCCCAGATCCGCTCGCCCCGCCGACCCTCGCTCCAGGCGTCCGTCAGTCGGCGCAGCTCCGCGGCGAAGCCGATGGCCGCGAGGCGCGACGCCTCCAGACGCACCGTCAGGCGGTCGTCCTCCGCGTCGCAGGCGAGGAGGGGGACGCCTGTTCGCTCGGCGATGGCCCGCGCGGTCGCGACGACTGTCCGGCGGACGGATTCGTCGGCGAGGGGCTCGCCCGAGAGGGCGCGGAGCGTGATCGTTGTCTCCGCAGCGCTCACGACCCCTCCTCGCGGAGGATGAGTTCGGCGGCCTCGGGGAGGTCGGGGGCGCGGTGGTCCACCGCGTCGGCGAAGTCGCCCGCCGGCTCGCCCAGGAGGATGGTCCGGCATCCGGCGGCGCGTCCGGCGGCGCAGTCGCGTGGCTGGTCGCCGACCATCCAGGAACCCCTCATATCAAGCCCGAGGCGGCGGGCGGCCTCCTGGAGCATGCCGGGGGCGGGCTTGCGCCAGGGATGCTCGCGGGCGTAGGGCTGGAGGATCCCACGGGGGTGGTAGGGGCAGTAGAGCATGAGGGCGAACACCCCGCCGAAAGCCTCCTGAACGGCCCGGTTGACGGCCTCGACATCCTCCTCGGCGTAGCAGCCGCGCGCGACGCCGCCCTGATTGGAGACGACGACGAGGATACGCCCGGCGTCCTTGAGGCGTCGGCAGGCGTCGACGGCGCCGGGGAGGGGGCGGACGAGGGCTGGGTCGCCCAAGTCGCCATCCGGGGCGACGGAGCGGCAGGCGATGAGCGTGTCGTCGCGGTCGAGGAAAACCGCGCGGTGGGGCGCCTGGGGCATTGCTGGAGGATAGTCTGGAGCGGGCGCGGCGGCGGTCCGATCGACTTGTTGCCCGTTGGGGAGGCGGGTATTGTGTGCGGCCCGCCGCCGTGACCGAGGTGCTGCGACGGGCGACGCCGCCACCGTAGCTCAGCGGTAGAGCGCACCCTTGGTAAGGGTGAGGTCATGGGTTCAATCCCCATCGGTGGCTGTGTGATGAGAGGCATCCTTCCTTGACTCGGCGCGTCGGCGGCGGGCTCGGTCGGGGATGGTGGGGATGCTGCTGGAGAACTGGTGACGCCGCTGGCGAGCCTTTTCGGTCTTGTCGGTGGCGTCGTGTGTTGGACATCCCGGCTTGCCCGGTCCGCTGGTTGCGGGCGGCGCGGGTCGGGCGAGACAGAGTGTTGAGTTGCAGCAGGCGGACCGTGGGGCTCGCTGATCGCTGCATCATGACGGCGTGCAGGCCAAGCGAACGTGAGAGGCCTGACCGCGACAGACCTGCGCAATGGAGGTTTCGCCGCAATGGCCAAGGGAGTATTCGAGAGAACGAAGCCGCACGTCAACGTCGGCACCATCGGGCACATCGACCACGGCAAGAGCACGCTGACCGCCGCGCTGAGCATGCGGTCGGCGGAGAAATACGGCGGCGCCGCCAAGTCGTACGCCGAGATCACCAAGGGCGGCACTGTCCGCGACTCGAGCAAGACCGTGACGATTCACGCGTCGCACACCGAGTACGAGACGGAGAATCGCCACTACGCCCACGTCGACTGCCCCGGGCACGCGGACTTCATCAAGAACATGATCACGGGCGCCGCGCAGATGGACGCCGCCATCCTCGTGGTCTCCGCGGCGGACGGCCCGATGCCCCAGACGCGCGAGCACGTGCTGCTCGCCCGCCAGGTGAACGTGCCCTACATCGTGGTCTTCCTGAACAAGGTCGACCTCGTGGACGACGAGGAGCTGCTCGAGCTCGTCGAGCTCGAAGTCCGCGAGCTTCTGAGTAAATACGATTTCCCGGGCGATGAAATCCCCATCGTCAAGGGCCAGGCGAAGGCCGCGATGGAGAACCCGGGCGACGACGAGGCGTGCAAAAGTATCGACGAGCTGCTCGAAGCGCTGGACACCTATGTCCCCGAGCCGGAGCGCGAGCAGGACAAGCCCTTCCTGATGTCGATCGAGGACGTCTTCTCGATCAAGGGCCGTGGCACCGTCGCGACCGGCCGCATCGAGCGCGGGCTCGTGAAGGTCGGCGACGAGGTCGAAGTCGTGGGCCTCTCCACCGATTTGAAGAAGACGACCGTCACGGGCGTCGAGATGTTCAACAAGACGCTGGATCAGGGCATGGCGGGCGACAATGTCGGCGCGCTGCTCCGCGGCGTCGAGAAGGACCAGATCGAGCGCGGTCAGGTGCTCTGCAAGCCGGGGTCGATCAAGCCGCACACGAAGTTCAACGCCGAGGTGTATGTGCTGACCAAGGAGGAGGGTGGACGGCACACGCCCTTCTTCTCGAACTACAAGCCGCAGTTCTACTTCCGGACAACCGATGTGACCGGTCGCGTCGACCTCATCGGCGCGGAGATGTGCATGCCCGGGGACAGCGTCCAGATGGCGGTCGATCTGGGCGACAAGCCGATCGCGCTGGAGGAGGGCCTGCGCTTCGCCGTGCGCGAAGGCGGTCGGACCGTCGGCTCGGGCGTCGTCACCGAGATTGTGGAATAACACGCAGCAATCGAGCGATGGATCCGGAGGCGGGGCGCTCGCCGCCCCTCTCCCGAGATCCCGCGTTCGGGAGGATCCGCTCCCATGGCCAAGAAGAAGGCAGAGGCGCGCGAGCACGTTTGGCTTCAGTGCTCCGAATCCGGGGACCTGAACTACCGGACATCCGTCAACACCAAGGGCGGGGTCCCGGAGAAGCTCAAGTCCGGGCTGCAGAAGTACTCGCCCCGTCTCCGGAAGCACACGCTGCATAAGATCAAGCGGAAGTGACCAGCCGCCGGCGAGCCCCGCCGGCGATAAACGCCGGTAGCTCAATTGGTAGAGCAGCGGATTCCAAATCCGCAGGTTGAGGGTTCGATTCCTTCCCGGCGTGTTGATCCGCATACTCGGGAGCGCATGCGATGGCCTTAGGCGTCTACAAGCCCGGACAGGGCTTCTACACCAGAGTCGGCACCGCCGCCGGCGCGGGTCTGCTCGCGCTGACGGGCGGCGTCTGGATCGCCCAGCAGCTCGCGGGCGTCGAGGCGGGTGTGGAGCCGATCATCCTCCAGGGCGCCGTCGCGGGCGGCGTGATCGCCCTCTCGGCGCTGCTGATCTACTTCTTCATCGGGCTGCACAAGAGGCTTGTCGAGTTCTTCATCGCCGTCGAGGGCGAGATGCAGAAGGTGAACTGGTCGACCCGCAAGGAGGTCTTCGGATCGACCTGGGTCGTCATCGGCGTGAGCATCATCATCACCGCGATCCTCTTCGCCGCCGATCTCCTCTTCTCCTGGTTCTTCCGCCTGATCGACGTCCTCGAGGTCTGACCCGCCCCGGGCGACAGGGTCCCCGACGACGGCTCGCAGGATGCAGCCTGCGCGAGACACTCCACCGGAGATTCACGATGATGACCGCAGAGAGCGGCAACAACACGCCAGAGACGCCCGAGCGGGAGCAGCAGGGCGCCGCCGCCACCGAGACGCTCGACGGCCGGCCCAACGAGCGGGCCGACGTCATCAGCCCCACGGACGAGGAGCCGACGACGCAGGCGGGGATGAACTGGTTCGTCCTGCGCGTCGCCTCCAACAAGGAGAACTACGTCCGCGAGACGCTGCTGCGCAAGGTGCAGATCGAAGGGCTCACCCATCTCGTCGGGCGCATCCTCGTCCCCACCGAGAAGACCAAGACCATCAAGGGCGGCAAGCAACGCATCCAAGAGACCAAGCTCTATCCGGGCTACGTCTTCGTTGAGATGCGCCTCGAGGAGGACGGCCGCATCCCGCAGGATGTCTTCTTCCTCATCAAGGAGACGACGGGCGTGGGCGATTTCGTCGGCGCCGCCGGACGCCCCACTCCCATGGCGCCCCACGAGATCGAAAAGATGCTCCTCGACTCGCGCAAGCCCGAGGAGACGCCGACCGTCAAGATGGTCTTCGAGAAAGGCGACGCCGTCACCATCAAGGAGGGCCCCTTCGAGAACTACGAAGGGAGCGTTGACGAGCTGCTCCCCGAGAAGGGGCTTGTGCGCGTGCTCGTCACCATCTTCGGACGGCAGGCGCCCATCGAGCTCGAGGAATGGCAGATCGCCAAGACCGACGAGGAGTGACTTCTCCCCGATTCCGACATCGCTCGGCGGACGCTCTCCGAACCTTTCAGGCCCAGTCGAACGCCCGAAGGAAGGATCTCATGCCCGACGCGTCCAAACCCACATCTCGGCAAGGGCCCGACTATCCCAAGTCCCGCCCATTCGGGGCCGAGGACTCGCGCGTCGATCCGAGCGTGTGGGGCGCGCCGGCGGAGCCGCTGCGCCTGCTCTTCGCCACCACCAACCCGCACAAGGCGGATGAGGTCTCCGCCATCCTCTCGCCGCTGAACATCCGCATCCTGCGCCTCGATGAGATCGCCTCGACAACGGGCCGCCCCGCGTGCGACGAGCCGCCCCCCGAGGAGACGGGGGAGACCTTCGAAGCCAACGCCGCCCTCAAGGCCCGCGCCTACGCGCGCCTCACCGATTCGCTCTGCCTGGCGGACGACTCGGGGCTCGAGGTCGATGCGCTGGGCGGCGAGCCCGGCGTGCACTCCGCCCACTACGCCCACGGCTGGGAGGGGCGCAACGCACCGCGATCGGAGCGCGACCCCGCGAACAATCAGAAGCTGCTCGAAGCCATGAAGGACGTGCCGGACGAGAGGCGCACCGCCCGCTTCGTTTGCGCCATGGCTCTTGCGAATCCCCGAGGCAAGATCATCGCCACCACTCGCGGCGAGTTTGCGGGAGAGATCGCGCGCGAGGAGCGCGGCTCGGGCGGCTTTGGGTACGACCCCCTGCTGCTTCTCGAGGAAGGCCGCACCGCCGCCGAGCTCTCGCCTAAGGAAAAGAACGAACGGAGCCACCGCGGCGCGGCGGCGCGGGCGATGGCGGCGCAGATCGGCGAGAAGCTGGACCGCTTCAAGGCGTGATGAACCCATCGCTTTTCAAAAGGGGGCTGGGCTGTGCGCTTCGACGCGCTCGCCCGTCTCCGGATCGCGAAGCGCCAGCGTCGTCGCGTGCAGCATGAGGCGCTCCGCGCGATCGTCCTCCGCGCCGTAGAGCGAGTCGCCGACGATCGGGCGGCCGAGCCCGCCGCGCTCGATCGGCGCGCTCGCGGCGACGCGGAGCTGATGCGTCCGCCCCGTCACGGGCTCGAAGCGGACGCGCGTGACGCCCCGCGATCGCTCGAGCGCGCGCCAGCGCGTGATGGCCTCCTTGCCATGCTCATCGTCGAGGATCTGCATGGGTCGGTTGTCGACATCCAGCCGCTGCCGGAGCCGGACCTCGCCCGCATCGCCCTGCACATCGCCGCGGAGGAGCGCCTCGTACGCCTTCTCGACCGTGCGACGCTCGAACTGCATGGAGAGCTCGCGATGCGTGTCGGGATCGAGCGCGAGGACCATCAGTCCGCTCGTCTCCATATCGAGACGGTGAACGATGAGCGGGCCGGTCGCCTCCGGGAACATCGAGGCGACGCGCGCCGCGGCGCAATCCTGCCTGTCCGGCCCGCGCCCCGGAACGGAGAGCATTCCCGCGGGCTTGTCGATCACCACGATCCGACTGTTGCGATAGACGATCGGGATGGCGACGGAGGCGCCCATGCGAGGAAACGGTAGAGCATCATCATCTCTCCCGGAGCGAGCGCCCTCTCCCGGTGGGGCGCCTCTCCGAGCCGTCTCTACACCCCCTATCTCCTCCTTGGTGGGACGGCTCTCCGAGCCGTCTCTACACCGCCTATCTCCTCCTTGGTGGGACGGCTCTCCGAGCCGTCTCTTCCCCCTCTACCAATCTCTACAGGTAGCGGCGCGCGTCCCTGCCCGCCCATCTACAACTCCTACCGCAACACCCCCCGGCGGGCACGGCGGCCCGCCGCTACCGATGGTTGCGCGCGAGCCGCGCGATTCCGGACCCGCTCCGCGCGTACGACTCTCGCGATAGCCGCCCAAAAGTGGCCGGAGCCGCCCGGCGTTGAATCCGGGCGGCTCGCAGCAAACCTGAACCGTGATGTCGAAGCGGAGCTTAGCGCTTCGAGAACTGGAACCTGCGGCGTGCGCCCGCCTGTCCATACTTCTTCCGCTCGACCTCGCGGGGATCGCGCGTCAGGAAGCCGGCGTCGCGCAGCGCGTGCTCGAGACTCGTGTCGTACTTGCGAAGGGCCCGCGCGACGCCAAGGCGAAGCGCCTGGGCCTGGCCCATGTAGCCGCCGCCCGAGAGGCGGGCGACGACGTCCATCTTCCCAAGGACGCCGGTCGCCTTCAGGGGAGCGACGGCGTCGGCGCGGTCGCGCTCCTCCGTGAAGTACTCGTCGATGGTCTTCGTCTTGTTCTTGCTGATCTTGATGGCGATCTGGCCGTTGCCGGGCTTCAAGCGGACCCGCGCCACGGCGCTCTTTCGCCGACCGGTGCCTATCCACCATCCGTGCGGGCCGGGAGCGGTGTGCATGGGCGACGGCGCTGGCGCGACGGCCGGGGCCGCCGCCTCGGGGGCTGTGACGTCGACGACCTCTTCACCGCCCGCGGACATGCCGGGGGGGGAATGCGTCTCCGTCGGCTCCGGTGTCTGCTGCTGCTCACTCATCGTGGGTTTCGTCTCTTCAGCCATAAGCTCTGGTCCGGCGTATCCGCCTTGGCTCCTCTGCGACGCCCGGCATGGGCGCCGGTTCACATCACCATCAGATCTCCAGCGCCACCGGCTGCTGCGCCTGGTGGGGGTGCTCGCTGCCGCGGTACACCTTCAGCTTCTTCAGCATCTTCCGACCGAGCCGGTTCTTGGGAAGCATCCGCCGAACCGCCTCCTCGATCACAAACTCCGGACGCCGCTCGAGCAGACTCTCATAGGTCTCCGCCTTGAGGCCTCCGGGATAGCCGCTAAAGCGGGTCTTGACTTTGAGCTGAGCCTTGCGGCCCGTCATCCGGATCTTCTCGGCGTTGGTCACGACGACGTAGTCGCCCGTGTCCACGTGCGGCGTATATTCCGGGCGATGCTTGCCCATCAGGATGACCGCGAGCCTGGACGCCAGCCGACCCAGGACTTCACCGTCCGCATCGACGTGATGCCACTTCTGATCGACCTCGCCGCCTTTCGCGAAGTACGTCTGTCGCATGGAAAAGGGCCCTGTCCTCAAATCCGCGGCCTGTCCATCCGGCCGCAATGACACATTCATCCCCGCCTGTTTCACGCGTGAAACCGCAGGTTCAGGCCCCACCGACCGCCACATGCGATCGTCGGGCCCGGGCCCGCCGGACGATCCGCTGCAAGTATGGATCGCCCCGCCGCGAGCGCGAACGCCATGATGAGTCGCTCGCCGCCTCTCTGAACCCACCCGAGCCAGCGGAGCGAACCGAAGAGGCTATCCGAACGCCCCTCCCTGTCAAGTGGAGGCGTCCTTCGGGGGGCCTTCCGCGGAGTGGAATTTCTCCGAAACCGCGACGAATCGCACTGCCGAACCGATCATGTGCCCATGAACAGCCCACGCCCCGAGACGCCCCCCGACCCCGACGCCTACGCCAACCACGACGACGCCGCGGCGGCGCCGGACCCGACGGGTCGGGGCTTCCGCGATCCGGGCTCGCCACGCTCGGGCCTGATCGCCTGGCTGGCCCTCATCGCCCTAGTCACCGCGACGACCATCATGCAGTGGAGCGGCGGTCCGGAGGCGAGGGATCCCGCCGCGCCCCCGGAGGGCCCGGGCGGGATCACACTGCTCATGGGGCGCTACATCGTCGGCGCCGAGCAACTCGCCCCGTCCGCCGGGCGCCAGACGCTGCCCCAGCTCGAATCGCTCGCCGCCACCCCCGCGGCCCAACTCCAGCTCGCGATCGTCGCGGCGGAGGTGGCGCCGGCGCCCGAGGAGGATGATGAGGACGAGCCGACGCCCGCCGAGCGCGCGCTCGAGCGCATCGACGGGCTGCTCGCCTCCTATCAGCAGGACACCGGCGCGCCCGAGTCGGAGGAGCCCCCGGACTGGCTCTTGGAGGACGCCGCCGCCCTGCGCACGATCTACACGTCGGGCCCCGCGGCGCTCGCCGATCATGCGCGCGACCGGCTCATCGAGCGCTACGGGTGGTTCGCGCGCCTGGCGCTGACCTTCGACGAGCGCGACGCGACAGCGCCCTCCGCGGAGCGCACGGCGCTGCTCTCGGACGCGACGCGCGTTGTCATGGTCGCCGTCGTCGGCATCGCCCTTCTGGCGCTCGGCGTCCTCGTCGGCTTCGCCCTGCTGATCATCGCGATCATCCGGCGCGCGTCGGGGGCCTTGACGCTGCGCTACGCGCCGCCGGCGCCTGGAGGGAGCGTCTATCTCGAAGCGTTCGTCGTCTTCATGCTGGGGTTCTTCATCGTCTCCATCGCGAGCGCATTGATCACCGGGTTGACGGGGCTCGATCTCACGCCGCTGCTCGTCTGGCTGCTGCTGCTCGCCGCCTTCTGGCCCCGCCTGCGCGGCGCGCCCCGTCCCGCGTGGCGCTTCGCGCTGGGCTGGCATGCCGGCGCGGGCGTCGTTCGCGAGATCGGCGCCGGCGTCATTGGGTACATCGCAGCGCTGCCGATCTTCGCGCTGGGCGTGCTGCTGACGGTCATCCTCAGCGCGGCCGCGTCCTTCTTCGCGGGCCCCTCTGGCGAGCCCGCGCCGCCGCCGACGCATCCGATCCTCGACGACATCATCCACGGCGGGCTCTGGCACGTGGCCGGCATCTACCTCCTCGCGGCGGTGTGGGCGCCGCTTGTCGAGGAGACGCTTTTCCGCGGCTCGCTCTTTCATCACTTCCGCGGACGACTTGGTCCGATCAGCGCGGCGCTGCTGGTCGGCTTCATCTTCGCCGTCATTCATCCGCAGGGCTTCATCGCCGTTCCGGCGCTGATGTCGCTGGGCTTCTCGTTCGCTCTGCTGCGCGAGTGGCGCGGCTCGCTGATCGCGCCGATCGTGGCCCACGCCCTCCACAACGGCGCGCTGATCACCGCCCTGACGCTCGCGCTGCGCTAGCGGCGTACGATTCATGCGCCGCATGCGCTCCACGCACGACGCCATCATCATCGGCGCTGGACCCGCCGGTTCAATCGCCGCAATCGCGCTCGCGCAACAGGGCTGGGCCGTCGCCCTGATCGACAAGTCGCCCGAAGGGAGCACGAAGACCTGCGGCCACTGCCTCTCCCCGCGAGCGCTGCCGATTCTCGATTCCCTCGGACTGCTCGACGACGTGCGCGCCACCGCGACCGCGCAGACGCGCACGCTGCGCGTGCATCTCCCGAATGCGAAGCCGCTGACGATCCCCCTCGATGCGCGCACGGACCCGGGACTCGTCGTCGAGCGGCGCCTGCTTGATCCACTGCTGGCCCGCCGGGCGGAGCAGGCGGGCGCCGAGGTGATCCGCCTCGCCCGCGCGGAGCTGACATCCATCGAAGACCACGGCGCCATCATCGGCGTTCGGACCGATTCTGACGAGCGCATCCTTACCGCCCCGCTCGTCATCGGCGCCGACGGGCTTCGCTCGCGAATCGCCCGGGCGGCGAACCTCGCCCCCCGGCGCAGCGGCCGGAAGTTCGGATTTTCATCCGACGCATCGGACGCCCGATTCGAGACGAACCTCGTCGAGATGTTCCTCGATCGCTCCGGCTATCTCGGCGTTGTGCAACAGGGCGCCTGCGCTCATCTGGCGGCGCTCGTGAATCCGGCGCGCGGCGCGCGCGAGCCATTCGCCTTCGTCGATCGGCTCCGCAGGACGTTTCCGCTGCTCGACCGCGCTCTGCCACCGGTTCTCACGCAATCCGATGTCGATCGCTTCGCCGCTGCTTCGCCCATGCCGGCGCCGGCGTCGCGCGTGGCGCACGGACCCATCGCGCTTGTCGGAGACGCCGCGGGGTATCGCGAGCCCTTCACGGGCGAGGGCATGGCGTGGGCGATCGAGTCGGCGCACGCGCTCGCGACTGTCGCGTCAGACTTCCACCCTGGGTGGTGGCCTGCGCACGCATCGGGCCAGTACGCCGCGCTGTGGCGGAAAACGATCGGCGCCCGCCAGCGCCGCTGCGCGCGCATCGCGTGGATCCTCGAGCGACCGAACGCGCTTGCTTTCGTCCGCCGACTTGCCGCGCCGGCCGAGCCCGTGGCCGCGTTTGCGGCGAGACGGGTCGTAGGCACATGACCACGCTCCGCGCCGATCTCGACGTCGCGTCCTCCGATTCGACGCGCTTGCAGCCCGCCCTCCTCGGGCTCGGCACGGCGTTGCCTGGCTTGCGCGTCCCGCAGGCCGAACTCGCACGCGACATGACCGAACTGTGGAGGCTCGAGGGCGCCCGGCGCGCGCGCTTCCAGCGCATCATCGAGGGCTCGGGCGTCGAATCGCGTCACGGCGTCGTCCCCATCGACTCCATCCCACCCATGACCACCGCCGAGCGCATGCGCCTCTACGAGCGGCACGCGCCGGGACTCGCCGAAGCCGCCGCGCGGCGCGCGCTCGATGATTCCGACGTCGATTCCGCCACCATCACCGATCTGCTGGTCGTGAGTTGCACGGGCTTCCGCGCGCCGGGGGTCGACGTTGAGCTCATCCGTCGGCTTGGTCTGTCTCCCTCGACGCGCCGCGCGACCATCGGCTTCATGGGCTGCTTCGGCGCCATCACCGCCTTGCGCCAGGCGCGGGCCATCGCGGCCTCCGACGCAAGCGCGACCGTCCTCGTCGTTTGCGTCGAGCTGTGCTCCCTGCATCTGCGCCCGGATCCCGATCCGCAGAATCAGGTCGCCGCCGCGCTCTTCGCCGATGGCGCCGCCGCGGCCGTCGTCGGACGACATGAATCGACATCGACCGGCCGCCCGCTCCCGACGCTCACCCCCGGCGCCTCCCTGCTGCTGCCCGAGGGCGCCGACTGGATGACGTGGACCATCACTGACGCCGGCTTCGCGATGACGCTCACGCGCGACGTCCCCGCCGCGATTCGCGCGCGACTCGCCGACTTCGTCGCGGACACGTGCGAGCCGCTCCCCGCGTCGATCATCCTCCACCCGGGCGGCCCGGGCGTGATCGACGCCGCGGAGGAGGCGCTGACGCCGATTCTGCCGACGATCGCCGACGACGCCGGCCTGCGCGCGGCGCGCGCCATCCTGCGCACGTGCGGCAACATGTCGTCTACAGCCGTGCTCTTCGTTCTGGAGGAAGCGCAGCGCCACGGCGCGCAGACGCCGTCACTGCTGCTCGCGTTCGGGCCCGGGTTGACGATCGAGGCGCTGGGGCTGGAGTCGGCGGGCGATCACGCCCCGAATCACGCGTAATCCGGCTCGTTCCCCGGCTTCCACTTGATGTTGCAGCCCATGCTGGGCTTCTGCTCGCTGGGTGGGGCCTCGCCTGCGATGGCGCCCGCGATCGCGCTCTTGAGATCCTCGCCGGTGGCGGTCCCCTTGTCCGGGCGGGTGTCGTCCATCTGGCCGCGGTAGAAGAGCTTGCCCTCGCCATCGAAGACGTAGAAGTCGGGCGTGCACGCGGCCTTGAACTTCTTGGCGATCTCCTGCGACTCGTCATAGAGGTAGGGGAAGGTGTAGCCGGCCTGCTGCGCCTCCTGCTTCATCTTGTCGGGCGCGTCGTCGGGATGTGTCTCGACGTTGTTCGACGAGATCGCCACGAAGCCGACGCCGTTCTCCTGCGCCCACTTGCCGAGCTCCGCCAGCGGCTTCTGCACATGCTTCACGAAGGGGCAGTGGTTGCAGATAAAGGCGACGACCGTCCCCTTCTCGCCTTGGGCGTCGCTCGCCGAGATTTGCTTGCCGCTCACCGTGTCGGGCAGCGTGAAGTCGGGCATCTTCGTGCCAAGATCGAGCATTGTCGAAGCTGTCGCGGCCATATCCATCTCTCCTTGCTCGTGATGTGGCGGATCCGTGTGCGCACAGGATAGCCCGGAGAGCGGCGCTCAGACCTCCGCTCCCAAGGCGGATCAACCGGCGACGGCCTTCTCCGTCTTCTCCCGCTCGCCGCCGTCCTCGGGCCCCTGCCTGGATTTCGGCTTCTCCTGCTTCTCGCTGGAGGGGTACGCGATCCGCCCGTGGTAGATCGAGCAGAGGGATTTCACGAGGGACGCCTCGATGATGTGCAACTGGCGCAGGGTGAGCTCTGATTCATCGAACTGCCCGTCGAGCAGGCGCTTGCTCGCGAGCTCGTGCACGAGCCCCTCGATGCGGCTGGGCGTCGGATCCGACATCGCGCGCGTCGCCGACTCGACGGCGTCGCAGAGCATGAGGATCGCGGCCTCGCGCGTCCGCGGCTTGGGCCCGGGATAGCGGTATTCGATCTCTTCCGGCTTCTCGCTCGCCGACTCGTCCGCCTTCTTCTTCGCTGCGTGATAAAAATACTCGACGAGCGTCGTGCCGTGATGGCTCTCGATGTAGTGCAGCAGCGAGCGCGGCAGGCTGTACTCGCGCGCGAGCTCGACGCCGTCCTTCACGTGCCCGACGATCACGAGCAGGCTCATCGCGGGGCTCAGCTTCGCGTGCGGACTGAATCCCGGCGTCTGGTTCTCGACGAAATACTCGGGCTTGTTCATCTTTCCGATGTCGTGGTAGAGCGCCCCGACATAGAGATGCAGCCCGTCGGCGCCGATCGACTCCGCCGCCGTCTCCGCCAGCGTCGCGACGGTGAGCGAGTGGCTGTAGGTTCCGGGAGCGCGTTGCTGAAGCTCGCGCAGCAGCGGATTCTTTGGATCGCGCAGCTCGATGAGCGTCATGCCCGTGGTGATGTCGAAGATCTTCTCGACGCCCGGCAGGATCCCGAGCGTCACGAACCCGACGAGCACGCCGCCCCCGGCCGCGAGCCCGAGATCCGTCAGAATCTGCGGCCAGACGCCCTCGACCATCGGCGCCGTCAGAAGCTTGGCCGCCCCGAGGGAGACCGCCAGCGCCGCCGCGACCGTGAAGCCCGTCTTGATGAGCGTGTCCCGTTGGCGGATCTCATCGAGTCGCCAGACGACGACGCCCGCTCCCGCGAGCAGCGCGCCGAGCGTTGCGGCGGGCAATCCCAGCGCCGCCGCCACCAGCAGCGCATGCAGCGAGCTCAACGCCAGCGCCGTCCGCTGCTCATACGCGATGACGAGGATGACGGCGACGAAGATCGTCGGCGTCGCCGCGAACAGCGCCAGCAGCCCCGGGCTTCCCGCCGAACCGAGGCACGTCACCGCCAGGGCGCTGAGGGAGAGCGTCGAGATCGCGAGCGTCCGCAGCGGGTTGCGGCGCGCCCGTCGGCAGAACAGCGCGATGTACAAGCTCGCCGCAATCGTGATCAGAGCCGCCCCGACCAGCGCGCCCGCGCGGGCCGACCACACTTCGAGACGCTCGCCCTGCTCCGCATGCGCCACGGCCTCCGCCCGCACCAGCGACGCCGCCTCATCCGTGATCCGCTGACCACGCCTCGTGAGCGCGCGCCCGGGGTCGTAGCGGGCCAGCGCCGGCTCGACGCTTCGCGCCGCCTCCTCCTTCACCTCCTCCGTCGCGCGCTCTTTGTACGTCAGCGTCGGGCGCGGCTCGGCCGTGAGGCGCTCATGGATCATCTCCGCCAGCAGCGGCTCGAATCCCATCTCGACGATCAGGCGTCGCGCCGTCGACTTGTACTGCTCGCTGGCGACGTTGACGAGCGAGCCCTTGATGCGCACGACGTCGGGGCCGTCCAAGCGGCGGATGAGCACTTCCGGATTGTCCGCGAGCTGCTCGATCTGATACGTCCGCGCATCGACCGCGGGGATCTCCCTCAACTTCGCCGCCAGGGATCGCACGCGGCTCCCCCACTGCTGATCCGCCTCGCCCGCCACGACGTGCTCGCGGATCGCGTCCAGCCGCTCCTGCGTCAGGGTGAACCGCTCGCGGATCTCCGGCGCCACGTCCTCGAGCGTCTCGGCGTCCGCGAGCGCGGTCGGGAGCCCCAGCAGCGCGTTCTCCAGATCGCGCAGGGACGCTTCCGCCTCGTAGTACACCCGCGGCGCGGCCTCGCGCCGGCGCTGGCGCTCCCTCTCCGTCGCCGCCGCGTCCTCGACGCTGAAGGCCGTGCGCACGAGGCGCGTCTCATCGGCGACCCGCCCGGGGACGACCATCGGCTGCTCGCGCGTCCACGCCAACAGCAGCCCCGCGAGGATCGCGAAGATCATTCCGATCAGCGCCGCCTTCAGCGCAGCGGGCTTGCGCAGGCGCTCACCCAGACGCGGCGCGGGGCGCACCGTCTTGCGCCGGATCTGACGGCGACGAGCCCTGCCGGCGCGCTTCGGCCCCGGCTTGGCGTCCGCCGTCCGGAATCCCCTGACTTTCGGCGTCTCGGCCATGTGTTCGCCTCTGATCCGCTTAGGGAAGCGGCTCCGCCTCACCGTTCGACCCGCCCTCTCGCTCCTCCTCGCCATACGCCTCGACGATCCGCTGCACCAGATCATGCCGCACGATGTCCGTGCGGTCGAGCGTGACGAAGGCGATCCCCGGGACGCGCCGCAGCCGGCGCGCCGCGTCCACCAGCCCGCTGTCGCGCGGGTCCTCGATGTCGATCTGCGTGACGTCGCCCGTGACGATCACCTTCGAGCGCTGCCCCATGCGCGTCAGGAACATCTTCATCTGCGCGCGCGTCGTGTTCTGCGCCTCATCGAGGATGATCACCGCCTCGTTCAAGGTCCGTCCGCGCATGTACGCCAGCGGCGCCACCTCCACCACGTCGCTGGTCACGAAGCGGCGCACCGTCGTGAAATCCATCATGTCGTGCAACGCATCGAAGAGCGGGCGCAGGTACGGATTGACCTTCGCCTCCAGATCCCCCGGCAGATACCCGAGCTTCTCGCCCGCCTCCACCGCCGGACGCACCAGCACCGCCTTGCGCACACGCCCGGTCTTAAGCAGATGCACCGCCGCGGCGACCGCGAGATACGTCTTGCCCGTGCCCGCGGGTCCGATCGCGAAGACGGCGTCGTGATCGCGAATCGCGTCGAGATACGCCTGCTGGTTGCCCGAGCGCGCCGTCACGGGGCGGCCCTGCGCGTAGACGTCCAGGCGGTCGTCCCACGCGGCGCGCAGCGCCTGCTCCGTCTGCACGTCCTCGAGGTCCACGCCGCGCTGATCCATCTCCGACCCGACGTCGGCGATGACCTCGAGCACCTGTTGGCGCGTGAGCGTGCGCTTCCGCTTCGCCGCGTCGCTCAGATGGTCGAGGACGCGCCGCGCGGCCGTCACGCTCCGTCGGTCCCCCTCCAGACGAACCGCGCCCGCGCGCTCGTTGACGCGCACCCCCAGCGCCTCCCGAATCAGCTTCAGGTTCCGATGCCCCGAACCCATGAACGCCACGGGGTCCGCGCCCTCCGGCACTCGAACGATCAGCTCCAAAGCGAAGCGTCTCCTCGCTGCCTTCCCGCCGCCATCTCGCCACCAGGCGCGGAACCCGCGTCCCGCCCGAGCCTCTTCTCCCCGGACCCTCATATCCTCGGGCGCCTCGCCCGGGATCACAATGGTACGTCGGCCACTCTCCGGAACGAATCGCGTCCGAAATACCCGCAAGACCCCCGAGGGCGCTCTTATGGGGCCCCTCCCGGTCGGGCGGCGACTCCGCGTGCCGAACTACGACCGCCCCAACTACAGGTAGGGCGGGCGTCCCTGCCCGCCTGACTACCACCCCTCCCTCGGCACGCACGGAGGCCCGCCGCTACTGGTTTTGCGCGCGAACACATATCTACAGGTAGGGCGGGCGTCCCCGCCCGCCTGACTACCACCCCTCCCTCGGCACGCACGGAGCGACTGTCTTGAAGTCAAGCGGGAATGGGGAGATTCGGATGACAGGC
>CAYVIJ010000008.1:0-79328 GCA_964451515.1 uncultured Phycisphaeraceae bacterium | reverse complement strand
TCGTCACGGCCTCGGAAACTCCGCCATGTAGTTCGGCGACTCCTTCGTGATCCGGATGTCGTGCGGGTGCGACTCGATCATCGAGGCGTTCGTCACCCGGCAGAACTGGGCGTCGCGATGGAAGTTCTCGAGCGTGGAGCAGCCGCAGTAGCCCATCGCGGAGGCGAGCCCGCCGACCATCTGGTACGCGAACTCCGCCAGCGACCCGCGATAGGGCACCAGCCCCTCGACGCCCTCCGGCACGAACTTGATCCGCGCCATGTCGCCGTTCGTCCGCGCCTCGGAGAGCTTCTCGTCCTGCGAGTAGCGGTCGGCCGAGCCCGCGTTCATCGCGCCCTCCGAACCCATGCCGCGATACGTCTTGTAGCGCCGCCCCTGGCTGATCACGAGCTCCCCCGGCGCCTCGTCGAGCCCGGCGAAGAGCGAGCCCATCATGACCGACGACGCCCCCGCCGCGATCGACTTCGCGACATCGCCCGACGACCGAATGCCCCCGTCGGCAATGACGGGCACGCCCTCCGGCTCCGCCGCCTGCGCCGCCGCCATGATCGCCGAAATCTGCGGCACGCCCACACCCGTCACGATGCGCGTCGTGCAGATCGAGCCGGGCCCGATGCCCACCTTCACCGCGTCCGCGCCGACCTCGATGAGATCGCGCGCCGCCTGCGCCGTCGCGATGTTGCCCGCGATGATCTGCACGCTGGGATGCGCTGATTTCAACTCGCGCACGGTGTTCAGCACGTTCTCCGAGTGCCCGTGCGCCGTGTCGACCACGAGCACGTCCACGCCCATCTCGAGCAAAGCGTCGACCCGATCAAACTGGAACGGCCCCACCGCCGCTCCGCAGCGCAGCCGCCCGCGCTCGTCCACGCAGGCGCGGGGGAACTGCGACAGACGGTCGATGTCGCGCCGCGTGATCAGCCCCGCCAGCTCACCCTTTTCATCGAGCAGGATCAGCTTTTCGACCTTGTTCTTCGAGAGAATACGGTTCGCTTCCTCGAGCGTGCTGTCGGCGGGCGCGGTGACGAGGCCGGTCGAGGTCATCACGTCTTTCACGAGCGTCGAGTCATCCTCCGTGAAGGTCAGATCGCGCCGGGTGAGGATGCCCAGCACCTTTCCCTTCGTGCGCAGCCCCGCCGAGCCGTTTTCCGTGACGGGAAAGCCCGAGACGTGGAATTGCTGCATCGCCTGTCGCGCGGAGCCGACGGTGTCGTTCGGCCCCAGCGTGATCGGATCGAGGATGACGCCCGACGCGGAGCGCTTGACCTTCTCCACCTCCCGGGCCTGCGCCTCGGGCGGCAGATTCTTGTGGATGACCCCGAGCCCCCCCTCCTGCGCGAGCGCAATGGCGAGCGCGGACTCCGTGACGGTGTCCATCGGCGCCGAGAGGATCGGGATATTGATGCGAACGGAGCGGGTGACGCGCGTCGAGGCGTCCACCTCAGCCGGGCGGACGGACGAGCGGCGCGGCAGGAGCAGGACATCGTCGAAGGTGAAGCCTTCGCCGACGATCTTGCCCTCCCGAGCGGTGAGCGGCGATTCAACGGGGGTGGTGCTGTGGCGGGCCATGAAAGAACGTACCGCCAAGTGCGGCGCGCGGTCAACCGGCGCGGGCGACGGCCGGCCCGCGGAGGCGCGCCGGCGCGGGGGATCGTATGCTTCTCCAATGGCGAACGTGCTCAATGAAAGCGAGAGGGGGACGCTGGTCGCGGCGTCAATCCTTTCGGCGGACTTCGGTCGCCTGGAGGCGGAATGCCGCAGCGTCCTGGAGGCCGAGGGCGGGGGCGACGCCGGGCGGGCGGATCTGCTGCATCTGGACGTCATGGACGGGCACTTCGTCCCCAACCTCACGATGGGGCCCGACTTATGCCGGGGGATCCGCCGATGGCTGCCCGACGCGACGCTGGATGCGCACCTGATGGTCACCTCGCCCGGGGACTATGTGGAGGCGTTCGCAGACGCCGGGGCTGACCACCTGACCTTTCACATCGAGCCGGCGTCGGAGGGGTACCGCTCCCGCAGCGGCGGCGGCGGCGGCCCCGTGGGCAAGGGATACGACGTCCTCGAGCTCGCGGAGCGGGTCCGGGGCGCCGGCATGAGCGTCGGACTGGCGATCAACCCCCCCACACCTGTTGAGGCGGCGCTGGAGCTGGTGGACGCCTTCGACCTCGTCCTCGTGATGAGCGTGCATCCGGGCTTCAGCGGGCAATCCTTCATCGAGGCGACACTCGAAAAAACCGCGCGCATCAGGGAGCGGCTCCGCGAGGATCAGCGCCTGCAAATGGACGGGGGGATCAACTTGGAGACCGCCGAGGGGGCGCGGGCGGCGGGCGTCGACGTCCTCGTCGCGGCCTCGGCGATATTCGGACGGAGGCCCGAGGAGCGTGGAGAGGCCATCGCGGGGCTGCGCGGCGCCCAAGATCGCCAGAAGGCGGGGTGAACACCCCGTTATTGGACAGGTCGACACGGCGGCGACCGATTGATTGAATGCGGAACAGTGATAGGCTTTGCGGCTTCGCCCCAGGGAGTTTCGGTGGAGGGGACACACCTATGGCCAAGGCTCAGGACATTCACATGCTGCTCGTGCGGGCGAGCGGGACCGCCTGGGACGAGGCCGGTCGTCTTCAAAGCGAGACGGATCTGCCGCTGTCGCAGGCGGGGCGTGAGGACGTGGCGGGTTTGTGCGCCTCGCTGAACGGGCAGCGTCTGGGCGCGGTCCACACCGCGCCGGATGAGGCGAGCGTGGAGACGGCGGAGGCGCTGGCGTCGCGTTGCGGAGGTCGGGTGCGTCCGCTGGACGCGCTGGCGGAGCCCGGCATTGGGCTCTGGGAGGGGCTCAAGGAGAGCGAGCTCACGGAGCGCTACGCGAAGGCGTATCGCCAGTGGCTCGAGGATCCGTCGAGCGTGCAGACGCCGGAGGGGGAGGAGTTCGACGAGGCGTCGGAGCGGATTCTGGGCGCGGTGGGCAGGGCGCTGGAGAAGGCGGCGAAGGACCCGGTGTCTATTGTGGTGCGCCCGATGGCGCACGCGATCATCCGGGGCTGGCTCCTGGAGCGCACGCCGCAGGAGCTCGCGGGCGAGCGAGAGGGGCGGGCGCCTGGCGGGTCGGCGGTCGAGCGACACGTGGTTTCCCGGGAGCGTCTCAAGCGGCTTCGCGAGCGGAAGCTGACGCGCGCCGGCGCGAGGCGGTGATGAAGCCCGTCAAGGATCCATGGACATGACCCAGACAGCGACGCGGACGAACTTCGGGGATTTGCGCACCACGCGCCGCCCGGCGATTCCGGAGGGCCTGTGGCTGCGCTGCCCATCGTGCGAGCAGATGGTCTTCCGCAAGCGGATGGAGGCCAATCTCTCCTGCTGCCCGGAGTGCGACCATCACTTCCGGATCGACGCCCTGGAGCGCGTGAGGCAACTCGTCGACCCCGGGACCTTCGAGCCGATGTTCACGGATCTACGAGCCTGCGATCCGCTCGACTTCGTCGATTCGAAGCCATATCCGGATCGACTGCGGGCCGAGCAGGCGCGCACCGGGCGGCTCGAGGCTGCGCAGGCCGGCGCGGCCTTCGTCAAGGGGCGGGCCGTGATGCTCTGCTGCCTCGACCTGACCTTCATGATGGGCTCCATGGGCAGCGTCGTGGGCGAGATCGTGACGCGCTCGATCGAGCACGCGGCGGATCGGGATCTGCCGCTCGTGGCCGTGAGCTGCTCGGGCGGAGCGCGTATGCAGGAATCGACGCTGTCGCTCATGCAGATGGCCAAGAGTTCCGCGGCGCTGGGGCGCTTCGATGATGCGGGCGGGCTGTTCATCAGCGTCCTGACGGATCCGACGACGGGCGGCGTCACGGCGAGCTTCGCGATGCTCGGCGACGTCATCCTCGCCGAGCCCGGAGCCCTGATCGGGTTCGCGGGCCCGCGGGTGATCAAGAACACGATCCGCCAGGAGCTGCCCGAGGGCTTTCAGCGAGCCGAAAGCCTGCTGGATTGCGGCATGGTGGATCGCGTCGTTCCCCGGGGCGAGCTTCGCAACGAGATCGCGCGCGTGATCGACTACGCGGGCAAGTGACACCGTGCGGCTTCTCGACTTCGAGCGCCGGGCTGGTCTTTCGGTGGCGACCCTCGCCCTGTTCCACGCGCTGCTGTGGACGCTGATCTTTCCTCCCATCGGATGGTGGCCGCTGGCGCTCTTCGCCGCGGCGCCCCTCTTCGCGCTCGGCGTCCTCGCCGGGGAGGCGGGAATGCGCCCGATGCGGGCGGCGGCGATCGCGTGGCTCACGGCGCTGCCCGCGTGGGCGTTTCACGAGCGATGGCTCATCGACGTGACCATCCCCGGGTATCCCCTGCTGGCGATGTATCTGAGCGCACAGCAACTGCTCGTCGTCTGGGCGGGCGCGCGCCTGCGCCAGCGCGCCTGGAGGGACGCCCCGCCGCATCAACGCCGCGCCCGGACGCTCCTGGCCCTGGCGATCATCTGGGCGGGGGTGGAGGCGCTGCGCGGCGCGGTCGTCTTCGACGGCTATCCATGGTTCTACCTCGGGCACCCGATGGTCGAGGTCCCCGGGCTTCGCGGGCTCGCGTCGGTGATCGGCGCCTTCGGCGCCAGCGCGATCGTCGCGGCGATCAACGCCTTTCTGGTCGCTCTGGCGCTGGCGAGGCCAACGGAGATGAGAAGCATGATGCGATTCGCGGCCGGGCTGGTCGCCTTCGCAGCGCTGGGCGGCGCCGGCCTACTGCTCGAGCGCAATGCGCGCTCGGCGATGGAGTCGTGGCCGACGTTGCGTGTGGGGATCGTGCAGACGAACGTGCCCCAGAGCAACAAGATGAACTGGGAGTTCGCCCAGCGCGTCGAGGATTTCCGCGCGATGGCGGCGATGACGGCGGAGGCCGCCGATCAGGGCGCGGAGTTGATCCTCTGGCCCGAGACGATGTATCCCGGTCTCGGGCTGAACAAGGATGCGCGCGAGGCGGAGCGCGAGCTCGCCACGGGGTTCGTCGAGGCGCTCGAGATGATTCAGGAGGCGGCGGGGACGCCGATGATCGTCGGCGCCATGGCGCGCGAAGGCGTGCGGCTGATCGAGCAGGACGACGGAACGCTGACTCTCGAACAGGACGCGTCCTACAACAGCGCTTTTCTCGTCGCGCAGGGAGCGATGCAGGAGCAGCGCTATGACAAGGTTCACCTCACTCCTTTCGGCGAGGTCATGCCCTACATCTCATGGAGCGAGTGGCTCGAGCGGCGGCTGCTGGCGATCGGCGCGCCGGGGATGTCCTTCGATCTGGAAGTTGGCGAGGCGGCGCGAGCGCTGCGCGTTCCCCTCCGTGACGGAGAGCTGGGCGTGGCCACCCCCATCTGCTTCGAGGCGACCAACCCGGCAGTCGTTCGCCGGCTGCTCACGCGCAACGGCGCCCGCGCGGCCGGGCTCATTGCGCATCTGACCAATGACGGCTGGTTCACCCGCTGGGCAGGCGGACGCGAGCAGCACGTCCTCCTTACGCGCTGGCGGGCGATCGAGACGCGCACCCCCGCCGCCCGGGCCGCCAACACCGGAATCTCGGTGGGGATCGACGCGGTGGGGCGCGTGGTCAGGCAGAGGGCGGCGCGGAGCGAGGGGGCGCTCGTCGTCGATCTGGCCGTCGCTCAGGGGGAGGGGTCGACGGCCTTCATGCGCTTCGGATGGGCCCTTCAATGGGTGGTCCTGGCGGCGGGCGTCGCCCTCTTCGGTGTGGCGGCTCTGTCGAAAGAGCAAGCGCCAACGCCGGCGAAGCCGACGGAAGAGAGCGGGGCCGGCGAGCAGCGCCCCTGATCCGACAAGGGGAGTCGATGGAAGGAGCACGCATGCGAGCGATCCGAATTCCAGCCCTGACCAGCCTCGCGCTGACGACCTTGACGTGCGCGCTGGCGGGCTGTGTCAGCGCGGGGGAGGCGACGCCGCCGGAGACGCGGACGGTCGAGCGCTCCACGCTGCGCGAGCGCGCGCTGGCGCTGCTGACGGACGCCGCGGTGAGCGAAGATCCCCTGCTGCGCGCCAACGCTCTGGAGGGGCTGCACACGGCGGCCACGCGACTCGAGGGGCTGATCGGCCCGGCGCTGCACGATGAGAACGAGGGGGTCCGCTTCGTCGCGGCGATGACCGTCGGCAAGTTGCGGATGCAGGAACACGCGCCGCGCATCAAGGAACTGCTTGATTCGCGCTCAGAGCACATGCAGGCGGGGGCCATCTACGCCGCGCATCAGCTCGGATTGGACGTGGATCTCTCGCCGCTGGCGTCGATGCTGCGTTCGAGAGAGCCGCGCGTGCGCGCGCAGGCGGCGTTCGTCCTCGGGGAGCTGGGCAACCGCTCTGCGATTCCGATGTTGCGGGAGGCGGCGAGCCGGGATGCGCCGAAGGCGTCGCTGGCGGCGATGCGGCTGCTGCGGCTTCAGATCGCCGAAGCGCTGGCGAAGCTGGACGATCCGCGCGCGATGGAAATGATCCGCGCATCGCTCTATCCGAGCCGCCCCGAGGATCTGGAGGCCACTGCGCTGGCGGTGCAGATCATCGGCGAAGTCCAGGACAGGCGATCCATCGATCAACTCATCTACCTGACCGCGGCGTCCGGGCGGGAGCGCATGCCGGCGGAAGTCCGCCTCGGGGCGGCGGCGGCGTTGGCGAAGCTGGGTGAGGTCGGGGGCGGCTTCATTGCGGAGGAACACTGGCAGTCGACGAACCCCGCGCTGCGCGCGCAGGCGGCCTACGTCTTCGGGCTGACCTCGGGCGAGACGAACCTCGAGCGGCTCGCGACGTTGATGGATGATCGTTCGGGCATGGTTCGGGTCACCGCCGCCGCGGGGATGTTGCGCGCCCTGGATGGTCCCGCCGGGGCGTGGGCCGGCGCGGCGGAGGAGCTCCGGTAAGCGTGTGAAGGGAGGCGCAAGGGGGATCGCCCGCCCTGCGAGAGAGAGGCGGGTCGGTTGACGGTCGAGGTCTGGTGCGGTACCTAGTTGAGGCTCGCCCCGATGTCGAGTCATCAGGCGGGTTCTTCACCCGGGCTGGATCCGAGGGCGACTGATTCGCGTACAGAACGGTCCCGCTGGCGTTCGGGGAGGACGCCGGAAGAGAACAGCAGGGCAGTCCCACGTTGGAGCGGGTTCCGGCGGCGGAGAGCAGCGCCGCAGAGGTCCGGCAGGAGCTTGTTGTGCACATCATCACGAAAATTCTGGTCGTGTTCGCCGCCGTCCTCAGCATCCTGCTGGCGGCGCTCTCAGTGGCGTACAGCACCAATGCGCGTGAGATCCGGAGCACGTACCAGGACTTGCGGCTTGCCCAGCAGGCTTTGCAGCAGGAGTTGAACGCCGAGCGAACGGACTTCCAGGCCCAGCTCTCGGAGCGGGAGTCGCGGATCGACGCCCTGCGCGAGCAACTGGCCGATCTCCGCGGGGAGAAGGAAGCCCTGGAGCGCGACAACAGCCGCCTGCTCGCGCGGGTCAAGGAGGCGGAGACGCAGGCGATCTCGATTCAGTCGAAGGTCGATCAACTCGCCGCGACGAACCAGACCCAGACGAATCTGATCGACGTCATGTATGGCGAGGTCTCCAAGCTCCGCGAATCCGAGCTCCGCTCCACGCAGGTCGAGATCGAGTTGGCGGATCGCGTGAGCGACATCGCGGCCCAGCTTGAAGTAGCGCGGGAGATGAACCGGGCGCTCCAGGAGCAGCTTGCGGACCTCCAGGAGGAGGGTGGCGCGGTGGCCTCGCGCGAGGCGGACTCCTTTGCGGCGACGCGTCCGATCCGGGCGCAGGTCACGAACATCCGCCAGGACACCAGCGGGCAGATGCTCGCCTCCATCGACGCCGGATCAGCCGACCGCATCCGCCCGGGGATGGAGCTCAGCGTCACACGAGGCAATGAGTTCGTCGGGAAGCTGCGGGTGGTCGACGTCGACCTGAACAACGCGGCGGGCGTCGTGGACACGCTGAACCGGAGCACCGAGGTGCGCGTGGGCGACGTCGTGTACAGCACGATCCGCTGAGTCCCCGGGCCGAGAGGAGCACGCGCGATGAGCCAGTTCGGAATGCAGTTGCCCGGTTCGCAGGCGCAGCGGCGGACGCCCCAGATGAACGTCTACACGGGCCTCGCGCTGCTCGCCGTGGTGTGTCTCGGCGCGGCGGTGGCGATCATGTGGCGCGAGGCGGCGTCCATCTCCGGCGGGGAGGGCGCCATGCCGCCCGTGACGACGCCCTTTGTCCTCCAGGAACGGGGCAATATCCGGATCGCCGACTGACCACCGCCCGGGCGGCGGCGACGCGCGGAGGAGGGGACGAGGGACGGGGGGCCCAGCGGGGCCGACCGCGATATCTCGGGGTTCAGGATCGGCCCCTCGCGGTGCGACGCGTCAAAATCCGATAACCTTTAGCTTGCCGGCCCGGGCTGCCGATCGTGGATCTGTGCGGCGGCGCGGGGCGGACCCGCGTCGGCTTCTCAGACCGGCGATGGCGGGCGCCAGAGACGCGGGGCGACGTTGGCCCCATTGGCGAGGCAATGCTGACGAAGACTCCGAACGGATCGACCTCCTTGGCGTTTGATCTCGACTCGCTGCTTGGCTGGTTCAGTGTCGACATGGGCATCGACCTGGGCACATGCAACACCCTGGTCGCGGTGCGCGGGGAGGGGATTGTCCTGAACGAGCCCAGCGTGGTGGCGGTGAAGAAGGGCACGAATCAGGTTCTTGACAATGGCAACGCCGTCGGCTGGATGGCTAAGGAGATGCTGGGCAAGACGCCCGGCAACATCACGGCGATCCGCCCGCTGAAAGACGGCGTCATCTCCGACTTCGAAATCACCGAGGCGATGCTGGGGTACTTCATCCGCAAGGTCAACGGGCGCAGCCGGATGTTCGGCCCGCGCGTGGTGATCTCGGTGCCGTCAGGCATCACCGCCGTCGAGAAGCGCGCGGTCTTCGATTCGGCGGAGCGCGCCGGAGCCCGGAAGATATATCTGATCGAGGAGCCCGTGGCGGCTGCGATCGGCGCCGGGCTGCCCTTCGCCGAGCCGACGGCGTCGATGATCGTCGACATCGGCGGCGGAACTACGGAGGTGGCGATCATGTCGCTGGCCGGCATCGCCGCGTGCGAGTCGGTGCGCGTCGCGGGCGACGATATGGATGAGGCGATCATCAGTCACCTCAAGAAAACCTACAACCTCATGGTCGGCGAGCAGACCGCCGAGCGGATCAAGATCGAGATCGGCTCGGCGGCGCCCGTCGAGGAGGATCGCTCGATCGAGGTGCGTGGGCGCGACATGATCTCGGGTCTGCCGCGAAAGATGGTGATCACCTCCGAGGAGATCCGCGACGCGCTTCAGGAGCCCGTCTCGACGATCGTCGAGATCGTCACGCGGACGCTGGAGCGCGCCGAGCCCGAACTCGCGGCGGACCTGGTGGACAACGGAATCGTCCTCGCGGGCGGCGGCGCGTTGCTGCGGGGATGCGACACGGTGCTGGCGAACAGCACCGGGCTGGAAGTCCGAACCGCGGAGGATCCGCTCACCTGCGTCGCCCGCGGGACGGCCATCTTCCTCGAAGATCTGGATCGCCTGAAGAAGGTGCTCCCGGACGACGACATGAGCTTCTGAGAACGGGCCCGCTTCGGATGCACTCGGGCCCCTCTGATCGCACGGAGTCGGCATGGCGCGACGGAGTCTCAGCCCTGGTCGCGTGCTCGGGACGGCGATGATGCTCGCCCTCGTCCTCGCCCTCGCGCCCACGCGCGTCAACTGGTGGGTCGAGTGGTTCGTCGATCCCGTCCTCTTCGTCGCCGCCCCCGTCTCCGACGGCGCCGCGTGGGTCTCGCGCTCCCTCCGCCCCGCCCGCTCCCGCACGCTGCCGGACGATCCCGATCTCGCCGCCCTCGCCATCGAGCGCGACCGCGCCCAGCTCGAAGCACTCCGCGCCAAGGAGCGCATCGCGGAGCTCGAAGAGCTCATCGAGCAGCTCCAGGGCGGGCTGGCTCTCACCCCCGAGCTCCCCATCCGCGCCTTCGAGGCGCGGGTGATCGGCTCCTTCGCCGGCGCGCCGGCCGGGACGCTCGTCGTGCGCGCCGGGCAGGACCGCGGCGTCATCGAGCAGGAGTCCGTCGCCGCGGCTCGCGGCGTGCACCTGGTCGGGCTCGTCGTGCAAGTCGGCGCCACGACCAGCCGCGTGCTGCCCGTCACCAGCGCCGACGCGGGGCGCGTGCGGGGCGTGGTGACGGTCACGGAGTCGCAGCGATTCGAATGCTCCCTCGCGGGAACCGGCAAGGGAACGCTCGAAGGGGATCTCGAGCGCGACGCCGTGGGCGTCGAGCCCGGGCAGATCGTGCGCGTGCGCGACGAGTCCTGGCCTGAGTCGGCTCAGATGTTGATCCTGGGGCGCGTGGAGCTGGTCGCGGAGAAGGAGAACGCGCCGCTGCGGCAGCGCGTGGTCGTGCGTCCGGATCTGGAGCTGGAGCGGGTCCGACGCATCGTCATCCGGGCCCCCGAGATGGAGCGGCAGCGGTGAACTGGCTCGTCTTCGCGATCGCTGCGTGGCTGACCCTCGGGCTCGAGATCGGGCTGCGCGACGGCCTGGCGCTCGGGGAGACGGGCGTGGCGCCCAGCTTCCTCCTGATCCTCATGGTCGTGGCGGCGCTGTGGGCGCCGAAGGCGACGGCGATGGGCGCTGCGATGATCCTGGGGCTGCTGGCGGATCTGACGCGCGTCGCCCCCGCGCCCGGAGCCGGAGGCGTCGTGACGATCGTCGGACCGATGACCCTCGGCTTCGCGCTCGGCTGCTACACAACGCTCACGCTGCGCGTCGTCGTCATGCGGCGCAATGTCGTGGCGATCGCGGGGCTCGTGCTCGTCGCTGGGATCATGGCTCACATCCTCGCGGCGGCGCTGCTGGCGCTGCGCTCGGGAATCGACCCCGCCGTGGCGGCGCGCCCCCTCGCGGAGCTGGGGCGGGGTGTGGGCGTCTCAGCCTACTCCGGCGCGGCGAGTCTGCTGGTGGGTCCGCTGATGCTCTTCCTGACGCCGGCTTTCGGCTTCCCCTCCAGCCGGCGAACGCGCTCGATCTGACGCTCACTCGGGCGCCGCGCGCTTCAGCGTCTCGACGACCTGCTCGTCGGTCACCTGCCCGAAGTCGAAGTAGAACTGCCCGACAGCGAACATCATCGCGGGCGTCTCGACACAGACGACCTCGTCGGCGATCTCGCGCAGTCGATCGACGGAGGAGGCGGGCGCGACTGGCAGCGCGATGATCAGGCGCTTCGGGCGCTTGCCGCGCACGACATGCGCCGCCGCCTCCATGGTCGAGCCGGTGGCGACGCCATCGTCGACGAGGATCACGTCCCGCCCCTCGATCTCGACCGCTTCGCGCGCAGCGCGGTATCGCGCGCGGCGCTGCTCGAGCTCGCTCACGCGCTGCTCCACCTCGCGCCGCACCACCTCCTCCGGCAGCGAGCCCGCGCCGCTCTCGCTGAGGATCGGCGTCCCATCCTCCCCCACCGCCCCGATCGCCAGCTCGGGCTGGCGAGGATGCCGAAGTTTTCGGACGAGCGCCACATCCAGCTCCGCCCCCAGCGCCTCCGCAACGGGCGCCGCGACGGCGACGCCGCCCCGCGGCGCCGCGAGCACGACGGGGCGTTCGAGGGGCGTCGAATCGGCGAACCGACGGAGTCGTTCGGCCAGCCGCTCTCCTGCCTGGTGACGATTCTGGAACATTGCAACTCGCCAAAGGGGCCCGTCTTCGACCCGCACGGGCGTCTCACACGGCGCGCCGGCGGAATCGGCGGATCGATCGCGGGCGGGACGGGTTTCGCCCTACAATATGAACAAGTCTGGTTCGCGCGGGCCCGCCCGCGGCGAATCGAACGGAATGCCGAAACTCAGCGGAGGCAGGCCATGTCCGAGAGCATTTTTCATCAGGTGATCGACTCCGACGAAGCGCAACGCGCTCTTCAAGCCGGGAAGGACAGCGAGCATCTCCCCGCCAGCGAGATCGACATCGACAAGATGGCGATCACGCAGAACTGGGAGAGGTATTCGGACGAGGACCACGAGGTGTGGTCCATCCTCTTCAAGAAGCGGATGGAGCAGCTCGAAACAGACGCGTCCAACGTCTTCCTCACCGGCATGCGGGCGATCAACCTTCGCCCGGACCGCGTTCCCGATCTGGACGACGTGAACTCTCGCTTGAAGCCGCTCACCGGCTGGGCATCGATGGGCGTGCCGGGCTACCTGCCGCCGAAGTCGTTCTTCGCCTTCCTTGCGCAGCGTCGCTTCCCGACGACGATCTCCGTCCGCCCCAAGACGAGCATGGACTACCTGCCCGAGCCCGACATCATCCACGATGTCTTCGGGCACGTGCCGCTGCACGCCGATCCGATCTTCGCCGACTTCCTCCAGACCTACGGCCAGGCCGCCCTGCACGCCAACGACCCCGAGCACACCGAGCGCCTCGCGCGGCTCTTCTGGTTCACCGTCGAGTTCGGCCTGATCCACGAGGATGGCCGCGTCAAGCTCTACGGCAGCGGACTCATCTCGAGCGAGGGCGAGGGGCATCACGCGCTCGAAAGCGACAAGGTCGATCGCCGCCCCTTCGAGCTCGACCGCGTCTGCGACACCAGCTTCGAGATCGACCATTACCAGCCGATCCTCTACGTTCTCGACTCCTTCGAGCAGCTCCGCGACGCCATGAACTCCTACGCCGAGCGCATCCTGAACGAGCCCGCCGGCGCCGCCACTGCTTGAACGGGCGCCCGATGGGGGCGAGGGATCGCAGAGGGCATGATCGACCGCGCCGACAGCGCGGCGCCGCTCACTGCTCGTCCATCGCCTCCATGTGGATGGACATCGTCATGCTGTACTGAATCGCCTGCTGGACCTGCCCCATGGCCACACGCACCGTCCAGGACGAGGACGTTTCGAGATCGCTGTCGATAGGCGCCATCCGCTCGAGGTCGACCACGGCTTCGCCCTCGCCCGTTCCCGTGTACTCGCTCAGGCGCGCATCCGCCTCGGGCGGCAGCGTCGGCGAGGAGATCGGCTGCTCCTCCGCCGACTGATCGACCCGCAGAGCCAGACGCACGCGATTGTCCTCGATCGAGAGCAGCTCGAAGATCGTCTTCTCGGAGATTGCGAACGCGCCGACAGAGAGTTCGCGCGTCACGCTCCAGCGCGCGCCCACGCCGACGGACTCCTCCGGGAAGGGCGTGCCGATCTGAGTGGCGATTTGCTCGAGATCGGCGAGCATCTGCGCTGTCTGCTGATCCCCTTCCGGCGCATCCTCCAGGACAACGCTGCGCGTCATGCCGCGCTCGGAGACGCGGCCCTTGACCTCCGCCCCCTCGAGCGGCGCCATCGCGTCCGTGATCACGTCGCGGATCGAGGGCTCGAATTCCTCGGACTCCTCCGCGCCGGCCTCCTCGACAATCATGCCAAAGTGAATGTCCCCATCATCTGCGATCTCAGAGACCCGCAGGCCCATCTTCAGGCGCTGCCCCGGGATCGGCTGGGGTGACTGGTCCTGCCCGTTGACCATGATGTTCATCCCGAAGTTGGAGATGAGCAGCACGTCGCCCTCAGCCCCGGCGGCGACCTTGTAGCGGAGAGCGCGGCGCGGCTCGTCGCCCTGGTCGATCAGCTCGATGGACGCGGAACCCACCTGCGGCGCGCCGAGCTGCGCCGCCGCGCTCGCCGAAAAGGCGAACGAAGCGACGATAAGAGACACGAGAAGCGAAGCGATGCGAATCATGCAGTTCCTTTCGGCGTGAATGAGTGTGTGCGGGAAGAATAGGCCCGCTCGATCATTCGTTGTCGAAGATCCAGCAATGCCCCCGACAGTGGCGCGGATTTCTCGGGAATTCGCCCGCCAAAATGCTCGCGATCGTCTTTTCGAGCTTGTCTCGGATCCTCTCCAGCTTCAATGAGGACAGATCAATCCGCCCGCATTCTCCGCTCGAAAGGATGTGGTACTCCGCCACGCCCTCGCACGGCGCTCCGCCTCCGTGCGTCTCCGAGAGCGCCAGCGCGTAAATGCCCATCTGAAGGTCCGTCGGCTCCGGCTTTAGCAACCGCCCTGTCGGCTCGCCTGTCTTGTAGTCGACGATCCGGAACCCGCCGCCCGGAAGCTGGTCGATCCGATCGATCTTGCCGCGGATCGCATGCGCCGCGCCACCCGATTCGAAGGGGATCTCGAACGCGCGCTCGACCTCCAAAATGTGCGCGTCGGGATCATGGAAGCTCGTCCATGCCGATTCGAGCAGCGCTCGAACCTGCCGGAGCTGATCCCTCTCAAGCGGCGATGAGGCGGGAAGCCGCTCCCGCAGGCTGCGCTCCCCGAGCTCGAGCAGCCGCTCCAGCCCGGGGCGCGGCGCGCCCGCGGCGTCGGCTTCGCCATACTCGCTGTAGAAGCGTTCCAGCGCCTCGTGCGCGGCGTTGCCCATCACCAGATGCGGCGCCGCCGGCTCCTCAAGCCGGAGGACGTGCTTCACGTAGTAGCAGCGCGGACACTTGGAGATGTAGTCATAGAGCTGTGAATAGCTCAGACGCAGCGGAGGCTTGGGCGGGGTGAAGAGTCCCGCCTCCGAGGCGTCGCCCTCCAGCGTCCTGATGATCTGCGCGCGCAGCGGGTCTTCCTCGCTCAGACGGCTCGGCGCGCGCCCGTCCCGCGAATCAGCCAGATCCGCCAGCCGCACCAGCGCCTCGGACATCTCCCGCTGCATCTCGCGAAGCCGCTCATCCGAGACGGACCGCTCATGCAACTCTCCGAAATACGCCTGCGCTCCCGCGCGCACACTGGCGGCCAAGCGGCGCAGGCGCGCGTCCCGCGAATCGATCGCGGCGTCGGGCTCCTCCGGAATGGGCGCCGGCGCCCCCGCACGCGCGATGATCTCGTCGCCATCCCGCACCGGAATCTCGACCCCGGACTCGCCATACGCCAACTCGAGGAAGAAGTCCACACTACTTGTCTTCTTGCTCTTCCGACGCTTGGCGAGCAGAATCAGCCGCCGCTCGGCCCGCGTGCACGCAACGTAGAAAAGCCGGCGCTCCTCGTCGTGCGCGTCGAGAGGCCGGCGCCCTGTCAGCGACTCGGGGAGCCGCTTCTCGTCCTTTCTGGGCGATGGGAAGCCGTGCGGCGAGCTGACCCGTGTGACGAAAACGGTGTCGAACTCCGCCCCCTTCGCGTTGTGCGCCGTGAGCAGCGCGACGGCGTTCGGCGCCTCGTCCTCATCCGGATCGCCGTCCAGCCGCTCGTCGCCCACGCCCACGAAGCGCTGCTCTCCTTCGTCAAGCCGCTCGTAGTGCTCCAGAAACGCCGGCACGTCCGCCGCGCCCGGGAGCGCTTCGCAGACGGACCGGACGAACCCGAGCGCCTGCACCAGGCTCTCGATGCGCCGCTTGCGCCGCCGATCATCCAGCGGCTCCACGCTCGCGAGGCGCGCCTCGCGCATGATCGCCTCCACCACCTGATCCGCCGGGCTGGCCATCTCCGCCATCAGGCGGTCGTACAGATCCAGAAAACGGGTCACGGGCGCCAGATCGCGCCCCCGCCCGCGCAGAAACGCGATCAGATCCAGACCCGAATCGCGCGACGCCTCCGCCCGATACGCGCGATCCAGGCGCAGCGCCTCCGCGGGATCCAGGCTGATGGGTGGACGCATCAGCAGACGTCGAATCTCGAGCAGCCCCGCCTCCGAACCGAGCACGCGCATCCACGCGAGCAGATCCTGCACCGCCGCGTCATCGAGCGGCGTCACGCGCCGCCGGATGTTCACCGGAATCTCCTGAATTTCCAGCTCAAACGCCACTCGCGCCAGATCGTTATGCGTGCGCGCGATGACGGCGTATGCGCTGAAAGGCCGCCCCGACGCGACTCGATCCTCCTCGATCATCGCGGCGATGGCGACGCCATCGTCCTTGTAATCCGCCAGCTCCACCGCCTCCACGCCCGCCCCCGGCTCGAGCTCCCTCTTGGCAGGCTTGATCGTCTTATCAGGCTTGAAGCGCTCCGACGCCCGCGCAATCACCGCCTGCGCCGCCTCGACGATCGGCTTCTGGCTGCGGTAGTTCCTCGTGAGGGGAATCGTCTTCTGGTCCGTCCAGATCCCCGCGAAACGCTCGAACGCCCGCTCGTCGGCGCCGCGGAAGGCGTAGATGGACTGATCGTCATCTCCCACGACGCAGACATCCGGCGATGACGCCGGCGGCGCCAGCAGAGACAAAAGAGTGATCTGCGCCGGATTCCAGTCCTGGAACTCATCGACCACGATGTGGCGAATCTCCGAGCGCACGCGCGCCGCGACCTCGGGCGACTCTTGCAGAATCCGAATCGGCAGGTTGATGAAATCGTCGAAGGTCAGCATCCCGCGCTCGAGCCGCAACGCGTCGTATCGCTCATAGAAGCGCGCGCGGTCCTCGTCGTGCGCGAGCTCGGCCGCCTCATCCGCAGCCTCCGATGGATCCATCTCCCCCGTCTCCAACCGCTGACGCCGCTCGGCGCACCAGCGATGCGCGCGCCGGGGGTCGATCGCGTCAGTGTGGCAGCGGTGAACGAAATCGAGCGCCTCGTCGCCAGCGCGCTCCAGACCGCGCCCGGCCCACGCCTCGAAGAGCCCCTCCGACTCGATCACCTCCCGCGCCAGCGAGCGCCGCTCTGCGGAGTCCGCGATGCGCGTCTCGCGAGGAAGCCCGAGCCGCGCGCCGAAGCGGCTGACGATCGACGCCCCGAACGCATGCGACGTCGACGCCTGCGCGCGGAACGCCGCCCGCGGCCCGACGAGCTCCGCCAGACGCTCGCGAAGCTCCGCCGCCGACTTGATCGTGAACGCCAGCGCGAGAACGGACGCAGGATCCACGCCGCGCCCCCCGTCCTCCACCGCCGCCAGTAGGCGGGCGACCCGATGGACGAGCACCCGCGTCTTCCCCGCCCCGGGACCGGCGAGAACGATCAGCGGCCCGCCCTCGTGTTCGACCGCCTTCCGCTGATCCTCATCCAACGCCTGATTTCGGGCGGAAGACTCCGCTTCGCGCTCGCGCCGAGCGGCGCCGGAGACGGACGTGGAGGATGCGGGGCTCATCCGAGGCAGTCTACAGGCCGATGGAGACCATCAGGCGCATCTTCCGGACCCTCCGCCCCCCTCCGCACCCCTCCGCACCCGGGTTCGATCGACCAGAGGGCGAGCGCCCGCGCTCCCCGTTTGGGACATGTCCCGCCTGAGCTCACGCTGGGAAAGGCATGGGAGAACGGACAGACAAGCCGGTCGGTCTTCATACAATGTCGGTGGGACCTTCACCTCTGAATCACGCCGCCCCAATCGGAGCCGTGGGAGGCAGCGGGAGATCGCTTTGGGCAAGAAGAGCCGATCGGCGAAGCGCATCGACTGGCTGCACGCCGACACGCCGCTTGATCAGGCGTCGGGGGAGACGATCGATGTCCGTCTCCGAGCGGTCAGCGAGCGGGGCGACGCGCTGCGCAAGGGCAAGGGGGACGAGGTAGAGAACGTCCATCAGCTCCGCGTCGGCACCCGCCGGGCCGGCGCGGCGATCCAGATCTTTCAGGACGTCCTCGAGGAGGATCGCGCCGCCAAGACGCGCAAGCGGCTGAAGCGGCTCCGCAAAGCCGCCGGAGCAGCGCGAGACTGCGACGTGCATCGGATGCGCTTCGCCCAAATCGACGACCGAATCGACGAACAGAGCGCCGAGCGACTCGCGCCGGCGCTGCGATTTCTCGATCGCACGCTCGCCGAGCAGCGCGACGAGGCGATGGCGGGCCTTCAGAAGACGCTCGATCGGATCGATCCGACGCGCCTGGCGAAGGACGCGCGGAAGCTCCGCCGCTCCATCGACGCCGGCCCCGGCGGCTCCCTGGAATCGACCTGCCGCCGGACGACGCCGGGCCTGGTGCGCAGCGTCCACATGGCGGCGGAGCGGGATCTCCGCGACTACGACAACCTGCATCAGCTCCGCATCGAGCTCAAGCGACTCCGGTACGCCATGGAGATCTTCGCGCCCTGCCTCGACGACGAACAGGAGCGGAGCATTCTCTCCACGCTCAAGGAAATTCAGGATCGCCTCGGCGCGATCAACGACACGCAGAACATCATCGCTCGTCTGCGCGCTGTTCTCGACGGGCTGGTCGCAGGCGACGTCCGCGTCGCGCCCGAGGACGACGAGGACGCCATTCGCGCCGGGCTCGCCGAGCTGCGCGACCAGAGCGAGCGCGATCTCGAATCGGCCCATGCCGAGTTCCTCCAGTGGTGGCCCGGCTTCCGGGACGGCGGCTTCTTCGACCGCCTCCACGCCCTCGAGGAGCGGCGCGAGGAGGACGAGGCGTCGCCGCTGCCCGAGCTCTCCGAGGGCGCCCTCCGTCCAGAGCCGGCGACGCTCTGGACGCCCGCCTCCGAACCGAGGCGCCGCGACGACAGCGCTGCCGAGGAGCATCGCCCCCGCAACGGACAGAGCGAACGCCCCCGCCGCCTCGCCGCGATCGACATGGGCACCAACAGCATCCGCCTCGTCGTCGCCGAGGCCGCGCGCGAGGGCGGCTACCGCATCCTCGACGACGAGAAGGAGATGACCCGACTCGGGCAGGGCCTCACCGCCTCCGCCGCCATGAGCGACGAGGCGATGGAGCGCTCGGCGCAGGCGGTGGCGCGGATGAAGAGCATCGCCGAAGGCTACGACGTCGAGCGCGTCCGCCTGATCGGCACCGCCGTCGTCCGCGAGGCCAGCAACGCGCCGGCTCTCGCGGACCTGCTCCGCCGGCGCACCGGGCTCGAGATGGAGATTATCTCCGCCGATGAGGAGGCGCGCCTCGCCTTCCTCAGCGCAGCGCATCACTTCGACCTGCGCGATATCTCAGCCGGCGTCGTCGACATCGGCGGCGGCAGCACCGAGGTCATCCTCTCCTCAGGAGGCCTCGTCGAGCAGGTGTACACGATCCCCATCGGCGCCGTCCGCATGACCGAGCAGTTCGGCGGGCCGAAGGACTCCGGCGGCTCGCGCTATGACGAGATGCGGCGATTCATCATGCGCACGCTCGATCGAACCATCGGAGAAGCGCCCTTCCACCCCCAGACGCTCATCGGCACGGGGGGAACGCTCACCACACTGGGCGACATGTCGCTGCTGGCCCGCATGGGCGGCGGGCCGTCACTCGGCCCCGGCCCGAGCGTGCGAGGGCACGAGATGATGCGCTCCGAGGTCAAGCATCTTCTCGACAACCTGCGCAAGACCCCCGTCTCCGAGCGCAGCAGGACGCCCGGGCTGCCCGAGGATCGCGCGGACATCATCGTCGCCGGCCTCGCCATCGGCGAGCGGCTCATGAAAAAGCTGGGCGTCAATCGCCTGCGCGTGCATGACCGCGGCATCCGCGACGGCCTGCTGCTGACCATGCTCGATGAGAACGAGGGCGTCCGTCGGACGCCCCGCCGGCGCGAGGCGACGGAGCCGATGGCCTCGGTCCGCGCCTTCGCCGAGAAATGCGGCTACGAGGCCGCCCACTGCGAGCATGTCGCCCGAATGGCCCTGCGGATCTTCGACCGCCTGCGCGATCACTTCAGCGACTGGGCCGGCGCCTGGGCGCGCCCGGAGAGCCGCCGCCTCCTCGAAGCCGCGGCCTTCCTCCGCGACGTGGGCTATCACATCGACTACTCCAAGCACCACCATCACTCGTACCACCTGATCATGCACGCCGACTTCCGCGGCTTCACCCCGCGCGAAATCGAGCTCATCGCCAACATCGCGCGCTATCACCGCCGCTCCACGCCGAAGAAGAAGCATCAGAACTTCGGCAAGCTCCCGAAATCAGATCGCGAGCTCGTCCGGGCGCTCTCCGCCATCCTCCGCTTCGCCGACGGCCTCGATCGCACCCACACCCAGCGCATCCAGGCGATGGACCTGCGGATCGAGGAAGACGACGCACGCTTCATCGTCTCGGCCCCCGAGCAGCCCTCCGCCGACATTTGGGGCGCCATGCAAAAGGCCGATCTCTTCCGCAAGGTCTTCAAGCTCCATCCCGTCGTCGAATGGCGACCGCTGGAGGAACGGGCGAGCCCTCCTTCGTCGAGCGAAGCGTCGATCGGCGCCGCGCCGAGCCGCCCCGAGGCGCCCGTTCCCGCTCCATCCTGAGCCGGTGGCGACACGCCTCGCGCCTGCCAACAATCGTCGCGTGAACGACTCAACCACCAGCGTGCTCTTCGTCTGCCTCGGCAACATCTGCCGCTCGCCCTTGGCGGAGGGCGTCTTCCTGCATCTGGCGCAGGAGCGCGATGTCCATCACCATTTCGACGTCGACTCCTGCGGAACGGGCCACTGGCACATCGGCTCGCGCCCCGATGGGCGCGCCCTCGCCGTTGCGAAAAAGCACGGCGTCGAGCTGCCCTCCGTCGCCCGCCAGATCGACCCCGACGCCGACTTCGACCGCTTCGCGCTCATCATCCCCATGGATCGGGAGAACAAGGGCGATCTGCTCCGCTCCGGCGTGGATCCGCAGCGCGTCCGCCTGCTGCGCTCATTCGACCCCACGATGAAGGGCAAGCCCGAACGCGCCCTCGACGTCCCCGACCCCTACTTCGGCGGCCCCGACGGCTTCGACGACGTCTTCACCATGATCCGCGCGTCGTGCCTCGGCATGCTGGATCATTTCGGCCACAGGGCGTAGAGCATCATCACCGCTCCCGTAGCGAGTACCCACTCCTGGTGGGACGGCTCTCCGAGCCGTCTCTCTTTTTACTACAGGTAGCGGCGGGCGGCCCTGCCCGCCGCGCGTGCGCAGCATGCGCGGAAATGACGCTCCGAACCAATGACACGCTGCGCGTCTCGGCGGGCACGGCGGCCCGCCGCTACCGGTGATTGCGCGCGAGCCGGACGAATCCGGACCCGCTCCGCGTGTACGATTCTCGCTATAGCTCAAACCCCCAGCAGCAACCGATCCGGCTCCTCGATCGATTCCTTGATCGTCCGCAGCGCCGACACCGCCTCCGCGCCGTCGATCAGGCGGTGGTCGTAGGACATCGCGATGTACATGATCGGGCGCACCGCGATCTCGCCGGAGCCCTGCGGATATTCGACCGGGCGGCGCACGATGTTGTGCATGCCCAGGATCGCCGACTGCGGCGGGTTCAGGATCGGCGTCGAGAGCATCGAGCCGAAGATGCCGCCATTCGTGATCGTGAACGTGCCGCCCTGCATCTCCTCGAGCGTCAGCTTGCCGTCGCGGGCGCGCTGGCCGAGGTCGAGCACTTCCTTCTCGATCTCCGCGAAGGACTTTCGCTGGCAGTCGCGCACCACCGGCACCACCAGCCCCTTCGGCGAGGAAACCGCGATCGCGATGTCCATGTAGTTGTGCTCGACGATCTCGGGGCCGTCCTGTCCGTCTGCGATCTGCCCGTTCACGCGCGGGTGCGCCTTCAGCGCCGCCACCGCCGCCTTCACGAAGAAGGACATGAACCCCAGCTTGACGCCATGCGCCTCCTGGAAGGCCTCCTTGTGCTTCGAGCGCAGGTCCATGACGGCCGTCATGTCGCACTCGTTGAAGGTCGTCAGCATCGCGGCCGTGTGCTGCGCCTCGACGAGGCGCTGCGCCACGCGCTGGCGCAGCGGCGTCATCTTCTGCCGCGTGATCTCGCGCTCGCCAGACGGGGCGGCCGCCGCCGGTGCGGCCTGCGCCGCCGGCTGGGCCGGCGCGCCGCCGCTCTTGCGATTCTGCATCGCAGCGAGCACGTCCTGCTCGCGGATGCGCCCGCCCGGACCCGTGCCCGAGAGCGACGAGGGGTCGATCTGATTCTCCTCGGCCAGCTTGCGGGCCAGCGGCGTCATTCGCGCGCCGTTCTCCGTCCCAGCGGGGCCGTTCGTCGAGGGTCCGCCCGCGGCGGCGCCATGCATCGATGGCAGATCGCTCTTCGTCGGCTCGGGCTGCTCCTTCTCCTTCGTCGCCGCCGCGGTCTTGCTCTCGCCCTTCTCCTCCTCCTTGCCGCCGGCCTCAGCCTTCGCCGACTTCTCCTCCTTCTTCTCCGACTTCGCCTCGCTCTTCTCCTCCTCGCCGCCCGAGGGCTTCTCCGCCGATTCGTCGATGGAGCCGACGACGGCGCCAACCTCGACGGTGTCGCCCTCGCTCTTCGAGGGATGGACGACTCCCGCGGTCGGCGCGGGGACTTCGACGGTGATCTTGTCGGTCTCGAGCTCGAGGACGGGCTCGTCGCGCTCGACGTAGTCGCCGTCGGACTTGAGCCATGAGGCGATGACGCCCTCGGTGATGGACTCTCCCACTGCCGGGATCACGATGTCTGTAGCCATGACCGTGTGGTCCGTTGGTTCGGGTGAAGATGTGGCGCCAAGCGGCGATCCGGGGCGTCGCGCGGGCGCATGTTAGCCGGTGGAGACGGCTTCCTTCGACTGTTCGATCCTGGCGACGGCGCGGTCGAGGATTTGGGCCTGCTCTGCGTCGTGCTGCTTCTTCGATCCGGTGGCGGGCGTGCTGCTGGGCGGGCGTCCGACGAAGGGGAGATCCTCCCAGCCCAGGAGCTGTCGGGTCTCGACGACCATGTACCAGTACGCCCCCATGTTCCGCGGCTCCTCCTGGACCCAGGAGCGCTTCGCCGACTCCGGATAGCGTCCGACGACCTCCTCGAGCAACTCGGCGTGGAGGGGGTAGAGCTGCTCGACGCGGACGAGCGCGACGTCCTCGGCGCCGGTCTCCTCGCGCCGCTTGAGCAGGTCGTAGTAAAGCTTGCCCGAGCAGAGCTGGATGCGCTTGACCTTGGAGCGGTCGGCGTCGCCATGTTCGAAGCGCGGATCATCGATGATCTCGTGGAATCGCCCGTCGACAAGATCGGAGACGGCGCTCGTCGCCTCGGGCAGGCGCAGCAGCGACTTGGGGCTCATGACGATCAGCGGCTTGCGGAACTTGCGGCGGAGCTGGCGGCGGAGCATGTGGAAACACTGTGACGGAGTCGTGGCGTAGACAACCTGCATGTTCTCATCGGCGCAGAGCTGGAGGAATCGCTCGAGCCGCGCGCTGGAGTGCTCGGGGCCCTGCCCCTCGTACGCATGCGGCAGCAGCATCACGAGTCCCGACCAGCGCTGCCACTTCGCCTCGGCGGAGGCGATGTACTGGTCGATCACGACCTGCGCGCCGTTGTTGAAGTCCCCGAACTGCGCCTCCCAGAGGATCAGCATGTTCGGATCGGCGAGGGAGTAGCCGTACTCAAAGGCGAGGCAGCCGAACTCCGAGAGGGGCGAGTCATAGATGCAGTAGCGCGCCTGGCGCGGGCGCCCGTCCTCGCCCTCATCCCCGGGCTCCTGGCCCTCCACGCCCGGCTTGCCCATCTCGCGCAGGTGGTTGAGCTGGACATAGGTCTCGCCGCTCTCCTGATCGCGGACGACGGCGTGGCGCTGGCTGAAGGTGCCGCGCCGGCTGTCCTGCCCCGTGAGACGGACGGCGTGGCCGTCGAGCAGGAGCGTGCCGACGGCGAGCTGCTCGGCGGTGGCCCAGTCGATCGGCTCGTCATTCAGGATGGCGTCGCCCCGCTTCTCGAGCAGCTTGGCGAGGTTCTTGTGGACCTCGAACCGCTCGGGCCAGGTCTTGAAGGCCTTGCCGACCTCTTCAAGTGTTCCACGTGGAACACCTGTCTCCACCGGATCGTGCGAGTATTGGCGTCCGAAGCCCTGCCAGCGCCAGGAGCCGGGGTCGATCGAGGGATCGTGCGGGGCCTCGACCGCCTTGTTCTGTGCGCGCTCCATCTGGTCATCGAGGCTCTTGCGAATCTCCTCGACGTCCTTCTCCTTGATGACCCCCTCCGCGAGCAGGCGCTCGGCGTAGGTCTTGAGGACGCTCTTCTTCTTCTTGATGAGCGCCGCCATGACGGGCTGCGTGAACGAGGGGTCGTCGCCTTCGTTGTGGCCCCAGCGCCGGTAGCACCACATGTCGATGACGACGTCCTTCTGGAAACGCTGGCGATATTCCAGCGCGAACTGCGCCGCCTGCGCCACCGCCTCGGGATCCTCGCCGTTGACGTGCAGGATCGGCGCCTCGATCGTCTTGGCGACGTCGGTGCAGTAGCGGCTGGTGCGCGCATCTTCCGGGCCGGTGGTGAAACCAATCAGGTTGTTGACAATGACGTGCACGGCGCCGCCGGTCTTGTAGCCCGGGAGCTGGCTGAAGTTCAGCACTTCCTGCACGGAGCCCTGGGCGATGAAGGCGGCGTCGCCATGGATCAGCAGCGGCACGACGCAATTGCGGCTCTCATCCGTTCGGAGGCGCTGCTTGGCGCGAGTGCGGCCCTCGACGACGCCGTTGACCGACTCGAGATGGCTCGGGTTGCTGGAGAGGACGAGACGAATCCTGCGGCCGTCGCGCAGCGTGCGGTCGCCGGAGTAGCCCAGGTGATACTTGACGTCGCCGCCGCCCTCGACGAAGTCCTCCTCCCAGGAGGCCTCGAACTCGGTGAAGATCTGCTCATAGGTCTTACCGAGGATGTTGTTGAGGACGTTGAGCCGCCCGCGATGCGACATGCCGAAGACGATCTCCTCGACGTTGTCGTCGGCGGCGCGCTCGGCGAACCAGTCGAGCAGCACGATGAGCGATTCGCCCCCCTCGAGGCTGAAGCGCTTCTGCCCGATGTAGCGCTTGTGGAGGAAGGTCTCGAACATCTCCGCCTTGTGGAGCTGGTAGAGCAGGTGGGCGCGGTCGGCGTTGGTCAGCTGAGGGCAGGTGCGGCAGGACTCGAGATTGTCGGCGATCCAGGCGCGCTCCTCGGAATCGAGAATGTGCATGTACTCCGCGCCGATGCGCCCGCAGTACGTCTCGTCGAGCAGCGCAATGATCTCGCGCAGCTCGGAGGGGTTCTCCAGGGGCAGATCGCCCGGGTCGAAGGTCCGCTCGAGGTCCGACTCCGACAGTCCGTGCCACTGGGGGGTGAGCTCCTCGGGGCTGGGGCGCTCGCGCCCGAAGGGATCGAGATCGGCGGCGATGTGGCCCAGCTCGCGGTAGGCGCGGATGAGCGCGTCGACGGCCGCCTGTTTGTCAGACGCGGGCCCTGCCGCGGGCGTCGGAGCGGCCGGGGGGGCGGTGGTGGCGGGCGCGGGGCCTCGGGCAAGGTCGAAGCCCTGGAAGAAGGAGGCGAGGTCGGCGGGCACGGAATCGGGGTCGGCCCGCCACTTCTCGTACTGCTCGTCCAGATAGTCGGCGTTCCAGCCGTTGATGGAGGGAGCGACGCCTTTGACAGCGCTCATGATGAGTCCCCGTGGCAAGAAGGACCTGAAGCGTGCTCTGGAAGAGCGGGGTTTCCGCCGGCTCTCCCTGTCGGACCTTGGTGATCGTAGTGCGAGGATCGGTCTCTGCGGGCCCCTGAATCAGGAAAACCGCGGCGTCGGGGCGAGGCACAGAGTCGCGGAGCCTGGCGACGCTCACACATTTTGCGCTTGGAGCGACGCCCCGGGGGCGTTAGGCTTGATTTTCAGCCTCGGAATCCCGTTCCCTTGGAGGACCGTCAATGCGAACGCTTGCCCTGATTTCCAGCGCGATTGGATTGCTCGCTCTCAGCGGGGCGCGAGGCGCTCTTGCGGCGCCCGACAGGGGGCTCGAAGACGGAGGCGAACTTCCGACCCTCTCAGTTCACTTCTTCGACGAGGAGCGGCCGCTGACGCTTGATCTCCGACGGATCGCGGCGCTGCGCGACGATGTCGGCGGGGCCCAGGCCATCGGCGGGATGGAGGGCGAGGCTTTCGGCATCCCGGGCTGGTCGCTGCTTCGGACACCCGAGGGGCGGCGGAGCGCGGCGGAGGCGCTTCGGCTCGTCGAGCAGACGGAGGCGCTGGCGGGCGTCGCGTTCGCGGCGCCGGTCTTCGTGGGCGAGGACGGCGGGCCGCTGATCCCGAGCGAGCGCATCCTCGTCCGGTTCCACGGCTGGGTGGGGCGCGAGCGAGCGGAGGGGATCCTGAGGCGGACGCTGGGAGAGGTGGTCGACGAGCGGCAGGCGGACGCGGAGGGGCTCGCGGCGCTGGCGTCCGGCTTCGGCGGCGATGAGCTCGCCTACAACGTCCGGACGGTCGGGCGAAATGGTTTCGAGACGCTGGCGATGGCCAACGAGCTGGCGGCGATGCCCGAGACGGTGTACGCCGAGCCGGACATGCTCTTCACAGGCTATTCGACGCTGATTCCGAACGACACGTTCTGGAGCAATCAGTGGGGGCTGGACAACCAGGGGCAGAGCGGCGGCACGGCGGACATGGACATGGACGCCCCCGAGGCTTGGGACATCACGACGGGGGGTAGCGGGATCATCACGGTCATTTTCGACACGGGCGTCGATCCGACGCATCCGGATCTGAACCTGCGTCTGCCGGGGGTGGACACGACGAGCGAGAGCGGCTCGGGCGAGCCGATCAACGAGTGCGACAACCACGGGACGTGGGTGGCGGGGTGCATCTCGTCGATCATCGACAATAGTCTGGGCGTCGTGGGGATCGCGCCGACGACCCGCACCGCGTCGGCGAGACCCTTCATCAGCACGATCCCCTGCGACGGCTCGTGGAGCAGCGCCGCGAGTTGGACGGTCGATGCGCTGACGTGGGCGGAGAGCATCGGGGCGCGCGTCACGAATAACAGCAACGGGTATGGGTTCACATCCAGCGCGATCGCGGACAAGTACAGCGCGACGCGCAGCGCCGGGATGGTTCACTTCGCCAGCGCGGGCAACTCCGGCGGCTCGTCTCCGGGATATCCCGCGATCTTGCCGTCGCTTGTCTCCGTCAGCGCGCTCGATCGCAACGGCGATCTGGCGTCGTTCAGCAACACGGGGGCGGATATCTCGGCGCCGGGGGTGACGATCGGCACGACCGATCGCGTCGGGGGCGATGGGACTGTCAGCGGGGACTTCGTGAACGTCAACGGCACGTCCTTCGCCTCGCCATATACGGCGGGCGTGGCGGCGCTGGTCCTCTCCGCAGCGCCTTGGCTGACGGCGGAGGAGGTTGAGCAGATCCTCCAGGAGACGGCGGTGGACCTGGGGGTCGCGGGCTTTGACGCGACGTTCGGCGCGGGGTTCGTCAACGCCTTCAGCGCGGTGACGGCGGCGCAGGCGTCGAACTGCCCGGAGGATCTCAACGGAGACGGCGTGGTCGGCGCGGCGGATCTGGCGACGCTTCTGGGGGCGTGGGGGCCGGATGGCGGGGAGGCGGATCTCAGCGACGACGGCGAGGTCGGCGCGACGGATCTGGCGGTCCTGCTGGGCGGCTGGGGGCCCTGCTGAGAGAGCGCTCGAGGGCGGCGCGGGCGGACCGTCAACGGCGCTCGAAGTGCTTCTCGAGTTCGGCGAGCGTCAGGCGGATGCTCGTGGGGCGTCCATGCGGACAGTTTGAAGATCGCTCCACGCGCTCGCGCATGGCGAGGAGCTCCTCGAGCTCCTGATCGTTGAGCGTGTCGCCGGCCTTGACGGCGGCCTTGCAGGACATCATGTCCACGACTTCGTGAATGGCGGCCTCCTCCTCCTGGGGGAGATCGCGATCCGCGGTCCGATCGAGCAAGTCGGTCAGGAACTCGGCGGGCTCGACGCCGCGCTCGAGGAGGAAGGATGGAAAGGCGTGGACGCCGATGGCCTGCGGCGAGACCTGCCCCGCCTCGATGCCCAGACGCTCGAGAAGCCTGCTCAGGCGCTCCAGCGCGGAGAGGCGGGCATCGGAGGCGTCGATCACAAGGGGCGCGAGCAGGCGCTGGCTCTCGAGCGGTCCGGTGGCGAGGCGGGCCATGATCTTCTCGAACATGACGCGCTCGTGCAGCGCGTGCTGATCGACGATGAGCATGCCCTGCTCGTCCTGCGTGACGAGGTAGGCGTTGTGGACCTGGAGCACCCGCTCGACGGGACGAGCGGAGGGCAGAGGCGTCGAGGTCCCGCTCGGCTCAGCAGCGGGCGCGGCGGGCGACTGAGCGGCGGATGAGGGGGGGGACGGCGGATCGGGGATGCGCTCGCCTGAGATCTCGGTGGGCGACGGCGCGACGCCGGGCCAGGGCTCGAGCAAGGCGCCCTGCGGGGCTGCGGGTCGTGGGGATTCGAAGTCGTCGGCGAAGCCGTCGCCGTAGGGCGCGGCGGGGCGCGCGGGGGCGGCCCATCTGGGCGTGAGATCGGCGCTGCGCAGGGCGTCGCGGACGGCGCGGTGGACGACGGCGTGTACGAGTCCGGCGTCGCGGAAGCGCACTTCCGCCTTCGCGGGGTGGACGTTCACATCCACGGAGGCGGGGTCCATCTCGAGCATGAGCGCCGCGATGGGGCGGCGCGCGGGCTCAATGAGTCCTCGATAGGCCTCCTGAAGGGCGTGCTGGATGCGCGGGTCGCGGACGGGGCGGGCGTTGACGAAGAAGCGCTGGGCTTTGGTTGTGGCGCGAGCGATCTCGGGGAGGCCGATGAGGCCCCAGAGCGTCATGCCCTGGGCGCCGTCGTATTCATCGGCGCGCACTTCGAGGAGGCTCGGCTCGAACTCTTTGCCCAGGATCTCGACGGCGCGCTGGCGCTGGGTCTGCCCGGCGGGGAGATCCATCGTGACGCGCCCGTCGCTGCGGACCTCGAAGGCGACGTGCGGATGGGCCATCGCCTGGGCGCGGATGACGTCGTTGACGTGGCCCTGCTCCGTCGAGGCGGCGCGCAGGAAGCGCCGGCGCGCGGGAGTATTGAAGAAGAGGTTGCGGACGGCGACGACCGTCCCGACGGGCCCCGGCTCCGGGCGGACGGGCTGGGCGCGATCTCCCTCGACCTCGATGAGGGCGGCTTCATCCTGATCGGCGGGGCGCGAGCGGATGGTGAGTCGCGAGACGGAGGCGATGGAGGCGAGGGCTTCGCCGCGGAAGCCCATGGTGGCGATGCGATCGAGATCGTGGGCGTCGGCGATCTTGCTGGTGGCGTGGGGGGCGATGGCGAGGGGGAGCTGATCGGCGTGTATGCCGACACCGTTGTCCGAGACCCGTATGAGCTCGACGCCGCCCTGCTCGGTCTCGATGGCGATGCGCGTGGCGGCGGCGTCGAGGGCGTTGTCCAGCAACTCCTTGACGACGGAGGCGGGTCGATCGACGACCTCACCGGCGGCGATCTGGTTGACCAGCAAGGGGGGCAGTGCCCGGATTGGCGGGAGCGTCCGTGTCTCCTCCAGCATGGGCCGATTGTACCGGCTCGCGCCCGGGGCGCCCTGCGGTTCGTATCTTTCCCCGATGCCGACTCCGCGCAGCCTGCTTCCGTCGCGTCAGCACGCCTACCCGGGGCTTCCGAGACTGTCGGAGGAGACGCTGCACCAGCGTCGGGAGCGCGTCTTCCTTCTGTTCGCGGGGCTGTTTCTCGCGACGCTGGCGATGCTGAACATTCTGGGGATCACGCGATTCCTGAATCTGGCGTGGTTCATCGAGGGGTCGGAGGAGTGGAAGTACAAGGTCGCGATCGCGGTGGGCGTGCTGCCGTATCCGATCACTTTTTTGTGCACGGACTTCATCTCGGAGCTGTACGGGCGGCGTCGGGCGAACTTCGTGGTCTTCGTCGGCTTCCTGATCAACGTGTGGGTTGTGGCGATTCTGTGGCTGGGTGGCGTGTGGCCCGGGTTCGAGGCGGAGGGACAGGAGGGGACGGGGGTCTTCTTCGAGGTTCGGCGGCTGGCGTTCGGCGCGGTGGCGGCGTCGATGATTGCGTATGTGATCGCGCAGTTCGTGGATGTGCAGGTCTTTCACTTCTGGCGCTGGCTGACGAAGGGCAAGCACCTGTGGCTGCGCAACAACGGCTCGACGCTGGTCTCGCAGCTCGTCGACACGACGGCGGTGATCCTCATCACGCACTTCTACGCGGGGGCGCTGCCGATCGAGGAGGAGGGCTCGCTGTGGGCGCAACTGCTCGCCTTCATCGCGACGGGCTACGTCTTCAAGCTTCTGGCTGCGCTGGTGGACACGCTGCCCTTCTACTTTGGCGCGCACTGGCTGGCGAAGTATCTGCGCCTTCCGCCGCCAACGCACACGGAGGCCCACAGCGGCGCGGCGGCCGTCGAGGCGGGCGTGGGCTGAGGCGCGCTCACGCCGCGAGCGCGGGCGCGGTGGGCGGCGCGTCGTCGGCGCGCTCGAGCTCGCGCGCAGCGAGCCAGGCGAGCTCGCCCAGGAGGGCGACCGTCTCCGCGCCCCAGCGGCGCGGCGCGCAATCGCGCACCGCGAGGACGCCGATCGTCTGGCTCTCGGCGGCGAGAATCGGCACGCCCGCGTAGGCCCGGACGCCGCGCTCCAGCCACTCGGGGTGACCTGCGAAGCGCGCATCGTGGGCGAGATCGGCGATGAGCAGCGGGGCGCCGGCGCGCGCCGCGGACTCATCGATGCAGGGGAGATCGCGCGGGAATCCCTCCGCCCAGATGGCGGCGATCGTCTCGACGCCGGCGGCGGGGTGGACTCGGGAGAGCGTGGCGCGGGGGGCGTCCGTGAGTTTCGAGGCGAGCCCCAGGAGCCGTTGAAGGGCGTCGAGATGGGCGAAGAGAGGGAATCGCCCCGCGTCTGCGAGGGATGGTGTCGGCATGCGGATCTCCTGTCGGCGCCGCCCGGAGGGCGGACGGAGAGAGAGCATCGGACGGCGGCGGCTCGGGGTTGAGGGATGCGAGGGGTCCGCGGCGCGGTATTCTGCGCCGATGAGCGAGACGATCTTCTCGAAAATCATTCGTGGAGAGATCCCCTGCCACAAGGTGCATGAGGATGCGCACACGCTCGCGTTTCTCGACATCGGGCCGCTCAGCGAGGGGCACACGCTGCTGATTCCGAAGGAGGAGGCGGCGACGCTGGATGAGCTCTCGGAGGAGTCGGCGGCGGCGATCGGGCGGGCGCTGCCGCGCTTGTGCAGGGCGGTGTGCGAAGCGGTCGGGGCGAAGGCGTACAACGTCCTTCAGAACAACGGGGCGGATGCGCATCAGGCCGTCTTTCACGTGCACTTTCACATCATTCCCCGCTTTCCCGATCGCGAGGTTGGGGGCGGACTGGGTATTCAGTGGCGCCCGGGCGAGCTGGATCAGACGAAGGCGGCGCAGCTCGCGGAGAAGATCGGCGGAGCGCTGCGGGGATAGATTTACTCCTCCGGCGCGCGCCGGAGCGCCTCCACATGAGCGCGCATCGCCTCGTCGCCGAAGAGGCAAAAGCGGACGAGGGCGACCGAATCGCATGTCGTCGCGGCGCCGGCGACGGCGCGGATGGCGATCTCCGCCGCTTCGCGCATGGGATAGCCGAAGGCGCCTGTTGAGATGGCGGCGAAGGCGATGGAGGAGAGGTTCGCCTCCTCGGCGAGGGCGAGTGCGCGGCGATAGCAGCTCGCGAGCAGCTTGTCAGGGGGCTCATCGCTTCCGTAGACGGGTCCGAGACAGTGGATCACTTTTTTGTTCGGGAGGTCGAAGGCGTCGGTGATGACCGCCTCGCCGGGGCGGATGGGCGCCAGGGGACGGCACGCCTCGTGCAGGCGGGGCCCGGCGGCGCGGTGGATGGCGCCGGCGACGCCGCCGCCCGGCGCGAGCTGGGCGTTGGCGGCGTTGACGACGGCGTCAACGTCGGGCTGCTCGGTGATGTCGGAGCGGACGAGCTCGATTGCGACGGCGCCGATCTTTCTTTGCATGGCGAGGCCTTTCGTCGGGGCGTTGCTCTCGTCAAGATACGCTCGGCGGCAACGAAGGAGGCATGACGATGGTGGAAGTCAGAATCGGACGGGAGGCGTATCGCTCGGAGATCGTCGCGGGCGGGCACGAGCTTCGGGCCGATGAGCCGGAGGCGCAGGGGGGAGCGGACGCGGGGCCGACTCCATACGGCTATCTGCTGGCGGCGCTGGGAGCGTGCAAGGTCATCACGCTGCGGATGTACGCGGATCGCAAGGGCTGGCCCATGGAGTCGGCGAGCGTGCGCCTCGCTCACGATCGCATGCACTCGGCGGATTGCGAGGACTGCGAATCGAAGGAGGGGACGGTGGACCGCATCGAATGCGAGCTGACGCTCACGGGCGATCTCGACGACGAGCAGCGCGCGCGACTGCGGGAGATCGCGGACAAGTGCCCGGTGCACAAGACGCTCACGAGCGAGACGAAGATCCGAACGACGCTGGCGGGATGAGGCTCGCTACACGAGTCGCTTGACGAAGTCGACGACGAATCCGACGGGATCGGTGTAGCCCTGGAGGTATTCGACGTGCCCGCCGCCCATCTCGCGGTAGGCGCCGCCGCCCACGGCCTCGTATCCGCGGGCCTCATAGCGCCGGATCGTGGCGGCGTCGGTGGCTTCGATGGCGACGCCGCTGCGCGAGTGGCCGCGCTCGCGAAGAAGGCGCTCGGCCTCGTCGTGCAGGGCCGTCCATGCGTCTTCGGGGGCGTCATCTCGCAAGTCGATGCGGAAGAGATCGGGCGTGTCGGGATCGGTGGACTTGCCGCCCAGATCCGCCGCGAGCGCGCCGAGCGTTTCGCCGTCGGCCTCGACGAGGACGACGAGGAACTTCTCCGAATCGGCGAGTCTGGGGGCGAGGCTTCCCGGGGCCAGCGCTTCGATGGCGGGTGCGTCGTCCGGTCGCGCCTGTCGGGCGTGGAGGGTCACAGCTCGCCGATGACCTGCTCGATCTCGTTGAAGGTGGTCTTGCCCTCGGCGACGAGACGCCAGCCCGACTGCTTGAGGGAGGTGAACTGCTCCTGGGCGATGACCTTGCGCATGGCTTGCATGGTTGGCTCCTTGAGGACGATGTCGCGGAAATCATCGTTCATTACGAGCAGCTCGAAGATGGCCTGTCGGCCGCGGAATCCGGTGCGGAGGCACTTGGCGCAGCCGGTGGCGGTGTAGGTCTCGGCGAGCCCGCGTCCGAAGCGACCGAGTTTGGATGTTTGTTTGGGCGTGATGGGGGCGGGGCGTTTGCAGTCTTCGCAGAGGACGCGCACCAGGCGCTGGGCGAGGACGAGGTTGAGGGAGTTGGCGATGAGGTAGGGCTCGACGCCCAGATCGAGGAGTCGGAAGACAGAGCCGATGGTGTCCTTGGCGTGAAGGGTGGTGAAGACGACGTGCCCGGTCATCGCCGCCTGCATGCCGGTGCGGGCGGTCTCATCATCGCGGATCTCACCGACATAGATGACATCTGGATCCTGCCGCAGGACGGATCGGAGGAGCGAGCCGAAGGTGTTGCCGCGGCGCTCGTCGGCGGGGATCTGGGTGATGCCTTCGAGGTGGTACTCGACGGGATCCTCGATGGTGATCACGTTGCGCCGCTCGACATCGATCTCGCGCATGCAGTTGTAGAGCGTGGTCGTCTTTCCGGAGCCGGTGGGCCCGCAGACGATGAGCATGCCCGCGTCCTGCTGACAGATCTGGTCGACGCGCTCGAGCATGTAGGGCGGCATGCCCAGTTCATGGATGCTCGTGGGTGTGTTGCGCAGATCGAGGACGCGGATGACCAGCTTCTGGCCGTGAACGGAGGGTGTGAAGGAGGCGCGGTAATCGACGCGGCGTTCGCCGATGATCGAGGAGAAGTGTCCTTCGAGGACGGCGTCCTTGCCGGCCGTTTTCATTTGACAGGCGGTCTTGATCAGGCCCGTCGCGAGCTGACCGACGTCCTTGGGCAGGCTGACGATCTGGACCATGGAGCCGTCGACGCGCATGCGGGCGTGGTATCCGTCGGCCTTGGGCTCAATGTGCAGGTCCGTGGCGCGGGCCTTGGAGGCGGCGAGCAGAAGCAGGCGGATGGAGATGGGCCCGGGCCCCTCGCTCTCGAGCGTCTCCGACTCACCCCCGGAGGCGTCCATGAGTCGGATGGGCTCCGTCGAGGACTTCGGTGGGAGCAGGTCGATGAGGCGGCTGAGCTCGGCGACCCAGCGGGACTCTCCGCCGGATTCCCGTTGCCGACTGAAGATGTCCGAGGCGCCGCCCGCCTGGGGCTCGACGCGAAAGACGTGGCCGCCGATGCGGAGGATGTCGCCGGCGGACAGGACGGCGATGTCGACCTTCTCGTCGTTGACCTGGGTGCCGTTCCGGGAGCCGAGATCGCGGACGACGTAGCCCCCCTGCTTCGCGGGCTCGACGACGCAGTGGCGGCGGGACGCGAGATCGTCGTTGACCACGATGTCGTTGTCAGGATGACGCCCGAAGCGCATGGCGCGCGTCTTCAGCGGGATGGTTCCGATGTCGTCGTTTTCGCAGACAAGTTGCAGTCGGGCCATGCGGATTCACCCCGTGACGGTCGGAAGCGGACGGTCGTGGTCAGGCTGGGCTCGGCATATTAGGGCCTCCTTCGGGGGACGTGCGCGAGCGCTTATCCGCCGGCGGGGGGCTTGTCCCCCTGCTCCTCGGGCGCGCCGGCGCCCCGCTGGTCGGCGGGCATGCCAGCGGGCGTGGCTGCGATCTCATTGGGCGGGCTCCAGAAGGGCAGGAGCAACTCCCAGACGCGCGGATCCCGCTCGAAGACGGGGTACTCGTAGGTTCGGCGTCCGGCGAAGAGGCTCGGCGTCTGGTTGGTCCATTCCAGCCAGGCGCGGGCGTCGTAGCCGAAGTCCTTCCCGGTGAGAATGCGCAGCGACTCGAGCGCGTTGGCGTTGACGGTGAGGCGGCGGTCGTTGAGAGCGCCGATCAGCGTCTGGACAACCTCGGGGGAGGCGTACTGACCCAGAGCCCGCGCGGCCCGGGCGCGGACGTCCGGATCCGACTCGCGACCAGGATCCACCGCCGTGATCAGCGCGTCCACGACGCGCGGCTCGTGGATCCTCTGAAGCGCCCGCGCCGCCTCGGCCCGGACCGACTCCGATTCATCCTCGAGCAGTCGACGGGCGATCGGGGTGGCGTGATCGCGCGTGCCGTGCAGGGCCAGGGCTTTGAGGGCCGCGGCCCGCACGACGGGGTCTTCGTCGGTGAGGCGCACCTCGTAGAGGCGGAGGTAAGGCCCCTCGCCTCCGAAGGGAGCGTTGGCGAGGAGGAGGACGCCGCGCTGGCGCTTGTCGGAGTCATACGGATCCGCCGCCCATGCCGCCGCCTCAGCGGGGGTCGGGGGCGCGAAGACGCCCAGCACCGATTCACCCTGCTCGGGGCCGGGCGCCTGGCCCGCGCAGGCGGCAATCATGAGCGAGATCGCGGTCAGCGGGAGCGTGGTCAGCGGCAGGGACCGGTTCAGCGGTCTGCTCATGCGGGTTCTCTCCTGGGGTCTTCAGGAAGTGCGCACTATACGCGGGAGCGATCGGATCGCGTTACCGTGGTGGGATGAGACGGACCGTTGCAGGGCTGGCGTTCGCCGTGGCGACCGCGGGATGCGCCGGGACGGGGCCCGATCCGGTGGCGGAATCGTCGGCGAGGGTCGCGGGCGAGATTGTCTTCGACGCGAGGATGGAGCCCTCCGAACCGATGCGCGGCGCGGATTTCTGGCCCGCGGGCGGCGGGGAGGAAGTGGTGTACCGCTCGGTTGAAGGGAAGCCGGCGGAGCACGACGAAGCGGTCGGAGGGGCGGAGGAAGCCCCCACTGGCGCCGCATCCAGGAGCTGGCGCATCGAGCGTTCAGAGTCGACGGACGGGGGCGCGCCGGAGTGGGAGGAGCGCCGCTTCAAGAACGACGAGCTCGTCCGCATCGATCGGCTGCGGTGGACAGCGTCGGGCGAGATCGTGCTGACGGAGACGGTCAACAAGGATCGCGGCCTGATCAGCCGGTATGAGCCGGCGCTGGTGATCGCGCCCGGGCGCATCCGCCCGGGGCAGCGTCTGACGCAGGAGGCGCATGTCACGGTGCATCCGGAGTCCGATCCGGAGCGGATCAACCAGCGCGGCGACGCGACGAACACGATTGAGTATGTCGGCGATCAGCGGTTGCGCACTCCCGCGGGGAGCTTCCGGGCGGCGCGGCTGGAGTCAACGTTCGAAGGATCGTTCGGGATCTCCAACGTGACCTCGACGACGACGTCGTGGCTCGTCGAGAGCGTCGGGCTGGCGGCGGAGCGGTATGAGGAACGGGTCAAGGCGCTGCTGCCGATCAGCCAGAGATCGCACTGGTTCGTGATTGTCAAGCGGTCGCAGGAGCCGGGCTCGTAGCGGGCTCGCGCTGCTCTGACTCCTGCTTGCGCTCGGCGAAGCCCGGGCTGGGGCCTGTGCGGCGGAGGAGGAGACTGTTGCCGACGACGCTGACGGAGGAGAGGGACATCGCGCCGGCGGCGAGGACGGGGTGGATGATGGCGAAGGCGGCGAGGGGGATCAGCGCCGAGTTGTAGACCAGCGCCCAGAAGAGGTTCTGCTTGATCTTGCGCATGGTGGCGCGGCTGAGGGCGATCGCGAAGGGGACGGCGCGCAGGTCGCCCGAGACGAGCACCACCTCCGCCGCCTCGATGGCGACATCGGTTCCGGCGCCGATGGCGATGCCGATGTCCGCCTCGGCGAGGGCGGGGGCGTCGTTGACGCCGTCGCCGACCATCGCCACAAGTCCGTCCTCGCCCTGCTCCTCGCGCAGGGACTTGACACGATCGGCCTTCTCGTCGGGCTTGACGCGCGAGAGGACGTCGTCGGCGCCGACCTCGTCGGCGATGGCGCGGCCGGCCGTCTCGTTGTCGCCGGTGATGATGATGACGCGGAGGCCATCGTCCTGAAGTTGGCGGATCGCTTCGCGGCTGCCCTCCTTGATCGTGTCGGCGACGGCGAGCAGGCCCAGCGAGTCATCGCCATCGAAGGCCTCGACGACGGTCTTGCCCTCGTGCGCCAGCGCGTCGCGCTCGGAGGATTCGGTCTCGGCGGCGCGCACGCGGATGGTGCGCCCGTCGACCGTGGCGCGGACGCCGCCGCCGGGCTCGGAGTTGAAGTCGCTTGCGTCGGCGAGCTCGATTTCACGCTCCCTTGCGCCTCGCACGATGGCGCGGGCGATCGGATGTTCGGAGAGGCTTTCGGCGGAGGCCGCGAGGCGCAGGAGTTCGGATTCATCGACGCCGGTCGGGCGCACGTCGGTGAGACGCATCTCGCCCCTGGTGATCGTGCCCGTCTTGTCGAGGGCGACGGCGCGGAGGCGGTGGGCGAGTTCGAGGACGTGGGCCTGCTTGATGAGGACGCCATGCCGCGCGCCGAGTCCGACGCCGACCATGACGGCCGCGGGGGTGGCGAGCCCGAGCGCGCAGGGGCAGGCGACGATGAGAACGGCGACGGCGACGAAGACGCCCTTCGCCCACTGGATGCCTGCCTCGGCGATGAGGCCGGTGTAGATCCACCAGCCGCAGGCGGCGACGAGGGCGATCGCGAGGACGGTGGGGACGAAAACGGCGCTGATGCGATCGGCGAAGCGCTGCGACTCCGTGCGCGACTCGAGGGCGGACTCGACGAGGGAGACTATCTGCTCGAGGGCGGTGTCGGCGCCGACGCGCGTGGCGCGCACGCGGAGGGCGCCGGTGGTGTTGACGGTTCCGCCGACGACCTCGTCGCCCTCGCTTTTCTGCGCGGGGACGGGCTCGCCCGTGATCATGGATTCGTCAACGGCGGACTCGCCCGAGATGACCTCGCCGTCGACGGGGATCTTCTCGCCCGGGCGGACGATGACGACGTCATCGACAGACACCTCGTCGGCGGGGACTTCGATCTCCTCGCCATCGCGCTCGACGCGGGCCTTCTGCGGGGCCATCTCGAGGAGCGATTGCACGGCGGCGCCGGCGCGGCCACGGGCGCGGGCTTCGAGCCACTTGCCGAGGGAGATGAGGGCGATGATGAAGGCGGCGGTCTCGAAATAGACGTGCTCGGCGGGCGCGCTGGCGACGGCGGCGCGGATGGTGATGAAGAGGGAGTAGAAGTAGGCGACGGAGGCGCCGCCGGCGATGAGCGTGTCCATGTTGGCGCGGAAGCGCTTGGCGGCCTTGAAGGCGCCGACGTAGAAGGGCCAGCCGACCCAGAACTGAACGGGCGTGGCGAGGGCGAGGCCGATCCAGCGCTCGCTCTGCGCGATGAGGGCGGGCCATTCCCAGGCCAGGGCGTCGAGCCCGAGCGCGCGAAGGAGCATCGGCAGCATGAGGAGCATGAGGGGGAAGGCGAGGGCGAGGCCGACGATGGAGCGGATGAGCCATCGGCGGGCCTCGTCGTTGTCCTGCGATTGGGGCGCGGAGTCGTCGGAGCGAGCGGACGGCTCGGCGACGTCGTAGCCGGCGCGCCGGACGGCGTCGACGAGTTCGGCGCGATCGGGGCGGGCGTCCGCCTGCGCGCGCACGGTCGCATTCGATGTGCCGAAGTTCACGTGGGCCTCGTCGACGCTCTCGACGCGGCGCAACTCCTTCTCGATGGCGGCGGCGCAGGATGCGCAGTGCATGCCCGCGATCTTGAGCCGCATTTCGGCGATTTCGCCCATTGAGGGACGATAGCGGGGGTGGATCCGGACGGGCGGAGCGGGTCCGGGTCTCGGGACTTCAGCGGGAGCGAGCCGCCGCGGCCGACGGGGAAGTGTGGGGAGGCAAAGTAGCGACGGCTCGGAGAGCCGTCCCACCAGTTGTGGGGAGGCAAAGTAGCGACGGCTCGGAGAGCCGTCCCACCAGTTGTGGGTAGGCGAAGTAGCGACGGCTCGGAGAGCCGTCCCACCAGGTGTGGGCAGGAGCGAAGTAGCGATGGCTCGGAGAGCCGTCCCGCCGGGAGTGGGTCGGAGTCGTAGACAGGCGGGCAGGGACGCCGGCCCTACCTGTAGAGGGGCCATCCCGCTCCGTGGGGCTGAGGACACGGGCTGAGATGGCCGAATAGACTCCGTGACTCGACCCGGACGCGCCGTCATGGACACCGCCGCACACACGCCCGTTCGAACGCCCCTGTGGATCCGCCTGGCCGCTGCGCTGCTCGCGCTGGGGCTGGGTGTCACGGTGATCTGGGGGACGCCGCGTGCGCTGCAAGCGCCGCTGTGGCCCATCGGGCTGGGCTTTGAGGCGGTGATCCTGGCATCGGCGGTGATGGGCGCGCTGGTTGGACTCGGGCGTTTTCGCGCGAGCGTGCCGCTGGCGCTGCTGTGCGTGGGCGGATCGGGGCTGATCGCGACAATGTTCGGGCACCTGTCGAGCGGTGTGAGCGTCGGCGCGACGGGGATCGTCGGACGCCTGATAGCGATGATGACGGATCCGCTCAGCGGAGCGCGCCTGGGCGTCTGCGCAGGGATCTTGATGCTCTCGGCGCTGACGGTTCTCGGTCGGCGCCCGACGGAGTCGACGCGTCGGCTCGTCTGGGCTGCGGCGACGGGGGCGCCGGTGATCATCGCCGCGGCGGCGTGGATGGTTCCGATCGTGCGCTCATCGGTGATGTCGCTGCCGGCGGTGGCGCTGGCGATGCTGGCGACGCTGCTCGGGCTGCTCGGGATCGGGCTCGTCTCGGCGAGCGTGCATTTCGTGATCCGCGCCTTCGAGGCGGGCGCGGAATTTCCTGCGGGTGAGCTTCGGGCGAGCGCGGCGCAGTCGACGGGGCGGGGAGGTGGTCAGGACGACGCTCGGGGCGGCGATCGGAACGCCCGTCCCGCCGCCTCGACAGCGGCGGCGGAATGAGCGAAGGAAAAACGCGGCGCGCCCGTGAGGACGCGCCGCGCTGAAGAGCGATCACTTCGAGCCGATGGTGATGGGAATCACTTGTCGGCTTCGGTCAGGCCCATGCCGGCGCGGTTGGGCGACGGCGGGCGGCGCGGCGGCTGATAGGGATTGGTTTCGACCTGCTCGAGCATGTGCTCGATGGCGCGATCGAGTTGAGGATCGGAGCCGTCCACCATCAGCGCCGGATCGGCGAGGACCTCGATGTCGGGGTCGACGCCGTGGCCCTCGACGCCCCAGGTGCCGTCCTTTTCGTAGAAGCCGAAGGTGGGAACGGTGACGCCGGAGCCATCGATCATGCCCGGGTTGCCGGAGATGCCGACGAGCCCGCCCCAGGTGCGCGTGCCGATGAGCTTGCCGAGATTGCTCTGGCGGAAGAGCCAGGGGAACATGTCGCCGCCGGAGCCGGCGAGGCCGTTGATCAGCATGCACTTCGGGCCGTGATGCGCGTCGGGCGGCCACGTCCAGTCCTGGCCGTCGCGCCGCGCCCAGTAGTTGGTGACGGGGCGGTTCAGCAACTCGATGAAGCGCGTGGGGATCTGGCCGCCGCCATTCCAGCGCTCATCGATGATCAGGCCCTCCTTGTCCTTCTGGCCGTAGAACTGACGGACGAGCTCGTTCTGGCCGTTGACGCCGGTGTCGGGCACATGGATGTAGCCGATGCGGCCATCGCTGCGATACTCGACGTACTGGCGGTTGGCCTCGACCCAGGCTCGATAGCGGAGGGAGGCTTCGGAGCCCATGGGCTTGACGACGACCTCCCGGGCGCTCTCGTCGAGCACGGGGGATTCGCTGACGGTGATGGTGATCTCCTGGCCGGCGGTTCCAATGAAGGCCGCCCATGGATCCTTGTCGGTGTCGACGGGCACGCCGTTGACGGCGAGGAGGAAATCGCCCTCCTTGACGTCCACGCCGGGCTGGCTCAGGGGTCCTCTGGCGTCCGCGTCCCAGGGGCCGCCCTCGTGGATTCTGGCAATGCGGAAGGCGGCGGCGCCGCCCGCCTCGGCGAGCTCGAAGTCGCAGCCCAGGAGTCCGACGGGGACGCTCGGAGTCTCGGGGGCGGTGCGTCCGGCGCGGTAGTAGGCGTGACCGACGTTGAGTTCGGAGATCAGCTCGCGGATGACGTAGGCGACGTCCTGTCGCGTGACACAGTCGTCGAGCATCTTGGCGTAGTGATCGCGCATGGCGGGCCAGTCGACGCCGTGGAGGCCGGGGTCGTAGAAGAAGTCGCGCTGGAGGCGCCACGCCTCGTGGAAGACTTGGCGCCATTCCTTGCGCGGATTGATCATCGCGGTCATGTTCGAGGTGACGACGGGCTTGCCGGCGGCGTTGGCGGAGGCGTCCATGATCTGGTGGGCGCCGCCCATGCCGACGATGATCTTCTTGCCGTCAGCGGAGATCTCGAAGGCGCCTGCGCCCTTCGTGACCGTCTTCTCCTGCTTCTTCTCATCATCGATGTCGAAGATTTTGATCTCCGGCGCGCCGGACTGGCCGCGGGCCGTGAAGCGGGTGTAGAGGAGCTGGTTTCTGTCGTTGACGCGGAGGTTGCTGAAGTTGCCACGCTCGACGGGCAGCAGCATCGCGCGGCTCTCGAAGCCGTCGAGATCGATCTCGACGACCTCGGCGGGCTTGTCATCGCCGCCGTCGCCGCCATCCTCGCCGCCCTCGACGCCGACCTCGGTGCGCGAGGCCGACACGTCGGCGACCATGCCCATGCCGGCGACGGTGGCGGTTCCGGAGAGGGCGTCGCCCTGTACGGCGCACTTGAACTCGACGACGCCGCCCGGGCCGAAATCGGCGGTGAATGTGAGGGCGCCGGAGGAGCTGTCGAACGATCCGTCGGTGATGGAGCCTGGTCCAAGCGGCGTCCAGACGCTGCCGGAGACGCCGCCACTCGCGTCGAGGATGACCGTGACGCTGATGTCCATGCCGCCGGGGGGGATGGGGTCGCCGCCGGTGATGCGGCCTTCCCAGACGCCGGAGAGGCCGTCATCCGGCGCGGGCTCGTCGGCGGGCTCATCGGCGTCGCCGTCTTCGCCTTCCTCGCCGTTCTCGGGCTCATCGCTCTCCTGCTTCTCGTCGTCCCACGACTCCTCGTCGCTCTCGGGGAGGTACGGCGACTCGATCTCCTCGCGGAGGGGGACGGCGAGCAGAAGCTGAGTGTTCGCATAGATGAAGGATGTGTCGAGTTCGCCGTAGGAGGGCTGCCAGGAGCGGTTGGAGGCGAAGTAGAGGAAGTCGCCCTTGCGGTCGAAGACGGGGTCGGAGTCATTGAAGTAGTCGCTGGTGACCTTGTGGCTCTCGCCCGTTTTGGTGTCGTAGAGCCAGATGGAGGCGAGGTTGGTCTTGTCGCCGCCGCGGTCGTAGGCGATCCAGCGCGAGTCGTGCGACCAGGAGACGGTCGGCTGATCGGCCCAGGCGTTCTGGCCGATGATCGTCGTCTCGCCGGTCTCGACGGTGTGCAGATGGATGGCCCCGGCCTTGTCGGTGAAGGCGATGCGCTGGGAGTCGGGGGACCAGGAGCGTGCGTAGAAGAAGTTTTCGCTGCCCGAGGTGAGTTGGCGCGTCTCTCCCTTGCCGTCGGACTGGGCGATGTAGAGCTCGTACTCGCCGGTCTCATCGGAGAAGTAGGAGATCCACCGCGCGTCGGGGCTCCAGGCGGGGCTGCGCTCGGCGACGCCCGAGGTGCGCGTGAGGTTGCGGGGCGATCCGTTCTCCGCGGGGAGCGTCCAGATGTCGCCGCGCGCCTCGACGACGGCGCGCTGGCCCGTCGGAGAGATCTCGAATGACTGGATGAAATCGCTGGCGTCGACGCGCTGAGGGCGGATGGTGGGGCGCGCCCCGGGGATTGTGACGTCCACTGTGCGCATCACGTTGCCGCCGAGATCGAGCAGGTAGAGATCGACGCCGTTCTGGAAGACGATCTCGCCGCGCCCGTTCGGACCGGGGCCCATGGATGGCCATTTGACATCGAACTCGGTGAAGTTGGTGACCTGAGCGCGCCGGTTGTTGCGGGTGTCATAGGACCAGATGTTGAGGCGATGCTCGGGGCCGGCGTCGGAGAGGTAGTAGACAGTCGAGCCGCTCCACATCGGCTGGGTGTCGGTCCCCTCCCAGTCGGTGATTTTTGTCGACTCGTACGTTTCGAGATTGAAGAGCCAGATGTCGGTCGCCATGCCGCCGCGATAGCGCTTCCAGGTGCGCGTGTCGCGGGTGTGGGGCGTGTAGGCGATCCACTGGCCGTCGGGGCTGACGCTGCCGACGGCGCCCCATGCGAGTGGGAGTTTGTCCCACATGCCGCCGGCGGCGCTGGTGGTGAATAGCTGCGTCTGGCGCGGGTTGCCGGCGAGGGCGTTGGTGAAGAAGAGAAGGTCGCCCGCGGGCGTCCAGTCGTTTAGGACCTCCGTGGCGGGATGGTGCGTGAGGCGCGTTGGCGCGCCGCCGTTGACGGAGACGGTGTAAAGGTCTGTATCGCCGTCGTAGTTGCCCATGAAGGCGATCGTGGCGTTGTCCGGGCTGAACTTCGGGAAGCTCTCCTCTCCAGGCGGACTGGCGAGCGGACGCGCCTCGCCGCCCTCACGCGGGACGAGCCAGAGATCGTTGGCGTACAGGAAGACGATGTGCGAGTCGCTTACGTCGGGATAGCGCAACATCCCGGCGGTGGGCGTCACGCTGTCGGTCTGAGCGGCGGCGGGGACGGCGGCGGGGGCGATGGCGACGGCCGCGCCCACGACCGGCGCCAGAGCCGCGCAAAGCGTTCTGGGGGTCATGCGATCACTCCTCTTGTCTGGAGCCCGGGCTTCGGACGCCGGGCACTGGCCCCTTTGTACCGGGAAGATGGCTCCGCATTGCAGTCAAGATGCCGAATCGGCCCTGCGGCGCCCCTCGAGCCCGCTTGACGCCGCCCGCAGGCGAGGCGAGGCTCGGGCGATGGAGCTCGACTTGGCAGGGCGACGGGCGCTGGTGTGCGGCTCAACGCAGGGGATCGGGCTGGCCGCGGCGGCGGAGATCAGCCGGCTGGGCGCCTCGGTGACGCTGCTGGCGCGGAACGAGGCAGCGCTGCGCGAGGCGCGTGAGAGCCTCCCGGCCGCGGCGGGCCAGCGGCACGGGTTCGAAGTGGCGGACTTCACGCGCCCCGAGCAGGTCGAGGCGGCTGTCGCGCGCGTCGTGGCGGAGGGCGCGGCGCACATTCTGGTGAACAACACGGGGGGGCCGCCCGGGGGGCCGGCGCTGGAGGCGGGTGTCGAGGAGTACCGGCGGGCCTTCGAGATGCACCTGATCTGCAATCAGCTTCTGACGCAGGCGCTCGTCCCGGGGATGAAGGAGGCGGGGTTCGGGCGGATCGTGAACGTCCTCTCGACGAGCGTGCGTGAGCCGATTCCGAACCTGGGGGTCTCGAACACGATCCGGGGGGCGGTGGCGCAGTGGGCGAAGACGCTCTCGCGCGAGCTGGGGCCCTTCGGAATCACGGTGAACAACGTTCTGCCGGGCTTCACGGACACGGCGCGGCTGCGCGATCTTTTCGAGGCCAAGGCGCAGCGCGAGAGCAAGACGGTGGAGCGGGTGGAGGAGGAGATGAAGGCGACGATACCCCTGGGGCGGCTGGGGCGACCCGAGGAGATCGGCGCGGCGATCGCCTTTCTCTGCTCGCCGGCGGGCGGGTACATCAGCGGCGCGCATCTGGCGGTGGACGGCGGGCGGCTGCACACGAGCTGAGGGGGATGGCGCGCGGGAGACGGCCCGCGGGCGGACGCTGGTAGACTCGACCGATGATGGACCGCGCGCTCAACTTCATCGGCGACGGGTTCGTGGAGGCGGAGTCGGGGCGCTCGATCGACGTGATCGAGCCGGCGACGGGCTTCGCCTTCGCAGAGGCGACCGACTCGGGCAGCGCTGACATTGAGGCCGCGGTGGAGGCGGCGCGGGGCGCATTCGGGCTGTGGTCGTCGACGCCGGCTGCGGAGCGCTCGCAGGCGCTGATGCGGCTGGCGGAGCTGATCGACCAGCGCTCGGAGGATCTGGCGGCGCTGGAGTCGAAGGACACGGGCAAGCCGATTTCGCTGGCGCGCTCGGTGGACATCCCGCGGGCGAGCGCGAACCTGCGGTTCTTCGCGGGCGCGATCCTGCATGAGTCGACGGAGGCGCATGAATCGGATGAGGCGGCGGTGAACGTGACGATGCGGCGTGCGCGGGGCGTCGTGGGGGCGATCTCGCCGTGGAACCTGCCGCTGTATCTCTTCACGTGGAAGATTGCGCCGGCGCTGGCGAGCGGATGCACGGTGGTCGGCAAGCCCAGCGAAGTCACGCCGATGACGGCGGCGGAGCTGGGCGTGCTGGCGCGGGAAGCGGGGCTGCCGCCCGGGACGTTGAACATCGTGCAGGGGCGCGGCGAGGGAGCGGGGAGGGCCATCGCCGGGCATCCGGAGATCACGACGCTGACGTTCACGGGCAGCACGCGCGCCGGCGCGGAGATCGCCCGAACGGCGGGGCCGCTGTTCAAGCGCCTCTCACTGGAATGCGGCGGGAAGAACGCGACGCTGCTCTTTGATGATGCGGACCTGGAGCGCGCGATTCCCGAGGCGGCGCGGGCGGCCTTCGCCAATCAGGGGCAGATCTGCCTGTGCGGCTCGCGTCTTCTCATTCAGCGCCGAATCTTCGACGAGGCGGTGGAGCGTTTCACGCTGGCGGCGCGGGAGTGGCGGGTGGGGGACCCGGTCGAGGCGGCGACGCGCTTCGGGGCGCTGGTCTCGGAGGAGCATCTCGAGAAGGTGTCGGGCTGCGTGGAGCGGGCGCGGGCGGATGGCGGGGAGATCCTGCTGGGGGGACGACGCGCCGAGCCGCCGAATGAGCGCTGCCGGGGCGGGTTCTTCTACGAGCCGACTGTGATCGCGGGTCTGCCGCGGATGTGCGCGGCGGAGCGGGAGGAAATCTTCGGGCCCGTCGTGACCATCCAGCCCTTCGAGGACGAGGGCGAGGCGCTCGATCTCGCGAACGCGACGGAGTACGGGCTGGCGGGCTCGATCTGGACGGAGAACCTGTCGCGGGCGCACCGCGTTGCGGGCGGGCTTGAGGCGGGGATCATCTGGGTGAACTGCTGGATGCTGCGCGATCTGAGGACGCCCTTCGGGGGCATGAAGCGCAGCGGCGTTGGGCGCGAGGGCGGCTTCCACGCGCTGCATTTCTTCACGGAGCCGAAGAACGTCTGCTTCGCGATCGGGAGGGAGAATCGATGAGCGAGATTCGCGCTGAGAGCGTCGTCAGTCCGCGCGCGCCGGATCCGGTCGGGCCGTATCCGCACGCCAAGCGCGTGGGCGATCTGCTCTTCGTCTCGGGCGTCGGTCCGCGCCGGAAGGGGCGGAAGGAGATTCCGGGCGTCGAGCTCAATGCGCTGGGCGAGGTCGTCGGGCACGACATCGAGGCGCAGGCTCTTTCGTGCTTCGAGAATGTGCGCATGATCGTCGAGGACGCGGGTTCGTCCTGGGAGCGCATCGTCGATGTGCTGGTCTTCCTGACCGATCTCACGAACGACTTCGAGAGGTTCAACCGCGTCTACAAGGAGCACTTCGGCTCGGTCGAGCCGGCGCGGACGACGGTCGAGGTGAACCGTCTGCCGACGCCGATCGCGATCGAACTGAAGGTCATCGCGACGATCTGATCGCGGAGGGGTCGTGGAGGGGGGCGGTTCAGTTGGAACAGGGGCCCCAGTCGCCCAGCAGTTTCGCCAGGTCGGCGGATCCGACGACGCCGTCGGCGTTCAGATCGACGAGGAAATCATCGCTCCCCCACCGCTGAAGCAGCATGGCCAGATCCGCCGGATCGATCACGCCGTCGGCATTGAAGTCGCTCGAGCAGCCCGCCTGCTCGGGCTGGGCGATGTCGCCCGAGCTCGCCAGGGCGTAGCCGGAGGGGCCGACATTGACGGCGGCGGCGTGGATGCGGACGGTCCAGAGGCCTGGCTCGGGCGCGGCGATGCGCAGCTGCTCGACGTTGTTGATCGGATCGAAGAGCAGGCCCGAGCCGGAGTCGAAGGCGCCGCCGGCGAGGGACTCGCCCGAAGCGAAGACGTTGCCGCGATAGACATCGCCGTCGGGATCGATCACTTCGAGATCCAGGTCGTTGACAGGGGCGAAGGCGGCGGCGGGGGCGGCGGGGGCGTCGGTGAAGACGAGCGTGACGCGAAGCTCCTCGCCCGCGCTTTCGACGAGGATCTCGTGTGTGCGCACGTCGCCGGTCTCGAGCGCGTCGTCGTCGAAGCGACGGACATCCTCGATGTGAAGCCCGCGCGGATCGCCTGCGAAGGGGAGCGCGTCTTCGAGGACGAGGCGTCCCCAGCCCTCGACGAAGGAGGGATAGCCCGCGACACCAGCCATGTCGCGTCCGGCGTTGAGCAGGACAGCCCGCAGCAGGGCGCCGGAGGGCGTGAGCGCGTGCTCGCTGATCGCGACGCCTGTCGGATAGAAGCCGTCTTGAAAATACTGACGGGTCAGCATGGCGGCGCCGGCGACAGCGGGGGCGGCCATCGACGTTCCGGTTTGCGCCTGGACGGCGCACCCCGTGAAAGCGTCTGCGGAGACGATTCCGACGCCCGGCGCGAAGAGCTCGGGCTTGCGTCGCCCGTCGATGGTCGGGCCTGCGCCGCCCGAGCCGTGGAGCTCCTGCTGGGGGGCGTCGCGGGTGGCGGCGACGGCGATGCAGTTCTTGGCGTTCTCGGGGGAGCCGAGCCGCTCGCGATTGGAGACGGCGAAGAGAACGAGGTCGTCCTCGTGGCTCCATGAGAAGACGTCGACGGCGCGCGCCCAGGCGTTGTAGGAATCGTCCTCATCGATGCCCCAAGAGTTGGTGTGGACGCGCGCGCCCTGGTCATGATGAAGCTCGAAGGTGGAGAGCAGGAGCGACTCGGAGAGGAATGAGGGGAGATCGCTGAAGACGAGGCGCCCGTCGAAGGCGACGCCTCGACGGTCGTCGAAGGCGCCGGCGTCTCCGACGGCGATTCCGGCGACGTGGGTGCCATGGTCGTTGGCGCCGAGTGGGGCGTTGTAGGCTTGGATCTTGCGATGGGAGGGTCCGAACTCGGCGAAGGCGGAAAAGGAGCAGTGGGTGGAGTCGATGCGCCCGTCGATGACGCCGACGATCTGACCGGCGCCGGTGACGCCCTCGTCGTAGAAGGGCGTGGCGTCGATGGAAGCCGACTGCACGAGCCAGCGTGTGGTGTTGTTGCGGAGCGTCGGCTCGGGGTGCTCCTGAATCGCGAGCGTCTCGGCGCGCTGGGCGAGGGCGTCGATGGTCTCCCGATCGACGATGGCGGAGACGACGGCGTTCTCGCCGACCATCTCGGACTGGGCGGTCTCGGCGCCCGGGAACGAGGCGACGATGCGGCGCGCTGACGCCTCATTGACGCTCGACGCGAAGCTGACGTCGACGACGACGCGTCCTGTGTCGGCGATCGCGCGGCGCGGGGGGGTGTGCAGCGGGCGGCGCCCGATGCGCGGATCGATCTTCCACTCGGGGGCGAGCCTCGCGTGCCAGCGCACAAAGTCGAGATTCGCGGCGCCGTCGGGATCGGCGGCGCCGGTGCGCACGAGGAAGGCGTCGCCGCCGACGCACTGCTCGATGATGAGCCCAACGTCGCGCATCGCCTGACGGCGCTGCGGCGTCATGGGGCCGTCGAGCTGGATGAGACGGCGCGCCGCGACGCCTTCGGCCCGGTCGGCATGGATGGCCCGCTCGAGCGCGGGGGTGGGGCCGTCGGTGTGAACGAGGCCCCCGCAGAGCGCGATCGCGCGATCGCAGGTGTGCGCGCGGGCGATCGGCGTCTCGAGAGGGCGCGGCATCTCGGGCTGCGCGAAAGCGGCGGCGCTGACGGCCAGCGCGCAGAGGATTCCGGCTCGCCAACGCCACGAAGGGCGCTTCCGCGATTTCAGCGAGGATGGGCTCATGCTCTGCTCCCGGACGGCTGGAGGGCCGATCGGCGTCGCGCCCTCGCCAGAAGTATTGCCCGCCGAGGGCGCGGGGCCAACGCCCAGCGCGGAGATTGGGACCCATAAGGCGCGGGGCGGGCCGATTCTCCCGCACAGACGCCCTGATTCCGCCGCTACACTCGGCGTTATGAGCCAGAAAGCCTCCGCTTCCGAGCCGCGTCGTCCGGGATCCGATCCTGCGGGATCCAGCCCTGCGGGATCCAACCCTGCGGGATCTGACCCTGAGGGATATGTGCTGGGAGTCGATGAGGCGGAGCTGCGGCGCCTTGGGCTTCAGCATCGATTGTGGTCGAAGGAGGCGCACGACATCTGGCGGCGCGCCGGGCTGCGCCCCGCGACGACGGCGCTGGACGTCGGGTGCGGGCCGGGGTTCGCCTCCCTGGATCTGGCGCATCTGCTGGGTCCGTCGGGGCGCGTGATCGCGGTCGACGAATCGGCGGGTTTCATCGAGCATCTCGGGGCGCTGGCGGCGAGCCAGGGGCTGACGACGATCGACGCGCGCGTCTGCGATGCGCAGGAGATGGAACTGGACCCGGAGTCGGTGGACTTCGTCTACATCCGCTGGGTTCTGTGCTTCGTGGCGGATCCGGCGTCGGTGGTCGAGACGGTGGCTCGGGCGCTGCGGCCCGGCGGCGCCATCGCGATTCAGGACTACTGCAACTATCTCGCGGTGCGGCTGAGCCCGAGGAGCCCCGCGTTCGAGCGCGCCATCGAGGCGACGAACGAGTCGTGGCGGCAGCGTGGAGGGGATCCGGACATCGCGCTGCGGCTGCCCGAGATGCTGACGAGCGCCGGGTTGCAGGTCGAGGAGATCGCCCCGCTGACGCGGATCGCGCGTCCCGGGGAGCTTCTCTGGCAGTGGCCTGAGTCGTTCTTCGCGAACTTCATCCCGCGTCTGTTGTCGATGGGGCTGCTGAGCGAGGAGGAAGCGGCTGCGTTTCACGCGGAGTTCGCGGAGCGCCGCGCGAACTCGAGCGCCTTTCTCTCGACTCCGCCGATGCTCGACATCATCGCCCGAAAGGCTTGACGCTCAGCCCTGCTGCTTCTGCTGGCGTGTGTAGTCGTACTTGCGCTTGAGCGGTTTCACGACGAGGCCGGTGCGGATGGCCTGCGTCGACGCCTTGACGCGGCGCGTGCGCTTGACGCCGTTTTCCTCGACCTCGGCGACGACGGTCTGAAGATTTGGCTTGAACGTGCGACGGCTGATGCCCGTGGGCTTGAGGCCGAAGCCGCCCTTGGTGATCTTCTGGCCGCGGTAGGTCCGTTTTTTGCCGAAGCTCGTTTTCTTACCTGTGAAGTAGCACACGCGGGGCATGGCTTCGCTCCTGGGTCGTCTGGTGGCCCGGGCCATCACGGGGCGTCCGCTCTGGCGAGCCCGGAAGTGTAGCGATTGACGGGAGGGGATCAAACCGGGGTGGAGTCGGCTCGGGGGCGATATATGGCGAGGGGCGGGGCGGGGGCCCGGCTAGAATCGGGGCGTGACCCCTCCCCGAGATGACGCATCGCGGGATCCGGTGACCCTCCGCACACTGCGGCGGATGGCGCGAGACGGGTCCCCCTTCGCCTGCCTGGCCTGCTACGACGCCACGACGGCCCGCTGGCTGGAGCGGGCGGGGGTGCATGTTCTGCTGGCGGGGGACTCCGCGGCGCAGATCATGCTTGGGCGGGAGAGCACGATTCACATGCCGCTCGATTTCGCGGTGACGCTCACGGCGGCGGTGAAGCGCGGGGCGCCCAGCGCGCTCGCGATGGCGGACATGCCCTTCATGAGCTACCACGCGGATGAGAGCGAGGCGCTGCACAACGCGGCCCGCTTCATGACGGAGGGGTTGGCGGACGTGGTCAAGATCGAGGCGGACGCCTCCTTCGCGCCGCTGGCGGCGCGCATGAGCCGGGCGGGCATTCCTGTCTGCGGGCATATCGGGCTTCGCCCGCAGCAGGTCGGGCGTCTGGGGGGCTACTCGGCGGCGGGTCGGACGGCGTCGGACGCGGATCGGCTCATCCATGCGGCGAAAGCGCTCGAAGACGCGGGATGTGTGCTGCTTCTGGTTGAGGCGGCGCCGCCCGAAGTGACGGAGCGGATCATCGAGGCCACCTCGACGCCCGTGATTGGCATCGGGGCGGGTCCGGCGTGCCACGGACAGATCCTTGTTCTGCACGATCTTGTGGGAATGACGGACCGGCAACCGGGCTTCGTAGATCCGGTAGCCGAACTAGGTGAAGCGATGCGCGACGCGGTGGCGAAGTGGGCGCAGGCGGTTGAGAGAAGAGAATCGACATCGCATCGGTATGAGATGAAGCCAGGCGAGTCCGAGAAGCTTTCGCTTCGCGCCGCCGGAGGAGACCAATGAGGCGATTCGCTCTATACGGGCCCAGCGTTCTGGTTCTGATCACCGCGGCGATGACGCTGCTGGCGGGTCCGACGGCGATTCGCCAGATCCAGGCGGCGCGGACGGCGGCGACGGTGACGCTGGCGCAGAACCGCCTGGATGAGCCGTCGAATGTGCTGCACGAGATCAATCGGGCGGTGCGGAATGTCGCGAAAGCGGTGGAGCCGTCGGTTGTCTACATCGAGGCGGAGTCGTTCTCCCAGAGCCGGGGGCCGCGCAACTCGACGGGCTCCGGATGGGTGTATGACGACGCGGGGCACGTTGTGACGAACGCACATGTGGTGCGTGAAGCGGCGAAGATCGAGGTGCAGTTCCAGGACTTCCGGGTTCGCAACGCGGAGCTGGTGGGGATCGATCGCTTGACGGACGTGGCGGTGCTGAAGGTGAAGCCGGACCCGACGCTGCTGACGCCGGCGCGGCGCGCGACGGGGGCGCCCGTGCATCAGGGGGACATGGTCTTCGCCTTCGGATCGCCCTTCAGCCTGAAGTTCTCGATGAGTCAGGGGATCGTCTCGGGTCTGGGGCGCGACGCGCGCGCCGCGCGCGGCGATCGATACACGAACTTCATCCAGACCGACGCCGCGGTGAACCCGGGCAACTCGGGCGGGCCCCTCGTGGACGTGCAGGGGCGCGTGATTGGCATGAACACGGCGATCATCGCCGACGCGTCGCGCATGGAGTCCGGCGAAGGTCAGGCGTACGGCGTCTCCGGCGGCATCGGCTTCGCCATTCCGCTGGAGACGATCGAGTCGGTGGTTGATCAGCTCATCGAGCGCGGCGTCGTCGTGCGGGGGTTTTTGGGCGTGCAACTCCGCCCCTTCGACGCCTCGGCGGCGCGCAGCTTCGGATACGACTCCGGCCCCGCGGTGATGGTCACGGGAGTCGAGGAGGGGCTCGCGGCAGATCAGGCGGGGCTGCGAGCGGGGGACGTGATCATGGCGGTCGACGACGAGCGGACGCCGACGCTGCCAGTCCTGCGCTCGGCCATCAGCAATCGCTCGCCGAACGATCTGGTGGAGCTTTTGGTCTGGCGCGAGGGGGAGCGGATGGAGTTCGAAGTGCGCCTGATGGGCGCTGTGGAGAGCCTCGAAGGGCGGCTGCGCCCCGTGCCCGAGGATGCGCTGGAGGGTGGCGACTTCTCGCTGGATGACGCGGATCCCCGTCCCTGAGTCGTCGGCGTCGCCACTTTCCTTCACTGATCGGCCGGTTTGATCCGGATGGTGACGGGGGTGTCGAAGGGCGGCGTCCTCTCGGGATCGGCGATCCAAACGGGCTCCTCGATCGCGGTGTCAGGGCTGATGACGTCGGGCCAGGCGAGCACCTCGCTGCCGAAGGTGGTCAGCCCGATGAGCACGCCCGTGCCGTCGGCGTCGTAGAACTCGCGCCGTCCGCCGACGGCGGCGCGGTCGACGAGACGGGAGCCCGCGAAGACCCAGTTGCGCTCGGGAAGCGTCTCGCCTGTTTCGAGATTCTTGACGAAGGACCAGGCGGGGGCGCTGACGCGCTCACCCTGCTCATTCTCGAAGATCAGCTCGATGGTCACCTCGTCGCCCTCTGGCGGCACGCCGATGAGCGCCTCGCCCTCCCACTCGAAGCGCCCGGGCGAGCCGGGCTCGAGCCCGATGAGCAGGAGGGCTGCGTGGACATCGCGCGGGCGCGCGGGAGTGACGACGATGACCTCATGCTCCTTGGTGTCGGGGATGCAGGCGATGAGCTCGAGATAGACAACGGGCGCTTCGGGATCGTTCGTGACGATGGGGACCTTGCCCGCGAGCTCGACGACGCGGGCCTCGGGATCCACGAAGACGTGTGGGAAGAGCTCCCTGGGGCCGCTCTCGCCCGGCTGCGGGGATGCGTCATCGCGCGCGTCCTGTGACGCGGCGACGCCGGCAAGCAGAGCGAGCGCGCCGATGGACGCGATGAGCCGCATCATGCGCTCGATTCGCTTGACGCCGGGGCGGCGGCGGACGCCGCCTTCTTGCGGCCTTTGCCCTTGCCGCGTCCGATGGGCTCGACATGCTTGAGCCCGCGCCGGCGGTCGCGCAGGCGACGGGACTTGCCCACGCGATCGCGCAGGAAGTAGAGCTTCGAGCGGCGGGCGTCGGCATGGCGGACGACCTCGAAGCGGGCGATGCGAGGCGAATGCAGGGGGAAGATGCGCTCGACGCCCTGGCCCTCGACGATGCGCCGGACGATGATCGTCTCGTTGATGCCGCGCCCGCGACGGGAGATGAGAACGCCCTGATAGACCTGGATGCGCTCCTTGTCGCCCTCGATGATGCGGGTGTGAACATTGATGGTGTCGCCGATGTCGAAGCGCGGGATGTCGGTCTTCAACTGATCCTGCTCGACGCTTTCAAGAATCTGCTGGGTGGTCATCGGTGTGCTCCGTGGGTCATCCGTCCGCCGTCCGGGGACTCTCAGGGTTCGAGCAAATCGGGGCGTCGCTCTCTTGTGCGGTGGAGACGCTGCTCGCGTCGCCACGCCTCGACCTTCTCATGATCTCCGCTGAGGAGGATCTCGGGAACCTCCCGCCCCTTCCAGACGCGGGGCCTTGTGTAATGCGGGCAATCCAGCAGTCGCCGCCCCTGCTCATCTCGCAGGGAGAAGCTGTCCTCCTGCGCTGCCTCGGGCCGTCCCAGTACGCCCGGCTGGAGTCTCGTGACGGCGTCGATCAGGAGCATCGCGGGGATCTCCCCGCCAGTGAGGACGTAGTCGCCGACGCTGATCTCGCGAGGCTGGAGCTCTTCGATCACGCGCTCGTCGACGCCCTCGTAGTGGCCCGCGATGATCAGCAGCCTGGGCCGCGCGGCCAACTCCTCGACGATGGTCTGATTGAGCGGCTCTCCGGCGGGGGTCATCAGGATCCGCGTGGCTTCGCGGCTGTCCCGGCTCTCGACGTCGACGACGGCGTCATAGAGCGGCTGGCACATGGCGACCATTCCAGGTCCACCGCCGAAGGGACGATCATCGACCTTGCCCTGCTTGTTGTGCGTGTACCTCCGAAAGTCAGTGGTTCGCCATTCGACCAGCCCCGCGTCGCGGGCCCGCCCCGTGATGCTCGCGCCGAGGACGGGCTCGAACATCTGCGGGAAGATCGTCAGCACGTCGATCAGCAGGGGCTGTCGCAACACTCCATCCGATTCAAGACTCCTCGCCCGCTGCGGCCTCGCCGCCTTCCGCCGCCGCAGCCTGCGCTTCCTGCTCCGCGGCCTTCTGCTCGGTGATCTTCTTGATCTTTCGCTCGACGCGGCTGTGGCGCTCTGCCTTCCACTTCTCCGCGTCAACGATGCCCTCCCGCGCGAAGAGGTCCATGCACGTGTCGGAAGGGATGGCGCCTACGCCCAGCCAGTGCTTGATGCGATCGACGTCAAGCTGCGCCGCGCGCTGCGGCTCGGTCTCGACGGGGTTGTACCAGCCCAGGGTCTCGATGATCCGTCCGTCGCGCGGCGTGCGCTTCTCGACGGCGTTGATCCGGTAGAAGGGGCGGTGCTTCCGACCCATGCGCTTCATGCGAATTCGAACCATCAGTCACGTGCTCCCGCTGGAATCGGGACTCTCCATGCCGCACAGGCGCGATGCGGCGTCGCCGCGGCCGACACGCCGCGATGCAAACCAGAACAAGACACAGGCGCCCCGCGACGCCCACCAGAGGGGGCGAACACGCCTCCCGCCCTCCGTGGGCAGGCCCGGGCGGCGTGCGCCAAGCCGAAGAGTCTACCAGCGCGCCGCGCAGCGGCAAGCCGGGGCGCTCGGAGCGGCGGTCGGAGAGGCGGAGCAGGGTGGGTATGCTGACGTCCTCATGACGACGCGCATTCTCTACGCCGTGACCGCCACGCTCCCCGACGAAGCCACGCTGGAGGAGTACATCGCGTGGCTGGAGGACGGGCATGTGGACGCCGTTGTGGAGGCGGGGGCCCGATCGGGGATGATCGTTCGGATTCTGAACGGGCCCGGCGAGCCGCTTGAGGTGGAGACGCAGTACGTCTTCGCCACCCGCGAGCTCTTCGATCGCTACAAGCGCGAGAGCGCTCCGGGGCTGCGGGCGGAGGGGCTGGAGAAGTTCCCGCCTGAGCGAGGGGTCCGCTTCCGGCGGCGTCTGGGCGAGATCATTTGACGTTGTGAGCAGCGGGGGTCGGCTCCGGAGCGGCATCCGGATGCGTGTGGGCCGGCTGTTTCGAATCGCGGACGGGTCGTCGGTAGACGCGTCCGCCCCAGACGACGCCGCGTCCCTGTTCGAGGTCGGCGGCGCCCTCGCGGAGGATGCCCGCGACGATGAAGGCTGCGATGGGATCCGCCGCGATGGCCCAGAGGGGGGCGTCCTGGGATCGGCGCACGAGGACGTGCATGGCGGCCCAGCAGCAGAGGGCGATGGCGGCGGCGGAGAGGGCGGCGATGGCTGCGGCGCCGCGGGAGGTGGACGCATCGTCGAATGCGAGTGCGGCGGCGGCGACGATCGCCGCGAGAAGGACGAGCGGGGGCAGCGCGCCTCCGACGATCGTCACGTGGCGGGCGGCGCGGCGGAGCCTTCGGGGCACGCAGTGGGCGGACTCGATGTAGATCCTCTTCCAACCTTTGCGGAACTCATCGAAGCGTTCGTACATGCGGCAGGTGAAGAGGCCGTCCGCGCGCGCCACGCGCAGAGGACCGCCCGACTTCTTGACGAGCCGTCCAAGGGCAAGATCCTCGAGCAGCTCGTCCTTGACCGCCTCGTGCCCGCCGACGCGCTCGTAGACCGAGCGGCGGAAGAGCATGAATTGACCGTTGGCGAAGCTGTGGCGGCGCGATTCGTCGTTGACCAGGTCCATAGGGTGGCGCTTCATGAGTTGCATCGCGGCCATGGGCTGCCAGAGGCGCTCGAACCATCGATCGCGCGTGAGGGTGCTGAGCAGCGTGAGCATCCCGGCGCCGGATCGCTTGAGATGGGCCACGGCGGCGCGCACACAGGGGGGCGCGAACTCGGTGTCGGCGTCGGCGAAGAGGAGCAGGTCGGCTTCGCGCGCGCCGGCGGATCGCTCGACGCCGACGCGGACGGCGTTGGTCTTGCCCGCCCAGCCCTCGGGGCAGTGGTCGTTGAGGATGATCTCGAAGCGGTGGTCTTCGGCGACGGCGTCGCGCGCCTCCTGCTCGGTTCCGTCGGTGCAGCGGTCGAGAACGAAGACGACGCGAAGGTTGGGATAGTCCTGTCGGGCGAGGGAGAGCGCGGCGCGTCCGATGAGCCCCTGCTCGTTGTGCGCGGGGATGACGACGCAGACGGGAGGCGGATCGTCCAGGGTGTGATCAAGCTCAGCGCGGATGGCGGGCGCCGCCCGGAGCGCGCGCACGACGCGACGGAGTCCGATGGCGAAGACGATCGCCGCGAGCAAAGCGATGATCGCGAGTGTCCAGAGCAGCGCCGTCCAGAGGAGGGTCATCTCAGCGTCTCAACTCCGGCCAGCTTCTGGCGCGCCGTGATTTCGCATCAGGGATGCTCGTCGTGCCAGCGCTCGACGAGGTTGACCGCCGCGTCATGGTACAGCGACCTGAGCGTCTCGCGCGAGAGGCGGAGCCCTTTCAGGGGTGGAGCGGAGAAGTCATCGTGCGCGCGCGGATCCAGCATCTTCAGGTCAGGATCGGCGATCGGCGACTCTCCGTCGTAGTCCGTTTCGAGAAGCGTCCGGTAGGCCCAGTAGCGGCTGGCGTAGAGCTCGAAGGCCTCCTGCTCGCTGGAGGCTTGACTGCCCTTGCCGAAGGGATCGTCCTGCTCGTCGAGATGGGCGTCCATGGTGACGATGTCGGAGCCGTAGAGGACGCGTCCTCTCCAGCGATCGAAGAACGCTTGCACGCGATCCGTCGGATGCCTGCTGAGTTCGCGCACGATCCATTTGGTGGCGGAGCAGTCGAGATAGAGGTTGTCATGGCGCTCGAGGAGGGCGTCGAGGAAATCGAGATCCTCAGGCCAGCCGCCCATGTGGGCCGCGATCCAGGGGACGTCCGTCGAGTCGAGCATGCGCTCGAGGGGAGCGTATTGATCGAGCTTGGCGCCGTAGCGCCGGGCGTCGGCGTACTTGGTGGCGAACCACGTGTCGGGATCGGCGACGTGGGTCATGACCATCATCCCGAGCGAGGTCGCGAGCTCGAGGGCGCGGCGGTTCCACTCGCCGTCGAGAGCCGCGTCCTGGATGGAAAGGCCCGCCTGCTCCATGAGGTCGCGCCGGCGCGGCGCGGCCCAGAACTTGACCATGCGGCTGCCGAGCTCGTGGAAGCGGTGGATCGCTTCGAGAAATCCCTCGCGCATCGCATACGCGCGATTCTCCGCCATGTAGCTGGGCACGGCGATGAAGCGGACCGTCTCTCCGAGCGCCTCCTGGACGTCCGGCGCGCCCTCGAGCTGGGACATCGAGTAGGTCCGGACGACGCCGTAGAGGTCTCGGGCCTCGCGGTAGATCCGCGCGGCCCGGGCGCCGTTGATGTGCGTGTGGATATCGATGATGGGGGCGACGGGAGGCCCGAGGCGACGGGCTTCAGCGCGATAGTCGAGCCCGAGGCGGTTGGCCTGGGTCCGTGGGCGCGCCGGGGCGGGAGATGAGGTGGCTGGGCGAGACATGGGCCGATCATAGACCCGCACGCCAGAGGGCCTTTGAAGGGGCGGCGAGGGTTGGACGTGGATTGGGTGGGGGTTGGGCGGGATCGCTGCCAACAGGATTTCCACAATGGCGAGATGTGTAAGGCGTTCGTCCATCTTGGCTTAGGACATTTTTCCCATAGTTTGGCTCAAGTGTGTTGCAGAGTGGGGCGAAGTGGGGTACTTTCCCTCCGCCAACCGAGGGCCTCTTCGCGAGATCCCATGCGTGCTTTTCACCGGCCACTTCGAGCACACGATCGACGCCAAGCAGCGGCTGGCGATCCCTTCGGTGATTCGCGGTCAGTGGCGAAGCGAGGAGCACGGAGGCGCCTGGTACGCCGTGCCGTGGACGGATGGGGTCATCCGCCTGTTCACGGAGACGGACTTCGTGACCCGGGCGAAGCGGGACTACTCGGTTGGTCTCACGCCCAGTCAAGACGAGTCGGAGTTGCTGGCGACTTTCTTCGGAATGGCGCGCCGGCTGGAGATGGACAGCGCGGGGCGCATCCGTCTGCCGGAGGAGACACTCGAGGACGTTGGTCTGGCGTCGGAAGTGGTGCTGGTCGGCGCTGGGGAGTGGCTCGAGATCCGGGATCGCGCCGAGTGGCGGCAGTCGCGGAAGGAGCGGCTCAGGAGGTTGCCTGAGCTGCTGGAACGCATCGAGGCCCGCAAGCGGGCCAATGGGGCCTCGCTGAGGCCCCCAGGCTCTCGGGAGGAGTGAGAGCCGGAGCTCCCGGAGGCGATCGGAAACGACGCCGACCGGGTTTCCAGAGAGCCCGGCGCCGGCTGCGCGGCGGACGGGTCGCGATGGAGCAACATGTGGCTAGGAGGACGTCGGTCGACGTCGCCAGGGAAGGGGGCGCCGACCGCGGGCGCGGTTGTTGTGCGCCATCTACGAGGCAGGCATGCGCGAGCCGAGGCAAGGAGCGGCTGAAGCCCGAATCGCAAGGACGTGATCGCCGGACCGACCGAGGCACGGACGCCGAGGCGCATCGCCTGATCCTCGGGCGGTTGAGAAGGTTCGGAGGGCGGCGCGGGCGTGCCTGACCATTTCGCCGCCTCGCCGGTCGAAAAGACCGGCGAGGCGATTCCAGAGCCAACCCCTCTTTCCTCAGGCGAGGCCCCCCACCACGCCTCGCCGCGCGCCGACCGTCGCGAAGACCCCCTCCCCGCGACGGTCGGCTTCGTTTTGGAGGTTTCCGCCGGCGTCTCCGCGGCTGCTACCCTGTCGCCCGCCATGCCAATCGTTCTCTTTCAGCACAGCGACGCCGGCAAGCCCGGGCGGCTGGGCCTGACCCTCCGCGACCACGGGTATCGCGTCGACATCCGCCGCCTCGATCGAGGCGATTCGCCGCCGCCGGATTACGACGACGTGCAGGCGGTCGTTGCGATGGGCGGTCCTCAGACGGTCGCGGTCGAGGCGGAGACGCCGGACTATCTAGAGCGGGAGATGGAGTACCTCCGCGGCGCGCACGAGCGGCGGCTGCCGATCATCGGCGTGTGCCTCGGGGCGCAGATGCTCGCGCGGGCGCTGGGCGGCGAGGTTGGGCGGATGGAGAAGCCGGAGGTGGGGTTCCACGAACTGAGCATCGCCTCCGCGGGCCAAACGGACACGATTCTCTCGGGGCTGGCGTGGCGCTCGCCGCAACTGTGTCTGCACGAGGACGAGATCAAGACGCTGCCCCCCGAGTCGGCCGGGCTCGCGGGCAGCGCCGCGTGCCCGATCCAGATCTTCAAGTGCGGCGTTCGCGCCTACGGATTTCAGCACCATTTCGAGGCGGACCGGACGATGGCGGTGGAGTTGTGCCGGGAGTCGGGGGGGCTGCTGGATGCGGCGGGCAAGAGCGTCGATGAGATCGACAAAGGTTTCGAGCAGCACAACGAGACCTTCTCCCGCCTCGCCAACCGGTTGTGCCTGAACCTCGCGACGTATCTGCTCCCCGCCGTGGGGCTGCGCGAGAGCCGTCTTGAGACCAACCCGAGCTGGGAGAAGATCTGAGGCGTCGTCTGCGGATGGCGGCGGGGCGTGATCCTCTTCACCGTTTGAGTCGCGGAGATGCGCCCGTGGGGGCCAGGGTTCAGATCACGCCGCCCGAGGATTACCTGCTGCGGCGCGATGTCTGCTCATACGGCTATTTTCTGCTCGCGCCGAATCGATGGGACCCGGCGAGCGAGACGCTGTCGCGCCCGACGACGCTTCCGGGCGGTCGGGTCTTTTTTCGCATCGCGCAACCGTCCGGACGGGCGGGTGGACGGCTGGCGGTCGCGACGGATCGGGCGCTCAGTCGGGCGGATCGCGCCGCGCTGCGGGGACAGATCGTCCGCATGCTGCGGCTGGATGAGTCGGCGGCGGCGATCGCGGCGTTCCACGCGATGGATCCGCGCTGGAGGGCGTCCGGGCGCGGGCGTCTGTTTCGCAGCCCAACGCTTTTCGAGGACATGGTCAAGACGATCACCTCGTGCAATGTGACGTGGCCCGGGACGCGCCGGATGAACGAGCGGCTCTGCGCGGTGATCAATCCCGCGTTTCCGACGCCTGCGCAACTCGCCCGCCGACGCCCCGCCTCGCTGCGGGGGCGTTGCGGCGTGGGGTATCGCGATGTGCGGATCGTCGAGCTCGCCCGGCGGTTCGAGCGGGGGGAGGTCGATCCCAAAGCGCTGGAGGATCCCGATCTCCCTGACGAGGAGCTCCGCGCGGCGCTGCTGGAGCTGCCCGGGATCGGTCCGTACGCCGCGGCGAACATCATGCAAACTCTGGGGCGTTACAGCCGGCTGGCGGTGGACACGGAGGCGATCCGCCATGCGCGGGAGGTTCTGGGATTCCAAGGGGAGGAGAGGTCGATCCGTCGGCGGATCGAGCGGCACTACGCCGGGTTCGGCGATCAACGATTCCGGTCGTACTGGCTGGAACTGTGGACGCGGCACGAGCGGGAGCGAGGGGCGGCGTGGACGTGGCCCGCGCCGGGGGAGATCGATGCGCCGGGCGCGTCCGCGAGGGGACGGGCGGGCGTCAGCGATCGCGTCTGATCGTCTGCGGCGGGTGTTCGGCCGCGGAGACTTGCCGCTCGGCCTCTCGATCATCTTTCGAGCGAAGAAAGATCGCAACGAGGAGCGGGCGCGCGCCAAAGGCGGCGTAGGCCACGAGGATCAGGATCCCGACGACAAGGCCGGCGGTCCCGCCGAAGAACCAAGCGGCGCAGGCGACAGCGAAGACGCCGAGGAGAGTCACGAGCAGGAGGGCGCCCCATGTCAGGCGGGTGAGCGAACGCGACGGCCCCGCGCCCTCGGGCTGGCGCTCCTCAAGATCTCGAACGCGCCGCTCGTGTTCTCTGGACGCATCCTTCGACGAGACGGACTCCTGCGGGTCGGGAACCTGGCCTTCGGCTTGCATGTGCTCGGACTCCTTGGCGGACCGGTTCGGGGGAAGAACGCCGCGATCCTGAGCCGCCGGCGCCCTTCGCCTGTTCATGATGAACCTCTCGCCCTATCGTTTCATTCGCCTGAACAGGTCCAGAAGAGGGGGAAGAGGCGCCCGATGAGCATCGCCGATCCACACGCAGCGGGAGCCGATCCGCGGCTGACATCGTCCACGCGGGAAGCGTGGACAGTTGAGAACGCTTTGGAACTGTATGGCGTTCCGGAGTGGTCGGAGGGGTATTTCCGGATCGGCGAAGATGGCTCGATGCTGGTGACGCCCTTCGGCGACCCGAGGCGCGCCATCGATCTGCCCCAGCTCGTGGAGGAGCTGCGGGAGCGCGACCTCTCGGCCCCGGTGCTGATCCGTTTCAGCGACATCCTCGATCAGCGGCTGCGGACGCTGCACACGGCGTTCGAGTCGGCGATCGGGGAGCATGGGTACAGGGGGCGGCATCACTATGTGTTTCCGGTGAAGGTCAACCAGCAGAAGCACGTGGTGGAGGAGATCCGGGACTACGGGACGCCGCTGGGGTTCGGGTTCGAGGCGGGGTCGAAGCCGGAGCTGCTTGCGGTGCTGGGGCTCACGGCGGGGAGCCCGGAGACGATGATTGTCTGCAACGGCTTCAAGGACGATGAGTTCATCGAGACGGTCGTGCTGGCGACGAAGCTTGGTCGGCGGATCATCACCGTGGTCGAGAAGTTCAGCGAACTGAAGCTGCTGATCAAGCATGCGAAGGCGTACGGCGTGAAGCCGATGATCGGAATTCGCGTGAAGTTGGCGTTCCGCGGGGCGGGTCGGTGGCAGTCCTCGGCGGGAGCTCGCTCGAAGTTCGGGCTCTTTCTTTCCGAGACGCTCGCGGCGCTGGAGCTGCTGAAGCTGGAGGGCATGGAGGACTGCCTCCAGATGGTGCACTGCCACATCGGGAGCCAGGTGTGCGACATTCGCGCTGTGAAGAACGCGGTGAGCGAGCTGGCGCACGTCTACACGGAGTTGCACCGGCTCGGGGCGGGGATGCGATACATCGATATCGGCGGCGGTCTGGCGGTGGACTATGACGGCTCGCAGTCGGCGACGGAGTCGTCGATGAACTACTCGATCCAGGAGTACGCGGCGGACGTGGTGTACCGCATCATGAGCGTCTGCGATGAAGCGGGGACGCCGCACCCGGACGTCGTGGCGGAGTGCGGGCGGGCGATGGTGGCGTATTCATCAGTTCTGGTCTTCGAGGTGACGGGCGTCTCGCGCTTCGAGGGCGAGCCAAGGGAGGAGGAGATCGCGCAGGCGCTGGCGGGAGAGAGCGAGACGCCCCAGCCGCTGCTGGATCTGCGGGCGGCGGGCGAATCGATCACGGAGTCGAATCTCGCGGAGGTGTATCACGACGCGGTCCAGGCGCGCGAGGAGCTGACGAGCCTGTTCAGCCTAGGTTATCTGTCGCTGCCCGCGCGGGCCGTTGGCGAGGGTCTGTTCTGGTCGATCGGGCGGAAGCTGCTGACGCAGGCTCAGGAGCTGCGCGCACGAGAGGAGCACGTTCCTGAAGAGTTGGAGGAGCTGGAGGAGCTGCTGAGCGATCTGTACTTCTGCAACGTGTCGATCTTCCAGTCGATTCCGGACGCGTGGGCGATCGATCAGCTTTTCCCGATCTGCCCGATTCATCGTCTGGACGAGAAGCCGACGGTCCGGGCGGTTCTGGCCGACATCACCTGCGACTCGGACGGCAAGATCGACCGGTTCGCGCATCCGGACGGCGTGCGTTCCACGCTGCCGGCGCATCCGCTGAAAGAGGGCGAGCCGTATTACCTGGCGGCCTTCCTGGTCGGCGCGTACCAGGAGATTCTTGGCGATCTGCACAATCTTTTCGGCGACACGCACGCTGCGCACGTGCATCTGGACGAATCGGGAGAGATCGTTGTGGATGAGATCATCCGAGGCGACACGGTGGCGGCGTGCCTTTCGTACGTGGGGATCGACGCGGCCGAACTCCGGCGCGCGATGCGGAAGGAGGTCGAGGCGGGTCTGCGCCGCAAGACGCTGACGCTCCCGGAGTCGCAGTCGCTGATGCGCTTTTACGCCGACGGTCTTCAGGGGTACACCTATCTTGAGTAGGTCTCGCTTGAGTAGGTCTTGAGAAGAAATCTTGGGAAGCGCTTCGCTTCAACGGGCGGCGCGCCTCGATGCGAAGCGAACCATTCGATGAGAGAAGGACACCGATGACCACGCCGACGAAAGAGCAGCTCCTCTCGAATCCGGTGGAGCATGTCGATCCGATCGCCTTCGACGCGCGGCCGATCGTTCGGGCATATGGGAAAACGGCTTTCCAGGCGCGCAACCTCGCGAACGCCTGCGACATCGTCGATCGCATGCTGGCGGATTCGAAGTGCGCGGTGATCCTCGTGCTGGCCGGCTCGCTGATCTCCGCGGGTCAGAAGAAGGCGATCCTGCGGCTGATCGAGCACGACATGATCGATGCGATCGTCGCGACGGGCGCAAACATCGTCGATCAGGATTTCTTCGAGGGCGTTGGATTTCGCCATTACATGGCGCCGGGGTCGCCGGAGGCGCCGGTCGTCGACGACGTGACGCTGCGCGAGCACGGGATCGACCGTATTTATGACACATACATCGACGAGGATGAGCTGCGCATCTGCGACGAGACCGTCGCGAAGATCGCCGACTCACTGGAGACGCGCCCCTACTCCTCGCGGGAGTTCCTCGACGAGATGGGCGCCTATCTCAAAAAGAATCATCCCGCGGCGGAGAGCATCGTGCTGGCATGCCACGAGCGGCGCGTCCCGATCTTCTGCCCCGCCTTCAGCGACTGTTCGGCCGGGTTCGGGCTGGTCATGCATCAGCAGAAACGGGCGAACGAGGGCAAGCCGAGGCTGACGATCGACTCGGCGGCGGACTTTCGGGAGCTGACGCAGATCAAGATCGAGTGCGGCGATACCGGCCTGCTCATGCTGGGGGGCGGCGTGCCGAAGAACTTCGCGCAGGACATCGTCGTCTGCGCCGAGCTGCTGGGCGTCGAGGCGCCGATGCACAAGTACGCGGTGCAGATCACGGTCGCCGACTCGCGCGACGGCGCCCTCTCCGGCTCGACGCTGCGCGAGGCGTGCTCGTGGGGCAAGGTGGACGTCGTGCACGAGCAGATGGTCTTCGGCGAGGCGACGGCGCTGTTTCCGCTGCTGGTCTCGGATGCGTATCACCGCGGCTCGTGGAAATCGCGCCAGCAGCGCCGCTTCGCGGATCTCTTCACGCCCGCGCCGGCGACGGCTTGAGGCGGAACAGCGAGGCGGAGCAGCGGGCGAGCGGGGCGGTCGCGGACGCCGGCGGCGCGAGGGGCGTCCGGAGCGGCGTCGGGATTGTCAGTCTGAATCCGCTGTTGGGAAGAGGTGTTCATTGATGAAGCGGTCGGCGTTCCAGGCGTAGCGGCGGAGCGCGGTGTCGCGGGCGCTGGCGCCCATGCGGCGGCGCTTGTCCGGATCGCGGGCGAGATCGGCCATCGCCTCCGCGAGCGAGGCCGCGTCTGGGCAGACGACGCCCCCGCCGTCATCCACTTTCTCCGCCAGGACGGCGATGTCGGACACGAGGATGGGAAGTCCGCTGAGCATCGCCTGCACGGAGACCTGCGAGAAGCTCTCCCATGTCGAGGGGATGAGCATGACGTCCAACTCACGGAGCGTCTCGGGAATGCGTTCGGCGGGAAGCCATCCGCGCATGTGGATGTCGGGCGCCGGCGACTCGGGCGGATCGTCGTAGCCGATGATGTGCAGCTCGGCGCCGGCGCGCACGTCGGCGGGAAGCATGTCGAAGGCGGCGAGCGCCGTGTCGACGCCCTTGGAAGGAGAGGGCAGCTTGGCCACCAGTCCAAAGCGCAGCGGCTCGCCCTCGGGCTTGTCGCGCGCTCGCGGCGAATAGCGGTCGGCATCGGCCAGGCCGTACATGATGTCGAGCCGACCGGTCGTCCAAGGGCGGAACCGATCGGCGACGAGGCGGCTGTTGGCCAGCACGTCGAACCCGCGCCGGCGCAGGGTTCTCGCGAGCAGCCATCGCTTCCGTTCACCCTCCGCCAGCATCAGCGTCCGCGGCGCCACGCGGACGAGTTGGAGCAGCTCGATCGCCGGGACGATCCCGTTGTCAGGATCGCCGAGGAGGAGGACATCGAAGCGCTTGCGCATCACGGCGATGGCGCCGACGATCGCGGTGAGCGAGCGTCGACGCATGTACGGGATCTCAACAGTGTGCGGCATGTGCTCCGCGAGGTGCTCTTCAAGAATCGGGCGCCAGGAGCGTTCGATGGGCGCCGTCAGTTCGATCCCGCGCTCGACGAAAGCGCGGATGGCCTGGAGCCTGTGCAACTCGACGCCGTGGACCGGTCGGCCGCGCCGCGGGCGCATGAAGCCGCGTTCGAGCAGGAGGACGCTTTGGTTTCCTGGCGCTGCGCTCATGCGCGCTGGGGCGCCTGTTGAGTTTGAGTCGCGGGGGCGGAGGCGTCGGCGGCGCGCTGCGGGGGGAAGAGGAATCGTTCGACGAATCGGCTGGTGCTCCACACGTAGCGCTTGAGGGCGATGCGCCGGGCCTGCTCGCCGAGGCGGCGGCGGAGCTGCGGATCGCGCGCGAGCGTGCGCATCGACTCGGTGAGCTCCTGCGGGGTGGAGAAGATCAGCCCGCCGCCTGCGTCGAGCTTCTCGGCGAGGACGGGCAGGTCGCTGGCGATGGCGGGCAGAGCGGTGAGCATGCCCTGCACGATGGCCTGCGAGAACGTCTCATGGGAGCGGGAGGGAACAACGATGACGTCCATGGTGCGAAGCGTATCAGAAATGCGCGAGGGGTCCGTCCACGGATAGGCGATGATGCGCTCGTCGCCGGTCTCGGGCGGCCGCTCGTAGGAAATCAGGTGGAGGCGGCAGCGCCGACGAACCTCGTCGGGCAGTGCGCGGAAGGACTCCATCGCCAGGTCGGCGCCCTTCCACTCCGGGTCGAGCTTGCCAAGGACGCAGAAATCGACGGGAGCGTCCGGCGGCTTGGGCGTGTCGGGGGGATGGAACGCATCAGCGTTGGCGACGCCGTAATAGGTGGCGAGCTCGCCGCGAATCTGTCCCTCAAATCCGGCGCGGATTTCATCATTCACGGCGACGACATCCATCGGCACGTCGCGGAGCAGGCGGAGGAACGCTTTGCGCGCGCTCCGGTGAGCGATGAGGAGCGTGCGCGGCGCGGCGGCGCGGGGGCTCAGGAGGCGTACGGCGGGCGCCAGGCCGCGGCCGACATTGCCGAGCAGGAGCGCGTCGAACCGGCGCCTTCGGAGACGCCTCGCGGCGAGGAGCGCGCCCGCGAACGATCCGAGGTTGGGAATCTCGATCAGCTCGGGCATGGCGTCGGGGATGAACGCCTGGAATCGGGAGCGCCAGCTTCGTTCAACCGGAACGGCGACGGCGTGACCAAGTCGGACCAGGTCCGCGATGAGATGAAAGTTGAACAGTTGCACGCCGCGGAGGGGGCGGTCGCGGCGTTCGAGGAGCGTTTTTTCAAGGAAGAGGATGTGTTTGCGGCTCTGTTGAGGAGGCATGATCGCTCCGTCGGCGCTTGGGGGAGCGCGCGGAGGGCGCCCCCCGGCGGGGCGGTCTGATCGGGGACCGCCTGGTCGTGTGTCGCGGCGCTCAGGCGGGCACTGTAGCGGGACGGGTCCGATACGCCCCTGTCGGCGCGCCGGGTGCGGGAGGATCCACCGCCCGCCGCAACCCCGGGGCTCGGGGGGCCGATGGTGGATTCATGGCGACCGAGAATCGAAGCATCCCGCACACCTCCCCCACCGCTCAGGGTGGATCGGGCTCGGGAGGGTTGGCGCGTTCGCCCGGGCGGATTCGCTGGCTCATCGATCCGGAACCGGAGACGCTCGAGCGCGCGCTGGGGCTGCTCTCGGCGCTGAGCGAGCCTGGGGAGGGAGCGTCGGGACGCGTGACGCCGATCGGGTGGGAACAGGAGCGGACGGATCCGGCGCATCGCGTGTTTCTCCAGCGATCGGGCGCGCACTGGCTGCGTGTGGCATGGTTCGCGCCATCGATGTCGCTGACGAGGGGCGAGGGGCTGCGCTTTTTTCGCACGCCCGTCGAGCGGCATCTGCGCCGGCTGGAGGAGGCGGAGGAGCTGGGGCTGCCCGTGGCGCCGACGGTCGGTGCGGGAATCGTGCAGTCGCCGCGTCCGCTGGTGAGCGCGCCGCGCTCGCTGCTGATGACGCTGTGGCCTCCGGAGGCCCGTCCGATCCATCAATGGCTCCGCGGGGCGGGCGTGGCGAAGGATGATCGCGTCGAACTGGCGCGGAGCGTGGCGGCGATCGCGCATGTGTGCCATTGGCGGAACCTGATTGGACTCGAGTTCGAGGCGCATGCGCTGTTCGTGGATCCGAAGCGCCGGCGGCTGATCGTGCCCGATCTGCACGCGCTGCGCGCCGGGGGCCCGCTGCTGGGACCCGCCCGAGCCGCGGCCGATCGCGCCGCGGTCGATCGCCTGTGCGGACGAATTCTCGCGGGCACGCGCGTGAGCGTCGCAGATGTGCACAAGCGGGCCGCCTGACGCTGCGCCCCTCGTCGACTACCATCGGGACCACGGGAGAGCGTCATGCGAGAGAGCGTGCAGGCCTTGTTGTCCGGAATCATCGACTATGCGGGCCTTTTTCCGCCCGCGGGGCTCGGGATGGCGGAGACAGTGCGCAACTACGCCTCGCACCTCGCAAGCGACGAGGCGTGGATGCTGGCCCGCCTGATCGTTCCGGTGACGCGTCTGGAGGAGTTCGAGTCCGCGGCGGCTGATGTGCTGCCGAAGGAGGAGGGCGCGGAGCCGTGGCGGCTGAGCGCGCTGGTTGGTCCGGAGACATCGCGCGATCTGGATCGGATCGCCTCGTTCAACGAGAACCACCTGGATCCATCGCGCGGGCGCGTGGTCATCGACGCGATCGAGATGAAGGCGGACTCGGCAGCGCGGATCGACGCGGCGATGGAGCGCATGCCCGAGTGGCTTCTCCCGCATTTCGAGCTGCCGCTGAGCGCCGACGTGCGTGGGCTGATCGCGGCGCTGGCCGGGGATCGGATGGCCGCCAAGGCGCGAACGGGGGGGCCGACGGCGGATCTCTTTCCCTCCTCCGAGCAGCTCGCCCGCTTCATCCTCGCCTGCGCGGCGGCGGATGCGCCCTTCAAGGCGACGGCGGGCCTGCATCATCCGCTGCGAGGCGAATACAAGCTGACGTACGAGCCGGACAGCCCGAGGGGCACGATGCACGGTTTTCTGAACGTCTTCATCGCGGGCTGCCTTGCGAAGGCGTCGCTGCTGGGGCAGGCGGAGGCGGTGGATCTGCTGGAGGAGCGGTCGCTGGAGGCGTTTGAGTTCACGGATGAGGACCTCGCCTGGCGCGACCGGCGGCTCAGCGTGGACCAGATCGCCCGCGCGCGGCGCGAGTTCGCCCTCTCCTTCGGCTCATGCTCCTTCACGGAGCCTGTGGATGATCTGAAGAGCCTCGGACTGACCAACTGACCAAACGGAACCAACCAGGACGAGATGACACAACGATGGCAGAGAGAGACGATCTGACGCTGGACCCCTCGCTCGAATCGTGGATCGAGTCGGCGAACGATCCGGGGACGGACTTTCCAATCCAGAACCTGCCCTTCGGCGCCTGCTCGATCCTCGGGCCGGACTCGGAGGCCCATGTGTGCGTGGCGATCGGGGATCAGGCGCTGGATCTGTCGGGTCTGTGGACGGCGGGGCTGTTCGCCGGCACGCCCGTGGAGGAGTCGAACGTCTTCGATTCGGGCGCGTTGAACGGATTTCTTTCGATGGGGCGCGAGGCGTGGACGGCGGTGCGGCGTCGCCTCTCGGAGCTGCTGCGCGCCGACACGCCGACGCTCCGCGACGATGAGGCGCTGCGCGGGAGCGTGTTGACGCCGCTCGATCGCCTCGATCTGCTTGTTCCGGCCCAGATTGGCGATTACACGGATTTCTACGCGTCGATCCATCATGCGACGAACGTGGGCTCGATGTTCCGCCCGGACAACCCGCTGATGCCGAACTACAAGCATCTGCCGGTCGGATACCACGGGCGGGCGTCGTCGATCGTCGTCTCGGGCGTGCCGGTGCGCCGGCCGATGGGCCAGCTCAGGGCGAGCGACGACGAGCCACCGGTCTTCGAGCCGTGCCGCCTTCTCGACTACGAGCTCGAGTTCGGCTTTTTCGTCGGGCCCGGAAACCGTCTGGGCGCGCGCATTCCCGTGAGAAACGCGCGGGAGCAGATCTTCGGGATGGTCATCGTCAACGACTGGTCGGCGCGGGACGTGCAGAAGTGGGAGTACCAGCCTCTCGGCCCCTTCAACGCGAAGAACTTCGCGACGTCGATCTCGCCCTGGGTCGTGACGCTGGATGCGCTGGAGCCCTTTCGCATCGCCCAACCCAAGCGGGGTCCGGAAGATCCCCCGCTGCTGCCATACCTCGAGCCGACTGAGGACTTCGCCTACAACATCATCGGCGAAGTGGCGATTCAGACCCATCAGATGCGCGAGCGCGGGATCGAGCCGCACGTTGTCTCGCGCGGCTCCTTCAAGGACATGTACTGGACGATGGCGCAGATGCTGGCGCATCACAGCTCCACCGGCTGCAACATGCGCCCGGGCGATCTGCTCGCGTCGGGGACGGTCTCGGGCCCTGAGGAGAACGCGCGAGGCTGCCTGCTGGAGTTGACGTGGCGGGGGCAGAACCCCGTGAAGCTGCCCTCGGGCGAGGAGCGGAAGTTCCTTCAGGACGGCGACACGGTGGTGATGACGGCGCACTGCGAGTCGGCGGACGCCCGTCGGATCGGCTTCTCGGAATGCCGGTGCGAGATCCTGCCGGCGGAATGAGCGGTCAGTTCGGCGCGTCCTCGAGCGTCATCTCGGAGGGGTTCCGCTCGCGCTGGAGCCGTTTGGCGACGCGCTCCGCCTGGCGCATGACGCGCAGAACATTCAGCCCGGCGATCTTCTTGCAGTCGCTCTCGCTGAGGCCGCGCTCGAGGAGCTCCGCGAAGAGGCGCGGGTAGCCCGTCACGTCGTCGAGGCCGACGGGCAGGATCGTCACGCCGTCGTAATCGCCGCCAATGCCGACGTGATCGACGCCGGTGACGCGCACGGCGTGCTCGATGTGGTCGGCTACGTCGTCGAGCGTGGCCTCGGGACGCGGGTTGGCGAGTGTCCACGCCTCGACGCCCTCGCGCACGCGCTCGGGCTCCTGTGGGAACTGATCCTGGAGCGACTGCTGGAGCTCGCGGCGCTTGTCGTACCACTGGCGCAGGGGCTCCGAGACGAAGGCCCCGACGAAGGTGATCATGATTACGCCGCCGTTGTCGGCGAGGCGGCGCAGGACGTCGTCGGGCACGTTCCTCGGCGTATCGGTCACAGCGCGACAGGAGGAGTGCGAGAAGATCACGGGCGCCTCCGCGATGTCGAGCGCCTGGTGCATCGTCTCCGACGAGACGTGCGAGAGGTCGACGAGCATGCCCATGCGGTTCATCTCGCGGACGACTTCCTCGCCGAACTCGGTCAGGCCGGCGTGGACGCGCTCGTCCGTCGCCGAGTCGGCCCAGCGGGTGTTCTTGGAGTGCGTGAGCGTCATGTAGCGGGCGCCGACGTCGTAGAGCATGCGCAGCGCCGCGAGCGAGCCCTCCATCGAGTGTCCGCCCTCCATGCCGATCATGGAGGCGATCTTGCCGCTCTCGAAGATGCGCTCCACATCCGCGGCGGTGAGCGCCAGCTCGAACGTCTCCGGGTAGCGGTCGATCATGCGATGCACGACGTCGATCTGCTCGAGGACCGTCTTCACGTCCCCCGGGCGTCCACCTCCCGGGGAGGCGGGGATGTAGACCGACCAGAACTGCGCTCCCACTCGCCCTTCGCGCAGGCGGGGGATGTCGGTGTGCAGCGGCGGCTCGAGGGCGCTTTGATCGACGGCGATGTCGATCTCAGCGAGGCGGTTGCCCGTGCGGCCGCGATACTGCCAGGGCAGATCGTTGTGACCGTCGGTCAGCGGGACCTCGGAGAGCAGGCGGCGGGCCCGCTCCAGGGAGGAATCCTCCGACTCGCCTCTCGCCTGCTCGCCGGCGAGGGCCGCGCCCATGCTCGCCGCGATCGCCAGCAGCACACCGATCAGCACATTCCATCTCATTGCGCGCGCACTCCACTGGAACCCATCAGATCCTTGCTCACTCTTCGACCGGCAAGCGTACCCGAGACCCCGCCTCATCGCTTGCGCTGATCGATCGCGCTGGAGAACGGGTTCGAAGCGGAGCCCGGGCTTTCGCCCCATTTTTGAGTCGTCTCGAGCCGACAGCGGCGGCGGCGGCGCGCGTCTTCGTGGTCGGCGTGTGCGGGGGTATCCCGCCACCCGGCGGGCTCGTACACTCTCCGCTCGCTCGACGGCCCATCGTCGAGAAACGGAGTTCCGACAACCCGACCACGGAGGAGGAGGTCACGAGCATGGCCGAAAGCAACACGAACACGACCATCATCGGCGCCGACACACACATCACGGGCGAGATGCGTTTCGAAAGCAACGCCCGGATCCTGGGGACATTCGAGGGCAAGATCGCCGCGAAGGGGGAGCTTCAGGTGGCGGAGGGCGCGACGTGCAAGGCGGAGGTGGACGCGGGATCGATCGTCGTCGACGGCGCGGTGGAGGGGGATGTGACGGCGCGGGACAAGGTGCAGCTCAATCCGAAGGCGCGGATCGAGGGCGACGTGGTCGCCGCCAAACTCGTCATGGCGGAGGGCGCCTCGTTCACGGGACACTGCCGGGTCGGCCCCGACGCGGTTTCGGGCAAGGGCTCTCAGGCGGGGTCGTCTTCCCCCGCGCGCTCCGTCGTCGAGAGCAAGCCCGACGCCAGCAAGGGCGGTCAGCAGCAAAGCCAACAGCCGCAGAAGGCCGAGGCCGCCCGTTCTTGAGGCGGCGCGGATGGGCCGCCGATCTGTTGGTCTGACTCGACGTCTTCTCTGATCGCCGCGCGCTGACAAAGCCCATGGCCCGAAAGAAGGCCGCGACCAAGCCGAAGCCGCAGCGCACTGTGCAGTGCTACCACTGCCGGCGGCGCTTCGAGATCTCTCCGCGCGCGATGACCGTGTCCTGTCCGGGATGCAACAAGGCGATCCTGGTGCAGGACGTGATCGTCAAGACGGTGCAGTCGGTCACGAAGCTCCAGACGTGCGGCCGGATCGTCGTCCATCCCAAGGCGCGCGTCATCGCGGATCTGGTCGAGGCGCATCAGGGCGTCGAGGTCAAGGGCGTCATGGACGCGAAGCTGGTGCGCTCGGACCACGTCGTCATCGGCCCGAAAGCGAAGTGGAAGGGCGACTGCCGGGCGCTGACCGTGCGCATTGATGACGGGGCGATCGTGCATCAGGGCGCCTTCGCCGTGCCGGATGATGATCTCGAGCTGAGCACGCTGCGCACGGAGCAGTTGGCGAAGGAATGACGCTCACAGCGCCGCCAGCCGGCGCTCCACCTCGCGTCGGCGCAGCGCCTCCACGACCTCGTCGAGATCGCCTGCCAGCATCTTCTGAAGGTTGAACGACTCGCCCAGGCGATGATCGACGGCGATGTTCTCCTTCCAGCGGTACGTGCGGATGCGCTCCGATCGTCCCGCCGCGCCGATCTGTGACGCTCGCTCCGACGCCCGCTCCGACGCCGCCTCCTCCTTCTGCCGCTCGAAGAGGCGCGCGCGCAGCAGGCGCCACGCCTTCTCCTTGTTCTGCCGCTGGCTCTTCGACTCCTGCATGCGCACCTCGACGCCTGTCGGCTTGTGCAGAAGATGCACGGCTGTCGCCACCTTGTTCACGTTCTGCCCGCCGGGGCCCTGCGCCGTCGTGATGTGCTCGACGACATCGCCTGGATCGAGCTCGACCTCGACCTCCCCGGGCTCAGCGAGCGCGGCGAGCGTCGCGGTCGACGTGTGGATGCGCCCCTGGCTCTCGGTCGCGGGCACGCGCTTCACGCAATGCACGCCCGCCTCGTGCGCCAGATCGCTCCAGGCGCCGGGGCCCGAGACGGAGAGCGTCGCTGAGCGCACGCCGACGCCGCCCGTCACCGCCGACTCGTCGAGGTCCATCACGTCGACCGTCCAGCCGCGGCGCTCGGCGAAGCGCGTGTACATCTCGAGCAGATCCCGCGCCCACAGCCCGGCCTCGTCGCCCCCCACTCCCGCGCGGATCTCCAGGATCACCGACGCCACGCCCTGATCGTCAGCGGTGACCAACTCCTTGAGCAGCTCCTGATCCAGCGACTCGATCTCGGCGCGCGCCCGTTCGGCCTCCTCGCTCGCCATCACGGCCAGCTCCTGATCCTCGCCGCGCTGCGCCTCATCGAGCTCGCGAAGCTCCTCGACGAGCCTTTCGCGCCGACGCCATTTCTCAACGAGCGGCTGCAGGGCCGCCTTCCGGATCGAGAGGTCGCGCACAGCCTCATGGTCCGCAAGGACGGCCGGGTCGGAGAGCGAGCGATCGATCTCCTCGGCGCGCGTGGTCAACTCCGCGAGCTTGGCGCGCACGGCGTCGGGCAATTCATCCTCGATTCGTGTCATCTCCGTCAGGCGCTTCGGGGTGCAGGGCGGGTTTGAAGGAGATCGGGTCGCGCGCACGACGTGGGGGCGCGATCGCTAGGAATCCGACTCGCACTTGCAGTGCGTGGCGATGCCCCAACCCAGCGATCCGGCGCCGACCAGCAGATACGCCACACCCGCCCAGAAGGAGGTCCCGACTTCCACCAGCGTCGCCTCGACGGGCGGCGGGGCGCCGACCTGCTGCGAGGCGCTGGGCCGGATCGGCTCCTGATTGACCACCAGACGCCCCAGAACCAGCACCCCGAACAGCGCCAGCAGCGTTCCCACGATGATCTGGGAATTGCCAATGACTCTGCTCGGAAACCTGATCCGCATGCTTCATGATATCTCGGCTCTCGGACGCGGACGCCTGAGCCTGACCAGATCGATCATGATCGAATTTTTCATCGCCGGCGTCATCCAACGGGTTCGCCCGACTCGTTTGGGGGCGCGCAGGAATCCCGGGTTCTCGGTCGTCCCGGCGCGGAGCGATTCGGTGATGCCGTGGAATCCAGGCCGATCCGCATGCCTCGGGGCCCGCCCCCGCCCGGGCGCGTGGGCTCACTTCTTCTTCTTGCTCTGGAAGTAGTTGCCGCCGAACTTGCGCTGGAACTTCTCGACGCGTCCCGCGGAGTCGACGAAGGCCTGCTTGCCGGTGAAGAAGGGATGCGAGCCCGACCAAACCTCGACGTGCATCTCGGGCACGGTGGCGCCGGTGGTCATGACGACCTCGCCGTTGAAGTAGACCTTGCAGTCGGGATAGAACTTGGGATGGATGCCGTCTTTCATGGCCGTCCTCGAGATCGATGGCTGCTGCACGGTGTCCGGGCCGCCCGGCCCGATGAAGGCCCCACATGCTCCGGACATCCCCCGGCTGGGGCGAACGGAGAAGTCTAGCGGCGCCTGGCTGCTCCGCAACCCCCGGCCCAAGCCCTCCGGCCGCCGCGCCCCGGCCCCCGAGGGCCGCATCCAGCCCGTCTTCGTCCCGCTCGACGGTCGGCTTGATTGTGCCGAAGGATGGGGTAGAGTCGGATCTTCGGGTCCGGGCCGGGGTTCTTTGGGGGGAATGCCGGTCGGACGAGTGCAACCGATCCCCGATAGCTCAATTGGTAGAGCGAGCGGCTGTTAACCGCTAGGTTGCTGGTTCGAGTCCAGCTCGGGGAGTTCCAACGCCCCGCCAAACCCGGCGGGGCGTTTTCGTTGCGCGAGCGCGGCGGCGAAAACCCCCGCCCGTTCCGCCCTTTCCCGCCGCGGTTTCCGACGCTCGCCCGGCGCGCCCCCTCCCCGTCTGTTCACCAGCCGAGAGGCCACGGTCCCGCCGAGAGCCCGCGCTCTCGACTCTCGGCGGCGCGAGAGGGGAACGGGTTAACGGGGGTGTTCCGTTCGGGGGGGATCGTGCGGGGATTTCGCTGTTGCCGGGGATGTGTCCTCCCGGAGGCATCGCGCCTCCGCGAGCACACCTTCTGGAATGCGCGGCGTGCGGGATCGCTTCTGAGTGGACAGGCAGGCTATTAAAGCGCCCGTCGCGTGAAGGATGCAGCCTGCCTGCCGCCCAGCGTCTGCAACCGCCCCCGCCGGAACCCCAATAACCCCGCGTGCGAACCGTCGCTGTTCACAAACGCCTCGGATGGGTCATCCTCCTTCTCCTCGCCATGGGATTCGCGCCCTCAACTCCCGCTTTGGCGAAGACAAGAGATCACAGCGCAGCGACAGACTTCGACGCCGCGTGGAGATTCGTTCGCGACCACTACTGTTTCTTGCCTGGGCACAGCCTGGAAGCGTGGGAGCGAACCCGCGAAGCCTTGCGTCCGCAAGCCGAGCTCGCCGCAATCGACGTCGATCATATCAAAGTGTTGGAGACGCTGCTCGACCAGCTGGCTGATCCGCACGCTCATCTGCACACGAATCTCCCCTCTTCGCACCGCCTCGTGCCGCACGATGTCTGGGGAGCGCGCACAGAAGCCGGTCTGCGGATCGAGGCCGTCCGGGCCGGCGGCGCCGCGGAGGCTGCGGGCGTCCGAGCTGGCGACATCGTCCTGCGGATCAACGGTGCGCCGGCGCTGAAGGTCGCTGATCGAGTCCGCCCTCGGCACTCGCCCATGCCAGATGAGACATTGGATCAATGGTCGGCGCTGGTGGCGCTGGGAGGAACGCATGACACGGCGCGCGTCTGGCGGGTGAGGTCCGGCGATTCGATCCACACCATCGAGGTCGACGCCGCGTCGGACAAGGCCTCCGATCATTCGGATGAGCCCGCCTTGGTGACGGCGTCCGAGCCGGCGCCCGGCGTCGGACTGATTCACATCGCCACATTCGCCGACTCCGACCTCATCGAGCGATTTGACGCTGCGCTGGACCGGTTCATCGACCAACCGGCCCTGATCATCGATGTGCGGAACAACCGAGGTGGGGACACCGCGTTTGCACGCCCGATCATGGGCCGATTTGTGCGCGACCGTGCGGCGTACGCGACCATGCGCCGACGCGACGGAGATGGGCTGGGCGATCCCTGGACGGAGTATGTCGATCCACGGGGCCGACCGTACACAGGCCGCGTCGTCATCCTCGTGGACAGCTTCACGGCGAGCATGGCGGAGGGTTTCGCGATGGGCATGCGCACGATCGCGGACGCTCGCGTTGTCGGAACGAGGATGGCCGGCCTCGGCGCCGCGATCGGAACGATGACGCTGCCCGAGAGCGGGACCACGATCCAGATCTCCACAGAGCCGGTGTACACGGTGGACGGTGAGCCGCGATGGGAGATTGTTCCCGATGTCGAAGTGTCGGTCATGCGCTTCGGCGGGCGCAGGCAGAGAGCGGCGATGCGATCCTCGACGCGGGGCTGCACGAGGCGCTGCGCTGAAGTTCCGCGACTGGGCGCACCGGCGGGCTCGGGCGCAAAGAGCTCACGAACAGCGTGGCGGGACCGCGTTCTTACGCTCAGTGATTCATGCCGCTGATGAGCGCGAACTCCGCAAGCCCGCCGAGAGCCCGCGCTCTCAACTCTCGACCGCGCGAGAGGGGAACGGGTTAACAGGGGTGTCACGCTCGGGGGGGATCGTGCGGGGATTTCGCTCCTGCCGGGGACGTGTAGGACCGGAGGCGCCGCGCCTCCGCGAGCACCCTCCCCGGAGCACGCGACATGCGGAATCGCGAGCGCGACGAGCGCGCGCAGCAGCGAACGAGCGAAGTCATCGACCTGCTGACGACGGGCCTCGTGCGCGTCGCGTCAGCCCATGCGCTGACGCCGAGGGGCGACGCTTCAGATTCCGCCAAAGCATCGCTTGATCTTCCCGCCGGCTTGCCCCCAAGTAGTGCCCGCTGGTGAACGCTCGCGATCGGCGGGAGAGACCGCCGGCGGGAGCGTTGCGCCGAGTTCGCGCGCCAACCCTCGGGGTCCAAACGTCACTCACAGTCTCCCGGCGCGCATGGGAGCGGTCCGGGCGACCTCTTCGTCGTCGCCGTCTGACGAATCGCTTCCGACTTCAAGCAGGAGCGAGGCGATGGCGAAGACGAGATAGGCCCCCACGAGCACAACGCCGTCAGCGCCAGCGCGATGCGCCAGTCGGACTCCGGAAGGCCCATCGCGACAAAGGTGTACCCGGCGAATCCGAGCGCCGCAGTCGCCGCGGACGCCGATTGGGCGCAGACGAACAGCCATCCGGCCGAGAAGCCGAGCCAGGGGGTGAGATAGACATAGCCGTACTCGTAGGTCCCGCCGCTCGTCGGGTGGTTCGCCGCGAGTTGAGCGCTGCTCAGCGCGTTGCAGACCGCCACCACGGCCGCCAGCGCAATTGCCAAGACCACGGAAGGCCCCGCCACGCCCACAGCGACGCCGATGCTCACGAAGACGCCCGTGCCGACGATGGAGCCCAGGCCCATCATCGTGGCGCCGAAGACGCCGAGCTCGCGCCGAAGTGTCCGCATGCCAGGCGCGTTTCGTAAGTTCTTATCGCTCAATCACGGCTCGCAAGTCGTCGATTGTTCCTGCAAGAAAGCCGACATTATGAAACCCCTTGGCCGTAAGCGCCTCGGCGCCGTCGCGGGCTTCGCGCTCATCGCCTCCCACGACGAAGAGGCGCGTGTTATGATCGGTCATCGGCAGCCGCCCATCGTCTTCGGCCGGAATGACTTGGTCCGGCGGCACATTGACGGCGCTGGCCGCGCTCCCACGAGCGAACGCCTCGGGAGAGCGGGCGTCGATGAGCACGGCAGTGGCGTCTATCTCCAGGACAGACGCGGCGGCGGCGGGCTCGACGCGAACGACACCTCCGAGAGCGCGCCAAATCGGGATGCCGAGTTGGTAGCGGCGCACATCGATGTAGCCGGCCGCGATCAGGTCGTCGGCGAGGCGCTTCGTCTTGCCGCAGTTGGGGCCGTTGCAGTAGAGGATGAGAGTTTCATCGTGATCAGCAATCGCCTGAGCCCGGTTCGCATCTGCCGTGTGCGCCGACTCGGGCATCCCCGGCTTGCCGGGGAGGAAGTGTGCGCCGGGGATATGCCCGAGATCGTACTCTTCGCGCGGACGAGCGTCGATGACGACGGCCGTGTCTGCATTGAGAGCATCGATGATCTCGGCCGTCGACACCTCGGGGCTGGTGTGCTCAATGCCAGCGACGGCGTCCATGGCATTAGGAGCATACAGTGCAGATGAGGATATCAGTGCAATCAGGGTAGCGAGAATGACATGTGTCATTGTGAGCCTCCTATCGATTGGCCGGCGGATGACACCTTGGCCCGCATTTCCCAGATGGAACTTACAAAGCGGTATACTGAACAGGCATTTGGGACTGCAATTCCCGGCATTTTTTGACGACGGACCCGTAGATCAAGGAGCACCCGATGGGTGAAGCAGGCAGGGACGCCTTGCGGGTGGGCTTCGACCGCACGGTCAAGCTCGAGTTCCACGGGGCGACGGTCAGCTCCGACGCCGGTCTGCTCCCCTATCGCGACCTCGACGATGCGGTGCAGTTGACCGAATCGGCGGCGGCCGAGCTGCTCGACTTCCGCACCGGTCGCAACGTCCAGCACAGCATGACCGCGCTGCTGCGCCAATCGATCTACAGTCGCCTCGCGGGGTATGAGGATGTGAACGATGCCGACCGCCTCGGCGTCGATCCGGTGATGCGGCAGGTTGTCGGCGGCCGGGCCGTCTCGTGCAGCGCCGCCTCGACCAGTCAGGTCGGGCGCTTCGAGACCGAGGTGCTCGCGCGTCGGGACAATCTCGCGACGCTGATGGCGATGCCCGGGGCATGGGTGGACCGCGTGCGCCAGCGCCGTCCGATGAAGATGCTGATCCTTGATCTCGACAGCTCCGTCAGCGAGACGTACGGACAACAGGAAGGCTCGTCCTACAACGGGCACTTCGGGTGCGAATGCTATCACCCGCTGTTCTGCTTCAACCAGTTCGGCGACGTCGAACGGGCGCTGCTGCGGAACGGCAACGTGGCCAGCGCCGACGACTGGCGATCGGTGCTCATGCCGGTCATCGCCCGCTATCGCGAGGTGGACATCCGCCGGTTCTTCCGGGGCGATGCGGCGTTCGCCATCCCCGACCTGTACGAGACGCTGGAAGCCGAGGGCTACCTGTACGCGATCCGGCTCAAGGCGAACCAAGTGCTGCACCGCCGGATCGAGCACCTGCTGACGCGCACCGTGGGCCGCCCGCCAATCAAGCCGCAGCGGTTCTATCACAGCTTCGAGTACCGGGCCGGGTCGTGGGACCGGCCGCGCCGCGTGGTGGCGAAGGTCGAGTGGCATCGGGGCGAGCTGTTCCCGCGCGTCGGGTTCATCGTGACGAACCTGCGTCGGTCCGCGCGGCGGGTGGTGGCGTT
>CAYVIJ010000007.1:0-94998 GCA_964451515.1 uncultured Phycisphaeraceae bacterium | reverse complement strand
ATGATGCGCTTGTGCGTCCGGATCTCGAACTGCTCGCGCGATTTCTTGTCGATGAACGGGCTGCGCAGGACCGTGTAGCGCTCGATGCGCGTCGGCAGCGGAACCGGCCCGGCGACCCGCGCGTTCGTCCGCTTGGCGTGATCGACGATCTCCTTCGCCGATGCATCGAGGGCCTGGTGGTCGTAGGCCTCCATCCGAATTCGAATCTTGCCGCCCGTCATGCTTTGCTGCTCTGCTCGCCGGACGGATTCGCCCGGCCAATGTTTCGTGACCTTTCCACTTCCGGACGCTTCCGGCGTCCGACGATGCGACCGCTCGTCCCAACTGAGGCCGAGCGACGACCCTGCGGAGCCGAGTCATCACCGGCGTCTGCCGAACACACGAGCCCGCGGCGACGAATCCATCCGCTCCACGAACCGTCGAGAACGGGGCCGAGGGCCCCCTCCAAAGCTCCGCTTTCTCGCCCGATCCCCGCCCCACGACCCCTGAAAGAGGCCTAGTGAACCGAGGCGAACCGGAAAAGGTAAACAAGTCAGCCCGCGTGTCAAGCCGACGAGAAGATTTGACGCCGCCTTTTCCCACTCGCCCGATTGCCCGGGCCCGCGATCATACGCTTGCGGGGCGCCCTTCGAGAGGTTCTTCCATGCCGCAGACATCGCGCCGGATCGCCGCTCCGCTCGCCCTCGCAGCCCTGCTGATCGCCTCCGCCACGCCGGCGCTCGCGCAGGCGAAGGCCGATGCAGAGCAATCGACCCGGGAGACGCCGACGCCCCTCTCCGACACCCCGCTGGTGATTCAGAGCATCGGCATGTCGCTCCGCCTGCCCGTCGGGGCCCGCTACGAGACGACGAAGATGACGGGGGGCGAGGCATCCTTCTCGATGGCGGCCCCGGACAACACCTGGCGGCTCCGCCTCCACAACCCGGAGAGCCGGGACAAGACCCTCACGCCGGCGGAGGTGGCCAAGAGTCTCATCAACAATCTGAGGGCCACGCGACGTGTCCGGGATCGAGCGAACCAGCGGTCCGAGATGTCGCTTGTGGAGATCTTCGGACGGCAGACGCTCGAGATCAGCGATCAGGCGGCCGAGCGGTTTTACGCGAAGGTGCCGGCGTCCTCGGGCGACGCCATCGTCGTCAGCGGGTACACGATCTTCCAGGTCGGTCCGGGCCGCTTCGCGATCCTCGAGATGGACACGCTGCTCCAGCATTTCGAGACGGCGCGGGAGGAGTACGAGCGCGTCGTGGGCGCCGTCGAGCTCCGGGATCCCTCCGACGTCGCGGCCGAGCGGCTCGCGGGCGTGCGACTGGCCGACGCGCTGCTCAAGGGCCTCACCCGCGAGGACATCGACGCGGCGCTGCCGGAGAAGCCCCAGTTCTTCCGGGTCTACCGTCCCGCCTCGACGGGCGCCTCCGCCGACGCGGAGGAGATCGCCTACCAGCGTGTGGCGATGCGCCGGGGGCATCGGGGCGAGCTGGATCCCGACAAGCCGCGCCGCCGCTGGACCGCTACGGACAAGCAGGAGGGGTGGATCGCGCGCGTCTCGGGGCGCTCGATCGACAACGAGCGTTTCATCGACTCCGACGCCGTCTACTTCCTCTCGCTCGATCGGCAGCAAGAAGCCTGGTCCGTGCGCATGGTGGTGCGGCGTGGGAAGGAGGCCGCGGGGTGGACGGAGACAGGCGTTCGGCTGGAGGACTCGATCAAGGTCACGATCGATCAGCCCGGCGCGGCGCCGCTTCAGCGGAACTGGCGGCGTCCGCCGGAGGCGTATCTGCCGCAGTTTCTGCTCCGCCTCCTGCCGCGCCTGCTCGTCCGGCAGGGCGCCCCGGCGGTGTACAACTTTTACGCGTACCAGTCCGCGACGAGCGAGCTGAACCTGCGGCGGGATGTTCTCCGTCCCGCGGAGACCGACGCCTCAGGGCTGGCGATCGCCTGGCGGCTGCTCTCGCGCCCGGATGAGAACTCGCTCGATCGCGAGACGCTTCTCGACGCGGAGGGCGCGGTTCTGCGGCGAAGCCTGCCGGACGGCGTGCTCATGGAGCCGACATCGCGCGAGGCGATCGAGCGGCTCTGGAAGTCGAAGGAACTGCCCTTCAGTTGAGCGCGGCGGTCCCGGCGCTCAATAGACCTCGAGGAAGACGCGCTTGGTGGGCTTGATTTGTCGGTTGAGCATCTTGCGGCTCCAGGAGCGCATGTTGGTCATCGCCTCGGCGTCAACTTCGAGATACCCCTCGAGGGCCGAGGGCGTGAGCGTCTGCGCCAGCGCCTGGAAGACGCCGACCTCCATGCCCGCGATGCCGCAGATGTAGATCAGTGTCTGATCGCTCGAGAGGATCGGCCCGAGCTGCTCGCGATGTGTGACGAGGCGCTGGTCGACGTACATCGGCTTCTCGCCATCCTCCTGGGCGTGGCGGCTGATCGCCGTCAGGTAGGAGAAGTTCTCGTTCTCCGACTGCTTCCGGAGGAAGAAGTCGTGGTAGAGCAGATCGGTCTTGTACGGGGCGCCCATGATGAGCGTGATGGAGCGCGTGCAGCCCGACTCGAGCAGGTCGATGAGCATTCCGCGAAAGGGCGCGATGCCCGTGCCCGTCGCGATGAAGACGTAGTCGTGGGCCTCGACGTTCTGGGGAAGGAGGAACCGCTTGCCGTTGGGTCCGCTGACGAGAGCCTCGTCGCCCTCCTGCAAATCACAGAGGTAGTTGGAGGCCACGCCCAGGAAGAGGCGGTGGTCGTCCCAGTGCTCGTCGACGGTGCGCTTCACCGTCGTCGCCAGCACTTTGCCGGCGCCATCCTCACCGCCCGTGGGCGACGCGATGGAGTAGAGGCGCACCGCGTGGGGCTTGCCTCGCTCGTCCGTCCCCGGCGGAATGACCCCGAAGGATTGCCCCGCCCGGAAGGCGCCCTCGAGCGGCGTGCCGCCGACATCGATGGCGACATGGCGGACGAACCCCGACGCCTTTCCGGACGTGCATTTCTCATTCGTGACAACGCGGCCCATCACGGGCGCGTTCGGGCGGACGGCGTTCATCCGGACATCGGGCAGCACGATCTTGGGGCTCTCGACGGGCAGATCCATCGACTCTCCATCTCTCGATTCGTTTGATTCAGCGCGTGACGCCACAGTGGGTTGAGAGCATAGCGCCTCGAACGCGCGGAAGCGGCCAAACGCGCCAGGACGCGAGAGAGGCGCCTCATTCGGGCGGTCGGGCGAACCGACCCGCGCCCGTCGCTCAACCGTCGCCCACCGCTCCATCCGCCGCCGCGTCCGGCAACTGCGCCGCCACGCTCCGCTCCAGCTCGGCCAGCGACGCCAGCAACGCATCGACACGCTCCCCGATCTCTCCGCGCCCGGCCACGGCCTCGTATTCTCGCCGCGCCGCCGCGTACGCCTCCGCCGCGGCGCGCAGGGCCTCGATTCGGCGCGCCTCGGCGTCGGCGGCGCCCTGCTCATAGATTTCAGCGTCGGGCAGGGGCGGCTGAGCGCGCGTGAGCTGTCGGTTCAAGCCTCGGAGCAGCTCCCAGTCCAGAGCCCGCGAGCGCTCGATATCGGCCAGATCCTGCTGGAGCGTCGCCATCTTGATCGCCGCATCCCCGCGCTCGACGGAGGAAAGGCGGCTCATCGGCTGCGCCGTCCGGACCGACTCCCGCTGTGCGCTCAGAACTTGCGAGCGCGCTTCGGCGAGCGACCCGGTCATCAACTCCGTCAACTCGTTCATGACGGCGCGCAGCTTTTGCGTCGACTGATCCGCGCGCTCTTCTGCGCGCTGCGCCGTTTCCTGATTGTCCTGCACACGCTCCTGCACCCGCTGGATCGCCGCGAGAAGCAACTCCCGCTGTTTCTCGAGGCGTCCGATCTCATCGTCGATCGCCGATAGATCGGGGCGCTGCCGCTCGATCCGGGCTTGCAGCGTCGCTGCCTCGACCTCCTTGGCGTCCGCCCGTCGCTGCACCGTCGTCGCCTTGCGCACGAGTGTGAGCCGCTCCTGCCCGCTGAGCTCCGCGATCCGCTCGCGGACCTCCTGCTCCTCGGCGCGCAACTCGCGCGCCTCGGCGAGCCGGTCCTGCCGCTGCTGCTCGAGGGCTTCAATCTGCGCGGCGACCGCCTCCCGCTCGGCTCGGGTCGCGTCCAGGAGATCCTCGCGATTGGAGAGCTCGGAGCGCAGCTCGGCCAGATCCTCGGATGGGTCGTACACCCGCGCCGCCTCCGCGAGGGCGTGGGCGCTGCGGTAGGTCTCATAGATGGCGCGGGCATGGCTCATGGTCAGCAGCGCCTCTTCCTGAAGCGAGCCGACGCCCTCCATGCCCAGCGACGCCTGCGCCGCCTGCACCGTCGAGAGCAGACGGCGGGCGGCCGCCTGTCGATACGGCTCGCTGACGTCCAGATGGGGGCGCAGCTCCAGGACGGCGGCGTCGTAGACCTCCGCGCGCCGCGGCGCGGGCGCCAGCACACCCTGCCCGCCGTGGAGGGCCTGAAGTTGACGGGAGACCGAGTCGATCGCCTCCGCCGCGGGGTCGCTCTGATCACACCCGCCGATCGCAAGGAGCCCAATCGAGAGAGCCCCAACCACCAACGAGCCAGCCATTTTGCTTTTCATGACGTCTCCGAACCGGGTCCAAACCTCACCCCGCGCCCCCGCCAGACCCCGCCTGACCGCGCCGGCCGCCCGACGGTCGGCGGGCGAGTGTAGCGAGGGCGACGCGAGCGCCCAATCGGGACCAGCGGGCCGGGGGTTGTTCGCAGCGGGGTGAGAGGCGTTCCGCGTAATGTCCCGCTCCCGGATCCGTCTTACCTGCGCGACCATCACCGATCCGGCCCGCTCCGCTCCTCCGCCGCCCGCTTCTCCTCGGCGCTGAGGGTCGCGGGGGCGGGCGGCTCGTAGTCAATGCCGACGTATTCCGGGCGGGGGCGGTGCATGGCGCGGATCCATTCCACCGCCTGCTCGAAGCGGCGATCCTCGACAGAGCGGAAGACGGGCGTCCAGCCGCGGACGACGGGGTGGGGCGTCGCGGCGTCCGAGCGCTGGAGCCCCATCTGGAGCAGCGGCGAGTCTTCCGGACGGGCCCAGTCGATCAGCGGGCGGTCGTCGCTCGTGGCGCGCTCGTTCAGGATGAAGAAGTTCGTCAGCGCCGCCTGCTCCGATGAGGGACGGCGGTTGTAGAGCAGCAGCTCCCCCGCCTCCATGCCGCCATGGCAGCGGGTGGTGGCGCAGGAGTTGATGAGCCAGGTTCGATTGACGTGATCCCGGAACGCGCGGAGCGCGTCGGGCAGCCCCCGCACGCGCACCTCGCCGTAGAACTCGCGCGCGCGCCGACGGAACATCTCCTCAAGAATCTCATGGGGCGGGCGGCGCATGAAGGCGTCGCGCCCGGCGCGGGTGGAGGGGATCCCGGGCTCCTGGGCGTACTCGTCAAGGAAGCGCTCGACAACGCGCCGCTCGATCAGCAGGCGCGGTGGGTCGTCGAGATCCACCTCGTAGACCTTCAGGAGATTGATCTGCTCCTCCGAGAGCAGCGGGAACTCCCCGGGCTTCGGGCGAGCGGGCAGATCGGCGGCGTCCCGTGCGGGGGAGAGAGGCGCCTGCTCCCGCTCAACGCGGTTGCGGCGCTCGCGCAGCTCGAGCTGTCGCTCGACGATTCGCCGCAGGGCCAGCGCATCGCCATTTCGGGGCTCCAGCGTGAGGATGTGGTTGAGCTCCTTGAGCGCCTCGTCGAGCAGCTCTTCCCGCCGAAGCCACTCGGCGAGCGTGAGGAGGCGATCGACATCGGAATCGTCGATCATGGCGCGCATTTCGAGATACCGATCTCGAGCCGATCGCTGGGGAACGATCCGACGGACCGACTCCTTCGGGATGCGCGTGTCCACCTTCCGGATGCGCACCGTCACGCGCAGTCCGTCATCTTCGACGAGCGTGCCCCGAATCCGCTGGCCGCTGTGCAGAATGACCACCACCTCGGGCAGCGGCCGCTCCGCGGATTCATTCTCCCCCGCCCCCTGCTCCTGCGACGATGCGCCCTGCTGGGCGGCGCCGGCGGCGAGAGGCCCCACCCCGATCGCCAGAGCGGCGAAGAGCGCCCCCACCTTCAGAATTCGCCATCGCGCTTGCGTGCTGATGCTCACGCCTTCCATGGTCCGGTCGCCGGGGGGCCGTGTCCAATCCGCCGGGGCGTTTTACGAGCGGATCGGCAAGCGGTTCCGGCAGGCATGGCGGCGATCCGGGCGCGCGGGGGGTCGAACGGTCTTCACGCGGCGCGCTTCTTGCCCTCGGGCTTCTCCTCCCCCGGCTCCCCCTTGGAACGGACCTGGGCCAGCTCGCGGAGATCGACCTGCGAGTCGCGGAGGAGATCCGTCGCGAGGGGGCGTCCGTCGGCCCCGAGCGTGATGCGCAAAGGCCCCTTGAGGGTCTCGGTGATCTGCACGGTGTGCTCGGGAAGATCGAGTTGGACGCCCCGATGCAGACGGGTCTGGACGGTCAGATCGACTTTGGCGTGGCGCTCGTCCATGGCGTCGAGCGCGCCCTGCCCCTCGCTGAGCTGCTTCTCGAGGGTTTCGAGTCGCTGCTGCTCGAACTGCAACTCCATCATCTGCTCGGCCTGCGTGGCCGTCAGCTTGGAGGCGTTGCGCTCGAGCGTCTCCCGCTCCTCGCGGACCTTGGCGAGGCGGTCCGCGATGATGGGCGCGAGGCTGCGACACTTCTCGCGCAGCTCATCGACCTCAGGGATGCGTCCGAGCGTCAGATTGGGCCCGGCGCCGCCTTCGGCGCCGATGACGCCCAGATCCACGGCGCCGCTCACCTTGATCTCTCCGCCGATGACGGCGCAGCGCGGGGCGTGGATGGCGCCCGCGACCCAGATGGCGCAGTTGACGATCTCCTTGGCGACGTCGAGATTGCGCCCGACGGAGATGGAGACGCTGTCGAGATAGCGCGCCGAGACATCGCGCCACGCCTGCACCTCGCCCTTCTCCCGGGCCGCCATGCCGCCCTCGAGGATGACGTCGACGCCGGCGGTGAGCGTGGCCGCCTCGACGAGTTGGCGCACGACGATCGAGCCGGTGGCGGAGACGGTGAAGCAGTCCTTGACAGAGCCGGAGATGACGACATCCCCGCCGAACTCGACGTTGCCCGTCGAGAAATCCACGTTCTCCCGGATCTCGAGGACGTCCTTGACGCGGAGCCATCCCTGCTTGTATTCGAGCAGGCCGTCCTGGCGGGCGAAGACCGCGCCATCCTCCTTCACCTCGACGCTGTCGTCCATCTTGACCCCAAGCGTCTTGCCTCGCTTGGCGGCGAGGGGCTTGCCCTGCACCGTCCAGCCATCGGACCCCTCCGTCGGGGGGCGCAGCGTTGCGATCTGCGCGCCGCAGGTCACCGAGATGACGCTCGATCGCTCGTAATGGCTTACGGATCCGCCGTTTCCGCTGCGCTCCTCCTCCGGGGCGTTCGGATCGAACTCGGGGCGAAACTCGAGCTGCTCGTTCTCCCCGTGCTCGGCTTCTCTGCCGAAGGAGACGGCGGCGGAGAGCTCCTGCGAGGGCTCGGCGCGATGGCGCTCGATGAGCTCCGTGACGCGCCCCTCCACCTCCGGATCGACCATGACCCCGCGCTCGCGCAGGATGGCGAGGCCAAGAGCCGCGTGCAGCGTCTCGGGATCGACATCCGCCTCGATGCGCAGCGACGCCGTCATGGCGTCCGGTGAGATCTCGACGTGCACACACTCTTCGCTGGCGACCTTCGCCATGACGGCCTCCCGGCCTGCGCGCGGGCCTTTTTCGCTCAGGCCGCGGCGCTCTTGGACATCGTCTCGTCGATCCGCTGACTCAGAACGTCGGGCGTGAAGGGCTTGACGACGTAGTTGTTCACGCCGGCCTTGATGGCCTCGACGACGCGCGAGCGTTCGCTCTCGGTCGTGACCATGATGATCGGCGTTGTCTTATCCATCTGGCGGAACTGCTTGACGAAGGTCAAGCCGTCCATGTTGGGCATGTTCCAGTCCACCAGAAGCAGCTCCGGCTGGAATGCGCCGACCTTGCTGAGCGCATCCTGGCCGTCGCAGGCCTCCTCAACGTCCGTGTGCCCGAGCTGCGTGAGCACGGACTTCTGGATGTTTCGCATCGTCTTCGAGTCATCGACCAGAAGCACTCTCATTGCTGCGTCCTCATCATGCGCCGCGCTCGATGACTCGAGACGGGCGGCTGGTTGTCAGTTCGTGGCCGCCGCTGCTGTCTCGTCGGCGCCGGAGCCCGACCGCTGATCCTGAATCGCGATCTCGATGGTCATTTGGCCGCAATCGGTCTCGCACGGCACGGCGATGCAGGGGACATCCTTCTGCTTCGCGATCGTGTGGTTGGCCCCCACCACGACGCTGGGGCAGGAGATGGCGACCTTGCGATCGGGGAAACGGCCCTTGGCGCCGCCGGCGATCATGTTGACCAGCTCTCCCACGGCGTCCGGGAAATCCTCGTGATCCGCGGAGGTCTGCTCGCCGGTGAAGAGCGCCACGACGCGCTCGGCGGTCTCGCGGGGGAAACTAAGGACGACCGAGCCCGTGACGTCGCCGCTCATGCCGATGATGCCCGAGACGTCGTATGTCGCCGTCGTCTCCTGCTTGACGCCCGGCTCTCCGACCTGCACCGGAAGCTGGAGCATCGTCGAGAAGACCTGCTGAATGCTCACCATGAAGGGTGTGATGTACGCCGCGTCCATGCCGACTCCTTGCCTTTTCTCGCTGTGCGCCGTCGCGGGCGCCTATGCCGCCTCCGCCGTCGCCATACGCGACGACTCTCGTACACGCTCCATCACCTCCGCGATGTCCACGATGAGGCTCACGCCGCCGTCATCGCGAATCGTCGCCCCGCTGACGGGACCCGACCCCTGCGTGACGCCCTCGTCCAGCGGCTTGATCACGATCTCCTGCTGGCCGATCAGACGCGAGACCAGCAGCCCCACGCGCTGCTCGTTGAGCTCCACCACCACCGCGAATCGGCATTCCTGCCGCCTCTCTTCGGACAAATCGAACAGTTCGCCCAGACCCACCATCGGGAGAACCGCGTCCCGAAGCCGCAGGACCGACTGTCCACTCACCGTCCCTTGCTCCCGCTCCGAGGGACGCACGATCTCCACGATGTTCGTCAGAGGGATCGCGTACTGCTCGTCCCCCACCTCCACCATCATCGCCTGAAGGATCGCGAGGGTGAGCGGGATCTTGATCGAGATCGTTGTGCTCCGCCCGGGCTCGGAGTCGATGTCGATCGCGCCCTTGAGCTTCTCGATATTGGTCCGGACCACATCCATCCCCACGCCGCGTCCGGAAAGATCCGACACCTCGTCCGCCGTCGAGAAGCCCGCCGCGAAGATGAAGCGGTAGACGTCCCGATCGGTGAGCGTCTCCGCCTCGCGCTCGGTGGTCAGCCCCTTCTCGATCGCTTTGGCGATCAGCTTCTCGCGGTTGAGGCCGCGCCCGTCGTCGATGATCTGGACGAGCACATGGTCGCCGACGTGCGACGCCGTGAGGCGGATCGTGCCCGTCTCGCTCTTGCCCGCGGCGCGGCGCTGCTCGGGCGGCTCGACGCCGTGATCCGCGGAGTTGCGCAACAGGTGGACGAGGGGATCGCCCAGCTCCTCGATGACGGAGCGATCCACTTCCGTCTCGCCGCCCTCGACCACCAGCCGCATCGATTTGCCGGTCTTGCGCGCCAAATCGCGGATCAGGCGCGGGTACTTCCCGAAGAGCTTGTCGAGCGCCTGCATCCGCGTGCGCATGACGGCGACCTGGATATCCCCGGTCACGCGATCGAGATCGCTCGCAGTCTGCGTCATCGTCTCCCCGAGATCGCCCTCGGGCAGATCGCCCGCGGCGGCCTGGCGGGCCAGAGCGCTGATGCGGTTCTTCTGGAGCACCAGCTCCCCGACGAGGTTGAGCAGCGACTCCAGGCGGCTCACTTCCACGCGGATTGACTGCTCGAGCTTCGCGCCGCCGCCAGAGGGGCCCGTCTTCGCGCCGCCCGACTCCTCATCGCCGGCGCGATCGCCCTCCGCCTCGCTCCGCCGCTCGCTCTCCTCCTGAGTCGCGGTAGGACCCGTCTCCGGCGCGGGCGTCGGTTGGGGGTCGAAATCCGCAAGCCCAGCGACGCCGTCGCGCTCCAGCGCCGCCCGCGCATCCGCTCCGGTGGGCAGGCGCCATGCGTCGTCCACGCCGTGGCCCAGCATGGTCTCCGTGACGCGCTGACAGAGCGCATCCACGGGATAGGAGAGGAGCCGCCCTTCGCGAAGACCGCCGGCCTGCGCGCGCAGCACCTCGAGCGCGCCGTCGAGGCGGGGTCCGACCTGCGACCAGAGCTCGTGCGAGAGACCGTCCACGCGCTCGGCGGCGATCTCGAGCAGATCGACCAGAGCGCCCATCGGCTCGAACTCGAAGAACTCGACCGTCCGCGAGAGCGAGTCGGCGATTTCGGCGATCTCGCCCCCGACGGACGAGCGGTCGGCGCCGTCACGGAGCGATGCGAGGCGCTCGCCGATGGAGTCGAGCGTCGACTCGAGATCCTCCACCATGAAATCGAGAAGCGACGCCTTGCTCTCGGGCAGCGCGAGGGGGCGGCTTTCCGGCGCGAGGCTCGCAGGCGAATCGTCCGATAGGTCGGGGGATGGATGGGACGAGGCGTCGTCCGGCGCCGTCGCCGGGCTCTCGGGCTGGCTCGCGCTCGCCTCGACTTCGCCGCCCTCGCCGCGCGCGTGCAGCGCCGCGACGAGCGCCGCGGGAGGCTCGCTCAAGGGGTCGCCCGCCTCGAGCTCAGCGAACTGCCGCTTGAGCAGGTCGACGGCCTCGAGGAGCTCGTCCATGAGCGCCTTGTCGATGACGATGTGTCCGCGCCGCGCGGCGTTCAGCGCCTCCTCGGCCGCATGCGCGATGGAGACGAGGTTGGTCAGCGCAAGGAAGGAGCCGCTGCCCTTGATCGTGTGCAGCGCGCGGAAGGCCTTGTTGAGCAGCTCCGGATCGCCGGGCGCGTCTTCGAGCGCGACGAGATCGGCGTCGAGCTCCTCGAGCAGTTCGCCCGATTCGGTGAGGAAATCCTGGAGGACTTCTGGATCAAATCCATTCATGCCGCAGCCCCCATCGTCTCTCCCGCGCGGCGTTCCTTTCGATAGCAGAAGCCCTGCGGAATGGGCTCCGGCCGGAAGCTTGAATCAAGTCCGCGCAGCGATTCGGAATGGCCGATGAAGAGCCAGCCGTCCGGCGCAAGCTGATCGGCGAACGTGCTGACGACCTGCTGCTTCATCTGCTCGTCGAAGTAGATCATGACGTTGCGGCAGAAGATCACATCCCACGATCCGTGCCGACGCGCGCCGAAGCGGTCTTTCAGATTGTGGCGCTCGAATGTCACGAGCGAGCGCACGTCGGGATCGATTTCCCAAGCCGGGGCGTCGACCTTCTTTTTGAAGTAGCGCGAGAGCGCCCAGGAAGGGGTGGTGCGCAGCGCGTATTCGCTGTAGACGCCGGCGGCGGCGACGGCGAGGGCTTTCTCGGAGATGTCCGTCCCGAGGATCTCGATGCGCCAGTCAGGCAGGCGCACGCCCAGGGTCCGGTGGATCTGAATCGCAAGTGTGTAGGGCTCCTCGCCGGAAGAGCAGGCGGCGGACCAGATGCGAAGCCGCTTCTGCGCCGCGCGCGCCGCGAGCAGGTCGGGCAGGGCGTGCTTCTCGAAGACGTCGAGCTGCGGCTCGTTGCGGAAGAAGGAGGTCTCGTTGATGGTGATGCGGTTGAACATCTCCTGGAACTCGTCGTCCCGGTAGGGTCCGATGGTGAGGAAGCTGATGTACTGGTCGTAGCTGTCCATCTCGAGCTCGCCGAGCCGGCGCGAGAGGCGCGACTCGAGCACGTACTTCTTCGCAGACTCGAAGTGGATGCCGCTCCGCTCGTAGATGATCCGAGCCAGCCGCTCGAACTGCGGCTCGGTCAGCGAGATCTTGGCGCCGCTGGTCATGGGTCGCATCTCCTCCGCCCGCCGGCTGGCGCGGCGCTGTCGCACAGAAGCGTTCAGGCGGCCGCCGCCATCGTCTGGTCGATCACGCCCACGAGCTCCGAATCGAAGAGCTTCTTGACGTCCAGCAGAATGAGCAGACGATCCTCCAGCTTGCCCACGCCCGCGATGAAATCCGCCTCGGTGGAGCTCGGAGGCGGCTCGACGATGCGCGGGTCGATCCGCAGAACCTCATGGACGCGGTCGACGATGAAGCCGGTCATCCGACCCTCCACCTCGACGACCACGATGCGGCTGTGCTCGTTCTGCTCGCCCGCCTCCATCCGGAAACGCTTGCGCAGATCGAGAACGGGGATGATCCGCCCGCGCAGGTTGATGACGCCCTCCACCTCGGGCGGGCTCTTCGGAACCCGCGTGAGCTCCATCATCCGGTTGATCTCCTGCACGGAGAGGATGTCGATCGCGAACTCCTCCGACCCGACCTCGAACGTGACGAGCTGAAGCTGCTGCGCATCGCTCCCGCTCGAGCCATCCGCGCCTGCGTTCAGATCCCCGGCGATTGAAACGACCGATGCCTTCTCGGACTGTGCCACGCCGTCGCTCCTTTCATTGTGCAGCCCGCCACTGCGCACGAGCCGACAACGCCGTATCGGCGTCGTCATCCCGCGACTCAACGCGACGGGGCCGTTGACTTCCCCAAACGCCCCACTTCCCCCCATTCCGGGCGGACGCTCCCTCTCGCCATCACGCCGCCGGACGCGCCGCCCCGCTCGGGCGCGCGCCGATCGGCCCCGCCGTCCCCAGCAGCCGGAGCAGCGCGCCGATCTGATCGGGCGGCAGGCTTATCTCGGAGTCGCCTCCCTCCACCACCGCCCGCGGCATCCCGTACACCACGCAGCTCTCGGCGTCCTGCGTCAGGATCAGGCCGCCGCTTTCGCGCAGCGCCCGCGCGCCGCGCGCGCCGTCCTCGCCCATCCCAGTCAGCACGACGCCCAGGCATCGCGAGCCCGCCGCCTTCGCCCCGGAGTGGAGCAACTCGTTGACGCTCGGCTTGTACGGCGCGTCCACTGGCTCCTCTGACACCTCCAGCGTCCACTTGCCCGTCCGCCCGCGATGGACGCGACCGTGCTTGCCGCCCGGGACGATGTAGACCGCCCCGGGATAGAGCGGCATGCCGTCCTCGCCGTGCGTCACCGTCACCGCGCATTCCTGCTCCAGGCGATGGGTCATCGAGCGTGTGAACATCTCGGGCATGTGCTGCGCGATCACGACCGCTGCGGACAGGTCCGGGGGGAGGACCTTGAGGATCTTCTCGAGCACGGGCGGACCGCCCGTGGACGATCCGATCAGCACGACATCGAAGAGCCCAGGGCGGAACTGAAGCCTTGCAGGCGCCGGGGCGCTCCCCGCCGGCGCTCCCGCCCTCGCCCCGCCCGTGGAGGGCGTGTCGATCGACTTCGGCGGCGGGCTTGTCCTGCGAGACGAGCCGCCGCTGGGCGCACGCCGTCCGCTCCGCGCGACCGCCTTCAATGTCGGCAGAAGCTTGCGGCGGATCTCCTCGATATGAAGCCCGCGGCCACTGGCTTCCTTGGTGACGAAGTCCGCGGCGCCGCGGCGCATCGCCTCCAGGGCGGTCTCGCTTCCCTCCCTGGTGAGGCTCGAGAGCATGATCACGCGCACGCGCGCGCCCGGTCCGAGCCGATCGAGCACCTCAAGTCCCGAGAGGCGAGGCATCTCCACATCCAGCGTCATGACGTCGGGCTGGAGACGCTCGACGAGGGCCAGCGCCTCTTCCCCATCGCCGGCCTCGCCGACGACCTCGATCTCAGGATCGCTCGCGAGCAGGCGCACGATCGCGCGACGGATCATGCGTGAGTCGTCGACCACCAGCGCTCGAACAGCCATCGCACCGCTCCATTCCACAGGGTGATCAGCCTTGCCCGCCTCCACCAGATCGACCGAAGGAGGTCGCGGCGTCAGTCCGAGAGCGTGAGCCCGGGTTGAACCCCCCAAAAAGGGGAGCGGCACAGGTCCGAAAAAATGCCCGACACGTCATCGCGAGGCGCCTTCTGTTCGCTGTTCCCGAGAGCCCGCCCCGCGTGCGGGGATTCGCCATCTTCCCAATCCTCCCAGACGGTCCCGATCTGAGCGACTGAGGGGCGATTCCGCCTTGCGGCGCCGGCGGCCGCGGATATACTGGGGATGACGTGTTTCTTCCCTCCTACCCACCATGCTTCCCCCAGTATGGTGGGTTTTTTGCGCGCTGACCGCGCCGACACCGAGTGTGCGCACGCGGCTCGTCGTTCGACGCGCCTCTATTCAATGCGCTCCAGATCGACAACGACGAGTCGGCGCAAGCCCGGCTCGACTTCCAGCTCCGCGAGGATGATTTCTTCCGGACGATCCGTCGCGAAGAAGCCGCCGGTGCGCACGGCTTCGCCGTAGCGATCGCGGAACTCGCCGAGGAACAATTGAACCGTCTCACCGACGCCGACCCGTTCGACCGGTCGGCTGTACCAGGCGTTGAGCCAGAGGCGGCCCGGGCGCAGGGGCTCTGCGGTCGCGTTGGTCATGCTGAGGGTCGTTCCCGCCTGATCGACAAAGACCTGCACATCGATGGCGGGAAGGCGCTCCAACTGCTCGGGGTAGACGCCGCCGCTTTCACCATACCGCGCGCCGCCGAAGGCGCAACCGAGAAGCGCCCCGCAGGGAAGGGCGAGGATCGGGAGCCACAGATATCGGCGGAGCACGTCGCGCACCCGCATATAGTCGCCTCCATGGGCTGCGAGAGCAACAGCCGCAACGCGACGCCGCCCGCGCCCGCCGTGGCGCCGGGGGTGGAGCGGATCGACCCCGCGGCGACGGCGCTCGCGCACGCGATGGATCCGCGCGTGACGAAGCGCGTCCCGGGCCTCGACGCGCCGTTCTTTCAGGCGGGGCTCGCGGGCTACTCGGACGCTGCGATGCGCCTGATCGCGCGGCGCTGCGGGGCCCCCTACTGCGTGACGGAGGCCCTGCTCGATCGGACGCTGCTCGCCGGGGGCAAGGGCTTCGCGAAGGCGGATCTCGGGGAGCTGCATGACAACATCCCGGGAGGCGAGGAGGATCATCCCCTGGCGGGTCAGATCATGGGCTCGGAGCCGGAGGAGATGGCGCGGGCGGCGGAGAAGATGGTCGCGTGGAACGAGCGACTGGGGACGGGCTTTGAGGCGATCGACGTCAACCTGGCGTGCCCGGTGAAGAAGGTTCGTCGCAAGGCGCGCGGCGGCCACTGGCTCGCCGAGCCGGAGGGCGCCGTCGAGATCCTGCGCGCGGTGCGGGAAGCGGTTCCGGCGCCCATACCGACGACGGTGAAGCTGCGCCGGTCCTTTGATGAGACGGAGGAGATGAAGGCGCGCTTCGATCGTGTTTTCGACAGCGCGTACGAGCTCGGCTACGCGTGGGCGACGGTGCATGGGCGGACCGTAGCGCAGAAGTATGTCGGCCCGAGCGACTGGCGGCCGATTCGCGATCTCGTGCGCCGTTTTCCCGATCGCGTGATCTTTGGATCCGGCGACATCTGGGAAGCGGCGGACATCTTCCGAATGATCGGCTTCGCGGGCGTGCACGCCGTCAGCGTGGCGCGCGGCTGCATCGGAAATCCATGGATCTTCCGGCAGGCTCGGGATCTGATGGCGGGTCGAGCGCCGGCGCCGCCGACGATCGAGGAGCAGCGCGACGCCCTGCTTCAGCACTTCGAGCTCTCCGTCGCCGTCAACGGCGAGCGCCGCGCATCGATGATGATGCGCAAGTTCGGCGTGCGCTTCTCGGCGCATCATCCGCGGTCGGAGGAGGTCAAGCGCGAGTTCATCGCGGTCCGGTCGATCGAGGACTGGCGCTCCGTGCTCGATCGGCGCTACACGGATGAGGCGGAGGCGGAGCGTCGCGCTCGAGCGGATGCGGCGCCAACCGAGCCGGCCCGGGCCATCGCCTGAGCGAGCCGCGCCGAAGGATCAGAAGGCGTAGCCGAGCGTGAGGAAGTAGTACAGATCGTTTTCCTCGGCGTCGCCGGGATCGGAGTCGAACTCGTCGCGCAAACCAACGGTGAGGATGAAGGAGCCGTCTTCGTTGAGATTGACGGTCAGCCCCGCCTCGCCGACAGCGCGAAACTCGCTGAAGCCCTCGGAGACGTTGGGGAAATAGCGGGCCAGCGCGGTCAGGCTGACCCGATCATTGATCGCGTGCGAGAAATCGAGGCCGAGGAGTCCTTCGATCGAACCGTCATCATCTCCCCCGAACTCCTGGGTGAAGCCGGCGCCGATGGAGCCGGTGAGCTTCGTGCGGTCCGTCTCGATGAAGCGGTAGGCGGGGCCTGTGAAGACCGAGACGCGGAAGTTCCAGTCCTCGAACTGATCGTACTCGCCCTTGCTCTCGAGGAACCAGCTCCATCGCGACTCGGAGAATTTCCAGTCATTGCGCCCAAAGAGCTCAGCCTTGTTGTCGGTCGTGTCGCCGTCGTCCGTCCCGTAGAGATAGGTGAATGCGAGCCGGAGGGTGTCCGCCTCCCTCTCCCGAGTGGCCTCCGCCCGGAAGTTGACGTTCATCTCCTCCGTGTTGCCCTCCTGCCCGTTGATCCCGAAGTTGATCGAGCCGGTCCAGGGCGACTTCTCGGGCAGCTCGGGGGCGGGCTCCTCCTCCGCCGCGGGCTCGTCCGGCGCGGCTTCGTCCGGCGGAGCGGAGGCGGGCGCCTCGTCGACGAGCATGACGATCTCGGTGACGCGATCGCGCGGGATGGCGATCTCGCCGAGCGTGGGATGGGCGATCAGAATCTCATCTCCCGAGTCGTCCACAAGGCGCGCGTTGAGGACATCGCCATCCTGGAGCATGATCCGCGCATTCGATCCGTCATCCTGCGCAAATGCGTTGGACGCGGCGAGGAGCAGGGCGAGCGCGACAGCTTTGATTCCAGATCGCATCTTCGAGTCTCCGCAAAGGGCCGGGCCGGCGGCGGGCGAGCGGAGAGAGTGATGCGGTCGGGTTCTGATTGCAAGCGCGCCCGTCTTCAGGCGTCAGTCAGCGCGTCGAGGAAGCTCGTGGCCCAGAAATGGACGTCCTGCTCCTTGATTACGGAGCGCATGGCGGCCATCCGACGGCGTCCATCCTCGGGTGGGAGTTGCAACGCCGCCTCGAGCGTGAGCGCGAGCCCGTCGAGATCGAAGGGATTGACGAGCAGCGCGCCGCCGGAGAGCTCGTTGGCGGCGCCCGTGAACTCGCTGAGAACGAGCACGCCCGAGTCGTCGAAGCGAGTCGCGACGTACTCCTTGGCGACAAGGTTCATCCCGTCACGCACCGGGGTGACGAGCATGACATCCGCCGCGAGGTAGAAGGAGACGAGCTCCTCGGGAGGGAAGGAGCGGCGCAGGTACTGGATGGCGACGCCGCTGACGTCGGCGTGCTGGCCGTTGATGCCTCCGACCGTCTCATCGATCTGACGGCGGAGCTGGACATACTCCTGCACGCGCTGGCGCGAGGGGACGGCGATCTGCACAAGCACGTCGTTCTTCGCGGACAGCCTCCCGTTCTTCAACGCCTCATCGAAGGCGCGGAGACGCTGATCGATCCCCTTGGTGTAGTCGAGGCGGTCGACGCCCAGAATGATCCGCCGTCCCCCGAGCGCGTGGCGGATCTGCGCCGCCCTGCGCTGGGCCTGGGGATCGCGGGCGAGCGCCTCGAAGCGGCGCGTGTCGATCGAAATCGGAAAGTCCCGCGCGAGGATGGAGCGACCGTCGAAGGTGAGCCGGTCTCCGTGCGCGACGGCGTCGGTGTAGCGATCGGCCGCGTCGCGGAATGCGGCCGCGTCGTCGGACGTCTGGAAGCCGATGACGTCGGCGCCGAGCAGACCCTCGAGAATCTGGCGACGCCAGGGCAACTGCGCGAAGAGCTTGGGCTGCGGGAAGGGAATGTGGAGGAAGAACCCGATGCGAAGGTCGGGCCGCATTCCGCGCAGCGTCTCGGGCACAAGCTGCAAGTGATAATCCTGCACCCAGACGGTCGCGTTCTCCGAAGCGGCCCGGACCGCCGCCTCGGCCGCGCGACGGTTCACGTCCACATACGACGGCCACCACTGGCGCCGATACTCGGGCGGGCGGACCAGATCGTGATACAGCGGCCACAGTGTGCGGTTGGCGAAGCCCTCGTAATAGCCAGACACTTCCTCCTTGCACAGACCAAAGGGGAGCAGGTTGACGCCATCGAGATCGAAGTGCGGAGGGGGCTCGCCCGTCGTGCCGTCCCAGCCAACCCAGGCGCCGCCGCGCTGCTCGAGCACGGGCGTCAGGGCCGACACGAGCCCTCCCGGGCTGAGCTTCCAGCGTCGACGCCCCTCCTCCGTCACGCGCCGCGCCGGGAGGCGGTTGGCCACGACGATGAAGGAGGACTTCGGCGGGCTCTCCGCGCGCCCGCTCGCGGGAGTCGAGAACGGCGCGACGCGCACGGGCCTGGACGGGATCTGAGCCGCTCTCTGCGACTGCCGGTCGGAAGTGGTCGTCATGGCTCGGGCTCCTGCCGGGGTGTTACAACACTGTCCCGCGCTGCCCGCAGGTTCTCGATCGGAACCGGAACCGAGAAATTCGGGGGGGAAACAGCCGTCCACGCGATTCATCCGTGCGGCGGTCTCAGAGCAGATCAAACGTCTTGGAATCGCCCCGCCGGAGGGTGAAGATCTCGCCGCGAAAGCCGATTTTGGTCTCGTCCGACCAGCCTCGGGCCGAGGCGATTTCAAGGCGCTCGCGCTCGATGCGGATGTCGAGCCAATGTCCTCGATGGCGGATGCGGAGGCTCAGGCAGTGGAGGGGCGCGGGCAGGAGCGGGTTGATCCAGAGGACGTCGTCCCGGGTTTCGAGGCCCGTGAAGCAGCGCTGGACGATGTCCACCGTCCCCGCCATGGCGCCGAGGTGGACGCCCTCGGGCGTCGTCCCGCCCTGGATGTCCTCGATGTCGGAGTCCAACGCCGCCAGAAAGAGCTTCCAGGACGCCTTGCGATCGGCGCGCGCCAAGACCCACGAATGCGCCACGCGCGAGAGCGTGGAGCCGTGGGAGGTGCGCGCCAGGTAATACTCGATGTTGGCCCGGATCCAGTCGGGCGAGAAGTCGTAGCCGAGGCGCGTGATGAGCTCCTGAAGCTCTTCGGTCGAGAAGAGGTAGAAGAGCATGAGGACGTCCGCCTGCTTGCAGACTTTGTATCGGTTCGGCGTGTCGCCCTCCGCCTCCAGGACGCGGTCGAGCCTGCTGATGTCGCCGTACCTCTCGCGAAGCTCCTCCCAGTCGAGCTCCTCGAGCTGCATCCATCCCTCGAACTGGGAGATGACGCCGTCGTCGTCGATGATGAGGCGCAGCTTGCGCGTGATGTCGCTCCAGCGCTCCAGCTCCTCTTCCGTGATCGCGAGTTCGCTGATCAGCTCGCTCCGGCGCAGATCGGTGAGCGCATCGAGCGCCCGGCGGGCGCATCGGAGGCACCACGCCGCCATGACGTTCGTGTAGGCGTTGTTGCGCAGCCCATCGCCATCGTCGGGATATCCGGTGTGGTATTCGTCGGGCCCGACGACGTTCTCGATGTCGTAGCGTCCGTCGGCGGCATTTTTTCTGGAGATCGAGGACCAGAAGCGCGCGATCTCGAGGATCATCTCCGCGCCGTAGTGCGCCAGGAACTCGATGTCTCCCGTCGTCTGCCAGTAGAGCCAGACGTTGTAGGCGATGGCGGCGTTGACGTGGCGCTGGCGGAACGTGTTGTCGGGGATCCAGCGCCCTGATTTCGGGTTGAGGTGCAGCCGCTGCGACTCCTCGCGTCCGTCGGAGCCCGACTGCCAGGGATACATCGCGCCCTCGAAACCCTCGCGCCGGGCGGCGTCGCGCGCCTCGTGGAGGCGGCGGAACCGATAGAGCAGCAGAGCGCGCGTGATCTCCGGAACGCGCAGGTTGAGGAAGGGGAAGATGAAGAGCTCATCCCAGAAGATGTGCCCCCGGTACGCCTCACCATGCCACCCGCGCGAGGGCACGCCGACGTCGCGATGCGTGGTCAGGGGCGAGACGGTCTGGAGCAGATGGAAGATGTGCACGCGCAGGCGGAGCTGCGCCTCGGGCTCGCCGTCCATGCCCAGGTCGCACCGCCCCCATAGCCGCTCCCAGGCGCCCTCGTGCTCGGCGCGGAGGGTCTGCGCGTCCGGGGCGCGCCGGACGCGCTTCCTCGCGCCGAGCAGCGGCTCCGAGATCGCGTTGTCCCGGGAGGTGTGCAGCGCCAGCGTCTTTTCAACGCGCACCACCTCTCCCCGGCGCGCTTCGAGCGTGAGCTCCTCGCCGGCGAGCTTCTCCTCGAGGATCATCCGCCGATCGATGGGTCGGTCGGTCTGCGTGACGAGGCGCGTGCGCGTCGCCATCGCGACCTCGACGCCCGATTGCCTCGCGCGCGCGACGAGGAAGACGCCCCGCCCGTCGAGATCGCCGCGATCGACCACATCGTGATGGCGGCTCTCCAGCTCCGCATAGCGCGCCACGCCCGTGTTCTGCACGTCGCCATCGATTGCGGAGCGGATGACGAGCCGGCCCGACCAGTCCTCGGGCGTCAGCGTCCATTCGAGCAGAGCGATGTGAGGGCGATGCATATGGACGAGGCGCTGCGCGTCGAGCCTGGTCGTCCGTCCGTCCTTGTCGCGGACTCGCACCATCCGCTCGAGAACGCCGCGCCGGACGTCCAGCTCCTGGCGGAAGTCGAGGAGCTCCATCGCATCCAGGCTGAGCCACTCGCCCTGCTCGGGCTTGAAGGAGAGGGGCAGCCAGTTGGGCCAGTTGACGAGATCCTCATTCTCGATCTCCCGCCCCTTGACCTTCGACACCGCGCGGTTGTAGGCGCCGGCGATGTAAACGCCCGGGTAATGCGGTCCGCCCGCGCGCTCCCACTCCAGCGCCCCGCGCGTGCAGAAGACTCCGTTGCCTACCACGCACAAGGCCTCGCGCAGCGGCTGCTGATCGGGATTCCAGTCGTCGTAGCGAAGAGACCAGGCGCTCAAGCGGGAGGCTCCCGCGATCCTTCCTCCGGCAGAAGCTCCGTCAGCTTGCGCAGAAACCGCTCGACCTCGCCGACATCGCGCAGCTCGAACTGCGCCGCCGAGGAGCGCCGCCCCGCTCCCACAACGATTGAGACGCCGTCGCGGGCGATGGCGCGGAAGGCGTCCTCGTCGGTCAGGTCGTCGCCGATGTACAGGGGCGCCGGATTCTTGCCCGCCAGTCCGACGGCTCGCAGAATCCAGCGGAGCGCGCGCCCCTTGTCCCAGTCCACATCGGGCTGGAGCTCGTAGACCTTCTTTCCGGTCGTCTTGCGGAGCGATGGATGGCTGGCGTGCGCGTCGTCAACCGCCCGCTCGACGGCGTCGATGTCCTTCTCGGCGCACGCGCGGAAATGCACCGCGATCGCAAAGCGCTTGCGCTCGACGCGCGCGCCGGCGATGTCTCGCAGGCTCTGGTTCAACTGCGCCTCCGCGGCGTCCAGCTCCGGCAAACGCTCGCCCCCCGCGGCATGCTCGACGTTCCAGCCGTCGGGACCGGAGATATCGAAGCCGTGCGAGCCGGCGTAAAAGAGCTCCTCCAACCCCACGCGCTTCTCGACGTCGGGGCGATCGCGCCCGCTGACGATCGCCACCCGGCAGACCCCCGCCAGAGCGCGGATGGCGTCGCGCATGCGGCCGGAGAGAACAGCGAGCTCGGGGCGCTCGACGATGGGCGTCAGCGTTCCGTCGTAGTCGAGGAAGACCATGGGTGTGCCGTCCACCAGGCGCTCACGGATCTCTTCGATCGCGTCCAGTGCGGAGGGCCTGGGCGGCGCCTCTCCGCTTGGGATGTGCCCGTCGAGATCAATCAGGGCCCGAAGATCCGAGGCGACGAGATCCGCGCCATGCTCGCGCAGCGCCTCTGCGTGCCCGACACGATCGACGCCAACCACCGCCCGGAAGTCCCCCTTCGCGCCCGCCTCAACGCCCGCGATCGAGTCCTCGAAGACGACCGCCCTCTCGGGGTCCACATCCAGGCGCCGCGCCGCCTCGAGGAAGAGATCGGGCGCGGGTTTGCCGCGCAGTTCGCCCGAGGTCAGGTCCTCCCCGTCGACGCGAACATCGAAGAGCCAGGTCAACTCCGCCGCCTCGAGAATCTCCCGGCAGTTTCGACTGGAGGAGACGACCGCAATCCGAAAGCCGCGCTCCCTGGCCTCACGGAGCATCTCGCGCGCATCCTCGAAGACGTCGACGCGTTGCTCCTTCAGAAGCTGGTGGAAGAGCTCGTTTTTGCGGTTGCCGACGCCGCGGATCGTCTCCTCCTCCAACCCATCGGCGTCGTCGCCCTCGGGAAGCGAGAGCCCGCGATCTGCGAGAAAATCGCGCACGCCGTCAAGCCTGGGCTTGCCGTCGACGTGCGCGGGATAGTCGCGATGCTTGTCGAATGGCGTAAACGGCGACTCCCCGCGCCGGCGGCGCAGCTCATTCAACTCGTCGAAAGCGCGCTTCCACGCCTCGGCGTGCTGGGCTGCGGTGCGCGTCACGACCCCGTCGAGATCGACAATCAGAGCGTCGCATCCCGAGGGATCGAGCACGCGTTCTCCCGCGGCGTTCACGTTCACGATAGCCTGAGCCCTCCGAACTGATCGGGATCGGGCCGGCTCGCGTGCGCCACAGTGGTTGACCAACCAGTGATCGTCATGCGTCTCCTCGGCGCGGCTCGGGGTTCAGGCCTTCTGAGCGACCCGTCGACCAGACTCCGACCACTCCTTCATGCCGCCCTCGAAATCGTACACGCTGGTGAAGCCGGCCTGCTCCAGCTTCTGCGCCGCCTTGGGAGAAGCGTCGCATGCCTCGTCGGCGCAGTACACGACGACATCGTCATTCTTGCTCTCCACGGCGTCCTCGACCTGCTGGACGAAGTCGTCGGCGGCGACCGGGATGTTGATCGTCTCCGGGATGTGCTCATTCTCGAACGTCTGACGGGGCAGCACGTTGATGACGACCAGGTCGTCGTCCGCCTTCATCATGCTCTCGAGTTGCTGGGCGTCGATTGTCTTCATCTTGAACTCCATTTCAATGGGATCTCGGGAGCCAACGCCGCGGACGCTCGCCGCCCGCGGCAACTGGGGGAACATACGACCTCCCGCCGCGCAGCCGGTATCGGAAAAAGGCCCGTAAAGCCCGTTCGGATAAAGGTTTCCGCTGGCGGGCAGGGGCCCTCGACAGGAGGATGCGCCGATGCCCGAGCTACCGGACGTCGAACTCTCCAAGCGGCGCCTCGACGCCACGTCGCTGCGCAAGCGGATCGTGGACATCGAGGTGCGCCTCGTCCACGATTTCGACGAGTTCATGGAGGAGGAAGGCATCGGGCCCGACGCGCTTGCTTTGTCTCTCGACGACTTCCGCGATCTGTGCGCGCATCGACGCGGATCGATCAAGTCGCTGCTGATGAACCAGAAAGCGATCGCCGGAATCGGGAACGTCTATTCCGATGAGATCCTCTTCCAAGCGGGCGTCCATCCAGCGGCGCAGGTGAAGAAGCTCACGGACGCCCGGATCAAGGAGGCGCATCGCTGGATGCGGAAGGTCCTGCACACGGCCATCGAGCGAAAGGCGAATCCTGAGAAGATGCCGCGGACGTATCTGCTGCCGCATCGCGAGGACGGCGCGCCGTGCCCGCGCGGCGAGGGTGAGATCAAGACAATGAAGGTCAACGGGCGCACATGCTACTACTGCCCGCAGCGGCAGAAGAAGGCCGGCTAGCGCATCGGCGCCTCTCCCGTAGCGAGCACCCACTCCTGGTGGGACGGCTCTCCGAGCCGTCTCTCCTTCGCTGCGGAAGCAGTTCACCGCGCCGACTCTCCCCCCTACAGGTAGGGCGGGCCTCCCTGCCCGCCTCTCTACAACGCCTCCCCACACTCGCCCGCCGAGCACGGAGGCCCGCCGCTACCGGTGGTTGCGCGCGAGCCCAGCGCGTGCTCGACGTAGCGGCGAAGCTCCTGCGCGTTGCGCACGGCGTGGCCCGCCTCGTCGTTGTTGAAGTAGACGTACACATCGACGTCATCGCGCAGCCAATCGGCGAAGCGCTGCGCCTCGGCGGTGAGAAACTGGTGCGAGTAGGCCCCCTGGTAGTGGTCGGCGTGGTAGCGCAGATACACCCAGTCGGCGGTCATCTCGCGGGGATGATCATCCAGCATGTCGTGGATCACGAGCGCCGCGCCGTGCGCGCGAAGGATGTCGAAGACCCCGTCCGTCAGCCATGACGGATCACGGAACTCGATTGCCCAGCGCCGGCGTTTCGGCGCGGCCTTGAGGAAGGCGTCCAGTCGCTCGGGGTCGGCGCGCCACTTCGGCGGGAGCTGGACGAGAATCGGCCCGAGGTGGGCGTCGAGGCGCTCCGCGACGTCGAGGAACTTGCCGATCGGCCCCTCCGGATCCTTCAGCTTCTTCATATGCGTGCCGTAGCGGCTGAACTTGAGCGCATAGAGGAAGCCCTCCGGCGCCTGCTCGCGCCAGCGGTCGAAGGTGGACGCGCCGGGGAGGTTGTAGAAGGTGTTGTTGACCTCGACGGTGTCGAAGATCTCCGCGAAGCGCCCGAACCATTGCGCGCGCGGCAGGCCCTGCGAATACAACGGGCCGACCCAGTGGTCGTACTCCCAGCCGGAAGTTCCAATGCGAAGGGCGCCTCGCGGCATGCGGCTCCTGTCTCTGATCTCACGCCTCCGCGAGCCCCTCGCGGATGGCGTAGCGGGCGAGCTCGACGCGATCGCGAATATCGAGTTTCTTCATGATCGCGGCGCGGTGGCAGTCGATTGTCTTGGGGCTGCGGTGCAGCGTCGTCGCGATCTCTGTCCGGCCCAGACCCTGTCCGATCATGCGCAGGACCTGAAGCTCACGGCTCGTGAGCGCGTCGAGCTTCGCGTGGCGCGCGCCGGGCGCCGTCTCCTCGCCGTTCGCGTCCCCGACGCCCCACCGCTCCCGAACCTTGGGGCCGCAGGCGAACTTCCCGGAGACGATGCGCCGGATGCCCGAAACGATGTCGCTCGGATCATCCCCCTTGTAGAAGTATCCCCACGCGCCGGCGTCGACCGCCATGTTGATGAAGTGATCGCGCACGTGCGCGCTGAGCATCACAACCTTGGAGTCCAGGCCGCGGCGTTTGATATCGTCGATCGCCTCGAAGGGATCCTGCCCGGGCATCTCGATGTCGAGCAGAACAATGTCGGGTTTCAGGCGGATCGCCTCGGAGACGAGCTCGTCGGCGCTGCCGAGCTGACCGACGATCTCGAAATCGGGCTCCATCTCCAGCCTGGTCTTCAGCGACTCGGCGACGAAGGCGTGGTCCTCGACCGTCAGAATACGGATGGTGCGAAGGCTCATGTGTCAGTCTCCGATAGGAATTGGGCCGCCTCCTCGACGGCCTGGCGGATGGCGCGAAAACCCCTCCCGGGATCGATGCGCACGGCGTTCGCCGGCGCCTCCGTCCCGCCCGCCCCGGGGTTTTCGGGCGCGAGCAGCAGCACGCGCCGGGCCGGCGTGTCGTCCGGTTGGTCCGCGATCAGCAGGTCCGTGTCGCGCCCGTCCTCATCATCTTCGATCACTTCAAAAGAGGCGCGCTCGAGCACCGACTCAACCACGCTGGCGATGCGAGGATCGCGCACGCGCACCCGGGCGCGCCCGGCGAGGCTCTCGGAGCGCGCCCGCTCCGGGGCTCGGGGCAGGAGCATCGAGACGGTCGTCCCGCGATCCGGCGCGGAGTCGATTTGCACATCTCCGCCGGCGGAAGTCGCCACCGAGTGCACGAGTGAGAGCCCGAGCCCGGTCGACATGCTGCGCTGCTTGGTCGTGAAGAAGGGATCCAGCGCATGGCGCCGCTGCTGCTCCGTCATGCCCCGCCCATTGTCCTGCACCGCCAGACGGACAAAGCCCTCGCCGCCCAGCTCCGCGAAGACGCGGATCGCGCCCTCCTCCTCCACCGCATCTCCCGCGTTGCTCACCAGGTTCATGATTGACTGCGTGATCCGGGGCGGCGAGACCGCGACGGGGGGAAGACCCTCCGGAACATCGATGTCAAGTTGAACCCTCTTGGGGCAGGCCTGCCGCAGCACCGCCTCCGCCTGCTGCGCCCACTCGGCGAGCGACGTGACGGCGGCGCGATCATCCTCCTCCGATGGCGAGGCGTTGAGCATGTGCAGACCGTCGGAGAGCTGCTGGAGATAGCCGACGGACTCGCGCACGGCTTCCGCGTGGCTCTGCGCTTTGGGATCAAGGTCGCACTGCGCCAGGGCGTCCAGGCGGCAGGAGATGGGCAGGAGCATGTTGTTCATGTCATGCCCGAGGCCGGCCGCGAGCGTGCCGATCGAGGCGAGTCGCTCGGCGATGCGAAGCCGCTCGTTCGTGCGCTCGAGCTGCTGCGTCCGCTCCGCGACGAGCTCTTCGAGGCGGTTGCGGTAGTCGCGCAGCTCATCGAGCGCGCGGCGCTCCTCCGTGATGTCCATGCCGACGAGCGCGACGCCGGCGATGGCGCCGGATCCATCGTGCGTGAGCGTCAGGCGCCAGTCGATGAGCCGACGATCTCCCGAGGGCAGGAGGATCTGGCTCTCCTCCGCCGGGTCGACGGCGCCGCGCGTCAACGCCTCCGCCAGGCGATTGTGGACGCTCTCGCGCTGCTCCGGCGGAATGAAATCCGTCCAGGCGCGCCCGAGCGCCTGTCCCTCGGAGAGTGCAAGGGCCGCGAGAAAATGCTGATTGCAGTAGGCGATCCGCCCGCGCCGGTCGAGGATCACGCCGAGCAGCGGCAGTGTGTTGAGCGTCTCCCGGAAGCGCCGCTCCGACTCGAGCAGCGCGCGCTCCGATCGACGGCGCCGAATCGTGGAAGCCAGTTGCGCCGCCGCCATCGAGGCGAGCGTGACGGAATGCTCCTCATCGTGGCGCAGCCGACGGGCGTAGAAGGTCAACACCGCCGGACACTCACCGCCGACAACGACCGGCGCGCCGAGCGCCGTGCGATAGCTGAACTCCAGCGCATCGGCCACGCAGGGCTTCATCTCGGGGCCGGCGACCGTCACATCCGGGATCCACTGCGTCGCCTTGAAGAGATACGCCACGCCCGGGAGGCCCTCGCCGAAACGGAAGCGGCGCTCGGGAAGAACCGCTCCGTAATTCCACTCCGGATCGCGCGTGTGCGTCGGGCCGGGCCGCATCGTCTTCGTCGGCTCATGGGGAATCCACACCTGCCCCGCGTCCCAGCCCCCCGCCTCGCAGAACTCCGCGATGGCCATCCCCGACGCCTCCTCGAAGGACGCCGCCTGCTCCAGATCGACCGTCAGCCGGCGGAAGAGATGCAGCATCCGCTCCGCCTGATGCCGCTCCGTCAGATCCTGGAGCACGAGACAGAGCATTCGCTCGCCCTCGTCGTCGAGAATCTCGGCGCCGACGCTCACGCCGATCGGAACGTCGGCGCCGTCCCGCTGCCGCAGCAACGCTCGCCAGTTGTGACTGATGGCGCCGGGGAGCCGCTCGCCAGGTTCCTGTGAATGCCGGCGCATGACATCGAGCGTCGGCGCCAGCTCGGCGATCGGCTTGCCCACCAGCTCGTCGGCCCGCCATCCCAGCAGGCGCCCCACCGACGGCGTCGCGGCGGCGATCTTGCCCGCCGCGTCCACCACGATGATCGGATCGACCACATAGGCGAGCGCCGCCGGCAGGCGGATGCGGCGCGTCGCCGACTCGCTCGTCTCGGGGACATGGACCTCGACGAAGGCGGCCCGGGCCGTGCGCGCACGAAGACCGTCGCTCAGTCCGGCCGAATCAGATGGCGTGGGTTGTTGCATGGGTGGACTTCACGCCATCCGTGGCGAATGGGCTTTCAGGGCCCGAGCGACCGCTCGCGAGGGGCGTGAGGAATCTTTCTCCATCTTCTCATTCTCGGGACGACTGCGAAAGATTCAACCGCGTTCCTAGGGAATACAACCAATCGGTTTCCCGATTTCAGCAGAGGGGAATTGAACCGGCCCGCTCAGGCGTGGGTCAGGGCGTCGCCCACCTCTTCCCCGGCGATCGCCGACCCTTCCTCAGGCGGCGCGATCGGGACCTCGAGCTCGACGATCAGCGGGAGATGGTCCGACGCGTCGCGTGTGAGATCGGTCCGAGGAGTCATGCAGGAGTGGACCTCGATCGTCTCGTTGACGAAGACGTGATCGATCCGAGCCAGCGGATATCGCCCGAACCACGTCGCGCGCGGACGATGCCCCTCCGCCGCCTCCTGCGCATCGCGGAGTTGCACGCGCGCGGCGCGATGCGTCTTCGAGCGGGGTCCGGCGTTGAGATCGCCCGCGAGGACGATGGGCGGGGTCGCGCCGCCGATCCACTCCGGTCCCAGCAGCGCGCGCATCTGCGTCAGCCGCGCCTTGGCGCGGAGATCCAGGTGAGCCGTGAAGACCTGGAGCTTGGCTCCGTTCACATCCACCTCGACCCAGAGGGCGCCGCGCCGCTCGAAGCCGTTGGATCGAGGGAGCGCCGCGTTCTTGACGAGCCGCATGGGAAGGCGGCTGAGCGCCGCGTTGCCGTACTCGCCCTCCGCCAGCTTCAGCGACGGCGCAAAGTGGAACTCCATCCGCAGCTCGTGCGCGATTTCCTCGGCCTGGTCGCGCTTCTCGCTGCGATCGCGCCCGACGTCCAGCTCCTGAAGCAGCACGATGTCGGGGTCGTACTGCGCGATGACCCGCGCGATGCGCTCTGTCGAGCGGCGCCCGTCCATGCCCAGGCAGCCGTGGACGTTGTATGTCATCAGACGCAGGGGACGCGTGGGAGCGCGGGGGGGCGGCGGACGGTGAGGCGCCGGACCGCGCCCGCGCTCGATCAAAGCGGCTCGGCGCAGATCGAGCGGGCGCACCGTCCGGGACTCGGCCGAGAGGGGCACATCGGGCGGGACCAGATACCACGCGCCCGTCTCCTCCCCACCGGGGCCGGCGTGTGAGCCGCTCTCCTGCGCGAAGGTGATCGAGGGCGATCCGGGGCGCCAGCCCGAGATGACGATCTGTCCTGCATCAGGGTGCCGGCTCAGCGAAGCGAGATCCTTCGCGGCGTCCTTCAGGTACGGATGCCCGCCGCCCAGCGCCTTCTCAGGCGCTTCTTCGAGATAGAAGCGACCGTCCTGGGCCGTGCGGGCGACCGTCCGCTCGTCCTCCGGGTACAGCGCAAGCGGCACGCCCGCCTCCTCGACGAGCGCCTCAGCGAAGCGCTCGCGCTCCTCGCCGGTCAGCTCCCGGGAGACGTAGACATGCCCCAGCGGCCCGAGCGCCGCGACCTGCACGCCGAGCTCGGCGCCGGGCTGCTCCGGCTTCTGGACGCCGCCCGCCAGCCATCGAACGAGCCAGAGCGACGCCCGCTCCCGGCTGTGCGCATCATCGCTGCCGTCCTCCGCGACCGGGCGTCCGCGCGCGCCGATGCGACGCGCGATGCGCGACGCCGCGCGTTGGATCGTCTCGCCGCGCTCCCGCACATAGGGGACTGTTCTCTCCTGCCCGTGATCGGAATAGACCCAGAGGTGATATCGCCGCTTCGAGGATCGGGCGGCGGCCTTGTAGATGCGCCGCATGCAGCGATCGATCCCCTTCAGCGACCAATGCGCGAAGGCGGAGTCCGGCCCGCGCCGGTGGGCCTGCTCGTCATAGCCGATGAAGTTGGCGTGGATGACGGGCAGACCCCGCGCCGCGTCGATGGAGGCGCTGATCGTGATCAGCTCGCGCATCAGAACTCCGACGCCCACGCGCGTCGGAATGAACTTGAGCTCCTTGATCAGATCCTGGCCCGAGAGAATGCCTCGGAAGAAATCGACGATGGCCAGCGCCAGCTCGACGACAATCAGCGCTCCGGCGCGCAGCAGCGATGGGAAGTAGGCGAGAAGGAAGAGGATGCGGCGCGGCCACGACGTCGAGCGCGACAGCGGGGAGCTCATGAGGCTCGCGATGCAGAATCCTGACTCAGCCGCCCCGCCCGTGTAGACATCGCTGTAGGCGCTGCCTCCTTCGAGGAGGGCCTGCCCTTCGTGCGCCAGGCGCTCCTGCCGCGCCCGCGCGACGGCGGGCTCGTACATGCGGACGAGGCGACCGCTGGCGGCGTCGCGGAAGGCGAAGGCCGGGACAGCCTGATGCGCGCCGTAGAAAAGCTCGCCCTGCACCGAGGGAGTCGTCGACGGGACGCCCGAATACATCGGCCCCAGCTTGAAGTGCTCGCGCTCGCGCAGGCGTCGGAGAAACGGCAGCCGCCCCGACGCCATGGCGCGCTGGAGCTGATGCAGCGAGAGGCCGTCGACCTGGAGCATGATGAGCCCCGGCTCGTGGCTGCGCGGGCGCGTCTCGCCGGGGAGAATCCGCGCGAACCACTCGCTGCGGCTCAGTCGGCGGCGCGTCGTCCGCCACCATCGCTCGATGAGCGCGACGCTGGGGATGAGCCAGCGGCGCCGGCGCGTGGCCCGCGCCGCGGCCTCAGCTCGTCCGATCCAGAGCTTCCATTCCGCCTCGAGGCGGCGGACGGCCATGTCCCACAGACTGTTCTCGATCTCCCGCTTCTTCGGCTTGGAGCCGATCAGGGAGTCGTAGAGCTCCAGCGCGCGGTCGGCGCACGCGTCGAGCGAGACGTCCTGCGCGGTCTCGAGCGCGCCGCGACGCAGCGATTCCAGCCTCTTCCGATCGCGCGCCAGCTCGATCAGCGCATTGGCGAAGGAACGCTCATCCTGATCGGCGAGCAGCCGCCCGTTCTCGCCGTCGCGCACCACCTCACGCACCCCGGAGGCGTCGACCGCCACGACGGGCGCCCCGGCCGCCATCGCCTCCGCCACCACCATCCCCTGCGTCTCGCTCGTGGAGGCGAAGGCGAAGAGATCCATCGCGTGGTAGGCGTCGACGAGCTCCTGCCCCGAACGCTTGCCCGGGAAGCGCACTCGATCGGCGAGCCCCTCCTGCTCGAAGAGTCGCTCCGTCTCCTCGCGCGAGGGGCCGTCCCCGACGCACAGGAACACCGACCCCTCGATCTCCTTCATCGCCCGCGCCGCCGCGCGCGCCAGAAAACGCAGATTCTTCTCCGGGGCCAAACGCCCCACATGCCCGATGAGCAGGGCGCTCTCCGGGATCTCGAAACGCTTCCGCGCCGCCGACCCGTCCCCGCTGCCGAAGCGAGACAGATCCACCCCCGTCGGGATGACCTCGATCGGCGTCGTCACCCCCCGCTCCCGGATGAGCGAGCGGATGCTCTCGCTTGGCGCAATGACGCGATCGCACAGATTCGCGTAGCCCGTCGCCATGCTTGCGGCGAACCGCTTGAGCCAGGGGGAGTCGCCCGGCACGAAATGCGTGTATCGCTCGTAGCGCGTGTGGTGCGTGAAGATGAGAGGGAGCTCCCGCCCCGCCGCCACGCGTAGCGCCGTGTCGCCCAGCACGAAGGGATGATGCGAGTGCAGAACCTCGGGCTCAAACTCATCGAGCGCATGGGTCAGAAAGCCGGGGATCGGATAGCTGACGGAGAAGTCGGATTTGTAGAAGTCGGTGATGGCCGGGACGCGGACCACATCCTTCTCGTTCTCAATCCGCTCCCCGAAGATCGGCGCGACCACGAGCACCCGATGGCCCCGCTCGCGGAACGCGCGCGCGAACAGATCGACCGACTGGGCCACGCCCCCGACGTGGGGCAGATACGTGTTGGTGAACATGGCGATGCGCATGCGCCGAACCCAAACTTTAGCGCGCCGCCGGCGCGCGTTTCAGAAGAATGTCCGCGCCGCCCGCCTCGGCGTCGGCGTCCGCCAAAGGCCCGCCCGCGAGGCCGACCTTGATCCTCGCCGCCTCGCCCCGCCAGGACGCCTCCCACTCGACCCGCGCCCCTTCCTCGTCGCCTGAGACGCGAACCGTGATCGGCCCCCAGGGCGTCGCCGCCGGCCCGAAGGAGATCTCCTCGCCCGTGCGAAGCCATTCGGGCGGAACGCCGGTGGCGAGAGCGAGGCCCCAGGCCTCCTCACGCACGAACATGTTCCGGATCATCAGCGCCCACTCCGCCGCCGCCCAGACATGCTGACCATCGCCCATGCAGCCTCCCATCGTGCGCGGGTGGATCGCCTCGGGCCACTGCCCCGTCGGCGAGGCCAGCTCCGCGACCCGCCGGACCAGCTCGAAGAACTCCGCCTCCCCGGCGCGGAGCAACGTCTGCGCGACGTGCAGCGTCAGATAGGCGTTGATCCCGGAGTGGATCATGTCCTGAAAGAACCCTCCCTCGACGAAGCAGTTTTCCCGCAGGAAGGCGCACGTCTCCAGTACGCGCCGGTCCTCCGCCGCCCAGAGCCGCAGCGGATACGCGCAGGCGATCGAGCCGATGGCCCCGGCGTCCATCCGGCGGTGCGGCGACGCGGGGACGCCCCTGCGATCCCGCGCCGATGCGGATCGTCTCAGGCTCTCGTCGATGGCCTCCCGCAGATCGCGCGCCTCGCTCAGCGCCTCCTCGCCGGATCGGACATCCCCGCCTTCCCGCAGCAGCGACGCCGCCGACTCGAGACCCGCCACCGACCAGAAGTCATCCCAGTAGTAGTAATCGTTCGGGCCCAGATGCTCCGCGGAGAACCCGGCCGGGAGAAGCCCGGCGTGCACCGCGTCGCCCGAGCGGGGCAGGCGCTTGCGGGCGATCCACTTCGCGCCCTTGCGGACAGCCTCCATCAACTCAGGGTCGATCGCTGCGCCGGTGAGCGCGCGCAGGCGGTGGATGGTCCAGATCGCCTCGCCGTTGGAGTCCCACTCGCCCGTCTGCGAGCAGAAGTAGCCGTTTCCCTGCTGCCGCTTCGGGAACGTGCGGATCACGCGCTCCGCCCGCGCGCGCATGTTCAGGCAGAGCAGCGCATCCAGAATGAAGGCCGCGTCGCGGAACCAGAACCGCTTGTACGTGTACGGACCCGGATAGACGTCGTTGCCCGGCGCGTGCAAAACCAGCGTGCGCACGGCCGTGTCATACAAGCGCACGAAGCGCTCCTCCGGAGCGCGCAGGACGGGCGTCCCCTCGAGCGCCTCGCCCCAGTCATGCGTGATCACCGGCGACGCCCGGCGCGCCTTGCGGTCCTCCGCGTCTTCCGAGGGCACGCTTCCGACGATCTCCCGCTCCTCGCCCGCCTCGAGCCGGAAGAGGGCCGCGGCGGTGGCGAGCCCGACGTCGCAGCGCACGCGCCGGCGCTGATCCGACTCATCGTGGAGCGCGATGGCGACATCCCCCGCGTGGTATTCGCTGAGGCGCAGGCGGTCGGGCGCCTGATCGAGCAAGAGCTCGGACTTCTCGTCCACGCGCAGGCGCCGCCCGCCCTCGCGCGCCTCGATCTCGTGAATGAAGGCGACGCCCTCCGGATTCGCAGGGCGGAGAGAGATGACGAGCCAGGAAGGCCGATCAGTTTTCGCCCGCCACGACATCCAACAGCGCAGAGCGTCCGACTCATCGAGCTCCGCCCACGCCGTCGACCGCAGCCGCAGCCCGTCGCGCTCCACCCGCGTCTCGACGGCGACGCCATCGTCAAGCCGGAGCCGTTGCGGCGCCTCCTTCAGCTTCGAGGGAAACAACGGCGCCCCGTCGTCAGGGACGACCCACGCATCCACCGACCATCTGTCGTAGCACGGCGTGACCAACCCCGCGGGATCAATGATGGGCAGACCATCGCAGTCGGGGACGCCGACCGCGGTCCAGTTGCGATGCGTGAGATTGATGTGCGTGGCGGAGAAAGCGCGGGGGACGAAGGACTCATCGCGCGGATCGAACTGCCGCTCGACCCAGTAGGGCCAGACCCAATCGAGATTGTGCTGGATCGCCCGGGTGTTGATCAGCCCGCGCGCATGGAAGAGGACGCCGGCGCGAAGCAGCTCGATCGGCTCAGTCACCTCGGATGGCTGCGCGAATCGATGCAGACGGGCGAGCAGGGCGATCGGATCCACGAAGCCGCGCGAGCGCGCGAGGCGCGAGACGACGAAACGCCATGGGAGCCATCGAAGCCACATACGGGTCGGTCTCTCCTTGGGATGAGCCTAGGCGTCCGTTTCCGTCGAGCGGAGGTCCTCGATGCGCTCCCGCGCCTTCTTGAATGACGCGGCGGCGCGATCGATGTCCTTCCAGGGGTCGTCACGCTGGGCCAGGCGGCGGAAGATGTTGGAGATGGTGTAGCGACGGGGATCGAGGCGCGAGTTGGAAAGCTCGTCGCGCTCGATGGGCGTCGCGACGGGGGCGCCGGGCCTCGCGCGCACGCTGTAGGGCGCGACCATCGTCTGCGCATAGGAGTTGCGCATCACGTCGAGATACACCCGCCCTCTTCGCTTGTCCTTGCGCTGCGCGGTCGTGAGATCGTCCGGATGGCGCGCCGCCAGAGCCTGCGAAGCGGCCATGGCCGCCTTGCGGACATCGTCGAAGTCCAGGTCGCGCTTCAGCGGCGCAACGACGTGGATCCCCTTCGAGCCCGTGAGCTGGAAGAAGGGCGTGAGCCCGAGCTCGTCCATCAGATCCCCCACTGCTTTGGCGGCGCTGCGGACGGCGTCGAAGTCGCCGCCCTCGGGAGGATCGAGGTCGAAGACCAGGCGATCGGGCTTGCGCAAATCGTCCGACCGGCTGAGCCAGACGTGCTGGGTGAGGCTGGCCTGATTGGCGAGATAGACGAGCGTCGCCGCGTTGTCGCAGACGACCTGCGTGTTCTCACCGCCCTTCTTTGGGATGGCCACGCGCCGGACCCATTCCGGAAAGTAATCGCCCGCCTCCTTCTGATAAAAATCCTGCCCGTCGATTCCATCAGGCCAGCGATGCATGGAAAGCGGGCGGTCCTTCAGATGCGGCAGCATGGTGTCGGCGATGCGCTGGTAGTAGTCAACGATGCCGCCCTTGGTGATCTTCTCTTTCGGGAAGAAGACCTTGTCGAGGCTGGAGAGCTCGACGGTGTGGCGGCCGACTCGGAGGGTCGTCATCACCCGCCTCCTTCTTCAGCCATCGCCTCCGCCATCTCCTTGACTGTCTTTCCGGAGAGGATCGACTTCGGCTCAGTGCTCGTCGGATTGCGACGGGCGTCAGCCTGCTCATCATCCATCTTGACGAGCAGCCACGACTCGTCGCCATGCTCCGTGCGAAAGCGCGTCAGCGCGTAGCCGCCCTTCAGCTTCCTGCCGTGCAGATCGATGGTAACGTGACCGCTCTTCAGCTGCTCCTCGATCGATGGCCGCTCGCCGGAGTCGTCCTCGTCCTTAGCATTCTCGTACGTGCCGCCGTCCCAGACGATCACGGCGCCGGCGCCATACTGATCCTCGGGAATCACGCCTTCGAAATCGATGTAGTCGAGCGGATGATCCTCCGTGCGCACCGCCAGCCGCTTCTCCGACGGATCCGTCGAGGGTCCCTTCGGAACCGCCCAGGACGCAAGCGCGCCGCCCGCCTCGATGCGGAAGTCGTAGTGATGCGTCGAAGCGTTGTGCTCGTGGATGACGAAGCGCGGCTTGCTCGACGACTTCCCTCCGTTCTTGCCGCCTCCTCTGGGCTCAGTGGTCTTCCGGAAGTCGCGATTGGCGCGATACTCCTTGAGTTCGTCCTTGGAGGAGGCCATGGCTCTCAGAAGGAGCGAGCGACGATGACGCCGACCAGCGGCAGGATCACGGAGGGCAGAAACTCGATCAGCACAGAGGCGCCCATGATCAACTCAGCGTGAGATCACTTCGGGATCCTCGCGGACCTGCTCCTCCATCCGCTCCTTCTCTCCCTTGCGGAGCAGCGTGGCGCCCCAGACCGGCATGGTCGCCAGCGCGTAGAGGATGACCAGCGCCGCGCCGACCACGATCGCCGTCGTCGAGTTCGTTCGGGCGACCGCGATGATGATCACCGCCAGCAACGCCAGCCCCACGAGCCAGAAGACGATCCAGCTTGCGCGCCGCGCCCGTTTCGCGGGCGGCCGCCCCTCCGGCGAGTCGATCTCAAGCGCCCGGATCTTCCGCTGCTCCACGCGCCGCTTCTCGATCGGCGATTCTTCCGGCGTGTTCGTCGTGTGTTCCGAAGTCATATCCAGCGAGAGTCTACCTCGCGGGGACGACGAGCCGGCGCTCAGCGTCGCTCGGAGCGTTGGAATCAGAAAACACTACTACACCGGTCGGGCGTGTCCCTCGATTCGCGGATCAGTTCAGCATTCCGCACGACGGAGGGGCCGTCTCGCCCGCTCTATCGTCGTGACGTTCACTTCGAACGCCACGACGGTACGCCGAATCCCGAGAGGAGCTTTCACGATGACGACAGACGACGCGCAGAAGACCATCGCCGGATACCTCGCAGACATGACAGCGCTGCTGAATCACATCGAGTCAAGCGTCAAGCGGCAGGTCGACACGCAGGACGTGAAACGCGCGCCAACTGCGCATCGCGTCGTCGTCGCGCTCCACAGCGCCTTGCAGACGCAGATCGCAGGCGTCTCCTCGCGCCTCGACACACTCGACGCCGGCGGCGCCAAATCCGCAAAGAGCGCCGCCTCCAACCTCCTGGGCGCCATCGCGGGCTTCTACGACACGCTCCGCTCCGACACCGCCTCTCGCATGCTGCGGGATGATTACACCGCGCTCTCACTCGCCTCTATTTGCTACGGCATGTTGCACACGACAGCCCTCGCCTTGAACGACGACGAGACCGCCCAGCTCGCCATCGACAACCAGGCGACGCTCAATCGCTTCATCATCGAGCTCAGCCGGGTCGTGCCCGAAGCGGTCGTCGCGGATCTGTCTCCGGACCACCCCGAGACCGACGCCTCAGCGGCCGCTCGCGCGACGGAAAACATCCGCAGAGCATGGACGGTCGAGACCGCCGAGGTTTGACACGGCGGCGGCCTCTTCGATCGATTGCAGCAAGGAAGTTCATCATGATTGTCAGAGATGTCATGACGACGAACGTCGAGACGATCGACTCGAGCGCTCCGCTCAGATCCGCCGCCGCGCGGATGCGCGAGCTCGACATCGGCGTCCTCCCCGTCGCCACCGACGCGAAGCTCGTCGGCATGGTCACCGATCGGGATGTCGTGATCCGCGGGGTTTCCGAGGGCCTCGATCCGCAGGAGACACCCGTGAGCCGGGTGATGACCCCCAAGGTCAACGTCTGCGTCGAGGACGACGAACTCGACGCGGCTCTCGATCTCATGGAGTCGACCGGCACGCGCCGTCTGGTCGTCCTCAACAAGGAGCATAATGGCGCCGTCGGGATCGTCAGCATCGGCGACATCGTTGTGAAGGGTGATCGTCCCAAGGCGGTCACGCACGCGATGGAGCAGATCTGCCAGCCCGCTCAGCCCGCCCACGAGCGCAAGGTCTCCTGACCGACCCTCCTCTCGCCCCTCCACCAACCCCCCGCCGCTCACACGGCGGGCCGCTCGCGCGCCGCCAGCCCGGGGATCGGTGGTTTCCACAAACCGGGCTCGAGCGCCAGATCCGGCGCCCGCCGGGCGCGAACGCCATCGCGCACCGCATCAACCCCGCCCTTCAAATGGGCCGCGATCAACTTCTGCGCCATGTTCATCCTCGGCAGCATCCCGTGCAGTCCGACGCCGAGCGGCCCTTCCAATGCCCGATCAGCGATCTCCCAGTAGCCGAACTCCGCGCGGGAGACGCAGACCAACTCCTCTCGAGGGATGAACGCCGACTGTGCGCCCAGATACGCCACAGTCCCGTCGCCCGTCTCCGTCGAGCGCGCCGAGAGATCGGACCTGAGCGCATCGACCCGATCGAGGCTGCGCAGGTCGAACTGCGCGCCATCGTCGCGGTTCCGAATGATCCGAAGGCGCACGCGCGTCTCGCTGCCGATGCCGACGATGCAGAGCCAGTCCCCCGAGCGCAGCCCGCACGCCGCGAGATCGAGCGCTTCGAGGCGCCGGCGGCTCCTCTCTCCGTCGGCGAGCAACCGCCTGAAGAGCGTTTCCGCGGCCTTCCGGCGCGCCGCGGCTCGCCTGCGCTGTTCCGCTTCGTCGCCGCCTGCCTCACGCAGCCCTCGATCCGCGGCGTGCAGTCGGAAGTATTCCGCGATGGTCTCGACGACGCTCCGCTGCCACGCCTCGGGTGAGAATGCGGAGATCGACGCGCCATCTTCGGCGGCGCGGATCGCGCCGCGGAAGGACGGCAGCAGGGAGTACAGCGAGGGCGTGAGGCGAGCGACCTCGCGCTCTCGCGAAGCCGACCGCCCGCCAAGCGTCGAGAGCCCCGTCGCGATTCGCGCCATTGCCTCGATCGAGCCTCGGAAGGGCGTCCCCAGCGTCGCGACCTTGTCGACCGCCGCCTCTTCTCCATATCGATCGAGGTATCCCGCGATGATGAGCCCGCCCATCGAATGACCGACGAGCGTGACAGCGGGCGCCTTGTGGTAGCCCGCATCGTGATAGTGCGGGAGCAGCGCCGTGCGATCGATGACCTCGTCCACGAAGAGCGCCAGCTCCTCCTCGATGCGATCGAGGGGCTGACGCCAGTCGTAGGGAAAGGCGAAGACAGGCGTGGGCCTGTCCTCCGCGGGCGACAGATCATGCCTCAAGTCGGCGATGAGCTCGCTATAGGGAATGTCGAAGAGCTCGCCGCGCACAACCCGCGCCGGCTCCTGACGCTCGTAGCGCAGATCCTCCGGATGGAGCGCGACGCGCTCGAAGCGGCGCCGCAGGGCCGTCCAGACTCGCTCCGCGTCGAGAGCGTACTCGTCGCGCAGCGTCGAGGCGGTGATCCCCGGGATGACGATCACGGGACTGAGTGGCTTTGGCGCGCCCATGCTGCGCTACACCGCCTTCCTGAGTTCCTGGCGCAGGCGTCGGATGGCGCGGAGCGCGGAGTCGATGCGCGAGGCGACGTCCTCCGCGTTCGTGAACTCTTTCGTCGTCTCGTAAAGCGTCTCGAGGGCGACCGCTGTCTCATCGAGCCGTCCCGCAATCGCCTGCGGCGTGCGCAGCGACAGCCATCTCCCATGCGAGCGCGCCTCCTTCGCGACTTCGCGCAGTCGCTTCATGTAGCCGTCCAGCTTCGAGGACGCCTCGTTCAATCTCGTCAGGCTCTCCGTGAGTTGCTGGCGCACCAGCCCGTCGATCGCCTCGCTGGCGAGCTCATCCAGCCGCTCCGCGATCGGCGGGGAGAAGCGGCGGAAGTCTCTCAGCCGAGCCGCGGCGTCGCGCCGGCGGCGAGCGTCTCCATCTCGTCGCGCCATCTCCGCTTCATCCAGCAGCTCCTGGAGCTTCGCCCCCCATTCTTCAACGCTGCGGAGCCCGATCCATTCATCCATTGCTTTCGATCTCCCGGATCTGATCAACGAGCTTCGCCAGCTCGTGCGCCGCGCGGCGCACGCTCGTCATGGAGAACTCCCGATGCGCTTCCACCGTCGCGCGCAAGGTCGCGTGCTCCGCTGCGAGGGCGCGCAGCGTGGCGGCGAGCCGCCGAAGCAGGTCCCGCTGCGCATCCCGCCGGAGCTCCGCCGCCCGAATGTCGCGTTGATGGGCTTCGCGCCGCCCTTCGAGGCGAGCGAGGACGGCGTCGACCTGCTCCAGTTGGGCCAGGGCGCGCGCCGGCTCTTCGCTCGACCAACTCGCCACATCCGCGCCGGCGAGTCGCTCGAGGAGCCTCGTTCGACGATCGATGAGACGCTCGTAGTTGCCGGCGACATCCGAGTAGCGGTCGTCGATGTCGGCGAGGACCGCCTCGTAGATGACGAGCAGGTCGTCCTCGATCTCCAGAACCACGTCCTGCTCGAGAATGCGGCAGACGGCGTCGACATACGGATGCGCCTCCCCCACCGCCTCGCTCAGCCGCCGCGCCGCGACGGCGGTCGCCGCGATCCCGTACACATCGGCGATGACCGCCGTGATCTCACTCGCGGCGACTCCAGCGCCGCCGACGCGCCCGACGAGCCGATCCACGCCCTCCGCAAGATCCGCGGCGCCCTGCGGGCCCGTCCGTCCCGCCGCCACGATCGCGTCCAGCGACCGCGCGTACTCGACGAGCGCATCGCTCGCATCGAGGACGTTCGCCCAATCCTCGTCAAATCGCTCCAGCAGATCGGGCGTGCGCTGCTCGATGAAGGGACGGAACGCGCTGCCCGCATGCGCCAGAGAGGAGCGAACAGCGATCGTCGATTCGACGAAGCCCGATACGTCGGGCTGAGCGCACGCAGGCAGCCAGAGCGCCAGTGCGACGAGCAGCCGTCCGGCGGGGCCGCGAGGGAGGCGGACGCCGGCGCCACCGCGTTCCATCACACCCAATCGAGCCTTCAGCCTTGTCATGGGCGACTCCTCTCTCAGCGTGCGGTCCAGCCCGCCTCCGCAGTGCCACGGGGGCGTCCGGGCTTCGGGACGCATCCGTCGCGTCCGCGCTCCCCGGGTCGCTCTCCTCCGATGGGTCCTCTCATCCGGGGCGCCCCCGCTCCGGGATGAGCGCGCGCCGGGGGCCGGTCCCCCCTGTCCCGAGTCCTGCCCCCGCCCTGGCAGTCACGGGCGGCGCGCGCCATCTTGCGGACCCTGAGCTGCTCCCGGTGCAACGCAACCAGTTGAAAAAACTTCTTGCTCCGAGCCTCCGACGGGTCGATGCCATTGCGGAGCCGCGCCTACGCTGGGCGCGGATTTGGCGAGGCAGGGAAGCCAATCGCTTCGGGGGCCGGGCGCTCCCGAGACGCTGGAGCAGAAACGGATGTCAACCAACGGCAGTGTTCGAATCGCGGTGGGGCAGATGGATTGCTCCCTGAGCGACGTCAGCGCGAACATGGCGACGGTCGAGCGTCTCTGCGAGGACGCGATCGCGCAGTCGTGCGATCTGATCGTCTTCCCCGAGCTCTCCCTCAGCGGCTACGCGGTCGGAGAGGAGTTCTCGAACTCGTCGCTCCGCATCGGCGACGACGCGGTGCAGACGCTCCGGCGCCTCTCGAAGCGGATCGGAATCGCTCTCGGCTTCATCGAGGAGACGGACGACGCCCGCTTCTACAACAGCGCGATGTATCTCGAGGGCGGACACATCCGCCATGTCCACCGCAAGGTCTACCTGCCAAACTACCGCGACTTCGACGAGCGCCGCTACTTCGGACCAGGGCAGGGCATGTGGGCCTTCGACACCCCGTGGGGGCGCATGGCCATGCTCATCTGCGGCGACATGTGGCATCTCGGCATGCCCTATCTCGCCGCTCACGATGGCGCCGATGTGCTGCTGGTCATGGCCGCGAGCTCCACGCGAGGCCTCACGCCCGCCATCTCCGTGCGCGACGCCTGGGAGCGGATGAATCAGACGTCCGCGCTGACGCTCTCCAACTTCGTTGTCTTCGCGAACCGCGTCGGGGGCGAGCAGCCGTCGGGATGCGATAAGCCGCTCGAGTTCTGGGGCGGCTCCCACGTCTGTGCGCCGTGCGGGCGGATGCTTGGCCAGGCGGCCATCGGCGAGGAGGACCTGCTCGTCGCCAATCTCGAAATGAACGAGCTGCGCCATCAGCGGCTCATCCTCCCCTTCCGGCGCGACGACAGCCTCAGCTTCACGCTCGATGTCGGGCGCAAGATCGTCCGCGCCAAGTCCCAGCGGCGCGACGGCTTCCTCAGCCTCATGACGGAAGAGAGCACCATGGACCTGCGCGCGCGCGACGAGGGGACGCCCATGGAGCAGCCACCCACGCCAGGCGGATACTGACGAATCGCGCTCAGCGAAGGAGCAGCATGCAGAAACAACCGGCATCGTTCTACAGCGACGGGCTGCGGCTCAGCGGCGCTTTCTTCCTTCCCGATGGCGACGACGGCGCCGCCCCCAAGCCCCTCGTCATCCCCTGCTCGGGATTCACGGGGCTGATGGACATTCATCCCTCCCGATTCGCCCGCTCCCTCACCGCTCAGGGCTTCCGCTGCTTCGCCTTCGACTATCGAGGCTTCGCCCAGAGCGAGGGCGAGCGCGGTCGCGTCCTGCTCGAGGAGCAGGTGCGCGACATCCTCCACGCCGCCGCCTTCGCGACCTCAGATGAACGAGTCGACGAGTCTCAGATCGTCCTGCTCGGATGGGGCATGGGCGCCGGACTCGTGCTCGACGCGGCCCGTCTGCTCGACGGCGTCGTCGGCGTCATCGGCGCCAACGGCTTCTACGACGGCGCCCGCGTCCAGCGCGCTCACCGAGGCGAAGACGTCCTGCGCGCCTTCCGAGAGGAGGCCGCCTCCGAACGCGCCCGGCGCGCTCGCACGGGCCAGGCGCGCCGCGTCGATCCCTTCGAGATCTATCCCCTCGATCCCGCCAGCCGGGAGTATGTGGACAACACACTACGCACGTTTGAGGACTATGACACGGAGGGCTTCTCCTTCGAGCTCGCAGACTCGCTGCTGCGCTGGCGCCCCGAGGTCTTCGCGCCGGAGATGCGTACGCCGCTGCTCATCGCCCATGGCGACCAGAACGCCCTGCATCCGACGAATGAGGCCGAGTCGCTGCACGAGAAGTATGGCGGGCCCAAGGAGCTCTTCTGGATCGAGGGCGCCGGGCACACCGAGTTCATGCACGATGACGACCCGCGCTATCAGGCGCTGGCGTCGAAAGTCATCGAGTTCTCGCGCCGCGTGACCGAAGGGTCATGATGCATCTCGACGGCGCCATCGATCTGCACGTCCACACGGCTCCGGACGTCTATGACCGTCTCGTCACCGACGACCAGCAAGTTGAAGGCGCCCTGACGGCGGGCATGCGCGCCGTCCTGCTCAAGAGTCATCACACGCTCACCGCCGATCGGGCGACCCTCGCCCGCGACCGCCACGGGCTGCCCGTCTTCGGCGGACTCGCGCTCAACCACAGCGTGGGCGGCTTGAACCCCGTCGCCGTCGAGACGGCCATCGCCTTCGGCGCCAGGCAGATCTGGATGCCGACGCTGCACGCGAAGCACTGCCTCGAGCACGCCGAGCCCGAGATGTTCCGCGCCGAGGCGCGCAAGGGGCGCGTCGGCTTGACTGTCCTTGACAGTGACGGCGCGGTTCTGCCGGTCGTCCAGGAGATCCTCGAGCAGATCCGGGATGCGGACATCGCCCTCGGGACGGGACACCTGGCGCCGGAGGAGTCCCTGGCTCTGCTGCGCGCGGCGAAGGACCTCGGGGTCTCGCGTCTGCTCGTGACCCACCCGCTGATGTCCTTCACGCGCTTCACGCTCGATCAGATGCGCGCCGCGGCGGAGCTCGGCGCCCTCCTGGAGTTCGACTACCTCTCGTGCGCGCCGACGTGGCACGATCCCGTCCCGGTGTCGCTGACCGCGAAGGCGATCCACGCCGTCGGCGCCGAACGCTGCGTCCTCGCCACCGACGGCGGCCAGCCCTACAACCCGCCGCCCGTCGAGATGCTCCGGCGCTTCGGGTCCGAACTGCTGGCTGAAGGCCGGAGCGAGCCCGAGATCCGGACCATGGCGTGCGAGAATCCCGCGCGGATCCTGGGGCTGGAATAGCCTTCCCACGCCTGCAAAGAGTCTGATACCCTCCTCCGCTAAGAAAACGACCCGAGGGGTCGTGATCAATACGGATGAGGTCATGCATGACGCAGACTGAGACGCCCATCGCGCTTCCCCAGCGCCGATTCGGCGAGACGCGCCGCAAGGACCGCTGGTGGCTCCAGCCGCTGGCGGTCGCCGCGGGGCTCTCGGCCTTCATCATCTACGCGACGTGGGCCGCCTTTCAGGGCGAGCACTACACGCACAAGGGGTACCTCTCCCCTTTCTACTCACCTGAAATCTTCGGCGACTCCGAGCACGCGTGGTTTGGCGGACGCCCGGGCTGGTGGCCGGGATGGCTCCCCTACTCGCCGGCGTTCCTGATTCTCTGGGCCCCCGGCGGATTTCGCGTCACCTGCTACTACTACCGCGGCGCCTACTACAAGGCCTTCTGGGCGGCGCCGCTGAACTGCACCGTCGGCAAGCCACATCGGGGCTACACCGGCGAGCGCAGCTTCCCGCTCATTCTCCAGAACATCCACCGCTATTTCCTCTATCTCTCGTTCCCGTTCCTCATCTTCCTCTCGACCGACGTCTACCACGCCCTGTGGTTTCCGACGGAGGATGGCGGCCAGGAATTCGGCATCGGCGTCGGCACGTTGGTGCTGCTGATCAACGTCATCCTCCTCGCCAGCTACACGCTGAGCTGCCACTCGTTTCGGCATCTGATCGGCGGGCGGCGCGACTGCCCCTCCGAGAGCGTCGGCGGCGGCGCCGGTTACAACTGCGTCTCCTGCCTGAATCGCCGCCACATGCTCTTCGCGTGGATGAGCCTCTTCTGGGTCGGCTTCTCCGATCTCTACGTCAGGCTCTGCTCCATGGGCCACTTCACCGACTGGAGGCTCATCTGATGGCCGACTACGCCACGCACGAGCATGACGTCCTGGTCATCGGCGCGGGCGGCGCGGGGCTGCGCGCCGCCATCGAGGCATCCGCGAGCGGAGCCTCCGTCGGGCTCATCTGCAAGTCGCTCCTCGGCAAGGCGCACACCGTCATGGCCGAGGGCGGCATGGCGGCCGCCATGGCGAACGTGGATGAGCGCGACAACTGGCGCACGCACTTCGCCGACACCATGCGCGGCGGGCAGTATCTGAATAACTGGCGCATGGCGGAGCTGCACGCGAAGGAGGCGCCCGATCGCGTCCGCGAGCTGGAGGCGTGGGGAGCGGTCTTCGATCGCACGCGCGACGGGCGCATCCTCCAGCGCAACTTCGGCGGGCACAAGTACCCGAGGCTGGCCCACGTAGGCGACCGCACCGGACTCGAGATGATCCGCACGCTCCAGGATCACGGCATCCACCGCGGCTTCGAGGTCTTCATGGAGATGACGGTGGTCGCGCTGCTGAAGGATGGCGACCGCGTCTCAGGGGCCGTGGCCTACGACCGCGAGCTCGGGCGCTTCCACGCCTTCCGCGCCGGCGCCATCGTGCTCGCGACCGGCGGCATCGGCAAGGCCTTTCGCATCACCAGCAACTCCTGGGAGTACACGGGCGACGGCCACGCGCTGGCGTACGACGCCGGCGCGGCGCTGCGCGACATGGAGTTCGTGCAGTTCCATCCGACGGGCATGGTCTGGCCGCTGAGCGTCGCGGGCATCCTCGTGACGGAGGGCGTCCGCGGCGAGGGCGGCGTCCTGCGCAACAGCGAGGGCCGCCGCTTCATGTTCGACGACATCCCCGAGCTCTACGCGAATCAGACAGCCGACAACGAGGACGAGGGCTGGCGCTACGTCATCGGCGACAAGGACGCCCGCCGCCCCCCCGAATTGCTCACGCGCGACCACGTCGCCCGCTGCATCGTTCGCGAGATCCGCGAAGGGCGCGGCAGCCCGCATGGCGGCGTCTTCCTCGACATCGCCTGGATCAAGGAGAAGATCCCCAGCGCCGCGGAGCACATCAAGCGCAAGCTCCCCAGCATGCACCACCAGTTCAAAGAGCTGGCGGGCATCGACATCACGGAGGAGCCGATGGAGGTCGGACCGACGACGCACTACGTCATGGGCGGCGTCAAGGTCGACGGCGACACGCAGATGTCCACCGTCCCGGGCCTCTTCGCCGCGGGTGAATGCGCCGCGGGCCTGCACGGCGCCAACCGGCTGGGCGGCAACTCCCTCTCCGATCTGCTCGTCTTCGGCAAGCGCGCCGGCGAGCACGCCGCGGCCTTCGCCAAGGAGCACGGGCGCGCGGCGTTCGACGACGGGCAGGCCGACGCCGCGGTCAGGAAGGCTCTCGCGCCCTTCGAGCGAACGGATGGCGAGACGGCCTACGGAATCCAGCACGACCTCCAAGCGATGATGCAGGAGAAGGTCGGCATCGTGCGCACCGAAGAGGAGATGGCCGAATCGATCGACGCCATCGCCGCGCTCCGCAAGCGCGCGGCGGCGTGCGTCGCGCCCGGGAACCGGCAGTACAACCCGGGATGGCACACGGCCCTCGATCTCGACAACCTGCTCGCGATCTCCGAGGCGATCGCCCGCTCCGCGATCGAGCGCACGGAGAGCCGCGGCGCCCACTTCCGCGAGGACAAACCGGAGAAGGACACGGCGTGGTCGAGCGTGAATTTGCTCGTGCGCAAGGACGAGTCCGGGGCGATGCGCGTGACGCGCGAGCCGATTCCCGAGATGCCGGGCGAGCTGAAGGCGATCATCGAGGATATGAGCTGATGCCGACCACCACACTACGTATCTGGCGCGGCGAGCGCGGCGACGGCCGATTCGAGCGCTACGGGTGCGAGTACGCGCCCGGCATGGTCGTGCTCGACGTCATTCACAAGATCCAGGCCGAGCAGGCGGGCGATCTCGCCGTGCGCTGGAACTGCAAGGCGGGCAAGTGCGGCTCGTGCTCCGCGGAGGTGAATGGCAAGCCGCGGCTGCTTTGCATGACGCGCATGGACTCGCTGCCCGAGGGCGAGGAGATCACCGTCGAGCCGATGCAGGCGTTCCCGCATGTGCGCGATCTCGTGACGGACGTCTCCGTCAACTACCGCGTCAAGAAGCGCATCAAGCCTTTCAAACCGCGTCCGCCCGACGCGCCGGACGGAACATGGCGCATGAACCAGCGCGACGTCGATCGCGTGCAGGAGTTCCGCAAGTGCATCGAGTGCTTTCTCTGCCAGGATGTCTGCCACGTCCTCCGCGAGCACCAGAAGCACGAGGAGTTCGCCGGCCCGCGCCACTTCGTCTACACCGCCGCGCTTGAGATGCATCCCCTCGACAGCGAGGATCGCCTCCGCGAGCTGAAGGAGACGGAGGGAATCGGCTACTGCAACATCACCAAGTGCTGCACGAAGGTATGTCCCGAGGGGATCACGATCACGGATAATGCGATCATTCCGCTGAAGGAGCGAGTGGTCGACGAGTTCTACGACCCGGTGACGAAGCTCTTCCGGATCTTCCGCCCAAAGAAGCGGAAGAACGGGCAGCGCGATGCGGGAGGCAAGCCATGAGTCGAGGATTCACGTTGAAGCCGATCACGCGCGAGGGCGTCGCGCGAGCGCTCCAGAAGGCGGAGCGCTATCGCCTGCTCAATGAGGCTCGCGAGGCCGAGAGCATCTGCCGGGATGTCCTCGCGGTTGATTCCGAGAATCAGGACGCCCTCAAGATGCTGCTTCTCGCGATCACTGACCAGTTCCCCCATCCCGGCGGTCTGCGGCGCGTGGACGAGGCCCGCTCCGCCTGCGCGCAGCTCCCGGGCGAGTACGAGCGCGAGTACTACTCAGGCGTCATCGCCGAGCGGCGCGCGAAGGCGCTCCTCGGCAAGCACATCGTCGGGCCTGAGGTGTACGAGCATCTGCGAAAGGCGATGGCCCATTACGAGGCCGCGGAGCGACTGAGCCCGCCCGCCAACGACGACGCCATCCTCCGCTGGAACACGTGCGCCCGCGTCATCATGGCCGACGATCGCATCGCTCCCGACGCGACCGCCCCCGCGCCGATGGCCGTCACCGACGAGGACATGCCGCTGCGGTGATCCGCGAACGGCGGGAAAGCGGTGGGGGCGGGATTCGAACCCGCGAGACCCTGACGGGCCTACCGGTTTTCAAGACCGGCGCCTTCAGCCGCTCGGCCACCCCACCGGCTGGCGGCGTCTTCCCCCATGCTAGCCGGCGACCGGGGCGAGGCGCGGGCGGAGGCGGCCCGAGGCCGACCTGTCTCAGAAGCAGTCCTTCTCGATATGAGCCTTGATCAGCTCCTTGGTCCGCTGGGCGTTGCGCGACTCCTGCTTCTTGAGCTCCGCCCAGTGCTTCTGGAGATCCGCATCGCCCTCGGCGTTGGCGATGAACTGCTCGACTCGCCAGAGGAAGTCGAGGCGGCGGCTCAGATCCTGCACAAGATCGTGGTCGTGATCCGCGCAACCAGCGGCCTCTCCGATGTGCCGGTGCTCTTTCTCAGCGGCGATCGTCACGGCGCGCTCCTTTCGTCATCGCTCGACAAATTAACCTTTGACGCCGCGAAGGCCCCGCTCGAGCGCGACAGCCACGTTCATCCGACGCCGGAGCGGCCCTCATCCGCCGCGGCCCTGTGCGCGGCGGCTCGGACGCCGCGATCCGCGATCCATTTCTCGAGCTCGACGGCGGCGAGGATGACGGAGGAGAACGCGAGGACGCGCAGCCACGCGCCGAGGCTCATCGGCTCGGTGTGGAACAGGGCGTTCATCACCGCCGTGTGGACGAAAGCGACCTGAAGAGCCGTCATCGTCCCGACGCCGATCCAGATCCACATGTTCGAGAATGGATCGATCCTCCAGATCGGCGCGCGAAGCGAACGGCACGCGAACAGATAGGCCAGCTCGCCCATGACAAAGAGCGTCGCCGCGGCGGTCTGAGCCGCCGCTTCCGATCCACCGACGCCGCGCTCCCAACGGAAAACGATGAAGGCCGAAGCGCACAGCAGCGCCGAGACCATGATGATGCGGCCGATCATCCAGGGCGCCAGCATCGGCGATTTCGGATCGCGCGGCGGGCGGCGCATGATTCCCTTCTCCTTCGCCTCAAAGGCGAGCATCAAGCCGAGACACACCGCCGTGGTCATGTTGATCCAGAGAATGTGCACCGGCTCGACGGGCAACGCCGCGCCCAGAAGAATCGCCATCAGAATGACCAACGCCTCTCCGCCGTTGGTCGGGAGCGTCCAGACGATGAACTTGATGATGTTGTCGAAAACGGCGCGCCCCTCTTCGATCGCCGCTTCAATGGTCGCAAAGTTGTCGTCAGTCAGGATCATGTCCGCCGCCTCGCGCGCCGCGGCCGTTCCACCCTGACCCATCGCCACGCCGATGTCGGCGCGCTTCAGCGCCGGAGCGTCGTTCACGCCGTCTCCGGTCATTGCGATCACATGCCTGCGCTCTTGAAGCGCGCGCACGATCCGCAGCTTGTGCTCCGGCGACACCCGCGCGAATACAGCGCATGACTCCGCTCGATCGATCAGAGCGCCGTCCTCCATCAACTCGATCTGTCGGCCCGTAAGCGTCTCGCCATCCTCATCAGCGCTGCCGACGCCATCGCCGACGACGCCGATCTGCCGCGCGATCGCCATCGCTGTGGAGGGGTGATCGCCCGTGATCATCTTGACCTGCATCCCCGCCTCGAGGCAGCGGCGCACCGCATGCCGAGCCTCCTCGCGAGGCGGATCCTCCATGCCGACAAGTCCGAGAAACGTCAGCCCGCGCTCCACGCTGTGGTGTCCGATGGCGTCCGCGCCCTCCGGCGCCTCCATCTTCGCCATCGCCAGGACGCGCAGGCCCTGCCGGCTCAGTTCGTCCGCCAGGGCGTGCGTCGCGTCAGGATCGAACTCCTCCGTCGCCGCCCCCCCGCGCAGCCCACGCTCGCAGCGGCTCAAGATCGACTCGATCGACCCCTTCAAGTACACCACCGCCGCCCCCTCCTCGGGCTGGTGCAGCGTCGCCATGTACTGATGCTGGGATTCAAAGGGGATCTCATCGACGCGCGGCAGATCGCGCTCGAGCGCCTCCCGCGTCAAGCCCGCTTTCGACGCCGCGACCAGCAGCGCCGCCTCCGTCGGATCGCCCTCCACATGCCAGCGGTCGTCCTTGTAGACCACGATGGAGTCCGTGCATAGCGCTGCGCACCGAAGGCACTCCAGCAGGTCCGGATGCTCCTGCGGATCGGTGTATCGACCCTCGCGCGTGAAATCCCCCGACGGCTCATACCCGACGCCCTCCACCTCGAAGATCTCGTCGCCGCAGGCGATCCGGCGGACCGTCATCTCATTGCGCGTCAGCGTGCCCGTCTTGTCCGAGCAGATGACGGTCGTGCTGCCGAGCGTCTCGACAGCCGGCAAACGGCGGATGATCGCGCCCCGCCGAGCCATGCGCGAAACGCCGATGGCGAGAATGATCGTCACCGCCGCCGGAAGCCCCTCCGGAATCGCGCCCACCGCCAGCGCCACGCCCGCCATGAACGTCTCCGTCCACGCCCGCCCGTGCAGCACGCCGACCACGAACGTGACCGCCGCCAGCGCCAGAATCACGATCACCAAGATGCGGCTGAAACGCCCGATCGCCTGCGTCAACGGCGTGCTGAGCGCCTCCGACTCGCTCACCATGCCCGAAATGCGCCCGATCTGCGTCTGCCGCCCCGTCGCGACCACCACCCCTCTTCCCGTCCCGAAGGTGACCACCGTCGAAGAGAACGCCAGGCTCGACCGATCCCCCAACGGCGCATCGGCGGAGGTCGCTTCCACCTGCTTCGCGACCGGAGTGGATTCCCCCGTCAACGCCGACTCGTCGATCTGAAGATCCTTGCTCTGGATCAGGCGCAGATCTGCGGCCACCTTGTCGCCGGACCGCAGGAGCACGATGTCTCCCGGAGCCAGCTCCTCCGCCGGAATCTCCATGTGCTCTCCGGCGCGGATCACCGTGGCGTTGACCGCCAGGGACGAGCGCAGCGCCTCGATGGCTCGCAGCGCCCGTCCCTCCTGAATGAATCCGACGATCGCATTGACGAGGACAACTGCCAGAATCACGCCGCTATCAACCCACTCCTCCAGAGCCGCGGTCACGAGCGCCGCGCCCAGAAGGACGTAAATCAGCGGTGTGTGAAACTGAAGCAGGAAGCGCGCCAGCGGACCCCGCTCACGATGTTCCGGAAGCGTGTTGGACCCGAACTGCTCTTGCCGCTCGCGCACATCGAGCAGGTCCAGTCCGCGCGCCGCGTCGGTGTCGAGAAGCCGGAGAACCTCCTCCGCTCCCAGCGCATGCCATCGCCGATCCAAGAGCCCATGCACGTCGCCGGCCCCCCGCCATCACCGCGGAATTGCGCACGACCCCCCGTGCTTCAAGTGGTAGTCCTGGTGATACTCCTCCGCCTCGTAGAACGTCTCATACTCGACGACCTGCGTGACAATCTCCCGTGAGCCGAAGGCGTTCTTCTCGCGCAGCTCCGCGATGTACTCCTTCGCGGCCTGCGTCTGCTCGGGCCCCGTCGTGAAGATGGCCGAGCGATACTGCGAACCAACGTCCGGCCCCTGGCGATTCAGCGTCGTCGGATCGTGGATCTTGAAGAAGAACTCGAGCAGATCGCGGTAGGAAACGCGGTTCGGATCGAAGTCGACCTTCACGCTCTCCGCGTGCCCGGTGTCCGTGTAGCACACCTGCTTGTACGTCGGGTTCTCAACGCGCCCACCCTGATACCCCGACACCGCGTCCAGCACGCCGTCGAGCTGCTGGAAGGCGTCCTCGACGCCCCAGAAGCAACCGCCGGCGAAATAGGCAGTCTCCGTCCGCAAGGGCTGCGAGCGCTCCGGCAGATCGGCGCCCTTCTCGAAGAACTCCAGCGCCGCGCCATTCAGGCAATAGCGCCGCCCGGTTGGCGGCGGGCCGTCGTCGAAGAGATGTCCCAGATGCGCATCGCAGCGCGCGCATTCGATTTCCGTGCGCACCATCCCGAAGGAGCGATCCTCCTTCGTCGCGATGTGCTGCGCATCGTATGGCTGGTGGAAGGAAGGCCAACCGGTGCCCGAGTCGAACTTCGCGCTTGACTCAAAGAGCGGCAGGCCGCACACGACGCATGTGTAAGCCCCCTCCTTCTTGTTGTCGAGCAGCGTTCCGCAGAACGCGGGCTCCGTGCCGTCGTGCTGCGTGATGCGGACCTGCTCCTCCGTCAGCCCCTCCAGCATCCGCTGCTTTTCCTCAGGCGAGGGAGGCGTGAGATCGTGGCCCGACTCCGAGTAGCGGGTTCTCATCCGATCGTCCTTCGAGGTCATCGTCGCAGTCTCTCCAAAGGGGCTCGCCCCCGACGCGAGAACGCCCAACGCGCCGCGCGAAGAGGCGAACACCGCCAGCGTCATCCCGCCCACAGCCGCGATCGCCGCGAGGGCTCCAAAGGTCGTCCCGAGCGTCCTCCTGTTTCGTGCGCTCATACCTGTCGAGCTCCTTCCGTCACGCGTGATGTTCGCCCGCGGCCGCCCGACCGATTCGGCCGGCGCTTCCGTCCCCGCGCATCTCCCCGCCGCCTCATTCGCCGCCGTCGGGCTCCTTCTCGGGCTCGACCACTTCCGCCTTCTCGATCACGACCGGCTCGACCGGCACATCGCCCATCCGCCCCCGCGTCGTGGTCTTCACCTTCCGGATCTTCTCGACCACCTCCATCCCGTCGACCACCTTCCCGAAGACCGCGTAGCCCGCCCCGTCCCGCGGCTGATCCAGGAAGTCGTTTTCGCTGACATTGATGAAGAACTGCGCCGTCGCGGAGTCGGGCTGGTTGCCGAGACGAGCCATGGCGACCGTGCCCCGCTTGTTGCTCAGCCCATTCTTCCACTCGTTCTCGATCGGCGCCCGCGTCGGCTTCTGCTCCATCTCCGGCGTGAAACCGCCGCCCTGGATCATGAAGTTCTCGATCACGCGGTGGAAGATCGTGCCGTTGTAGAAGTCGTCCTCGACGTACTTCACGAAGTTCTCCACCGTGATCGGCGCCTTCTCCTCGTTCAGCTCCAGGAGGATCTCGCCCATAGACGTCTTCAGTTTCACATAGACCATGTCGTCGTCGTATCCCTTCCAGTCGTCGTTGTTCTGCGCTGACGCCAAGCCCACCATCGCGATGGCCGCGAGCAGGGCGCCCAGAATTTGGTGATATCGCTTCACGTTCGTTCTCCTTGTCCAACCAGCGCTCGCGTCCCGCCGCCGTCCCGCCTCCATCCTCCCCTCGCCGAAATCCTCTCGCCAGCATCCCTCCACCCCCCGCGCAGGCCCCTCGTGAAGCCTGCCTGATCCTACCGTCCGACCCGACCGCGGGTTGGCGCTGCGGCAGATCCACCCGCCCGGGGATTCTCAAGGGCCGCCGCCGGAGAGCACGATGATCCCCGAAGCCCCCGCCGAACGGAGCCCCGCGTGAAGATCGTCGCCCTCATGAAAGTCCGTAATGAGCAGTGGGTGCTGCGGGCCTCACTGCCGGCCATCCTCCGCGCCGTCGATGAGGTCGTCATCCTCGACCACTGCTCCACCGACGCCACGCCCGAGATCATCCGCGAGACGGCGCGCGCCCATCCCGGGCGCGTCCACGCGCTGCGCGACGACAACCCCGTCTGGGCGGAGGCCGACCTCCGCCAGCGCATGGTCGACGCCGCACGCTCGATCGGCGGAACCCACCTGGCGCCCATCGACGCCGACGAAATTCTCTCCGCCAACCTGCTCCCCCGCTTCCGCGCCCTGTACGCCGAGTTGGCGCGGGCGCAGTCGCTCTGGCTCCCCTGGATCCCGCTCTGGCGCAGCCTCCACGAGTGGCGCGACGACAACTCCATCTGGTCCCGCGGACGCATGCTCATCGCCTTCCGCGACGCCCCCCACATCCGCTTCCGCCCCCGCCACGACGGCTACGACATCCATGTGCGCATTCCTCCGGAATGCCGCGATCACACCCTCGACCCCGTCCACTTGATGCAGGGCGGCGGGCTCCTCCACTTGCAGTTCGCGCATCGAAGGCGGCTGATCGCGAAGGCCGCGTGGTACAAGATGAACGAGACAATCCGCTATCCGCGACGATCGACGCCGGAGCAACTGGAAGCGAAGTACAACCCTGCGGTCGATGAGACTGGTCTCCGCCTGTCGCGATGCGATCCCGCATGGTGGGCCGAGTACGAGGATCTGCTGCCGCTGATCGATCTCGAAGATGAGCCATGGCACGCGGCGGAGTGTCGCCGTCTCTGGAGCGAGCATGGCGGCGAGAGATTCCAAGGACTGCGCCTCTGGGGCGTTCCCGAGGGCGAGGTTCGTGATGCCCCGGACGCCCTGCGAGAGGAGCCCGCCCATGTCGGCTGAGCCCCTCGCGAAGATCGGCCTCTTCTGCACCTCCGCCGCGGATGACGACCTCGACTTCGCGCTGCGGTCGATCGAGCTAAACACGAGCTATCCTGACTTCGCGTTCCTCGCCGCCGTCGATCACGACACGCCGAACATGGGCAAAATAGAGGAGCATGCTCGGCGCTACCCCTTTTTCCGATACGTCACGATCCCGCCACGTCGCCTCAACTCCGCCCGCGACACGCTCGAATCGCTCGTGCAGACGCTCATCGATGACGGCTGCACGCGCTTTTTTCACATCAACGACGACATCGCCGTTGGGCGACACTGGCTTCACTACGCGGAGTCTGCGCTCCGCCGTCTGGACGGGGTCGGCGTTGTGATTCCGCACGACGGAATCGTCTCCGTCTCCACCGACGCCGGATTCTGCGGCTTCTACTACTTCTCGCTTGAGTACGTCCGGCGGTTTCATCCGGGCGGCGTCGCCTATGGAAATAAGCCGATTCAGTGCTACTGGGTGGACACCGAGTTTTGCGTGCGCGCGGCTCACCACGGGCGGCTTGTTCGAGAGCCGCGCTGCATCGCGCAGCATGTCCACTGGTCCGCCCTTCCGGAGACGCTCGGCGTCGAAAAGCGTCGCCGCGCCTCCGTAGCCACTTCGCTCGAAGACGGACGCCACTTCGTTCAGCGCATGCGCGCTGAAGGCATCGATCCGTGGGAGCATATTCCCAACCTCGCAGACGTCACGCCCGTCGGGCTGATGGACGAGATGCGCGCGCTGCGCCGCCCTGTCCCGGCCCTCGCCGAGTGAACGCGCCATGCACTCCGCTCCGCCCTCTGCCGCCGCCCCCGACCTGCCCTACCTCATCTCCTTCCCGAGGACAGGAAGCCATTGGCTGCGCTTCTTTCTCGAGCTTTACTTCGATCGCCCGCTTCTGACCCGCTGGTTCTTCCCCCACGAGTCGGAGGACTTCCTGCTGCTTCATCGTCATGACCGGGATGGACGAGAGATCACCGATCGGCGCGACACGCTGTACCTCTATCGCTCGATCGTCAATACGATCTTTTCTGAAGCAACGTATCTTCATCAGCACAGAGCGCCCGACCTCGTCTGGGCCGAGATCGCTGAGATCGCGCGCCTCTACCGAGAACACCTCCGCAAGTGGCTCCTCCGCGAAGATGTCGCTCGCCGCCGGAGCGTCATCGCTTATGAATGGCTCCTTGATCGTCCATTCAATGTCCTGCCGGAAGTCATTCGTTTCTTCGGCGCCGAGCCGGACACCGGGCGCATCGCCGAGATCTGGCCGCAGGTGACGCATGCGTCCGTCGAGTCGCGAACCGGGCACGAGCCGCGGGTCATCGCCGCCGACCGCGCCGTCCAGCTTCGGCGCGACGTCTTCCGCTACCGCTTTTCCGAGCGGATCCTCGATCTGTTCCGGGAGGATGACGAACTCCTCGAAACAGTCGACCGTAGGCTGCTTGTTTAGAAGACGAATGAGAAGCGTCGAATCTCATCCTCCGCCTCATCCAGCGGATGCGCGGTGTAGGTCGTCGCCCCCTCGAACCGCCGGCCCTTCACTCGGGCAAGCCGCTCCGCCTCTCGGAAGTAGAACTCGTTGCCGGAAACGCGCCCGCCGCCGTGATAACCAAGCGGCGTCAGGATCCCGTCGATCGCATCCTTCGCGTCGGCGTTGTCCGCCTCCACAACGATCAGATCCGGGCGATGCCTCGTGAAATCAACGCCGCGCAGGACGCGCGGCTCCTCTCCCTCTACATCCACGCTGAGAACGTGAACATCAGTCAATCCGCACTCGTCGAGCAGCGTGCTCAACCGCCCCATCGGCACGCGCCGCTCCTCGAAACCGTGAAACCAAGGTCCATAGTTGGAAATCCACTCCGACTCCCTGTCGCGCGTCAGGCTGCTCAGCGTGGCCCGTTTGTTGGCGTACAACGTCACCGCCTCCTCGTCCCGATCGCCCGCGGCGGCGAAGACGATATGCGAGACCGGACGGTTCTTTCGAACAAGCCCGACGTAGTCCGGATGCGCTTCGACGAGCAGCCCCGTCCAGCCCAGCCGCTCCAGCGCCAGCGTATTGCTGAACCGAAGCCCGTCGATGCAACCAATCTCGACGAAAAGCCCCGAGGGCACATCGTCGAACGCCGCCACGATCACCGCGTCCGTGCCCCCCTGCCCGAAGAGCGTCACATCGCGTTGGCCGGGCGCCATCGAATCCATTCGAAACACTCCAACACTGATTCCGGCGCGCTCCACCAACGGGCGCCCCACCACACCAGCGCATACCCGCGAAGCGGATGAAAGTCGCTTGTCCGATCCTGGTGCACGGGCACGAAGGCTTCGCGCCGCGGACGACGCCGGAATGCCGCCGCCATCCATTTCGCCGCCGCGAAAAGGAACAGCCCCGCGTCCGGATGCAGCCACCCCTCCGTCGACTCCACCGCGGCCCGATGCCGCTCGTACAGCGGCGCCGCCGCCTCCAGCGCCGCCGCCTCGTCCCAAGGCCTCCTCTCGCCGCGAATCGACTGCGTCATCTTCTCGGGATCGGCCGCTTCGCCCTTCCAGGCCCAACTTCGCCCGAGGCCTCGACCGCCGCTCCACGCTCACGCATCCCTCCGCGATCCGCCGATACCACCCGCATGGCCGAATCGCCGCACCAGGAAGTCATCACGCTGACGTTGCCCCCAGATCAAGGCGCCGGTCCAGCTGCGCCGCCGCCAGAGCCGACGCCGAGCTCCACGCCCGCCGTCCCATCGGGGCCGCTGGCGCCGGAGCATGGTCGCGCCCTCGCCGCGCTTCTCGAGCCCGGACGCTCCGTCCTCGTCTGGGGCGGGGACGCCGCCCGCCAGCTCGCCCCGCTCCTGCCGCCCAACGTCTCCCTCACCACCATCGATCAGAACCAGCGACTCGCCGACGATGAACCGCTGGTCAAGTACGTCCATGCCGCGTCGGGCGGGCGCTTCGATCTCATCGTCATCGCCGGGCGCGCCCGCGCTGCCTGCCTGCATCATGCACCCAGCCTCCTCGCGCAGGATGGCGCCGTTGCGCTGCTCGCCCCGCCCGACCCGCGCTTCGACGAGCCCAAGTCCCTCTACGCCGAGATCGCCCACATCGGCCCCGTCCAAGCCGCCGCCGAGCATCTCTGGATCGGCGCACGCACCAGTGATGCTCTCAATGCCGAGCGCGCGCGCCAGGGCGCGCTCCCCCTCATCGTCTCCTGCTTCACCACCGCCACGCCCTACGAGGAGATGGCCGCGCGCCTCGTCGCCTCCTGCGACCAGCTCGGGCTCGAGCATGACGTCCGCCCCATCGAGCCACGGGGCTCCTGGGAAGCCAACTGCGCCGCCAAGGCGACGTTTCTCCGCGATATCCACCGCGAAGCCCGCCGCCCCATCCTGTGGGTCGACGCCGACGCCGAGGTCAGGCAGGCGCCCGCCCTTCTCACCGCCGCGCCGTGGGATGTCGCCATCCACAAATGGCGCAGGCGGAAACTCGCCTCCGGCACGATCTACTTCGGCGCCGGCGAGTCCGCGGCGCGCCTCCTCGAAGCGTGGGCGGAGCGCTGCGAGCGCGAGCCGCGCGTGTGGGATCAGCATCATCTCGCCCTCGCGTGGCTCGAGGTGAGCGCCCGGGCGCCGCTCGCCACACGCTGGCTCCCCGCCTCCTACTGCGCCTTCGACCATCCCGAGACGCGCCCCGTCGACCAGCCCGTCATCCTGCATCACCAGGCGTCGCGCGCCCACAAGACCGACGTCTCCACCAGTGAGCCTGCGCCCGAGCCGACCTTCACGCCCCAGGAAGCCGCCGCCCTGCGCTTCTCGCGTCCGATCACCGCCACGCACGCGGCGCCCATCATTGAAGCCGCGCCGATGGCGTCCCCGCCCGCCGATCCAGCCGGCGGCGAAGGGGAGGCGCCCGACGACGAAGCCGAGCGCGCCTGGCACGACGAAGATCGCGCCCTCGTGCGCACGCTCCGCGCCCGCCTCCTCGATGCCGTCGCAGCCCGTCTCGCGAGCGAAGGCAAGCGCCGCATCGCCCTCTTCGGCGCCGGACGCCACACGCGCCCCATCGTCCGCCAGCCCTGGGGATGGCGCGGGCTCGAGGTCGTCGCCATCCTGGACGACGATCCCAAGGTGGACGCGCTCGACGGCGTCCCCGTCCTGAAGCCCGCCGCCCTCGACACGCTCCCCGCTGCTCCCGACGCGATCGTCATCTCCTCGCAGTACCACGAGCAGACGCTCTACGACTCCGCCCGGGACTCCCTCGGCGCGAGCGGGATTCCCATCGAGCGCCTCTACGCGGATCAGGGCCTCGACATGCCGCTCGCCTCGCTGGCGCTCCGCCTCATCGAGGATCACGCCGTCTCCAAGGACGACGCCTGGTGGCTCCTCGAGAACCGCGCCGAACGTCACGACGCCACACTCCCCATCCTCCCGCCCGCGCGCACGGAGCTCCACCTCCGGCGCTATCAGTTCGCGGCGTCCTGCGCGGAGAACGTCCGCGCCCTCGACGCCGCCTGCGGAACGGGATACGGCTCAGCCATGCTCGCCCGCGCCGGGGCGACGCGCGTCATCGGCGTCGATGCCGACGAGCGCACCATCCAGTACGCCGAGCGCCGCCACGGGCTCGAGCGCGTCAGCTTCCTCCAACAGGACGCGACCAGCCTCGCCTTCGAGCCGGGATCATTCGATCTCATCGTCTCCTTCGAGACCGTCGAGCACGTCGAGGACCCGAGCGCTCTCATCGCCGGCTTCGCGCGCGCGCTCGAGAACGATGGCCGCCTCATCATCTCGACGCCCAACAATCAGGGGCTGACCACCCATCATCTTCACTCGTTCACGCGCCAGAGTTTTCAGGATCTGCTGCTCGAACGTTTCGCCGAGCTCGAATGGATTGGGCAGGTCGCGGGCGACGAGCCGGCGCAGGAGGATCTCCCTCCCGGAATCTTCTCCAACCCCTCCAGCCCGGACCCGGCCCTCCCCGAGCCCCAGTATTTCATCGTCATCGCGTCCCGCCCGCGCCGCTGATCACGCCCTCGCCAGCCCCGCGGCGCTGAGCCGTTCATGCCACGCATCCACGCCGCGCCCGCTTCCTGCGCTGCGGATCAACCGATCCACCGCCGCCTGCGCGTCCTGTGCCCCCAGCGTGCGCAGCTCCGGATCGGCGCTGAAGCAGTAGCCGCGCAGATAGCGCAGCGCAGCCGCCTGCCCCATCAACCGTCTCCGCCGCCAATCCCGCCGCGCCAGCGCATCGTCGATCGCCGCCTCCAGATCCGGGCTCGCCGAATACGCCGCGCCGGAGACGCACAGCGGGACAGCCCGCAGCGCCACGACCCGCGCCCCCAGCGCCGCCGCCATCCACGCCACGGAAGCGCTCGTCGTCGCGATGATCGCATCCGCAGCCGCCGCGTCGAAGACGCCGATCCCATCCATCATCGCAGCGCCCTCTCTCGCGAGCGATGCGTAGCGATCGCTCATGGGATCCTTCGGATGTGGCTTCACCACGACGCGCCGATCCCCCGCCGCCTCGACCAGCGCGCGCGTCGCCTCGAACGAATCGGCATACCACCGCGCCGCCACGTCCTCCGCGCGAAAGGAGGTTTCGAACGACGGCAGGCACACGATCTCCCCACCTCGCAGGCGGGACTCGCGCGTCGCCACGCTCCAGTTCTCCCGGCGCGTCGCCAGCAGCCAGGCGCGCAGCCGCTCGCAGGCATCCAGCTCCTCCTCCGTCGGCGCCGCCGACAGGCGCGAGCGCCACGCGGGATCCTCCGTCAGTGCGCACGGCCCACGCCCCTCCGCGCCGATCGCATCCAGCGTGATCGTCCCCGCGAACGCCCCTCGCTCCCAGAAGACGACGTCCACGCCCCGCTCCCGGCACACCCGCTCCGCGATCATCGCCCCCGTCGAATCGCCGTTGATGATGGCGCATGCGCTCGGGCGCATGGAATCGACCGCGCTCTCGAACAGCCAGCGCATCGCCCGCGCTCCGTGCTCGACGAGCGGCTCCAGATATGGCTCCTTCGAGCAGTACACACGCTCGAAGGCGAGGCACCGCTCGATCAACTCGGGCTCGAGCGGATCGCCAAGCGGCGCCGACTCGGGCCAATGGCGCGAAAGAAGGCTCGCGGTGGCGAACGCGCCGTCAATCCCGGGCAGCGCGGACGCTCCGACATGACTCGCCATCACCGCGCTCGTCAGCGCGCCGCCCCGCGCCGTCAGCGACTCGTCCACCGCCTCCCAGAATCGCTCGACGCCCGGCTGGAGCGCCAGCGCGCCCAGGACGCTCGGGCCGCTCAGCTCGCCCCCGCGCCGCCCCGGGACGATCCGAAAGGGACGCGCTGCTCACCCTCCTCGTCCTCCTCGCTCCCATACAGCCGCACGACCGGAATCCCCGCATCCCGCAGCGGCTGCGCGGCCGCCCACAGTTTGTCCTCGAAGCAGTTCGACGACAGGATCGCCGCCTCGATCCCGAGCTCGATCGCGCGATCGGGCGAGACGATCTCGAATCCCCAGAGACGCGAGCCGTGACGGTTGGGATCGTCATCGACAATGCATGCGACCTCCACCGCCGGCTGTTCAAGCAGCGACGCCAGCGCGCGCGTGTGCCGACCTGCCCCATAGATCCCGATCCGCGAGACGCCCCCCTCGCGCAGCGATTCCATCGCGGCGCGCATCCGGGCGCGCCATTCGGCCGGATCCGTCACATGTCCGATCCGGCGGTCGATCTCCCAGGAGTCAATCAGCCCGGTGATCAGATCGAACGCTCCTGTTCCGCACGGGCGCTGCTCACCGGGCTCGATCCCCCAGTGTCGCAACGCGCTCTCCGCGTCCGGGCACTCAATCCGCTGCACGACGCCGGCGCACAACCGCGCCGCCAGCGCCTCGCGTGGATCGGCGCCGGGCGCCGTCACGCGCTCCCAGTGGATCGTCACGGGGACGTCAGCGCCGAGCCAGATCGTGCGCAGCCACGCGACGGGCAGCAGCGCCGCCGCGGGGCTTGCGAAAATCTCCACCCGCGTCGGCGCGCCGTCCGGATCGCTCGCCCATTTCTCAGCGTGCTCCGCCAGCCGATCGAGCGCCTCATCGTCCGGGAGCGGAAAACGCCCGAGCACGTTCGACCAGGCGCCCCCGTCACTGACGCCGAGCGTCAGGTCGGCTCGCTCGTGCGATTCGCCGATCGCCAGTCGGAACACGCTCCCTTCGCGATGGGTCGCTTCGTCCGGGCGCGCACTCGAGGCCTGTGTCGTCGTCATATCTGATCTCCTGTTCCAACCGACTCCATGAGCGCCGCCTGCGCGCCCCGCCATGCGCCCAGCGCCGCCGCCCGCCCCTCCGGATGTGGAAGCCCCAGCGTCCAGCGCCGCGCGACCGCCGCCGAGTACGCCGCCAGCCGATCCCCCGGGCTCGCGAGCGCGGGAATCACATCGTCCGCCAGTGCGCGCCCAAGCGTGATCTCAACATCCTCCGCGCTCGCCGAGACGACGAGCGGCGGCCCTCCGCCAGCGGTGCGCGACAGGAGCGCGAGCTCATCCGCCGCGCACGCCGGCGCCTCCACCACATCAATTTCATCCGCCTCGTGCCATTCCCAGACCCGCTTCGCCGCCGCCGCCGAGAAGGCGCGCGCCGTCCGCTCGTCCGAGCCCACGAACGGTAGTCGCGGCGTCGCGTGCTCGCTCAAGCGTCCGCGAATCACGATTGCAGGCCGCGCGTGCGCGCTCCGCGTCACGATCCGGGCTTCATGCCCCATCGCCACAAGCGCCTCGGCCGACGCCCAGCGCGCCAGCGTCTCCGGCGCCGGCTGTTTCGAATCCGCTCGCTCGGGCTCGATCAGCGCGATTCGCATGCCGCCTCCTCCTCCATAAGCCAGCGCGTCGTCGCCTCCTCGAAAGCGGGAATCTCCAGCGCCTCCAACCGACCCGTGCCCGCCGCTTGCGCCTGCCGCCACCAGCGCAGCCGCTCAAGAACCTCGTCCCCTCGCTCGCGCCGCCGCGCCGCCCGAGCGACCGCCTTGCGATACATCGCCAGCCGCCGCGCCGCGATGGTCGACGGATCGCACATCGCGAGAATCCGCTCCCGCCCGATGCGCCCGCGCTCCGCGAGGCGGTCGAGATCCTCCGAGAGGATCTCCCCCAGCGCGCGAGCGAGGCTCTCCGCGTCGCCCGCCCGCGCGACCAGTCCCGCCTCCGTGTCGCCGATCATCTCCGCCATGCCCCCTCGATGGCTGACGACGACCGCCCGCCCCGCCGCCATCGCCTCGATGCACGTGTTCGGAAAGTTCTCCCATAGCGATGGAATCACACACACCGCCGCGCGCGCCTGCTCGCGCCGCAGCTCCTCCGGCGTCAGCGGCCCCAGGTATTGCACGGACGCATCCATCTCGGGAATCGCGCCGCACAGAGCCTTCCAGCAAGAGGTCTCGCCCGCCCCCGTGGTAGTATCCGCGCCCGCCAGGCGCAGCGTCCAGCCCGGATGCGAGCGAGCCGCCATCATCCACGCGCGCAAAAGCGTCTCGACTCCCTTGCGAGGCTCGATGCGCCCGGCATAGAGCACGCGCCGCTTCATCGCGCCGCCCTCCACCCGCTCCGGCACGCGCATCGGATACGGGATGACGATCGGTCGATCAGGCAGTTGATAGCGCCGATGCGCCCAGTCCGCGATGAAATGCGACGGCGCACACACCAGATCCGCCCCGCGCAGCGCCAGCTGCTCCCCGAGCGTTTGCGCTGCGAGCGCCCCATCCATCTCTCGCTGCCCAAGCGAGCGCAGCGCGAAGAGCTGCTCCGTCGGCGTGTGCAGATGCGTCACCATCGCGACGCCCAGCGGCGCCGCGCGCTCCGTTGCCCCCGCGATCTCCGCGACCAGCCCCTCGGGCCCCAGCGCATCTCCGCCCACCGCGCGCGCGCCGCCCATCCGAAGTGCAGCCAGCGCCGCGCCCGCCGCCCCGCACTCCGCGAACTCGACAACGTCGATCTCCCCCCGCGCCGCCAGCTCCGCGACAAGCCGCCCCGCCTCCGCTCCGAATCGCAGGAAGCCCGCGGCCCACGTCCAGGAGCGCGAATACACCGGAAGTCGATGAACCGTCAGCCTCCCTTTGCTGAGACAGCGCGGCTCCGTCTCGTCGTGCGCCTCCGTAATCACGTGCACGCGGGCGCCCGCCTCTGTCAGCGCATGCGCCGCCTCCCGGGCGTACGTCCCGATGCCGCCTCCGAAAAAGGGTGGATATTCGCGACTGACCAGACCAATGCGCATGCGGCTCATCACAGGGGGTATCGGCGGGGCGGCGACGCTGGCTGCATTTCCGTGAGATCCTCCCGGCACGCGTCGGGCGCTCGTCCGCCCCCCCGGTCCCGGGGCGCCGGCGCGGGCGGAAGGGCCAGACGCTCCATCTCTCCGCCCCCGGCGGCGCGGAGAGACCGCCAGAGCTCCAGGCGCGCACGCGCGCGCCGACGGTCCTGATGCGTCCGACGCCGCTCCAGCCCATGCCGCCCGATCACCTCGCGCAGGAAGTCAATCCGCTCCGCCGTGGTTCGAGCCGGGTCGCACAATCGCCCGATCTGGAGCTGCGCCGCCCGTCCCCGCGCCGCGAGTCGCTCCAGGCCCTCGCTCATCAGGTCGCTCAACTCGGCGGCAAGATCCCTCGCATCGCCCGCCCGATGGATCCGTCCCCCCTCGCTGTCGCCCACCATCTCCCGCATTCCGCCCTGATCGCTGACGAGCACCGCGCGCCCCGCCGCCATCGCCTCGATGCATGTGTACGGAAAGTTTTCCCAACGGGAGGGAATCACGCAGATCGCCGCCCGAGCCCGCTCCTGATCGAGATCCGCCGCGCCGAGCGGCCCCAAAAACGCCGTGCGGGCGCGCACGTCGTCAGGCAGCGCCGATTCGAGCGCGCCCCGCAGCGAGGTCGAGCCCGGACCGGTGCTTGTGTCCGCCCCCGCGAGGCGCAGGGACCACTCCGGGCGCCTCCGCGCGACGGCGACCCACGCCTCCAGCAACTCCTCCACGCCCTTCCGCGGCTCTATTCGACCGACGTACAGGACGACCTTGCGCGGGCGTGGCGCCTCGCGGCGCGGACGCTGCGCCAGCGGATAGCGAAGGATCGTCGGACGCGCCGGCAACGCGTAGCACTCGTGCGCCCAATCGGCAATGAACGCGGACGGCGCGCACACCGCCGTGGCGCCGAGCATCGACGCCCGCTCCGCGATGATCCACGCGGCGAGCGGGCCCGTCATCGCATTTCCCATGCCGAGCGACCGCAGCGCGCGCAGTTGCTCCGTCGGGGTATGCAGGTGCGCCACCAGCGGAGGCGCGCCGGGCGCCCCCATCCCGCGCATCGCCGCCAGCCCGAATCCGGGCGCCTCGCACTCCGGCGCTTCGACGATGTCGATCGCGCCTTCGCGATGCAGCTCCATCGCACGGCGCGCCGCCAGCGCGCCGAAGCGAATCGGCAGCAGCGACGTCTCCGCCGGCATCCCCGCCACCGGCATCCGATGGACCGTGACGCCACCCTCAATGGCCACGCTCGCCGCGCCCTCATGCGCATGCGTGATGACATGCACGCGCACGCCCGCCTCGCTCAGGGCGCGCGTCGCCGCCTCGGCGTACGTCCCGATGCCCCCGCCCGAGAAGGGTGGAAACTCACGCGAGATCAGCGCCAGCGAGAGCGAGGCCGTCACGCCGCCGCCTCCATCTCGGGCGTCGGCAGCTTCGAGCGCACGAAATCAAGCAAACGGCGGACAAAGGCGTCATGCGTGTGTCTTTCGAGCGCCGAGCGCGCGATCATGGCGGAGACCGACCGCCGCCTCGCGTCGCTCTCGCGCAGTCGGCGCACACGCTGCTCGAGCGTCTCCCTGGAGACGAATCCTGTCTCGAGCGGATCAACGAGCATCTCGAGCGCCGAATCCTCCATGAACTGATGCAAGTGGATGTTTTCCAGCAGCCGTTCGCGCACGAGTGTGCCGCCCCCCATTGGTTTGAGCCCCAGAACCTGCTTGGTCCGACACCAACCAACCAGCTCAGGATGCTCGACGACGCTCAGGTAGCGCGCGCCGCGCGGAGCGATATGAATCGGCCCGCGCCGCATCGCGACGACCATCGCGGAAGCTTGCATCCGCGAAAGCTCATCTCCGTGAAGCCGCACGAGCGGAACGCCTCCGGAGAACGCGCACTCGAGCAGCCGCTGATGCGCCAGCGCGTTGATGGACGTGTGCAGATGCACGACCGCGCCCGCGTAGCGCCGGCGCAGCTCCTCTCCGTAGATCGCCTCGCCCGCCGCGAACTTCCCGAAGCGCGGATGCCGCTCCCACCCGCGTCCGTACAGACGGAGCGTCCAGCCATGTTCATCCGCCAGCTCCGCGGCCCAGCCGATCATCTCGTGACGTATGACGCGGTCCGCGAGGGGAAAGGCGGCCTGGGTCAGCACGAGCGAGCATAGCTCCTCCTCAGGCGCGCGCCCGAGGACGCCCTCGAGCGTCTCGCGCACGATGCGCTCCAGCTCAGTCGACACGGGACGTTCGGCCGACTCCGCCACGAGCCGCTCGATCTCGGGCAGCAGCGCCTGGATGGCCGCGCGCGCCTCGGGCGCATGCGCGGACGCCATCGCGAGGCGGTCCCGCATCCGCTCGACGGGCTCTGACTGATGAGACACGTACGCGATATCGCAGCGCAGCTCCTGCTCGACATCCCTCCGCGCCATCGGCGTGAAGCGCCGGTCCGATGCGACGACAGGAGTCCGCAGCACGCGCTCGCTCGGATAATGAAAGTGCTCCGTCAGCGCGCGGTTCACGTTGCCCACGAGAAAATCCAGCGGCCCATGCGCCCGCCCGATGCGCTCATCGAAGAGATGTCCCATCGCATCCTGCGCCCAGCAAACAAACGGGACGTCCGCCGGGCAGGCGCCGCCCAGGTTGGCACGCGTGAAGTTGATCAGAACAACGAGGTCCGGCTCGAACTCCGCAAACGCGCGCCGGAAGGCCAGCGCGGAGAGGCGGCTGTGGTCGTCCGGCTCCACGAGCACGCGCGTCTCGCAGCCGAAAGCTCGGAAGGCCGCCTCCAGATCAGCGGCGCTATGGCGCACGAAGGTTGTGTACCGCGAAGTGGGAATCAGCACGCGCAACGGCGGACCGTCCCCCTCCAACGCATGCCGGAGACGCGCGCTCCAGAACCCGCCGTCCCGACCCGCGTAGCGGGCATCGGTCTCGCGCCGCAGCTCCTCGAGAGCGGCGCTCTGGCCGCGCTGCGCCCTCTCACAGATCTCCGCCGGCGAAGGCGTCAGGCGGGAGCGCGTCGTCGAGAGGGTCACGCACAGACTCTTGATATCCAGATCGAAGCGGCTCTCCAACCCCGAGGCGAGCCGCTCGCCCGCATCCTCGCCGAAGAGAAGCTCGAGGCGGGAATCCCTCAGCTCCTCCCGAAGATCGATCACGCTGAGCCCGTCGAGCAGCTCCATCGGATCCCGTTGCACGAGCGTCAGGCGCGGGCAGTAGCCGTCGTCGGCGGGCGGCGTCTCCCGGATCAGTCGCTGAAGCAGAAAGGGAGGATCGGCGCCTTCGATCACGATCGGCCCCGGGGCGCTTGCATCCTGAGCCCGCGCGCCCCCAGTGAAGGGCAGCTTCAGCGCGCGTGCTTCGCCCAGATCGTCCCGCAGGCGAATCCACCGACCCGATTTCGCCTCGCGGATGGCGATGTTCCCATCCCTCGCGCGCAAAACCTCGATCCCCTCGCCCCGCCGGCGCCAAGCGTCGAGCAGTTCATGCAGCCCCACCGCCCGCTCACCCAGCGCCTCCAGATTAGCGCGAAGCGTCGAGAGACGCTGCGACAGCGGCGCCCGCCCCTCCGGGAGCGCGGCGACGGCGGCGCGCAGGGCCTCGACATCACCTTCGGGCGCGCCGGGGGGCAGCCGATCCAGAATCTCCTCCGCCGCCTGGCGCAGCCCCAGTTTTAGAAACACGCCCACACCGAGCAGCGCCAGCGGCGCATCGCCCGGCGTCTGAGCGAGCGCCTGAAGGCACAGTGGCGCCGCCTTCCATGGATCGTCCGCGCGCGCAATAGCGAGTAGATCGTCGCGCGGAATCCGCCTGGACGCGGAATGGGCCATGCCTCACCTATCGGCGAGACCATCCGCGAGCGGCCAGCGTCAGATGCGACCGTCCTCGCATGGATAGTCGCGCGGAGCGTCGTAGATGCGGACGACCGGCAGCCCTCTGCTCCCCGCCCATCCCCGGGCCTGGTCCGCCAGACGGCGCTCGTGGGCGTCGGAGGCGATGACGACCGCCTGGGTCGCCGGGGGCGTCTGCTCCGGACGCAGCACCGCCACGCCATTGATCTCCAAGGCGCTCGGCGCATCGTCGATCAGTGCGAGCACCTCCAGCCCCTCGCTCTCGCGCCAACCGCTCCGCAACATGGAACGCGCCTGCGCCCCGGCGCCGTACAGGACGACCCGGCGGGCGCCCAGATCCCGGCAGCGCCGCGCCGCCGCCGACCACAGGCATTCCCGCAGCCAGCGCTCGAGGGGACGGGCCTCGGCCGCCGCTTCGGCGCGCCGGAGAATCCGATCGCCCAGATCCTGCGGCAGATGGTTCACCCAGTCGCCGACCATCCCTTTTCGATAGAAGGAAAACCCGCTGGGCAACGTGCCAGGCTTCCGCCCGGCGCGATTCTTGAAGTCGCCAAAGGAGACGCACTGCTCCACTGCTTCGTCGGAGGCGTCGATTTCGAGAAACTCCAGCGCCCGGCGCACGACGGCGCGTGGATCCGCCTTGTGATCCTCATACGCCACCTCCATCACGCGCTCATCGCCCAGATTCAGCCGCGCTTCGCGGATCGCACGGACGGCCGGCGCCCAAACACCCTCTCCGTACTTCGGAGCGTATTCCTCCATCGTCTGCTCGGTGATGGCGCCCTTCGCGGAGAAATGGAAGTAACCCGAGACCGCCGCGTCGCGCACGTCGCGCGTGCATCCGATGAACTTCGACCCCGCGAAGACATCCGAGAGCGTGGGGATCTGAAAGACATTCCCCGGCGCCGACTCCAGGATCACCTGCGGAATCTGCTCCGCCAACGGCTTGTCAGAGTCGAGCCGGCTCAGCACCGTCCGATCGTAGAGTTGGCGAAGGAAGAAGCGCCGCTCCCGACGCCCAGCGCGACCGATCGGCCAGCGCACGGACGTCGATCGATCCGTCATGTCCTCCAGCATCGCCGCCTCGATCCGCGGAAAGAGGCCCGACGCCACGCCCCCTGGGATGAAGTCGACGTCCGGATGGGCGCTCAGCGTCTCCGCCATCCAGGTCGTGCCCGTCTTGGGAGGGCCCACGATGAAGACCCATCTGCGGCCGTCGAGCAGGCGGGATTGCTCCTGCCAGGCGGCGTAGTCGGAGGCGAACGTTGTTGGATCGATCGCGATGGTGGAAGGCATGGGCGAGACATCGGCGCCCCGCGCTCCGGCCCCTCAGTTTTCCACGCTCACGCGGCCAGACGCAGCGGCAGAGGCGCCGCCGCCTCACCCTGCCGCCCGGCGCGCCAGCGCCTTGCGACGACCCGGTTCCGCCCCCCCTGCTTCGCCTCGTACAACAGCTTGTCGGCAAGGCCGAAGAGAGCCTCCGGGCTCAGCGCGGAGTCGGGCTCTTCGATCAGCGCCACGCCCACGCTCGCCGTGATCGAGAGAGTCGCGCTTTCATGCCGGATGCGCACGCCCTGGAGACACTGGCGGACACGCTCAGCCATGTCCCCCGCGCACGCCGCCTCGCCCCCGGAAACAATGATCGCAAACTCCTCGCCCCCGTAGCGGGCCGCGAACCCCGCTTTACCGGCGACGCTTCTCAGGACGGTCCCGACCGCGCGAAGCGCCTCGTCCCCGGCCAGATGCCCGTGGGTGTCGTTGAACTGCTTGAACTCGTCCACATCGAGGACGCCCAGCGCGATCGGACGCCCGCCTTCGCGCGCGCGGTCGAGCTCCTCGCCGAAACGAGCGTCAAACGCGGCTCGGTTGGGGAGTCCGGTGAGAGCGTCCGTGGAGGCGGCTTCAAGAATGACGCGCTTCTCATCCTCGAGACGGCTGACGCGCCGATTCGCTTCGTCAGCACGGGAGTCGGCGGCGCGGCGCTCGACCTCCGACTCCAGACTGAGCTGCGTCAGCGCGACGGCGGCCTCCGAGCGGATGCGCGCGTAGTCCGCGGAGTCGCCGATGGGCAGCGAGAGCAACGACGCCGTCTTGCGCACATGCCCATCCAGCGTCTCGAGAACCGATTCGATGGTCGCCAGATCAATGCCCATCAGCTCGCACGCGCGATCCCGGATCGCGCTCAGCTCCGAGCAGGGACGCTCGGAGCAGAAAAGATCGGCGATGAGGGACGCGGCGCGCAGCGTCCGCGTCAACTCGGCCGAGAGACCATCCAGATCGCTCAGCGGGACCACGCGCGACGCGACCGCGTCGCAGATCGTCGGCGGAATGCCCCAGTCCGCGAGCAGCTCCCCCGCCATCTGCGCTCGGTCGATTCCGAGCCGATCCCGCTCGATCTCCTCGATCGGCCGCTCCGAACCGGAGGCCTCCTCGAGCACGGGCTGATAGAGATCCGGCGCACAGCGGGCCGCCGCCAGCACGCCGATGTTCGCCAGCAGGCCCGTCACGAACGACTCTTCCGAGTTGCGAGAGCCCGAGGCGCAGGCAAGCAGACGCGCCCCCACCGCGGTGGTCACAGCGTGCCGCCAGTACAGCTCGAAATCGAATTGGATCGAAATATCCGAATCCCGCATCGTCTCGACGAGCGAGAACGACAGGACCATCACCCGCGCCGTGCGCCAGCCCATCAGCGTGACCGCTTGCGAGATTGAAGTGACTTCGCGAGCCATCCCGAAGAGGGGACTGTTGACCAGCTTCAGGATGCGGGCGGTCGCGGCGGGATCGCGCTGGATGACCTCGACGAGGGCGTCCATGTTGAAGTCGTCGGCGCGGGTGACACGGAGCACCTCGATGGCCACCTGCGGCAGCGTCGGAAGGTTCTCCGCGGAACGAACTTGCTCAAGGATTGGAGGGGTCGTCATGGGAGGAGGCGCGCATGGGAAACCCGGTCGCGGAGGCCCAAAAGGGGAACGGACCGTCTTGAAATGAGGGAATGCGGCCCAGCGCTCCTGGTGGGCGGGTTTCAGGATCGTCGGAATGCGGCGTCAGCTTGATCGGAGACCTCCGATTTGGGGGGGTTGCGCCATCCCCTTCTGGGGGTGTCCCCAGGTCAGGCGCGAGGCGCCCGGCCCCCTCGCCCGCTCCCCCGCCGTGCAGATTGTTCCAAGCCCGCCGGACAAAGGACCGATATCGAGAACACCATGCCAGCGCGCCCAGGAACGCACAGCCGCAAGAAGCTGCTCTCCCTCGAAGAGGCTCGCCGGGCGCGAGAGCAGGCTCGCCTTGCCGGACGGACCGTCGTTCAATGCCACGGGTGTTTCGACATCGTGCATCCGGGGCACGTTCGCCATCTCCAGGACGCAGCCAAACTGGCGGATCACCTGCTGGTGACGGTGACGAGCGATCTGGCGATGGCCAAGGGGGAGGGCCGCCCGCTCATTCCCCAGGAGCTGCGGGCGGAGAACCTCGCGGCCCTCGACTGCGTCGACTGGGTCTGCATCGACACCGGTCCCACGGCGGCGGACCTGCTCGAGCGACTGCGCCCCGACATCTACGTCAAGGGGCGGGAATACGAGACACTGGATGATCCCCGTCTGATCGCCGAGCGCGAGGTCGTCGAGCGCCACGGCGGGCGCGTGGTCTTCTCCAGCGGCGACATCGTCTTCAGCTCCACGGCGCTCATCGCGGAGCTCCAGGAGATGGCCGATCCGTTCCACGCGCGCGTGCGGACGCTGATCGAGCGGCACGAGCTCCGTCCCGAGCGCGTGGATCCGCTCATCGAGCGCTTCCGCGGAACAAAGGTGGTCGTGGTCGGGGATACGGTCGTCGACACCTACATCATCTGCGACCGACCGGAAATCGCCGGCGAGAGTCCGGTGATGACGCTCCGTCCGATCGAATGGCGCTCCTACGACGGAGGGGCGGCGATCGTGGCGAAGCATCTGGCGGCGATGGGCGCCTCGCCGACGCTGGTGACGGCGCTGCCCCGCTCCTCGGAGACCGAGTCCTTCCGCCAGCGGCTGATGGTCGAGGGCGTGGACCTCGAGTTCGTGGACGTCCAGCGGCCGCCCGTTGAGAAGCAGCGCTTCCTCGTCGGAACGCAGAAGGTGATGAAGCTCGATCTGGTCCAGCCCGGCGCGCTCGACACCAGCCGGCAGGCCCGCCTGATCGAGCTTGCCGCCTCCTGCGCCAAGGACGCCGACGCGGCGATCGTCCTGGACTTCGGCGCGCTGCTCTCGCCCGCCGTGACGACACCGCTGTGCCGTGCGCTCCGCGAGCGTGTGCGCATCCTCGCGGGCGATGTCAGCGGGCGGCGCTCGACGCTGCTGCACATGAGCGAGATGGACCTGCTCTGCCCGAGCGAGCGTGAGATTCGCGAGGCGCTCAGCAACTTCGACGACGGCCTCAACGCCGTCGTCTGGCGCCTGCTGGAGCGCACGCGTTCGCGCGGCGCGATGGTCACCATGGGCGCCGACGGCGCCATCGCCTTCGATCGCGTCTCGCTCAGCGAAGGGGACCAGCCGGACTGGAAAGGGCGCATCGCGGGCGAGCATGTCCCCGCCTTCACCTCGCACGCCATCGATCCGCTGGGATGCGGCGACACGCTCACCGCCGCCGCCACCCTCACCCTGACGCACGGCGAGAGCTACGTCACCGCCGCGGCCCTCGGGAGCGTCGCCGCGGCGGCGCAGGCGGAGCGGCTGGGCAACGCGGTCATCGGCGGGGGCGATCTGCGCGCGGGCGTGCGGCGCGTCAGCGGCGCGCGCCTCGCGTTCCGACCCGAGACGACGACGAAGCCCGCCTTCAGCCTGGTCTCATGAGCGCCGCGCCGCGCGTGAGCGTCGTCCTGCCTACGCGCAACCGCCCCGAGCGCCTCGCGGAGACCATCGACGCTCTCGGCGCGCTGCCGATCAGCTCCGCGGAGGCGGAGGTGATCGTCGTGGACAACGCCTCCCGGACGCCCCCCATCGTCCCGCCGATGCTTCCCAACGGCGTCGAGGCGCGCGTGCTGCATCGACGCCGCAACGAAGGAGCGGCGGCGCGCAACCTCGGCGTCGAGGCGGCGCGGGGATCGTGGATCCTCATGCTCGACGACGACTCCCACCCCATCGACACCGGATTCCTCGAGACCATCGACGACGCGCCCGAGGATGTCGGCGCAATCGGCGCGGAGATCTACCTCGCCGCCGGCGCTCGCGAGGCGGGCGGGCTGCCGGAGGTATTCATCGGCTGCGGCGTCCTCATCCGACGCGGCGCGTTCCTGCGCGCCGGCGGATACGACCCCTCCTTCCATTACTACGTGGAGGAGTACGACCTCTCCGCGAAGCTCCTCCTCGACGGCTGGCGCATCGTTCACGACCGCCGCTTCCGTGTCCGCCACCAGAAATCGCAGCAGGGGCGGGACATGAACGAGATCTTCCGCCTCCTCGTCCGCAACAACTGCTGGGTCGCCGCGCGCTACGCGCCCGCCTCCGAGCGCCGCGCCGAGATCCGCCGCCATCTGCGGCGCTATCAGCGCATCGCCGAGCTGGAGCGCGCGTCCTGGGGCTATCTGTGCGGGATGCTCGAGGTGCGCCTCGGGCTCTGGCGTCAGCCACGCCGCCCTATGGATCAGCCGCTGTGGGATCGCTTCACCGGGCTGGCGGCGGCCCGCGCCGGCGTCCGCGCCGGGCTCGAGCGCGCGGGGGCGCGGCGCGTGGCGATCGTCGAGGCGGGTAAGAACGACTGGGCGGTCCGCCGAGCGATCGAGGAGTGCGGGGCGACGCTCGTTTCCGAAGACAAGGCGGACGCGCTCGTCATCGGCGCCCTCTCGCCCGGGCCGATCCTGGACGCCTGGGAGCGCATCGCCGCGATGGGACGGCGCGTCATCGCGCCATGGTGGCTCATCGAGCGCAACGCGGAGCGTGCGGAACCGATGTAGCGCGCAACCACCGGTGGCGGCGGGCCGCCGTGCCCGACGGGAGAGTGTGGGGAGGCGTTGGAGAGAGGCGGGCAGGGACGCGCGCCCTACCCGTAGAGGCGAGAGAGTCGACGCGGCGAACTGCTTCCGGCGCTGCGGAGACTGGCTACGGAAGGGGTGGGATTGCTCTAACTGGAGAGCAAGCGGTCGATCCCCGGAATCTCGGGCAAGCCGAGCTCGCGCGCCGCCTCCTGCGCCTTCTCGCGCATCAGATCCTGCGCCTGGCGCAACGCGTCATTCGTGGCTTCGGCGATCAGCGCCTCGACCTCGGGGCGCGCGGCGTCGGAGGCCATCGCCGAGACGGCGGCGGGGGCGATCTCGACGCCGACGATCCGCGCCTTGCCCGTCGCCGTCACGCGCACCGCTCCAGCGCCCGCCTCGCCTCGCACGCGCGCCGCGTCCAGCTCGCTGACGAGCCGTTCACCCACCTCGCGAAGTCGCTCCTGGTCCTTCATCAGGCCCGCAAGGGCGCCCATCGCCTTGAACTGATCGAACATGCGTCACGCGCTCCTTGTTGATGACTCCTCGGCGTTCGGCTCGACACGCGCAACGTGCGCGTTGAACAGCTCGATCGCGTCGCGCACGACCGGGTGCTCCAGCAGCTTCGGATCGATCTCCGCCGAAGGCCGCTCGGGCGCCGGCTCAGACGCCGCCTCCTCATCGCCGGCATCCACGATCTCGACGCGCACCGGACGCCCCGCGGCGCGCGAGAAGAGCTCCTCCAGCCGCTCGCGCCGGCTCCGCAGGAATCCCGAGCCACGGGGGCTGGTCGACGCGATGCGCGCCGCGCCGTCTTCGTACGAGACGAGCCGCAGAGCGCCCAGCAGGGCGCGCGCCGCGTTCGTCGTCGCCGCCTCCTGAATCCTTGTCCACAGCGATTCGGGGTCGATCGCGCCGCCGGCGCCGTCGGCGGCTTGCTCCACAGGCGGCGCGGGCGCGGGGCGCTCGGCCGCCTTCAGGCTTTTTTTGCGGGGACTCGTCGCGGCGGCGGCGGCTCCGGCGCCCGCCCAGCGAGCAGCGCCGCGACATCCGCGATCTTCTCCGACATCGCCAGGCGCGCCATCAGCGCATCCAGCAGCGCCCGCGGGGTCGAGGAGGACTTGCTCGCGCGCTGCGTCGACTCGCAAAGCGCGATCATGTGCACCAGCGCCGCGGCGTCGAATCGCTCCGCGAGCTCGACCGCGCGCCGGCGGCTCTCGCCCGCCAGCTCGACGAGCTCCGTCTCCGCCCCGCACGCCGCAAGCACCATCAGATCCCGCAGATGCTGAGCCAGCGTTACGAGAAGTTGATCGCCCGCGACGCCCCGGGCGAGCAGCTCATTGGTCCTCTCCAGAGCGCCGCGGACGTCGGAGTCAGCGAAGGCTTCGACGAGCTTGGCGAGCAGGCCGCGATCGGGCAGCCCCAGGAGGCTCTCGAGCAGATCGGGGGTGAGTCTCTCGCCCTCGCCCGCCGCCGCCATGAGGCGGTCGAGCAGCGAGAGCGCGTCGCGCATCGACCCGGCGCCCATCCGCGCGACCAGATGCAGCAGCTCCTCCTCCGCCTCCACGCCCTCCTGCTCGCAGACGAGGCGCAGATGCTCGGCGATGCGCCCGGCGGAGATGTTGCGGAAGTCGAAGCGCTGGCAGCGCGACTGGATCGTCGCGGGCACTTTGTGCGCCTCCGTCGTGCACAGGATGAACTTCACATGCGCCGGCGGCTCCTCCATGGTCTTCAGCAGCGCGTTGAACGCCGCCGTCGAAAGCATGTGAACCTCGTCGATGATGTAGATCTTGTAGGGCCCTCGCATCGGGCGATAGACGGAGTTGGCGATCAGGTCGCGCGCCTCCTCCACCTTGCCGTGCGACGCCGCGTCGATCTCGACGACATCCGTGTCCTGCCCCGTCATGATGGCGTTGTCCACCTCGGGCGTCCCGCCGTTCAGCGCCTTGGCGAGGATCCGGGCCATCGAGGTCTTGCCGACGCCCCTCGTGCCGACGAAGAGATACGCATGCGCCACCCGCCCCTGCTCGATCGCGTTGCGCAGCGTCCGCGCGATCGCCTCCTGGCCGACGACCTCCTCAAACTCGCGTGAGCGATATCGGCGTGCAAGAACGGTGTAGCTCATAACGTGCGCCGCAGCCCTCTCTCCGTCGCGACGGTTGGCGACCAGGACACCGGCGGCGCCGGATGACGGCCGCTTATGGCTGCTGCGGTCAAGCCCTGACCAGGTTCACGGGCCACCCGCGCACCGGGCCCGGTCGCCAACCGAGGCGACGGAGCCCAGAGTGTACCCCTGCCGAGAAACGCTCACCAGCCGAGCGGATCCTCCCCGCTCACAGCACGTACACTGAGAACATGACGCCCGAAAGCCGCATCCTTGCGCCCGAGCGGCGAGAGAACGCCGGACGCGCCGCGCTGCTCCGCCTGCTGCGCGTCGCCATGGCCGCCGCGATCATCACCATCGTCATCCTCTACGCCGTCGACCTGGGCGGCGGCGAGGAGCTCGGCGGTCTTGGCTTCGTCACAGGCTGGCCATGGGTCTTTCTTTTCGCCGTCACACTCGCTCTGGGCGTCCTCGCAATCGATCTGCTCACCCCCGAGAAGAAGGTGAGCACCCTCTCCGGCGTCTTCCTCGGGCTTGTCGCCGGGGTGCTCGCGTCCATCCTCGTGGGCGTGCTCATCGATACGCTCGCCGAGGTCTGGGAGCTCCCCGAGGACCAACTCGCCGACCGGCTCATCACGCTCGTGAAGATCCTCATCGGCATCGCGCTGACCTACCTGGCCGTGAGCATCGTCCTCCAGACCCAGGACCAGTTCCGCCTGATCATCCCCTACGTCGAGTTCTCCAAGCAGCTCCGCGGGCCCAAGCCCCTCCTCATGGACTCCTCCACGCTCATCGACGGCCGCATCGTCGATCTCGGGAAGACGGGCATGATCCAGGGCCCCGTCGTCGTTCCGCAGTTCGTCATCACCGAGCTCCAGCGCCTCGCCGACTCCTCCGACCGCCTCAAGCGCGCCCGTGGAAGGCGCGGCCTCGACACCGTCGCCGAGCTCCTGCGGACTCCCACCCTTGATGTCACAGTCGACGAGACCCCCATGCCCGGGAAAGGCGTCGATCAGATGCTCGTCGATCTCGCCCGCGCCATGGACGGCATGATCCTCACCACCGACACCGGCCTCGACCGCGTTGCGCAAATCCACGGCGTCCGCGTCCTGAACATGAACGAGATCGCCAACGCCCTCAAGCAGACTCGCCTCCCGGGCGAGAGCCTCCAGGTGGAGATCATCAAGCGGGGCGAACAACGGGGCCAGGGCGTCGGCTATCTCGAGGATGGCACCATGGTCGTTGTCGAGGATGGAGAGTCCTCCATCGGCTCGCGCATCACCGCGACCGTCACCAGCGCCATGCAGACGGCGGCGGGGCGACTCCTCTTTGCGCGCATTGGCGCCGCCGATTCGCAGGATCCCGAAGACGGGCCGAGCGAAGGCGACTCCTCTCCCCCCGAGAAGCCAACTGACACGGAGGAGCAGCAGCCCGTCACGACCAGCGCCCGACACAAGGAGGGGCCCTCTCCCGGCCCGACAGGCCCCGAACGCCCTCGCCGGGAGCGCGATCCCTCGCGGACGCGCGCGCGCAACCCTCGTCGCGGCTGAGCCGCTCGCGTATCTTGGAGCGCGACCCAAGCGACACCTGAAGAAAAGGATCAACCATGCTGCGCGCCGCGACCGCTCTGCTCTCCCTGCTCCTGCTCACGACCACGCTCGCGCTGGCCCAGGCGCCCCCAACGCGACCCGCCGATCTCGTCGTCCTCAACGGCGCGATCTGGACGGGCGATTCCGCCAATCCCATGGGCGAGGCTCTGGCGGTGCGCGGAGCCCGGATCGTCCACGCCGGCGATGAGCGGGCCGCTCGCCGCCTGATCGGCGAGCGCACGCGCGTGATCGATGCGCAGGGGCGGCGGATCGTCCCGGGGCTCATCGACACGCACGTCCACCTCGTCAGCGCCGCCCGGAGCCTCGCCAACCTCGACCTGCGCGGCGCGACAAGCCGGCGGGATCTTCTCCAGCGCGTCAGCGAATGGGCCAAGGGGCGCGATGACGACGCCTGGATCGTCGGACGCGGATGGTCGGCCGAGTCCTGGCCCGACCAACGCCCGCCCACCGCCGATGAAATCGATGAGGCGTCTGGCGCGCGCAAGACGGTTCTCGTGCGCATGGATGGCCACAGCCTCATCGCCAGCCGATCCGCTCTCGAATACGCCAACATCACCCGGGAGGGTCCGTCCGATCCTCCCGGCGGCAAGATTGGACGAACGCCTGAGGGCGTCCCCGACGGCGCGATCTATGAGGAGGCGATGGGCCTCGTCACGCGCCATATCCCCGCGGAGACGAAGGAGACGGTCAAGGCCCTCGTCCGTCAGGCGGTCGATCGCCTCCATTCCTACGGCGTCACCCAGATCGGCGTCATCGAGTCGCGCGGCGCCATCGAGGACCTGCTCGCCGAGATGGATCGCGCGGGCGACCTGCCCCTGCGCTGTCGGGCGACCCTGAGCGAGGGAACCAACCGCATCCCGGAATGGCTGGCGATCTTCGACTGGGCGGCCGCTCACCGGCAGCTCAGCCCGAACGTGCAGATCCTCGGCTTCAAGGGCTATATGGATGGCTCGCTCGGCTCGCGCACCGCCTGGATGACCGAGCCTTACCTCGACAACGTCCGCGATCCGGAGAACACAGGCTTCCCGCTGGCGCTCGCCGGCAGCGGCGCGCTGCGCGATCTGATCCACGCCGCCGCGGAGCGCGGCCTCCAGCCCGCGGCGCATGCGATCGGCGATCGGGCCAACCACGTCCTGCTGAACTGGTACGCGGAGCTCAGCTCCGAGCAGCGCCGGCGCCTCCGCCCGCGGATCGAGCACGCGCAGCACCTGCTGCCCAAAGACGTGGCGCGCTTCGCCTCCCTCGGCGTCGTGCCCAGCATGCAGCCGCACCACAAGGCCGACGACGGCCGTTACGCCGAGCAGCGCCTCGGCCCCGAGCGGATCAAGACCAGCTACGCCTTCCGCGATCTGCTCGACTCCGGCGCCGCGCTCGCCTTTGGGAGCGACTGGCCGGTCGTGACGGCCAATCCCTTCCTCGGCATGGAGGCGGCGGTGACAGCGGGGACGCTCGACGGGAAGACGTTCGTGCCCGAGCAGTCGATCACGATCGAGGAGGCGCTGCGGACCTATACGACGACCGCCGCCTTCGCGCTGCACAGCGAGAGCTGGTCCGGCGCGTTGCGCCCGGGCGCCGTCGCTGACTTCGCCATCCTCGATCGGGACATCCTCGCCATCGATCCAGACCGCCTCGGCGAGACCCGCTCCGTCCTGACCGTGCTGAACGGCGCGGTTGTCCTCGACCGTCTCGCGAACTGACCCCGCGGATCGGCGCCCGCGCCGCCGCGCGATAGATCGTCGATGCCGGCGCGGCGCTGCAACGCGCATGGAGAAAACCCCGCTCGGGCGCTTCCCGAGCGGGGTTCGTAGGCGAATCGGAGTTCTCAGCCCTTCGGAACCGTGGAGGGTTGGCTCGAAGGCGGCTCAGCGCCGACGACGGACCGCGAGCACGAGCCCGAGTCCGGCGGCCGTCAGGCCGAAGGGCGAGGGAAGCGGAATGACGGGCACGTCGGCGACACGGCTGACGATGAACTCGTCGAAACCGAAGATGTCCGTGTCGGGATCGTCCGGTCCCGCGACGTTGTTGAAGACAATCTGATCGATCAGATCAGAGTCAGAATCGGTGATGATGCCCCAGAAGATGATGTTCCCCTCGAGCGCGTCAAAACCGCCGTCCGGCGCGGGATCGCCCGGATCCACGCCGCCGTCGGTGGGCGAGATCGTGAAGCTCTCGCCCGAGCCCATGGTGACGCTGATCTCGAGGCCGAGCTCGTTTTGCACGTCGTTGATGTCCGTCCCCCAGAATCCGAAGGCGCGAACCCCCGTGTCGAAGGAGAGCGTCATCGAGTCGCCCGAGCTGACCTGAAGGAACTGGTTGTTCAGGTTGACGGGCAGATCCGTCGCGTAGCGGCCCTGCCCGGCGGGAGCGCCCGTCTGGTTCAGCACTTCCGCGCCGCCTGCGATCGACGCCGTCACGTCGTTCGTCGGGTCCGCGTCCGACTCGAAGAAGTCGATGTTGTTGAACGCGCTGGGATTGGACGTCGGCGTGTCGCCGACGCTGAAGGGCGGCATCTCGAAGGACTCAACCTCCGTCGATGAGCCTCCGGGAAGACCAGTGAAAAACATGTTGCGCGCCGACGTCGAGTTGACGCGATCCACCGCCGGGATCGGCGTGCTTCCACGGTCCGCGAGAGGCGCTGTGTTCAGATCTCGTCCGAAGAAAACAGTGCTGGCGTGCGCCGTTGAGCCCGCCAGAGCGATGACCGCCATCGCCGCAGTGATTCGTCCTGTTGTCATCTCAGTCCACTCCTCGTTCGTGCTCGCGCGCTCGTGCTCGTCTCCGTTCGATATCCGTGTATCGATGCGGAAAAGGAATGAGCGAGAGCGGCGAGCCTCCTCCAGATTCGCCATTGTCCGTGTCGCGAAGCGTCGATCCTGCCGCCTTCACGATGTGGTTCAATGATGAGCGCGTGTCCGTGCGCGGTTGGTCCGCAATCGGCCAACTGCCAGATTACCGAAACGGACGTCCGACCGCAAGACAAAACGCCCCGTAACCCACGATCCTGTAGGAGTTAGCGCAAACCGGGGTTTCCTCCGGGGTCGAGCCGCGGCGCGTCAAACTGGGCGAGCGGCGCCACGAGTTTGTCCCGAATGCCACCGCCGTGATCCGGACATCGGATTATCGGGCCACGCGCCGCCGCTCCGATCACATCCCCCCGCTGGAACGTCCGAAAACACCGATCAACTGACTCCTGCGACGGATTGGGGACCCGCAATGGGTCCCCTGCGAGCCGCCCCTCGCCGCCAGGAGAGAGCCGCCAGGATTAGAGCGGATTGCCGACCACCTGCTCCTGGAGCGGCGCCGCGTGCTCGAGCAGACGCATCAGCACCCGCGCCGGCGCGCCCATCGCATCGATCGAACGGACAAGCTCCGCCGGATACTGCGACAGGACCGGGGCCGTTTCGTTCTCGTACACCTCGAAGCGGCGGCGTATGACATCTTCCTTGGCGTCATCGGAGCGATTCTGCCGCATCGCTCGCTTGCGCAGCCGCTCGATGACCGGATCGAGATCCCCGATCGTCATATGCAGAATCATCAACGGCTCGATCTTCTCCGCCAGCAGCCTGGCCTGGTTCACGCTTCGCGGGATGCCGTCGAGGACCACCAGATCCTTCTCCGGCTGGTAATCGCCCTGATTCCGCAGCGAGGCCATGTGCGCCTCCCAGATGTTGATCGTCACATCGTCAGGGACCAGCTCGCCTCGCGTCGAATAGCGCTCGAACACCTGCCCCAGCTCGGACGAGCGATCGAGCCCTCGAAAGACGTCGCCCATCGACACATGCACGAACCCGGGCACGCATCCCAGGATCTTCCCTTGCGTTCCTTTTCCCGAGCCCGGAGGGCCGAAGAGCAGCACCGCGCGATGCCGGAGGCTGGCTTCGTCAGACGATGGATGATGCTCGCTCATCGCTTCTTCGCAGGTCCTTCACCGGGGGGCGGGCCAGGAGGGCGACCCAGCGTAGCGGGAGTGACGGCGGGCGCAAAGTCTTGAACTCATTGAAACAAGACCGCACGCCCGCGCCCCGCCGCGAGGTCGGTTCCGAAGGTCCGTTATCATCGCGGCATGCGAGGACTGACATTCCGATGGATCGGACCCCCGGGCGCAGGAGGCGCCCTATCTCCTTCTCCGACCGACCGCGCCCCTGACCAGACCGCCGTCCTCGTCCATCGCGTGCTCGCGGCCCGTGGGATGGCGCCCAACGCCGCCCGCGCCTTCTGCGACCCCAGCCTCCGCGACCTTGAGGAGCCCTCGCGCCTGCACGATCTGGATCGATCGGCCACGCGCCTTCTCGCCGCCGCGCGCGCCGGCGAGCCCATCGTGATCTACGGCGACTACGACGTCGATGGCGTCTCCGCCGCGACGATTCTCCACCGCGCCCTGCGGGAGATCGCTCCGGATGCGCCGGTCTCCATCTACATCCCCCATCGCCTCGACGAGGGTTACGGCCTCAGCGAGCAGGCGATCGCCCGCCTCGCGGACGAAGACGCCCGCGTGATCGTCAGCGTCGACTGCGGCGTCACGGCGATCGGACCCGCCCGCATCGCGCGCGCCCGAGGCGTCGATCTGATCATCACCGATCACCACGAGCCCCCCACTGTGGACGAAGGCCTCCCCGACGCCTTCGCAATCGTGCATCCCCGCCATCCCGCGGGGGACTATCCCTTCGCCGAACTCTGCGGCGCCGCCGTCGCCTTCAAGCTGGCGTGGCGGCTGGCGACGATGGCGCGGGGCGGCGAGCGCGTCAGCGAGGCGATGCGCGAGACGCTGCTCGATCTGCTTGCGCTGGCGGCGCTCGGGACCGTCGCGGACGTGGTCCCCCTCGTCGGAGAGAATCGCATCATCGCCCGCTTCGGGCTCGCCCGCATGAAATCAACGGCGATCGTCGGACTCAACGCGCTCATCTCCGCCGCCGAGCTCGACGGCGAGCGCATCTCCGCGGAGCACGTCGGATTCGCGCTCGGACCCCGCCTGAACGCCTGCGGCCGGCTGGGGCACGCGCGCGAGGCGGCGGAGCTGCTCATGACGGACGACGCGCCCCGCGCCGAGGAAATCGCCGATCAGCTCACGAGTAGCAACGACGAGCGCCGGCGCGTCGAGCGCGCCATCTTCGAGGAGGCGGCCGAGCGGGCCGAGGCGGCCGGGATGACGCAGGATGACCGCCGCGCCATCGTCCTCGCCGACGAGCAGTGGCATCCGGGCGTCGTCGGCATCGTCTGCTCGCGACTCGCCGAGCGCTTCGCGCGCCCCGCAATTCTCCTCCAGCGCGCCAACGGGATCTGCCAGGGATCCGGGCGCAGCGTCGACGAGGTCGACCTGCACGCCGCGCTCGCCGCCTGCGCTGACCATCTCGATCGATTCGGCGGTCACCGCATGGCGGCGGGCCTGGCGCTGCCCAGCGCAAGCCTCGAACCCTTCACCGACGCCTTCACGGAGCGCGTCAACGCCTGCCTGCCCGTCGAGTCCCTCGTGCCGTCCCTCGCCTACGACTGCGACGCCGATCTGGCGGAGCTCACGCCCGCGGCCGTCGACCGCCTCGAAGCCCTCGCCCCGCACGGGCGCGGCAACCCGCCTCCGACGCTGCGCCTCCGACGCGTCCGACTGGCCCAGGCCGATCCCCTCGGCGCCCGGGGGCGGCACGCCCAGCTCCGCATCGAGGGCGACGGCGCGGCCCTGCGCGTCGTCGCGTGGCGCTGGGGCGAGCGACTGAACGAACTGCCCCGCGGACGCGCGGTCGACGTTCTGGTTCGTCCGAAGATCAACGAATGGCGCGGGCGCCGGCGCGTCGAGGCGGAGCTGGCCGATCTCGCCCCGCTCTGAACGCTCCGATCTCTCGCCGCCTCAGCCGCCGCCCATGACCCGCCCCATCGTGAAGATGGGCAGCAGCAGCGCGATCGCGATCCCGCCGATCATCACGCCCATGAAGCTGATCACGAGCGGCTCGATCATCTGCGTGCCCGACTTGATCGACTCTTCGAGATCCTCCTCAGTGACGCTGGCGATCCGGTCGAGCACCTCGGGAAGCCTGCCGGTGCGCTCGCCCGCGGCGAACATCTGCGCCAGCGACGGTGGAATGAGATCGCTCTTGAGCATCACCTCCGAGACGGTCCGCCCCGACGTCATGCTCTGCTCGATCTCATCCCACAGCCGCCGCCATTGGGAGTGATCGGTCACGCCCTTGACGATCTCGATCGTCTCGGGCAGCGTCACGCCCGCCCCGAGGAGCGTCCCCAGGGTCCGCGCGGCGCGGCTGAGGAAGAAGTTGGTGTAGATCGGCCCGATGATCGGCGTGTTGATCTTGAGCCAGTCCATCGTCTCGCGTCCGCGTTGCGTCCGGGCGAAGGCGACCATCCCGACCGTCGCGCCGATAGCGGCAGTAAGAAGCAGCGGCCACGCGCCCGTGACGAATCCCGACAGATCGAGGAGAAATCGCGTCGGCTTCGGCAGCGCCGCCGAGCGCGACTCATAGATCGCCGCGAATCTCGGCAACACCCAGCCGACGAGGAAGATCGTCACCGCCAGGGCCATGCCGACCATGATCATCGGATACGTGAGGGCGCCCTTGATCTGCTTGCGAGTCTTGCGCTCGTTGCCGAGGTAATCAGCCGCGCGACCAAGCATCCTGCCGAGCGCGCCCGTCATCTCGGAGGCGCGGATCAGGTTCACCATCAGGCTCGGGAAGACGCGCGGAAACTCGCCGATCGCGATCGAGAACGCCACGCCGCTCTGGATGCGGTCCGCCACCGACTCGACGACCTTCTTGAGCGGGCCCGACTTGGACTGCTCCACGAAGGCGTGCAACGCCTCCGAAAGCGGAACGCCCGTCTCGAGCATGACGCCGAGCTGAGCGCTGAAGGCGATCACCTCATCGCGCCGGATCGACTTCGCCGCCTGCTGGATCCGGATCCGCTCGACGTCGACCATCTCGCTGCTCAGCTCGACCCGAGTGGCCGTCAGCCCGTCCGAGCGCAGCTTGCGCCGGGCCTCCGCTTCATTTGCCGCCTCGATGAAGCCGCCCTGGCTGTCGCCGTGAAGATCACGAGCCTGATAGGAGAATCTTGGCATATCGATGTCCCCGTGCCGCGATCAGCCGCCCGTCACAGGCTGCACACGCGGAAGACCTCCTCGACTGTCGTCAGTCCCTGCCGCGCCTTGATCAGCCCGTCGTCGCGCAGCGTGCGGAATCCCTGCCGGAACGCCACCTCCCGCAGCTCGTGCAACGTCGCCCCGCGCGCCAGCGCATCCAGCGAATCCTCCTCCGGCATGTACAGCTCGAAGATCCCGAGCCGCCCGGCGTAGCCCTTGCCGTTGCAGCGCGAGCAGCCGGCGCCGCGGAAGAGCTCCGAGCACTCTCCGATGGACTCCTCAACCCCGCGCCGCACGCGCTCATCCGGCGTGTACGTCTCCTTGCAGTGCGGGCAGATCTTGCGAACCAGCCGCTGCGCCAGCACGCCGCGCAGCGTCGCCGCCACCAGGAAGGGCTCGATGCCCATGTTCGTCAGACGCGTCACCGCCGAGATCGAATCGTTCGTGTGCAGCGTCGAGAAGACGACATGCCCCGTCAGCGCCGCCTGCGTTGTGATCGCCGCCGTCTCCAGATCGCGCACCTCGCCGACCATGATGATGTCGGGATCCTGCCGCAGCAACGACCGCAGCGCCGACGCGAACGTGAAGCCCGTCTTCTCGTTCACCTGGAACTGATTCACCCCCGAGATGCTCACCTCAACCGGGTTCTCGACCGTCGAGATATTCAGCTCGTCCGAGCACAGCTCGCTCAGCACCGAGTACAGCGTCGTCGACTTGCCCGAGCCCGTCGGCCCCGTCACGAGGATGATCCCGTTCGGCGAAGTGATGATCGAGCGCCAGCCCTGAAGCACCTCGGGGCTGAACCCGATCTTCTCCAGCGCGACAATCGCCGATCGATTGTCGATGATTCGGATCACGACCTTCTCGCCGAACTTCCCCGGCATCGTCGAGACGCGCAGGTCGATCGGGCGCCCGTCGATCATGACATGGATGTCGCCGTCCTGCGGATTCCGCCGCTCGGAGATGTCCATGTGCGCCATGATCTTGATGCGCGACACCACCGCCGCGTGCATCTGGTGCGGCGGCTGCATCTTCGACACCAGCCGTCCGTCGATTCGAAAGCGCACGCGCGACGCGTGATCCTCCGCCTCGATGTGGATGTCCGACGCGCGATCCATCACCGCCTGATAGACCAGGTAGTTCACGAGCTTGACGACCGGGGACTGACCCGCCATCTGCTCGAGATTGCCCAGATCCGTCATCTGACGCTCGACGATGCTCAGCTCGCCGAAGTCCGCGTCGTCGTAGATGTCGTCGATGACAAAGACGTTCGCGTTCGGCAGATACGCCTGAAGCGTCGTGCGGATATCCGCCGCCGTGCTCGCCACGATCTGCGCCGAGCAGCCCGCGAGACGCTCGATCTCCTCAACCAGGAAGAGGTTCGCCGGCTCCGAGACGGCCACCGTCAGAACGCCGTCGATCTTGAACAGCGGCAGCACGCCGTGGCTCTCGATGAACTCGCGCGGCAAGGACTCCGTCACGCGCGGGTCGGCGATCCTCGGCGAAATGCGCGCAAAGGGCACGCCGTAGCACACGGCGAGCGCCTCCATGATCTGCTCCTGCGCGCAGAAGTTCAGCTCGACCAGCACCTCTCCGAGCAGCCGCTTGTGACCGCGCCGCCGCTGCTCCTCCAGAGCCTCATCGAGCTGCGCGCGCGTCAGGCAGCCACGCTCGACCAGCAGCTCACCGAGCTGCATCCGCCCCACACGACTCGCGTTCGATCCGGACTGGGCCAGCGGCGCCGGGGTCATCGCACGCTCCTCACCGCCGACTCCAGCGTCGGATGCGCCTCGAAGGACTTGTCCAGACGCGTGATGCGCAGAATCGTGCCCACGTTGTCGTCCGGGCGGATGATCCGCAGTTGCCCCCCGCGCTCGCCCAGCTCCTCGCGCAGACGCAGCCAACTCTCGAGCCCGCTCGAGTCGACGAACTCGAGATGCTCGCAGTCCAGCAGCAGGTGGCGCGCGCCGTCTGAGAGCCGCTCGGACACGATGCGTCGGAACTGATCGACATCGTCGGCGATGTATTCGCCCGAGAGCGTCAGCACGCAGATATGGTCGTACTCCTGATGGCTCAGCTTCATCAGGCGGCCCTCCCGCGCTGCGCTCCGCGCTCGCGCTCCAGATGGCGGCTGATCAGACTGTCGTACTCCTGGAAATCCAGCGCGCAGAAGATCGGCGCCAGATCCGGGTCGAACTGCGAGCCGGCGCACCTCGCGATCTCTTCCAGCACCTTTTCACGCGTCAGCGCCGAGCGGTACGTCCTCGTCGAGCTCATCGCGTCGAAAGAGTCCGCCAGCGCCAGAATCCGCGCCTGGAGCGGAATTTCATCCCCCTCCAGCCCGTGCGGATACCCATGGCCGTCCCATCGCTCGTGGTGATGCAGCACGCCCGGAAGCACGTCCCCGAGCTGCGGAATGTCCCGCAGGATCCGGTGCCCGATCTCCGGGTGCTGCTTGATCAGACCGAACTCCTCGTCCGTCAGCCGCCCGGGCTTGCACAGCACACGCTCCGGCACGCCGATCTTGCCCACATCGTGCAGAATCCCCGAGATGCGCACCCGCTCCGCCACCGGCGCCTCCATCCCCGACGCCAGCGCAAGCTGCATCGCCAGACGCGCGACGCGATCCGAATGGCCGCAGGTGTACCGGTCCTTCGCGTCGATCGCCGCCGAGAGCGCCTCCAGCGTCCCGACGAACATCGACTGCTGGTCGTCGTAGAGCGCCGAGTTCTCCATCAGGATCGTCAGGTGCTGCGCCGCCCCCTCGAGCAGCTTCATGTCCACGCTCGAGACGTTCGGATCCCCACCGACCTTCTCGCCAGCCACCAGGCAGCCCAGAAAGTGATCGTCCCGCACCAGCGGATGCACGATCAGCGCCGGGCTCGCGGCGGGGTCGCCCCGGTCCTGCTCCGAGAGCGTCAGCGCTTTGGGCGTCAGGTCCGGCGACGCCGCGACGAAGCGATCGAGCGTCGCGCACAGCGCCGGCCCCTCGCACGGCGGATCGCCGCTGACGATGCACCGCCCCGCCAGATGGCGGACCGTCTGCGGATCGGGCGCGAACCGCGCCGCCACCCATCGATAGCTCAGCGTCGCGTGCAGCTCGTCGCACAGCAAGCGCACGAACTTGCTCGGATGGATCAGCTCGTTCATCGAGCGGCCCAGCTTGTAGAGCAGCGTCAACTCCTCATACGCCTCGCTGAGCTGCGAGCTGAATCCGTCCAGCGCCTCCTGCCCCGCCGCCATCTCGATGCGGTCCTCGTGCGTCCAGCGCAGCAGCGTCGCCTGATCGTACACCGCCTGCCGCGTGAAGCGCGCCAGGGGACGCAGCGCGGCGCGCAGACGATCCGCCTCGATCCCCGCCTCAGACGCGGCCACCTCCGCGAACTCCACCGCCCCTGCCTCCAGCGCGACCGCCACGACATACCCGGCCCGCTTCCGCCGATGCGTCTCGACGAGGGGAATCGCCCACATCCCGTCCAGGAGCCGGCGCGGCGAGGGCGTCTCCTCGCCCGACCACTCCTCCGCCAACGTCCGCAGTCGCCTCGCTACAGAGCCGCTGCGCAGCCACGCGGCGACCGCCTCGCCCCCGGGCAGAGCGCCTTCGCCGCTTGGATCCTCGACGAGCCGCCCCTCGGCGTCGATCTGCACCGTCGGCAGGCCAAGCGCCGCGCAACGGTCGCGCAGCAGCGCGCGGGCCTCCCGCAGCCGCTGGTGAAGCGTGGGCTCGCTCATGCCGCCTCCGACGCGTCGGACTCGGAGCGCTCATCCGCCTCGAGCTGCCGCTTGATCGTCTCGAGCACCTCGCGCGGGCCGAATGGCTTGGCGATCATGCCCTTGATGTTCGTCCGCTCGAGATCTTCGCCGTCCAGCGCATAGCCCCGAGCCGTCAGAAGAAAGACCGGAATGTCCTTCGTCGCGCTCTGCCCCCGCAGCTTGGCGCACATCTCCACGCCCGTCATATAGGGCATTTGGAGATCCGTGATGATCAGATCGGGAAGCTCCTGCGTGGCGATCTCGAAGCCCTCCTCGCCGTCCACCGCCGAGAGGACCTGAAACCCCGCGTTCTGAAACTTCAGCGACAGCACATGGCGAATGTGCGCCTCATCGTCGACCACCAGAATGGTCCGGATAGTCATCGCGGACTACTCCTCCTTACGCCCTCTCGTCATCGTCATATGGAATGGTGAACGTGAACTTGCTCCCCATTCCGAGTTCGCTCGTGACGCTGATCTGCCCGTGATGCACCGTCTCCACGATGTGCTTGACGAGCGCGAGTCCGAGACCTGTTCCCTTCGCCACGCGCTTGTAGTTCTCGATCCGATAAAACTTGTCGAAGACCTTGGGCAGCGCGTCGGGCGGAATCCCCAAACCAGTGTCCGCGATGGTCACCATCACCCCGCCCATCGTGTCGTCGTTCTCCACCGAAACCGTCACCCGACCGCCCTCCGGCGTGTACTTCACGGCGTTGCTCATCAGGTTCAGCAGAACCTGATGGATCATGTCCGCGTCCGCCATCGCCGTGCACGCCAGCGGCGACGTCTTCACGTGCACGCCGATGTCCTTCTGCTTCGCCTGCGGCTGAATCACTTCCACCGCGCGCCGGATCGCCTTCGCGAAGTCCACTTCCGTGCGCTCGATCTTCACGATCCCCGCCTCGATGCGGCTGATATTCAGCATGTTGTCGATCAGCCGGTTCAGGCGGTCCGCCTCGTTCTTGATGATCTCGTAGAACTCGTGCTGGCTCTTCTCGTCCGTCGCCTCTCCGTCCAGCAGCAACTCGATGTACGCGTTGATCGACGACAGCGGCGTGCGCAGCTCGTGCGAGACCTTCGAGACAAAGTCCGACTTCATCTGACTGATCTCTCGCTCGCGCGTCACGTCGCGCAGGATCGTCACCACCCCGCCCACGCCCCTTTTCATATCGGGCAGGCTCGAGAGCGTCACGTCGTAGTGCATCGGCGGCGGGCCGCTTTCCTCGTCTTCTTCCTCACCATCCCCGTTCGCAAGGCGATAATCCACATGCTTGCGATGGCCTGGCGTCGCCAGATCGCGCTCATCGTGGATCAGCCGCCTCAGCGCGTCGTCGGAGATCACCTGGTCGATCGGCTTGTGCAGCGCCGCGTCCAGCGCGAAGCCCAGAACCTCCGCCGCGCGCGTGTTCGCCATCTTCAGCTCGTTGAAGGCGTCCGTCACGATCACCGCGTCGTGCAGGCTGTGCAGGATCGCCTCCGCGTGCTGACGCTCCGCCTCACTTACGTTGTTTCGAATCTCAAGCTCGCGAACCCGAGCCTCGGCCGCCTCCAGCCGCTCCATGATCTGCCCGCAGGCCTCCGCCGCCGCGACGCGCACCGCCCCGAGCGGCCCCGCCAACCGCATCGGCTCCTCGCTGTCTCCCTCCGCGAGCGCCTCCAGGTCCCGCGCGATGGCGCCCACCTCGCGGTCGAGCCGCAGACACAGCGGCGCCAGCGCGACCCACCCCAGCAGCAGACCTCCGACCCCCCCGATCAGCCCCTCCAGCGGACCATGGGCGCCGTCGCCGCACACCGCGGCCACACTCACCGCCGCGCCGCTTCCGATCGCTGCGCCGACGCCTCCGCCGGCCAGACAGATGATCCGCCCGATCTTCACGCTCCTCCGCTCCCGCGGCGACGCTCGCCGCTTACTCCTCCGGGTTGACGATCGCCAGCAGTCGCGCGGCCGTCTTGCTCTGTGGATCCAGCGCCGCCGCCTTCGCGAACGACTCCGCCGCCGCCTCAGAGCGCCCCATCTCCTCGAGCACGAGCCCCCGCAGCAGATGCGCCTCCGGCTCGCTCGGATTGATCGCCAGAGCGCTGCTCAGGCTCTCGAGGGCCGACTCCAGGTCGCCCTCGCGCCGCTCCGCCATCGCCAGCATCGTGTGTCCCTCCGCCCGATTCGGCGCGATCGTCCGGAGGCGGTTGGCCACGATCCGCACCCGATGCATATCGCCCAGCACCAGAGCGACCTCTCCCAGATCGATCCACGCCTCGACGTCCCCCTCGCCCTTGTCGTCGCGTGTGAGCTCCAGCAGAATCGCACGCGCGTCCACCGGACGGTCCAGCCGCATCAGGCACCGCGCGCGCGCATGAAGCAGATCCCGACGGCCTCTGTTCTCGGGTCGATCCAGCAGCTTCCGGATGGAATACTCCGCCTCCGCGAACCGCCCGGCCGCGATCTGCGACAGCGCCAGATCCTCGACGATTCCAGACTCATCCGGCGCCAGCAGCCGCGCCTCGGAGAACAGCTCGACCGCGCGATGCATGTCGCCGCGCATCATCGCGATGTGCCCGAGCGTCTGACGGACTCCCGCGTTGTGCTCGAAGCGCGAACGCTCCCCCTGGAGCATCCGCTCCGCCTCCTCGAGCCGCCCCTGCTCCATCAGCATCTCCGCCGCCGCGATGACGTACTGCACGTTCGACGGATCCAGCGCCGACGCCGCGCGGAACTTCTCCAGCGCCGCGTCCGTGTCCTGAAAACGCTCGTACACCACGCCCAGGTAGAAGTGCGCCTCCACGAAGGATGGATCGATCGCCAGAGCCTTCTTGAACGAATCGACGGCGCCCTCCAACTCGCCGAGCTCGACCAGGATCCGCCCCTTCAGCGCATGCGACTTCGGAACGTTGTCGTTCGCCACCAGCGACTGCTCGACGCTCGAAAGCGCTTTGCGAAGATCGCCCGCGAGGAACTGCTGACGCGCCATGTCCCACGTCGTGCCCGCCTTGATCTGGCTCATCCGCTCCTGCGCCAGGCTCACGCCCTCCGCGGTGTAGGAGCCGTGGCCCTGGCAGCCGATCGTTCCGATCGCCGAGCAGGCCAGTCCCGCCAGCGCCCCCACGCGCGAAAGTGTTCTCATCCTCATCGTCCTGCGCCTTTCTTGCGAGCGATCCCGCCGTCAGAGCCGCGCCTCACCGGCGAGGCTCGCCCTCATCCGGAACCTGTGTGAAGGAGCGATCCTCCGGCTCCTCATTCGGCTCGTCCTTCGGTCCAAAGAGGCTGTCCCACACCGTCGTGAACATCGGCTTCTTCCACCCGCTCGCCGGCTCGGACGGCTCCTCCTGCGGCGCGCTCGGATCGGGCTCCTCCATCACCAGCGGCGCCGGATCGAGCTGCGCCCAGCCCGGGATCATCAGCGGCTGGCCCAGCAGGAACGTCATCGCCGGGTTCGGCGGCTGATCGAAGGGCCCGTGCAGAAAGCTCTGCATCGAGCCATCCCACGCGCTCGCCTGCGGCTCCGTCGGCGCCTCCGCGAACTCCTCGCTCGACGCCTCCGGCTCGACAGCCCGCTCATCGCCCTGCGAAGGCGTGATCGTCACCGTCAGCTCCAGATCCTTCGGATTCGCGACCGGGCCGAAGCGCTCGTCGCCCAGCGTCAGCGACGGGCGCTGAAGCGTGCGCGGCTCAGAGGGCGCCTCCTCATCCCCGCCCTGCGCCGTGGAATCATCGAAGACAGCCTCCGGCGCCGGCGGCCAGATCTCGTAGTCCGATCCATCCGGATCCGACCCGCTCCCCGTCGCCTGGGCGCCGCCCTGCTGAGGCGACTGCTGCGCCAGCTCCGTCTGCTTCCCATTTTGCGTCCCATCCTCGTTGAGCGGTGTGAAGACGAACTCGCCCGTCACCTCGTGGCGCTCGACGCCGACGGGCTCGACCTGACCGATGCGCTTCATCGCCTCGCCATCAAGCGTCTTATACAAGATGCTCCGCGACGGCCAGAACGTCTCCTTCTGGAGCAGCGCGTCGCGCAGATGCAGCGCCTCAGGCTGACTCTTATTCAGCGAGAGCGAGCGCCGCAGCTTCCACAGCGCCTTGCTCGTGTCCCCCGCCAGCGCCGCGCGCTCCGCCTCGACATTCAGCATCGCAGTCATGCGGTCCCGGCTGAAGGGCAGCAGCCCCGACCGAGCGCCCGCCCGGACGCGCTCCGCGTATTCCAGCCCGCGCTCGCCCATCTCCATCAACTGCTCATCGCCCACGATCGTCGGCTTGATCATGAAGATGATCTCAGCCCGATCCGTCGAGTCGTCGTGCCCCCGGAACGCAGCGCCCACAACCGGAATGTCGCCCAGCACCGGCACCTGCCGGCGCGACGCCGTCGTCTGCTCCGTGAAGAGACCGCCCAGCACGATCGTCGAGCCGTCGCGAACCATCACGTTCGTCGTCAGCTCCTGCGTGATCTCATTAGGAATGGAGACATTGGCGCCGTTGATGTCCGTCGCGGGTTGGATCAGCCCCTCCGAGACGCTCGGGCTCAGCTCCATCCGGATCATCCCATCGTCCGAGACAAAGGGGCGGAACTGAAGCTGCGTGCCCGTGTCCAGGAACTCGACCGTCTGCGTCGTGCTCGTCTCCGTCGACGTCGTGTTCAGGAAGCCGACCCGCTCGCCCACGAGCACCCGCGCCGGCTGCCGGTTCAAGACGAGCAGCGCCGGACGCGACAGGATCGTCACGTCCGTCACCTCGTCCAGCAACCGGATGAAGACCGAGAAGTCATCCTGGATCACGCCCAACTTGAAGGTCGAAGGCCCCGACGTGTTCCCCGGCGAGCTCGTGAGCGACGTCGCTGTGTCCTCCGAGACGCCTCCCTCCGCCGAGGACCCGCCCAGCAGCGCGTTCGTCGTCGACAGCGGACCCGAGATGAAGTCGGCGAAGTCCACATTCCCGATGATCGAGAAATCCACGCCGAACGCGTTGTCCTCCGTCAGCGACGTCTGGAGGATCGTCGCCTCGACGAGCACCTGCGAGGGGCGCGTGTCGAGCTGCTCGATCAGCGCCAGAATCTCCTCCACGTTCTCCTCGTAGTCCACGACCACCATCGTCGCCTGAAGCGCGTACGTCTCATCGCCAATCGGCGCGTCGTCGGGGATCGCGAAGCTCTCCGGATCGCCGTTGGTTTTGATCTGCCCGATCTCGCTCAGCAGCGGCCCCACGAACTCCGCCGCGTCGTTCGCGTTCAGGTAGTTCAGGCGGATCACCTTCGAAATCGGCTGCCGCTCCGCCGCCTCGATCTGCGCGATCTCCTCGACCGTGTACACGAAGATGAAGTTCCCGCGCTCGATGTAGCCGTACCCGTTGACATGCAGGATCGCGTCCAGCGCTTCGTAAAACGTCACGTCGTACAGCGTCGCCGTCACCGTCGCCGAGACGTCATTGCTCAGGACGATGTTCCGCTGGCTCTGGAGCGAAAGCATCTGGAGCACGTTCGCCAGCTCCTCGTCCTGCACATGCAGGTCCACCGTCATGTACTCGCTCACCTCGACCGTCGAGTCCGGGCTCGTCGTTCCGTCGAAGGGGTCGCGATCCTGACCAAGCCCCTCGCTCGCCCCGGCCGCCGCGATCAGCCAGGCCGCACAGACGGACCGGCTGCGGACAGAGACAGCGCACTCGATTGCCGACTTCTTGCAAGACATCACGTGCTCCTCCGGGCCGCGTTCCGTGCGGCCATTCCTCCGTGCCGCCGGCGGTCAGGGCCTTTGCTGCGCCAGCTCAACCCGCACGCCGTCCTGCTCCAGGACGACGCGCCCAGCGTCCACCTTCACAAGGCTGAACCCCGCGATCTGCTCGCCAAGACGGACCACCCGCCCTTGCGAGCGCCGTCCCACCTGCTCGATGACCGCGATCGGCTCGCCACCCACGATCGTGCTCCTCAGACGCAGCCCCGACGCCCGCTCCATGATCCGGGCGATCCGAAGCTGCTCCAGATCCATTGGTTTGTCGTCGTTTGAGGGCGAGGGCTTTGGGGCGCCGGACGCCTTTGCTTCCGGCTGGGAGGGCTGGGGAATCAGCTCCTCGCTCACCGCGAACAGATCGCGCCCCAGCGGCTCGATCGGCGGCAGCGTCACCACCCGCGTCGGCCCCGCTTTCTCGGACGAATGTTCGCCCCCCTTCGCGCTGGAGGCGGAGGACGAAGCAGATCCCTTCCGGCTCGCCTCCGCTTCGCTCGGCCCCGATTGCATCAGAGCCGCGCGCCCCCACAATCCCAGCGCCACCACCAGCAGCGCGCCGAGGATGCCCAGCTTCCTCGGGTCCGACGACGCCGCGATCCACAGCTCCAGCAACTGACGCTTCATTCAGGCCCCTCCCCCTCGGAAACCCGCGCCAGCGTCGACGCCAGATCATCCTCGCCGCTCGCCGGCGCGAAGAACACCTGAAGCAGAATCTCCGCCTCCACCCGCCCCGCCAGCCCCTCCGCGCTCGTCGCCCCCTTCTCATGCTTGATCTTCAGCCGATCCACCCGCACCAGCCGCGGCAGCGACTCGATCCAGCGCACCGCCTCATAGATGCTCAAAAAATCACCCCGCAGCGTCACCGACATCGGCATCACCGAGACCATGTCGTGCTTCGTCGGCGCCCCCGTCGTGATCTCCCGCTCCCGCATCCCCAGCGCGTCCAGGCGCCGGCTGATCGCCCGGATCAGACTCGCCGTGTCGGCGAACTCCGGAATCGGCGTCACATACGCCGCCGCGCGGGCGCGCTGGCTCTCCAGCTCGTCCTGAAGACGCTCCAGCGCCGCCGCGCCGTCGTCGCGCCGTCCAATCCGCTCCTGAAGCTCCGACCGCTCCGCGATCAACGCCCGGATCGACGACACCTGCGGCCACACCACTCCGAAAACGCCCAGCGCCCCCAGAGCGGCCAGACCCGCCGCAAGCGTGCCCGTCTTCGGCGCGCTCATTGTGATTCCTCCTGCGACGCGCTCAGATAGCGAGCCGTGAGATCGATCTCGCTCGTCACGCCGAACTCTCGCACCGTCACACCCGCGACCTCCGTCCGGCGCGTGTAGTCCAGCGCGATCTGACCGAACAGGGGGTGATCCTCCAGACCCTGGACGAAGTTCGCGACGTCCTGGTCGTTCTTCGCCAGCCCCTCAACCTCAATGAGCAGCTTCGAGAACTCCGGAACCGGGTTCTCGCCCTCCGCCGCGCGCACCCGCGCCAGCCCCCGATCGCGCCGCGGAGAGCTCGACAGCGACGTCAGCGCCATCGTCCGCGGCGTCATCTCCCCGATGACCGCGATCACCTCGCTCTGCTGCACCGGGAACGCCAGCAGATCCTGCCGGTTCAGCAGCGCCTCGATATTTTTTTGTTGCGACCGGATCTTCGCCGCCTTCGCCCGCTGCTCCGCGTCGAAGTTCACCTGCGCCCGCAGCTCCCCCACCGCCGGCAGCTTCGCCCGCCGCGCCACGTTCAGACCCACACCCGCCACCACGAAGAACGCCGCCGTCCCCGCGTACAACGCGATCCACCGGCGCGACCGGCTCCGCTGCCCCAGCCGCGCGCGCGACGCCTCCGGCATCAGGTCGATCGCACGCGTCACGCCGCACGCTCCTTCCGACGCTCATCCCGCTCCCCCCCCCCCCCCCCCCCCCCCCCCCCCCCCCCCCCCCCCCCCCCCCCCCCCC